>JAPHUD010000037.1 GCA_026196775.1 Flavobacteriales bacterium
AACAACAGGAATAACAGTAAATTATGGAACAAGTAGTGGAAATGTAACGGTAACGCCAAGTAATACATGCGGAAATGGAGGGTTAAGTAGCACAAGTGTAACGATAGCACCTTGTGGTTCAGCACCGGTAGCTGAATTTAACGCAACTCCTAAAAATATTTGTGAAGGAGAAACGGTAAGTTTTACAGATTTAAGTAGCAATACACCTACCTCGTGGAGTTGGACATTTGCAGGGGGAACACCATCAAGTTCAACAGCACAAAATCCAACAATAACTTATAATACGGCAGGAACCTATCAAGTACAGTTAACAGCAACTAATGCTGGTGGTAGCGACATTGAAACAAAATCTGCTTATATTACGGTAAGTGCTCCAACTGGAGTAGTTTTAGATACAGCACGTATTAGAGATTATGACTGTGGAAAAGTATTGTCTAGTGCGACCAGTATCATATATTCAACTATTGTTAATAATGCAACAGGATATCAATTTGAAGTAACAAATACTTCATTAGGATTTACATACACTACCCCATGGTGGTACAATGCTAGATGGATTAGGTTATTTGATATTCCTGGAGTTCTTCCAAACACAACTTATAATGTTAGAGTTAAAGCTAAGCAAGGTAGGTGCGATTATGGTTATTATGGAGCATCTTGTGCAATTACTACTTATAGTAACCCAGTCTGGAATACTTCAGTTATTGATCCTCAATGTGGAATATCATTAAACGATATTAATTCCGTAATTTATGCTAAACCGATTGCAAATGCAACTAATTATATATTTGAAATATCAAATACATCACTAGCTTATATAAGAACAATAAATCTTCCATTTAGAAGTATTAGAATGTCGTGGTGGGCAAACTCTTTACAACCTAATACTACTTATGATATAAAGGTAAAAGCTATAGTTAATAATATTACAGGAGAATATAGTAAAGTTTGTCAAGTAACGACCCCATCTAGTTTTAGAATAAGTATACCTGATGATGAAATTCAATATGTTGAAAGCCGAACAAGTCCTATCCAACTAATTATCTACCCTAATCCAAGTCAAGGGGAGTTTGTTTATATGGAATTAAAAAGTTCTGAGGATATTTCAGAATTAATAATTACAGATATAACAGGAAAAATAGTACATCAACAAAATTTACAAATGGATGATTATTATTCAACCGTAAGATTTAATGAAAAATTGAACCCTGGTTTTTATTTTGTTACTGTTGTATCTGGTAGTCAAAAACAAACTAAAAAGTTGGTGGTAAAATAAAGTAATAGGTCATTCTAAAATAGTTAGTGAAAACCACAATATAACTCAAAAAAAAAGCAACTTAATTAAGTTGCTTTTTTTTGAGTTATATTTTTAGGATATTAAAAATTACATAAACTTATCCATTACTTTTTGACTTACGCCAACATTAGAGAAACCTCCATCGTGAAATAAGTTTTGCATGGTTACATATTTTGTTAAGTCAGAAAAAAGAGAAATACAATAATCTGCACAAGCCAATGCACTTGCATTACCCAATGGAGACATGTCTTCAGCATAATTAATAAATGCATCAAATCCTTTAACACCACTTCCAGCTGTTGTAGCTGTAGGCGATTGAGAGATAGTGTTTACTCTTACTTTTTTATTTACTCCATAATGGTATCCAAAGTTTCTTGCAATAGATTCTAATAAAGCTTTTGCATTAGACATATCATTATAATTAGGGAAAACTCTTTGTGCGGCAATATAAGAAAGAGCTAAGACAGAACCCCATTCATTCATTACATCTTTTTGCATAGCAACTTTCATTACTTTATGAAAAGAGATAGCAGAAATGTCCATTCCTTTCATATAATATTCATAATTGTTTTCAGTGTAGTGAATGCCTTTTCTTACGTTTAATGACATACCTATAGAGTGAAGAATAAAGTCTATTTTGCCGAATTTTCTCGTTGCAGCATCAAATAACTTTTCTAAATCTTCAATTGATGTTGCATCTGCAGGAATAACATCAGAGTTTGTTTTTTTTGCTAATTCATCCAATTCTCCCATTCTTATTGCAACAGGTGCATTGGTTAATATGAACTCTGCACCTTCTTCATGGGCTCTTTCTGCAACTTTCCAAGCTATTGAATGTTCGTTTAAGGCTCCGAAGATTATTCCTTTTTTTCCTTTTAATAAATTATTAGACATTTTTCTTTCTTTTATAAAAACTTTTTAATGCTACAAATATAGTGAGATTAATAAAATAAAAGCTAAAGATTAGGACTTAATTACACCTTTAAGGTTTTCTTTTTTCTTTTTCTGCTTATTTTACAGTTAATAAATGACGTGCATTTTCTTTTGCTGCACCAGTTAATTCCTTTCCACTAAGCATTTTTGCAATTTCATCAATTCTATCATCACCAACAAGTACTTTCATTTTAGTAAGTGTTTTGTTTTGATGATTTTCTTTATAAATTTTAAAATGTGTATCCCCTTTTGCAGCAACCTGTGGTAAATGGGTTATGGCAATAATCTGAATTTTCTCACTCATCAACCCCATAATTGCAGCCATTTTATAGGCTATATCTCCAGAAACTCCAGTGTCAATCTCATCAAAAACAATGGTTTGAATAGAAGAGTTCTTAGCTAAAATAGCTTTTATGGTAAGCATTAACCTAGAAAGTTCACCACCCGAAGCAGTTTTGTGTAAAGGTTTTAATGGCATTCCTTTGTTGGCAGAAAACATAAAATCTATTTGGTCTATGCCCGTACTAGAAAAATCGTTGTTGATGAGATGCTCGATTTTAAAAGAAGCATCACCCATTCCTAAACCCTTAAGGTTGTCAATAATGTTTTTTTCTAATGCTTTAAAAATGCTTTTTCTTTTGGCAGATAATTTCTCGGCAACGATTAAAAGTGCTGCTTTACTTTTTTCTATAGCTTGTTTTAGGTGCTTTAATTTTTCTTCAGCAGAATTAATATCGTTTAATTGATTTTCGAGTTTATTTTCCAACTCAATTAGCTCGTCAGAATTTGCTACTCTATGTTTTTGTGTTAGAGCATAAATATTATTTAACCTGTTGGTCAGGTAATCTAATTTAGATGCATCTACATCTATGCTGTCATTTTCTACATCAATTTCCCTAGCAATGTCTTTTAATTCTATTAAAACAGTGTTTAATCGTTCTAAAAGCTGTGTATAGTTTTCTGAACAATGACTAATTTTTGAGAAGTTTTGCGTAATGGTATTCATTCTAGAAATAATACTATCATCACTATTTAAAAGCATGTCTCCAGATTGCTGTATGGTAGTTAGAATTTGTTCTGCATTATTAATTATATCCAACTGATTTTCTATGTCGACTTGCTCACCGGGTTGTAATTTTAGTACTTTCAATTCATCTAGCTGAAAAGAAAGATAGTCTAAATCAGATTTTGCTTCATTTTCGATGTGGAGCAATTGCTGGTAGTTTTGTTGTAGTTTTTGATATTCGGAAAAATACTGTTTATATTGTTTTAGAAGTTCATCAGTATTAGCAAATGCATCAATCACTTCAATTTGAAAATCAGATGAATTAAGCTCTAAGGTTTCATGTTGAGAATGGATATCTATTAGTGTTAAGGATAGTTCTTTAATGGTGTTGAGGTTTACAGGCGTATCATTTATAAAAGCTCTGGATTTACCATTAGCACTAATTTCTCTTCTAACAATAATAGGAAAATCTAAATCTAAATCGTTGTTTTTAAAAAATGGAGCAACCAACTTTTCGGAAACATTAAAAGTTCCTTCTACCACACATTTTTTTTCTTTATCGTTGAGAACGGAAGTGTCTGCTCGCTGACCAAGAATTAGTGATAAAGCTCCTAAAAGTATAGATTTTCCTGCTCCGGTTTCTCCTGTTATCACAGTAAAATCATTGTTAAAATTGAGCTGAAGTTGTTCAATTATAGCATAATTCTTAATTACAAGCGATTGTAACATGATTTTTTTTTAAAGTTAAATTTTCTAACTCAAAAATACATGTTTTTAATAGAAATTTGAGAATTAGTGTAGAAGATTATAAGGTGATTGAAGATTAAAGGTTTGAGGTTTAACTTAACGACTATTACTTACTTTCTAATCTCTTTATACTTACTCCCATTCATAGGATTTATTTTATCGAGTAGTGTAATTACCTCATTTTTCTCGTTGGCTAATCCATCTTTAAAGAGGTTTACAATTTCATCGGCTTTAGAGTTAAAGAAAACCTGCAAATGAAAAGCTCCTGGTTTGGCTTTATAAACATTGTCTAAAAGTTTTAAGCTCTCTAATACTTTAGCTCTTCCTTTGGCTACGTCTTTTGCCATCTCATCAAAACCCAAGCGGTGGTATTCGTAATAACATTGTCTTAACGATTCGTGTGTTGGATGAAGTAAGTCTTGCACAATCCAATATCTGTTAGTGTTGCTTTCAAAAGCCTTCCAGCCTGGCTCGGCAGCACCTTGTGCATTAGAAACAATTTTTTGAGCTTGCAAAAAATAAGGAGTACCACCTTTTAATTCGTAAGAATCGTAATCTAAACCAATAATGATGTAAGCATAAAAAGCTAATACAGAAGTAAGGTTAGATATATGCGAATTTTCAGAATATTGTAAATTATCAAACTCATTAAACCTAAAGTCAAATTCTTTATCAATATGATTGAGCAAGGTGCTATTGTAAGAGGTATTAAAAATTGGTCTTCTAGATTGAATTTGAATTGTAGCTTTAAATTCTGTAGCAGAAACCATCTCATTTACATTAATTAAGATAGAACACTCAATTCTTTCGTTTGGCTGATAAATGTGGTTTGTCCATTTTCGACTATTCATAAATTCAAAAATGGTTTTCTCCATAACTTCAAAAACACTTTTATCAGTAGCTTGAACCTGAGAAGAGTTAATTTGTACTTTACAATCAAGTTCTTGAGCAGTTGCAACAACATAAGAACTTATGCAGCAAAAAAATAATATTATTTTTATTTGTTGAATCATTTTTTAGTAAAATGCTTAGTTAAAATTATATTGAAGATATCATCAGCAACTTTTACCTTAGACTTCAACTCAAAATTTTTAACATTATTGTTTTTATCTATTAGCGTTATTTTGTTTGTTTCATGATTGAACCCAGCACCTTTATCATTTAGTGAGTTTAAAACAATATAATCTAAATTCTTTTTAGCTAATTTATTTTTGGCGTTCTTAAGTTCGTCATGTGTTTCAAGGGCAAAACCTATTAACAATTGGTTTTTATTTTTGATTTTTCCAACCGAAGCTAAAATGTCTTTTGTTGGCTTTAGTTGAATAACCAGTTCATTTGTTTTAGCAGTTTGTTCTGTTTTTTTTATTTTTTTATCGCTGCTTGTTGCAGGAGTAAAATCTGCTACAGCTGCTGCCATAATAATGATATCAGCATTTTTTACATATTGATGAACGGCATTGTACATATCTTCAGCGGTAACAACATCAACTCTGTTTATTAGTTCCGAAGAACTTGCTTTTGTTGGTCCGATAACTAAATTAACATCCGCACCTAAATTGGCAGCATGTTCAGCAAGTGCAATGCCCATTTTTCCAGTAGAAAAGTTACTAATAAACCTTACAGGGTCAATTTTTTCGACAGTCGGACCTGCAGTAATCAATATTTTTTTTCCTTTAAGTGGGAGAGAAGCTTCAAAATGATTTTTAATAGCTTCAAAAATAAGTTCAGGTTCTTCCATCCTTCCTTCACCACTAAGTCCACTAGCAAGTTCGCCTGATGGAGCATTTAGTATTTTGTTTCCAAATTTTTCTAATTGCTTTAAATTGGTTTTTAGGGTAGGATGTTGGTACATATCTAAATCCATTGCCGGAGCTATTAAAATAGGACATTTGGCTGAAAAATAACAAGCCAGTAGGAAATTGTCACAAACACCATTTGCAAATTTGGCTATGGTGTTGGCAGTAGCAGGGGCAACAACAAAAAAGTTAGCCCAAAGGGCTAACTCTACATGGTTGTTCCAATTATTCGATTCGTTTTTAAAAGTAGTTAAAACAGGATTTTTAGAAAGTGTTGATAAAGTAAGAGGGGCAACAAAATCTAATGCTGATGGTGTTGCTACAACTTTTACATGAACACCTTCTTTAACCAACAAACGGATTAAAAGAGGTATTTTATAGGCAGCAATTCCACCGGTAATACCAAGGAGAATATTTTTGCCTTTTAGCATGTTAGTTATTCTTTATCGGCATCAGGATTTTTGATGAATAATTTATCATCTAAAAATTCTTTCATAGCCATAGCATTTGTTTTTGGTAAACGCTCATAAAATCTAGAGATTTCAATTTGCTCTCTGTTTTCAAAAACCTCTTCTAAGTTGTCAGTTGTTGAAGCAAATTCATTGATTTTACCAATTAATTCTTCTTTTAAATCAACAGCAATTTGGTTAGATCTTTTAGCAACAGCTACAACAGATTCGTAAATGTTTCCTGTAACATCTTCAATAGCTTGTAAATCTCTAGTAATTGTAGTTGTTTCTGCGTTGGTAGTTTTAAAATTCATCTTGTTATAAATTTTCTAGTTTAATTTTATTTTGTTCTTCTTCCATACGGGAGTAAATATTTTGAGCTTCTTTTAAATATTTACTTTCTTTATATGAATCTGCAAAGTTATAATAAGCTTCGATAGTATCACCAATTCTTTCCAATTTTTTTTCTTTAATACTGTTTATGGCTAATAAGTAGTGAGATTTTAGGGTTAAAAATACCAATTCTTCTAGGTGTTTAGTATCTGGATAATCTTTTATATGATTGCCTAAAGCAACAATAGAAGCTTTATAATCTTGTATTTTAAAATATTGTTTGGCGTTTTGGTAAGATTTAGTTTCTAATTTAACTCTTAACTTATCCATTAATACATTACTAGAATCAACTAAATTGTGTTCAGGAAAAGTATTAATAAACATTTGAAGAGAGTTAATAGCATTATAGGTTTCTGTTTGGTCTAATTCGGGTATTGGAGATAATAAGTATTGCGAATATCCATGCATAAACAACATTTCTTCTACATGTTTGCTAGTTGGATAGGTAGTTGCAAATTTTTTAAAATGGTAAGCAGCAGCATACAGTAAATTAGATTGATAGTTGGAATAGGCATAAAGAAAATATACTTTTTCGGCTCTATCAGTTCCTCTTAACAAAGGAATTAATTCTTCTAAAAGCGGAATAGCTCTATCGTATTTTCCTTCATCATAATATTTTTGTGCAGCTTCATATTTTAGGTCAACATCCGAGCTTTTAAGTATTTTCTGATACTTGCTACAACCTAATGAAATCATTAGTAAAAATAGAAGGTATAAACTGTTTTTCTTAAACATAGCGGCAAATATACTCAAAGAAATTAAGATGGAAATTGCTTGGTTAATATAAATTGTGTTAAAAACTACTAAACGTAAGTTTAATTTTATTATTTCTTCATAAAACAAGTTTTTGCTTAGTTTTACTTTCGTAAAATGATATTTAACAACTATAGTGAAAATTAACAACCAGAAAATAATTAATGCTTGGGCAATGTACGATTGGGCCAACTCCGTGTATGCGTTAATTATTACAACAGCCATTTTCCCTATTTTTTATGAAAAAACTACATCAGAAGAAGTTGTTTTTTTCGGAAAAACCTTCGTAAATACAGAGCTTTATTCTTATGTGATTTCTTTCTCTTTTATGTTGTTGGTAGTACTTTCTCCTATACTTTCTGGTATGGCAGATTATTCTGGAAATAAGAAAAAGTACTTACAGTTTTTTTGTTATTTAGGAGCTCTTTCTTGCATCAGTTTATATTTTTTTGATGCTGAAAATGCATTGGAATTAAGCATGTTGCCTGTTTTACTGGCGAGTATTGGTTTCTCAGGAAGTTTGGTTTTTTATAATGCTTATTTGCCCGAAATTGTAACGCCCGATTTGCAAGATAATGTAAGTGCAAAAGGTTTTTCGTTAGGCTATATAGGTAGTTCATTGTTATTAATTGTTTGTTTGGTATTGCTACAGGGTTTTGATATACCTGTAAAGTGGGTTTTTGTGATAACCGGAGTTTGGTGGATAGGCTTTGCTCAGTTTACCTTTATGGCGTTGCCCAACAATGTTTATAATAAACGTCCGAAAGGAAATAGGTTTTTAAAAGGGTTTAATGAACTTAAAAAAGTTTTTAAAGAGCTTAAACATCAATACAATTTAAAGAAATATTTGTCTGCTTTTTTTGTTTATAGTATGGGAGTTCAAACCATTATGTTAATGGCTGTTTTTTTTGGAACTAAAGAAATTAAATGGAGTAGTGATGCAGAAATGCAAACAGGGTTAATTGTGAGTATTTTGGTAATACAATTTATAGCCATTGCAGGGGCTCAGGGCATGGCTTTTCTATCTAAAAAAATTGGTAATATAAAAACCTTGTTGTTTGTAGTTTTTTGTTGGATAATTATATGTATTTCAGCATATAGCTTGGTGTATTTGCCTTTACATTTTTACATTATTGCAGGTTCAATTGGTTTGGTAATGGGCGGAATTCAATCTTTATCTCGTTCTACCTATTCTAAATTGTTGCCCGAAACACAAGATCATGCTTCGTATTTTAGTTTTTATGATATTTTGGAAAAAACAGGCGTAGTAATAGGTACTTTCTTCTTCGGTTTTATAGAAGGATTGTTTGATATTAGATCATCGGTGTTAATTCTAATTGTATTTTTTGTAATAGGATTTTTGCTATTATTGAGGGTGAAATCTACCAAAAAGATATTAAACGAGGCAGCTACGGTAAAGTAACACCTCTGTAATCACCTACAACTACTTGCGGAATAGTAGAACTATAATGTTGATTAATAACATCAATAAATTTATTAGCAATTATTGCATATCCTCTTGAGTTTGGATGAACGCCATCAAGAGAGAAAACTCCTCCAGCAATAAACTCAGGAGAAAAATCAACTCCATCAAAAACTAATCCCGATTCTAAATCTCTCATAAACTCATACATATCTGCAACAGCAAAACCATAAGAGGCTGCCATAGAACGAATGATGTTATTGTAAGCGATAACTCTACTTTGAGAAATTGCTTTTTCATCTTCATCTAAAACAAAAGTATGGTCTAGTGGTTTATTTTGCGATAACCCGTTACCAATAGCTAATTCATCTGAAGCAGTTAGCAGTATTAAGTCTTCGTTTGTTGCTTTTCTAACATTTCCAGGATTATTGGAATATGGACCTTCAGTAATCCATACATCGCCACCAATAGCATCTAAGGTAACAGTTTTAAAGTAAGGAATTGAAGTTACATCAGGAATGGTAGCACAAACACCTTTTGCCCCCATGTTTTTAAACGCCAACAAAACAGAATCGTATTTATTACTAAACTCTGTTACATCAGTCAGTTTAGAAAAATATTCATTAAACTGAGCTTCATAACCATCATCTCCACCTGCTGTTGACCAACCTAAAACATCATTATTTCCTAACCAATTAGTAAAAAAAGTAGCATTACTGTTTTTGATGTGGTCTAAATAGCTAATTTTATTGGTAGTTGTTCCCCAATCTAAAAAACGGGCATAAGGGTTAACATTACTCACAAAATAGTTGACTGAAGCAGAAGTATTTCCGCCACCTACAACATTGGCTAATTTAAAACCTGAAACTCCCAAATTGTTGTATTTTAATGATTTGTTCCCCCAAGTCTCCCATGATGGGTCATTTTTAATAGCGTCAGGATGATTGTCGTTTCTTTCAGAATCATAAACTTTAATTACTTTTATCTCCTCATTTTCCCACTTTAAGTGAATATAACCCGAACCATTTCCTTGAACTGTTGGTTGTAAATAAGTTAAGTTTGGATTAATCAGTTTAAATTGCTTGGATAGGGTTGCAGGGTATGAACTTTCGTGCTGACCTAATTCATTATGCAAACCGCCATCCTGATAACCTTGTGTAAGAGAGTTTCCTACAGCTACATAATTACTAAAATCTGCATTGCCAGATGCAACTTCAAATTCATCAAAATCAGTTTTTGTACATGAGAAAAGAGTTACACTGATGCTTAACAATAATAGGCTATAATATCTTTTGGTATTCATAAGTTTTTAAATATTTAGGGGATAAATGTAGTGATTTTTTATGATTTAAAAAAGAATTAAATGTGTTTGATATAAGCTCCATCTATTAATACTGACCAACATTTAATGTTTAGTGCATCTGCTTCTGTTTTTAATTTTTCAGAAATATAGTTGGAATTAGAAGCATCTAAAACAATTTCTTTAGGGTTAAATGTTTGTATTATTTCTTGGATAGAAAATTTTGGATTTTTAGTGATGATTAGCAAGTCAAGTGATAAAGGTTTTTCAATATTTTTTAATTGAAAATCAGGAGGGATAATTGCCATTCTTTCATCAAAAAATTGGAGGTAATTACGTTTAATAAACAGGTTTTTATTATCAGTAATATACAAAGTAGAAAGCTGATTTCTATCGGTTAATTTGTTTAGGGTTACAATTTTTTCGGATTCAACACCTTTTTGAATCCAATTGTTTTGCACATGAAACATCAGTTTACTTTTATTGTCCATGAGCTTTATATCCGAAAATAATACATTATCACTTCCTTCAATTAAATTAATAGCAGAATGCCCAGGAATATTATAAACAGTTAAATATTTTTGATTTATCTGGTAAATATTATCTTTTAAACGAAAACTAAAAATAATGATGAAACAAGCAATGCTCACCATAAAGTATTTTAAATTCTTATAATGAATGGTAAGGATAATTAAAATAATAGCAAGATAAGTCAAGTAATTATCCAGTAAATTAAACTTTATATTTTGTGTAAGTGAGTAGGGAATTTTATCAATAAATATAACAGCTTCGTTTAAACCGAGAATAATCATGTTGAGTATTTTTCCTAATAAACTGCCAATAATTGGGATGGGAGAAGCAATAAGCGTAATTATTCCTAAATATAAAATTAAAATTGCCAGCGGAATTACTACTAAATTGGAAAGCATAAAATAATTGGGAAACTGATGAAAATAATACAATCCTAAAGGGAAAGTAGCTATTTGAGCGGCAATAGAGACAGCTGTGAGTCCCCAAATTTTATCTAATAGCCACCATTTTGTGTAAAAAAGACTGTAAATCCAAGGTTGAATAACAACAATGCCAATTACAGCAAGGTATGAAAGCTGAAAACCAACTTCCATTAATAAAAATGGATTGATGATGAGTAGTAGTAAAGCGGAAGCAGCTAGCGTATTAAAGAAATTAGCATTGCTATTGGTGGTTTTTGCTGCCACAATAAAGCTAAACATTGTTGCAGCTCTCATTACTGAAGGAGATAAGCCTGTTAAAAGTGCGTAAGCCCATAAAAATAAAATAATAATAATTCCTTTGATGTAGTTGCCATATTTTATTTTGTTAAAAAATTGAAATACCTGATTTAGTATAAGAAAAATTATTCCAACATGAAGTCCAGAAACTGCCAACACATGCATAGCTCCCGCACTAGAGTAGGCACTTTTTAGTTGAGCATCAATTTCATTTTTATAACCTAAAATAAGTGCTGATGCAACATTAAGCTGTTTGTCTTTAACACCCATTTCCTCTAGTTTGTTTATTAGCATTTTTCTAATATTACTAGCATAAGCGAAAATAGAGATATCATTATTTTGATGAATAATTTTCCAATTTTCACTACGTAAATAGGCCTGTTGGTGAATAAGGTGGTAAGATAAATACCTTTTAAAACTAAATTCATGTGGGTTTTTTGGTGCTGGAACATCTTTTAATACAGGTTCAAAAGAAATGATGTTACCTAATTTTAGATATTTTGCTAAACTGTCTTTTTGTAGGTAAATAATAGATTTACCATTGGTGGTTTTCCATTCTTTGTTAGTTTTTAAACCAATAATTTCTACTACTGCTTTTACAGAGTTGGCTTTTTCTTCGGTAGGTTCAATAACTTCAGCAATAATAAATCTGTTATCTGAATCATCTAACTGATAAGAAGAATGAGATTGACTAGTTTTAATGGAGGTTAGACTATAAGCAGCTAACATAAAACTACCATAAATAAGCACACCAAAAATCCACCTAAGTTTATAATTAGTATTAATTTTTTTGATGGAGAAAAGTATGATATAGCTAACTACAAAACCCAAAAACAAATATTGGGGTAGTCTTGAACTTGCCGGCATATAAATGGCGAAAATAATTCCTATTATAAAAGGAATTAAAAGACGAACTAATGGAATATAATTAAACAATATTCTACAAGTTTAGGGTTAGGTTGAATTAAACTTTTCTTTTTAATTCAAAACTCTGGCCTAAATAAACTCTTCTAACTTGTTCATCTGCTGCTAATTCTTCTGCTGTTCCCGCTTTAAGAATATTCCCTTCAAAAAGTAAATAGGCCCTATCAGTAATACTAAGTGTTTCTTGTACGTTGTGGTCGGTAATTAAAATACCTATATTTTTTTGTTTTAATGTAGCTACAATGCTCTGAATATCTTCAACAGCAATGGGATCAACTCCTGCAAAAGGTTCGTCAAGTAAAATGAAACTAGGGTCGGAAGCTAATGCACGAGCTATTTCTGTTCTTCTTTTTTCTCCTCCTGATAAATTGTGTCCTAAGTTTTTACGAACATGACCTAAGCCAAATTCTTCTATTAGCGATTCTAGTTTTTCTTTTTGCTGTGCTTTGGTTAAGTCCATCATTTCTAAAATGGCACTAATATTATCTTCAACACTCAGCTTTCTGAAAACTGATACCTCTTGAGGCAAATAACCAATTCCCATTTGAGCTCTTTTGTACATTGGGAGTTTGGTAATGTTTTTATCATCTAAAAAAATCTCTCCTTCATTTGGTTGAACCAAGCCTACAATCATATAAAATGATGTGGTTTTTCCGGCTCCATTAGGACCAAGTAAGCCAACAATTTCTCCTTGCTTTACATCTATGGAAACTCCCTGAACAACTGTTCTTTTTCCATATTTTTTAATAATATTTTCTGCTCGTAAAATCATTAATAAAAATTAAGTTTAGTTGTTTTTGTTTACCATTTTAGAGATAAAAATACTGAATTCATACAACAAAAGCAGTGGAATTGTAAGTAAAACTTGACTAGTTATATCTGGAGGAGTTATTACTGCTGATAAAATAAGCGTTACCACAATGGCTATTTTTCTGTATTTACGCATTACTTCTGGAGTTAAAATGCCCATTTTAGATAGGAAATAAACCAATAAAGGTAATTCGAAAACCAATCCGCAAGCTAAAGTTAAGGTTGTTACTGTTGAAATAAATGATTGAATACTAATTTGATTTTCAACTAACTCACTTACTTGGTAATTGCCTAAAAACTGTACAGAAAGCGGTGAAATAAAATAGTAGCCAAATAATATTCCCATCATAAATAGGGTAGAACCTGAAAAAATTAGAGCGGTAGCATATTTTCGTTCTTTTTTTTCTAGTGCAGGTCTGATAAAACGCCAAATCTCAAATAACAAATAAGGAAAAGCTAAAACTATTCCGGCAATGATAGAAGTAATGATATGGATAGTAAATTGTCCACTCATGGTAAGGTTGATTAAACTAAATTTAATATCGCCTAAACACAAGGCATCTCCTTTGCCAATCCATTCCGAGAACCTGCAAAAAAGTTGATAAGTAAAAAAATCAGAATTTTTTTGGGCTAAAATAATTTCATCAAAAACAATGTTCTTAAAAACAAAAGCCAACGATGCAAAAACTAAAATAGCTATGCTAGAACGAACCAAGTGCCAACGCAGCACTTCAAGATGGTCTAAAAAAGACATCTCTTTTTTTTCTGTATTTTCGTTTTCTTCGCTCATTTAATTCAAGAGGTGTTTTTAGTAAAATCTTTCGTTTTTTGTTAGTTTGATGTCATTAACAAACTGTTTAATTTGTTGCTCGTCTTCTTTTTTGCAAACCAACAAAATATTATCTGCTTCAACAACTATATAGTCTTTTAATCCTTGTAGCACTACTAGTTTCTCTTTAGGAACATTAATAATGTTTCCTTCAGATTCGTATAACATTACATTTTTTCCAATTACAGCGTTTTCGTGTTCATCATGTGGTAAATGAGTATAAATAGAACCCCAAGTTCCTAAGTCAGACCAACCAATATCAGCACTCATTACGTACACATTTTTAGATTTTTCCATAATGCCATAATCTATAGAAATGTTTTTGCATTGAGCATAAATAGTAGTGATGGCTTTAACTTCTTCAGAAGTATTAAAAGCTGTTTTTTGCTCTTCAAAAAGTTGAGTTATAGTGGGTAAATGATTTTCAAATGCTTTCTGAATACTTTTTAAATTCCAGACAAACATGCCCGAATTCCAAGTAAAATCGCCACTTTGAATAAACTCTTTGGCTAATTCTAAATTTGGTTTTTCAGTAAAAGTTTTTACTTTTTTAATTTCATTATTATCATCTTCAATAAATTGAATATAGCCATATCCTGTGTCTGGTCGGGTAGGGGTAATACCCAAAGTCATTAAGCAATCATTGTTTTCAGCATAGTTTAGGGCAATATTGGCAACACGTAAAAACTCATCCTCTTTAAGAATAAGATGATCGGCTGGAGCCACTAAAATATTAGCATTGGGGTTTTGGGTAGCAATTTTATAATTGGCATAAGCAATGCAAGGGGCAGTATTTTTTCTGGAAGGTTCGCATAGTACTTGGCTTTTGTTTATGCCTGTAAGTTGTTCTAAAACTAAGGTTTCATAACTGTCGTTGGTTACAATGTAAATGTTCTTTTCAGGACAAAGTTTTTTTAATCGGTTAAAGGTTTGTTGCAAAAGTGTTTCTCCAGTACCTAATATGTCTAAAAATTGTTTCGGACGAGCAGTTCTGCTCATAGGCCAAAATCGGCTTCCAATGCCGCCAGCCATAATTACACAATAGTTATTTTTGTTCATTGAAAAATGAATTTAAGATGATTTTTAAAGCTGCTAAATTAGTAATTATTTGTATGCAATACTTAGGAGCTTGAATGCACTATTAATAGAGTTTGTTTGAAAATCCAACCCTTTAGCTATTCTTGTATTAAAAACCAGTCATTTATTTTAGTAACTGGCTTCGCCTTCTTCCTCCTTGCAAGGCATAACAAAAGAAATCTTTTCCTCTGCCCTTGCTTAGTTCGTCAGTTCCTTTTACAAGTTGAGGAACGAAATAGCCACGAGCCGAAGAACATGCAAATAAGCAAAGGCAGTATGGCGTATTCTATATGACCAATTAAAAACAATAAATACTTACATATAAAACTTAGTAAAATGCAGCTAGAGAAACGTAAGTTCAGCGAAGCTAAATTTTTTTGTAAACGAACTCATTACAGATTCGCTCGAGAAGGAAGGTTTTTAGGTCGTGTTATATTTTTTTGAAATATCTTTTAGGTGTTTGCGAATGTGATTTGATACAACTTCTAAATGCTCTAATTTTGAATAATCTCGTGAACCCTTTTTGTAGGGAATCAGATTTACCTTATCAAGAAAAACATATTCTTCGATTGTGTTCTGTGCTTCTTTCAATCGTTTAATCAGGTTTTCTACTGACTCGTTTTTTGTTGTTTCAACACTTTGCTTGTTAACTTCTGACAGTTTTCCTTTTAAGGGACTTGGTTTAATATTCTTGCCTAAATCCGAAATATTCCTTGCAAAACTCTCGTGCCAAAAAGTAATGTGTCCTAAAACGTCTTTAGCATTCCAGTATTCATATATCATTTTATCATAATCAAACCCTTGTTCGAAGAAAATAATAAACTTTTTCAATTCAGTTCTTAGAATTTCAATTTTAGTCTTTATGTACTCCTGTTTATCTGTCATTTTTTAGACTTGTTTGTTTTGTAAACGAACGCATTACAAATGCGCTCGAGAAGGATGAGACCTAACGGTTTGGCTATGAGTAGTGTTTCACAGTGCATTGCGTATAGGCTTTGTTGGCGGTAGTATTTTTATCTTTCATTATATCCTTTTCCCTCAAAGATTTTCGGCATTAATTTCTCTATTCTGTCTTTACGGGTTTTTGATTGTTTTGCTTGTGAGAAATAGAGTAAATACCCTCTTTGTCTTCCAGGTGTCAAGTCGTAAAATGCAGTTTCTAATTCAGGATTGTTTTCAAATGATTGAATTAGTTCTTCGGGCATTTCATATTCGGAAGTATTTTTCATTTTGACCTCCAAACCTGCTTTTTCTACTTCAATTGCTTCGAACACGTATTCTTTGATGGTTTGCTCTAAATCGTTGATTTCATCAACATTGGTAAATCGAATTTGTCTAGCAGACTGGACATTTTCAGTTTGTTGAATTAATATCTTATTAGAATCATTGAGCAATACGCCCTTATGAAAAAGTAGGGCACAGTAATCTTTAAATCCGTGGATTAAAACGATATTGTTCGATTGATATATGTAACAGGGACATCCCCATTTCAGCTCTTCAGTAAGACCGCAACCAAGAATAATGGTTCTTAATTTCTGATATTCTTTCTGCCATTTCGTGTCCTTGTCAAAGAACCAATTTACTTTTTGATTCATGTCGTGTCTTTTTTATTACCGCCAACTTGTATATAGGTATAATATTTTTCATACCTATCAATATGTTGTTGTATATGTATGAAAAACATCATACTTATTTTTTCCCAAACATACAAAAAATACTTTAACCCCATTGAAAAATAACTCCCTACAATTTTTCTTTAAATAAAAATTTCTTTTGTAGGGTTTGTTGAGGTTTGTAGGTATAGTAAACAAAACCATCTTTAATTTTTATTTTAGATACAAATTGGTGCTGCAATTGAAAAGTGTCGGCTACCTTTCCTGTGTTGGTATTGATGTGCTTCAACAGGTAATATCCTTGCTTTATAAATAAGGCATAAACTGTTCCATTAAGCTCGTCCATTAGCAATTGTTTTTTCCATTTTCCATTGCTTTTTTCTTGGTGGTAATCAATATTAATGCTATCTGTTAGCAAAGTGTCTTGTGTATATTTCCAAATAAAATTATCGTAATGATCGAAAATGAGTAAAGTATCATTACTCACAAATAATGGAGCATAAACGGGGTCGTATAAAAAGTTGCGAGAAAATCCGGTCATTATTGCGGCAATATCGTGTTTGTCGTAATTTTTATAACGCTTTGCCATACGTTTGGCAAATTGTCGTTGGGCATTATTCAAATCATGGTATTCATATAAGTATTGCCACTCCATATCATGATGAACCACCTCTCTTATCACACTTATAGAAGTATCTTGTGTGTTGTAAGCATAGTATTTAAACTTGGGGAAATCGCGCATAAAATCAGAGAAAATAAGAGAATTTCCGGTGCTGTCAACAATGGGTTTTATCATTTGGTAAAAATCTTCTAGCGGTAATTTGTAAAGAGTGATGTTATAGCCAATAATCTCTATGCGATAAATGGCATCATTACAAATAAGGTTAATGTTCCCGAGGTAATCGGTATAAAGTTCTTTTGGAGTGCAAGGAATAAAATGTGAAGCTAAAATTTCTTCATTTTCATCTACCAAATACAGTTTGCTGTCTTTATCAGGATTTTTTTCATAAGCTATAAAAACAAATTTATCTTGATGAAATTCGTAGTCTAAAATATTTATTTCTACACTTTTAAAAACAGGAATAGGTTCGTTGGAGCTAGTAATTTCTACAGGATTTAAGCTTACTACTTTTTGCTCTAAGCTAATGTTGAGGTAAATACTATCGGTATTGTTGGTGATTACTTCGTAGTGGGTATTGTAAGAAGTATGAGAAATTACCAAAGTAGTAAATTGCTGATGTTGAAAGCGAATTTCAAACTCTCCTTTGTTGTTGGTACGACTTATAATGTTTTGATGATGTACCTTAACGTGTACATTTTCTATGGACTGTTGAGTAGTTTTATCAAGAATTTTTCCGCTAACTTTTACTTGCTCTTGTGCAAACAAGGTCGCCATTGGCAGTGTAATAATGAAAATGAAAATTCGGATAAATAACTTCATAAATGCAATTTTACATCAAAGTTGATGCAATTAAAAGCGAAATTCCATAAAAATGAAAATAATTTTTTCTTCCCTGACGAAGTGTAACGAAGATCAGGGATCCAGTATTAGTAAAATTAGAATAGGCTAGACTCCTTATCTCCGCTACGCTTCGTAAGGAGAGAAAGGAGAGAGGCTAAACAAATCTAATCCTTAGAAATAACACAATACATGGCAGTAGTAAAAAAATCTCTGAAGTGAGGAATATTCATTATTCCCGGTAGTATTCTGGTTTTTAGCTTAAATTTAATTTCATAGTTAGGATTAATCATGTAGTAAGTTTTTTTCTCAATTTTATAATTACAATTTTTTACAATTTTCTCAAATCTACTGATAGAAATTCCAGTGTCTTTAATTTCGAGTAGGGAGTCTATCGTTTGCTGATTTTCACCAAACATTTTAAGTATGCCAACATACAAAAAATTGGGTAGTAAATGGAAATAAGGCAATTTACTAAGGTAGCGGCTTCTGCAAATTTGTTGATGTCCGCCAAAAGGCATACGCCAAGGAGGAAATGCAAAAAATACTTTTCCTTTGGGAGATAAAAATTGTTTGAGGTTTTCTAAAAATATTTCTTGATTAGGAATATGCTCAATAGTATCCCTCATAATAATCAAATCGAATTGGGGATAATCCGCAGGATTTACTTTGTAAATATCTTCGGCAATAAAAGTAGCAAGTTGTTTATTAGGATGATTATCAAAAAACTTTTTAGCATTTTCTATTTTGTTTGCAGCAAGGTCGATACCAATAATTTTACAGCCTAAGTCTAAAAAAGGAAGTAAGTTACCACCTTCGCCACAACCAATTTCAGCAACAGTAGTTTCGGGAGTAATATCCATTAAGCCTTTTAAATAAGGAATAACATAGTTGGTAGTGGTAAAAACTTGTTCGTTAAAATATCGTTCTCTATTTGTATGTCTATCGTGCATAATGGTTAAAATGAGGCTCAAAAATAACTCAATTTATTAGATTCAATCTATTTTTTAGGAATAAATGTATGGAATAAACTAATTTTGTTTCCATGACAATAAAAGAACGCTACCAACATTTTATAGACTATTTTAGTAAACACCAGCCCATTGCCGAAACGGAGTTGAACTATAGTAATCCTTATGAATTATTAGTAGCGGTAATACTTTCGGCACAATGCACTGACAAGCGAGTAAATATAGTTACAAAAGATTTGTTTGAGCGTTTTCCTAATGCCAATGAGTTGGCTATTGCCGATGTGGAAGAAGTTTTTGAGTATATAAGAAGTGTAAGTTATCCAAATAATAAAGCGAAACACATTGTAGGGATGGCGAATATGTTGGTAAATGATTTTAACAATGTTGTCCCATCAGATATAGATGAATTACAAAAAATGCCCGGAGTAGGTAGGAAAACAGCTAATGTTATTGCCAGTGTTATTTATAATAAGCCGGCTATGGCGGTAGATACACATGTTTTTAGAGTTGCCGAAAGGTTAGGGCTAACTACCAATGCTAAAACACCATTGGCTGCTGAAAAACAATTGGTTAAACATTTGCCTGAAGAAGTTATTCCCATTGCTCACCATTGGTTAATTCTGCATGGAAGATACATTTGTGTTGCACGTAAACCTAAATGCGATAAATGTGAGATTACTCATTTTTGTAAGTATTACAGTAAGCTAAAATAAGGTTAGAGACTGATAATCAGAAGTGAGAAGACTGAAGTTTGAAATTAAACAATAGGTAAACTAAACTCATAAACTTTTAGTCTATTAAACTAAACTTCCAAACCACTTATAATAAAATTTAACCATTGATGTATTTTGTGATAAATGAAGTAGGAATAATTCTTATTTTCGCTGAATAGATTTCAAATATTAATGAATAACAACTATACTATGAAGAAAATTTTAATATCAACAGCCCTGTGTTTAGCTGTAGTTACAGGAGCTAATGCTCAGGCAAACAAAATTAAATTTGAGCAATTTAAGCTTGATAATGGCTTAAATGTGATTTTACATCAAGACAAATCAACACCAATTGTTGCAGTTACTGTTTTGTACCATGTAGGTTCTAAAAATGAAGATCCTAACAGAACAGGTTTTGCTCACTTTTTCGAACATTTATTGTTTGAAGGTTCTGAAAATATTGGCAGAGGAGAATACATGAAAATGGTAAGTTCTAACGGAGGTATTTTAAATGCTAATACTTCTTTTGATAGAACTTTTTACTTTGAAATATTGCCATCTAACCAATTAGAATTGGGTTTGTGGATGGAAGCGGAAAGAATGTTACATGCTAAAATTGATGAAACAGGTGTGGAAACACAAAGAGAGGTAGTAAAAGAAGAATACAGACAATCTTTTGAAAACAGACCTTATGGTTCTTTTTTAATGGAAATGTTTGGAAGAGCTTTTGAAAAACATCCTTACCAATGGGTACCAATAGGTTCATTAGAGCATTTAAATCAAGCAAAAATTGAAGAGTTTAGAGATTTTTACAAAACGTGGTATGTGCCAAACAATGCTACCTTATCTATTGCGGGAGATTTTGATATTAAACAAGCGAAACAATGGATAAATAAATATTTTGCTGGTATTCCTAAAGGAACAAAAAAGATTGAAAGACCAACAATTGTAGAGCCAATTAAAAATAAAGAAATTAGAGATACTGTTTATGATAATATTCAGTTGCCAGCAGTAATGATGGGTTACCATACACCTGCACAAGGAACACCTGATGCTTATGCAGTAGAAATGTTAGCTCAAATTCTTTCTCAAGGAAATAGCTCTAGAATGCAAAAAAGCATAGTTGATGAACAACAAAAAGCTTTGTTTGTAGGAGCTTTCCCTTTTCCAACTGAAGATCCAGGATTATCATTAATGTTTGGGATTACCAATATGGGAGTAGCTGTTGATGAGTTAGAAGCAGCTATTGATAAAGAAGTTGAAAAAGTGCAGAATGAATTAATTTCTGAAGAAGAATTCCAAAAAATGAAAAACCAAATTGAAAGCGATATGGTTTCTAAAAATGCAAAAGTAGAAGGAATTGCTGAAAACTTAGCCAACTATTTTGTGTATTATGGTGATGCCAATTTAGTTAATACAGAAATTGACAGATACATGAAAGTAACTCGTGAAGATTTAAAACGTGTGGCTAACAAATATTTCAGAAAAGATAATAGAGTGGTTTTACATTATTTACCTAAAGAAAAATAATTAATAGCTAAAATCATTAACTAATCAAAACAATTAAAAAGATAGACATGAAAAAATTAAGCATATATATTTTATCATTAACAATGATTACCGGAGCTTTTGCACAGAAACTAGACAGAAGCAAAGTGCCTGCTCCTGCTCCTGCTCCAAAAATTAATTTAAGCCAACCGGCAACATTTACTTTACCAAACGGATTAAAAGTATTTGTGGTTGAAAATCATAAATTACCTAAAGTGGCTTTTTCATTAAGCTTAGATGTTGACCCTGTTTTAGAAGGTGACATGAAAGGTTATGTTGACATTACTGGACAGTTATTAGAAAGAGGAACAACTAACAGAACCAAGCAACAATTAGATGAAGAAATCGATTTTATTGGTGCAACATTAAGCACTTCTGCAAATGGTGTTTATGCTTCATCACTAAAAAAACATCAAGCTAAAATTTTAGAAATTCTTTCTGATGTGGTGTTAAACTCAGATTTTAAACAAGAAGAACTGGATAAACTAAAAAAGCAAACCATTTCAGGAATAGAGTCATCTAAAGATGATCCGGATGCTATTGCAGCAAATGTTAGGTCAGTACTAGTTTATGGTAAAAAACATCCTTACGGAGAAATCACTACTGAAGAAACAGTTGAAAAAGTTACTTTAGAAGCTTGTAAAAATTACTACAAAACTTATTTCAGACCAAATGTTTCTTACTTAGCAGTTGTTGGAGATGTAAGTGTAAAAGAAATTCAACCATTAATTGAAAAGTATTTTGCTGCATGGGAAAAAGCGGATGTGCCAGTAAATAAATACAAAATGCCTACATCACCAAAACAAACAGAAGTAGCTTTTGTTCATAAAGAAGGAGCTTCTCAGTCGGTAATTAACATTACTTATCCTGTAAACCTTAAAAAAAGTAACCCGGATGTTGTTAAAACAAGAATTCTTAATTCTATTTTAGGAGGAAGTGCTACAGCAAGGTTGTTTATGAACTTAAGAGAGAAACATGGTTATACTTATGGTGCTTACTCTACGTTAAGTGCAGATGAATTAGTGGGTTATTTTAATGCTAATGCTAAAGTGAGAAATGATGTTACTGACAGTGCTTTAACTCAGTTTATGGTGGAGTTAAATAGAATTGCCGATGAAAAAGTGTCAGCAGAAGAGTTGCAAGGAATGAAAAACTACGCATCAGGAATTTTTGCATACACTTTACAAGACCCACAAACCATTGCTCGTTTTGCCATAGAAACTGAAAAATATAAATTACCAGTAGATTATTACGCTACTTATATGGAGCAGATTGCAGCAGTAACTATTGATGATGTGAAAGAAATGGCTGAAAAATATATCACTCCAAACAATGCTATTATTTTAGTGGTTGGAAACAAAAAAATTGCTGACAAGCTTATTGAGTTTGATGCTAATCAGAAAATTAATTATTATGATATTTATGGAAATGATTATGTTGAAGCATTAAAACCTGCTCCAGAAGGTGTAACTGCTGAAACAGTTATGAATAAATACATAGAAGCAAAATATGGTGTCGCTAAAGGTAAAGCGCTAGATAAAAAATTAAAGAAAATTAAAGATATTACGGTAAGAATGGATGCTACTATTCAAGGACAATCTATTAATGTTACTCGTTACCAAAAAGCACCAAATAAGTTTGCCAATGCAATTACTATGGGAACAATGGTAATTCAAAAACAAGCATTTAATGGAACAACAGGAAAAGCTTCTGGCATGCAAGGTAATAAAGATATTACAGGAGATGATTTAGAGGATTTAAAATTAAGTTCTATTATGTTTTTAGATGCTAAATATGCTGACCATGGAATTACTTATGAATTATTAGGTATTGAACCAATTAATGGTGAAGATGCTTATAAAATGATTCAAACTAAACCAAATGGCGATACAGAAACGGAATGGTTTAATGTAGCTTCAGGTTTAAAAGTAAAATCTATGTCTGTTCAAGAAAATGAGGAAATGCCTGAACCAATTACAGTTATTTCTGAACTTTCTGACTATAAAGAAGTAAACGGAATTATGTTTGCTCATAAAACTAAACAATCTTTTGGACCACAAACCTTAGATATGACTGTTACAGCTATTGAAATAAATACTAAATTAGGTGATGAAGTATTCGAATAATAAATAGTTCAAATAACATCAAATAGTATAAAAATTCCCATAATTTTATGGGAATTTTTTATGCCTGTTAAATTAAATTTTAATGCGAATTACAAGAAGAAAGGTTGTAGGGTTTTTTATTATAGGTGTTGTTGCTTTGGTGTTGTTAGTAACCTTTAGCAATATCGTAATTATTAATTCTACAAAAGCTGCTATTCATAATCAGATAGAAGGTTTTCCTGAGGATTATCCTGTTGCTTTATTACTTGGTACAAGTGAATACACCATTAAAGGAAGAACAAATTTATTCTTTAAATACCGTATTGAAGCTGCCGCAGCACTTTATCACAATAAAAAAATAAAACACATTATTGTAAGTGGAGATAATAGTTTGTTGGAATATAACGAACCACGACAAATGTTTAAGGCTTTAGTAAAATTAGGTGTTCCTGATAGTGCTATAACTTTAGATTTTGCAGGTTTCAGAACTTTAGATTCTGTGGTTAGGTGTAAAGAAGTTTTCGGACAAAGTAATTTTGTGATTATTTCTCAGCGTTTCCATGTAGAAAGAGCTTTGTTTATCGCCAACAAGTTTCATATTAATGCCATTGCCTATGCTGCTCAAAATCCACCCGAAAAATATGCTTTTAAAACTCAATTGAGAGAGTATTTGGCTAAAACACTTGCGGTAATAGATGTATATATTCTTAATACCAAACCTAAGTTTTTAGGAGAAAAAGAAAATGTTGCTTTTTAAGAATTAATACCTCAATACAAAATTTTCCTTACTCAAATCGGTGTTGAATAATACAATTCCAAAAGCAAATACATCAATGGTAGTAGTAACTTTAGGATGTTTTTTTATTTCTTTCCAAGCAGCCTTCATTTCATCCGACCAATAAATATCATCAAAAATAAAAACACTTTTAACGGAAGCCTTTTCTACGCACATATTAAAATAGGAGAGGGTAGCAGCTTTTGTGTGGTTACCATCAAAATAAACAAAACCTAGCGTTTCTTGTTGAGAAACGATAGTTGGCAACGCATTTTCAAAACTATCATTGTAAATTTTTATGTTGTTGTAGCCTATTTTCTTAAAATTTATTTTCGCAATTTTAGTGATGTTAGGACAACCCTCAATGGTGTGTACCGTACATTTTGAGTTGTGTGCAGCCAAATACATGGTACTAATTCCAACCGATGTACCTATTTCTATAATAGATGATGGTTTAAACCTATTGGCTAATCGAAATAATAACTGTCCATATTTTGCTGGTTTAGAAGAAAACTTAGTGATGTTGGCAATTCTTCTTTCTGTTGATGAATGAACTTTTGAACCCGCTCCCAAATCAGTTACGTTAATTTTTTGTTTACTCAGCAAAAGCATAGCTCTTATAGATTCAATATCATCAAAACAATAATATTTTTGATCATCTTTAATAATTTGAGTGTAAAGCTCAAAAACAAATGGAGACTGAATACCATACTCATTCTTAGATTTTAAGAGAAAGCCGAGATAGTTAAAAAGCAACTTCAGTTTGTTCATGCTTCAAAATTATACAATATCTATTGGTAACAATAGTTTTAGGAAAGAAAATACGGTTTTTAGGTTAAAGGGTTAAGGTTTGAAGTTTAGCGTTTAACCATTAACTATTTTTTGTACCCTTGCGTCTTTGTGAGAGAATTAAATGTAAACATAAAATTGTAGAGTGATTAAAAATAAATTCATAGATTTGAACATCAAATTTCAAACATCAAACATGAACATCGCAATAATAGGCTACGGCAAAATGGGACAAGTAATTGAAAGAATTGCTTTAGAAAGAGGGCATCAGGTAATATTAAAAATTACGGTGGATAATGCAGCAGATTTAAACCCAGAAAATTTAAAAGATGTTGATGTAGCTATTGAGTTTACTACTCCCGAAAATGCAGTTAAATCTATTTCCATTTGTTTAGAAAACAACGTGCCTATTGTTGTAGGAACAACAGGCTGGTATCATCAATTTGATGCCGTAAAACAAAAATGTTCTCAACATCAAGGGACTATATTGTACGCCACCAATTGCAGTGTGGGCGTTAATTTATTTTTTAAATTGAATGAGCAGCTGGCAAAGTTGATGAATAATCACCCTGATTATGAAGTGAAAATGGACGAAGTGCATCATACGCAAAAATTGGATATTCCTAGTGGTACGGCAATTACGTTGGCAGAAGGTATTATTACTAATTTAGACGCTAAAACAAAGTGGGGAATACAACCATCAGCAGATAAAAGTGAGTTGTTTATTGAAGCTCACAGAATTGAAAATGTTCCAGGAACTCATCAAGTAACGTATTCATCTCCTATAGATGATATTGAAATAAAACATACTGCTCACAACAGAGAAGGTTTTGCTCAAGGTGCAGTAATAGCAGCTGAATTTATTCATAATAAGAAAGGAATATATACGATGCAAGATGCGTTATTTGGTTAAATAAATGTACAATGACTCTAGGTGAAAAAGAAAAAATAAAAGCCCTAATTCAAAAGTATAATCCCATACTTAAAGAATCTATTGAAATTGCGTTGGTGGAAGATTTGTTTAACCTGATTATTGTCAACAGAGACGATACAGATTTTGAGTTGAAAGATTTACTAAAGAACAAAAAACAACTTAAAAAGTTTGTGATGAAAGAGTTTATTCAGCTCAATAACAAACTACTTACCTCAGAATTAAGACACATGGAAGAACCTAAATTTAAACTTACCAAAAGAGATAGTCAAATTAATTTGAAATTGTAAGGAGCTGTTGTCATTTCGAACGTAACTTAGTAAAATGACGCTAGAGAAACTAAATTTTAGTAAGGCTAAACTTATTTTCTTCTTACTACCTTATCCCATTCTTTTTTTAAATTAATGAATTATTGTTAATAGTCTATATTCAGCTATTTAAAATTAACAGGTTTCATATCTAAATTATAAAAAACAAAAGACCAAATATCTGTCCATTCTTGTATCAATTTAGCTTTAGATTTTCCTGCTCCATGTCCGCCTTGGGTATCAATTCTAATAAGTGTTGGATTTTTTCCAGCATTTGCTTGCTGAAGTGTAGCACCAAACTTAAATGAATGAGCAGGAACCACTCTGTCATCATGGTCTCCAGTAACAATCATAGTAGCAGGGTATTCAGCTTTTTTAAGGTTATGTAATGGCGAGTATTTGTACAAATAGTGAAATTGTTCTTCATCTTTACTGCTTCCGTATTCCACCGCCCAAGCCCAGCCGATAGTAAACTGGTGGTAACGTAGCATGTCTAACACACCAACCATAGGAATAGCTACTTTTGCAATGTTAGGTTGTTGAGTCATTACAGCACCAATTAGCAATCCTCCATTGGAACGTCCATGTATGGCTAATTTTTCTGTTGAGGTATATTCTTTATTCTTTAAAAAGTTGGCAGCAGCAATAAAATCATCAAAAACATTTTGTTTGTTTTCTAGCATACCTGCTTTGTGCCATTCTTCACCGTACTCGCTACCACCCCTAATATTGGCAACAGCATAAATGCCTCCATTTTGCATAAATACAGCTTTACTTACATCAAAAGTTGGTTTTACACTAATGTTAAATCCGCCATAAGCATAAAGCATACAAGGATTTTTACCATTTAATTCAATATCTTTTTTATGCGAAATAAACATAGGGATTTTTGTGCCGTCTTTACTTTCGTAAAAAACTTGTTTGGTAACATATTCCTCGGTTTTAAAATCAACTTTAGGTTCAAAATAGAGGTCTGTTTGCACTTCATCTAAATTTATTTGATAGATTTTTGAAGGTGAAATGTAACTGCTAAAAGTAAAGTAGGCAGTAGGTTGAGTTCTTTTTCCACTTACTCTTCCAGCAATACCAATACCAGGTAAATCTAATTCTTTTAACAATTCACCATCAAAAGAATATACTTCTATTTTAGATTGAACATCTTTAAGATAATTTACAAATATTTTATCTCCAGCAATACTTACATTTTCAATAACATATTCTTTTTCAGGAATAAGTTCTTCCCATTGTTCTGGTGCGGATTGTCCTATAGTAGTGAATACAATTTTTTTGTTGGGAGCATTGTAATTGGTAATAAAAAATAGTTTATCTTCTTCATTGCCAATAAAGCTTGTTTCGTTATCAAAATTTTCGATAAACTGAATAAAGTTATTTGTTGGTTCTTCTAAGTTTTTAACATAAATAATATTACCACTTGTACCTTCCGAAGCACTAACAATTAAAAACTTTTCATCTTCGGAAACCCTAGCGCCAAAGTTTCGGGTAGGATTTTCTTTACTTTCAAAAATAATGTTATCTTTCTTTTGTTCAGTACCTAATTCATGGTAATACACTTTATGAAATTCATTTTTGGCAGCTAATTCTTTCCCTGATTTTGGCGGTGCATAACCACTGTAATAAAAACCGTTTTTATACCAAGAAACACCTGAGAATTTTACCCATTGAATATGGTCGGAAAGTAGTTTTTTAGTGGCAATTTCCATTACCCTAATGGATGTCCAATCTGAGCCCGATTTAGAAATGCCATAAGCTAAATATTTTTCATCTTTTGAAACACTAGTAAATTTAACCGCCACAGAACCATTTTCTGATAAAGTGTTGGGGTCGAGTAAAACTTCCTCAACATCAGATTCTTTTCTTAAAATATAATAAACACTATGATTTTGTTTTCCATTGTTTTTGGTGAAAATAGTAAAATTCTTGTAATGACTGGGTATTCCTTTTGTTTCATAATCCCATAAGTTGGTAAGTTGTTTGTGAATGTATTTTCTGTAAGGTATTTCAGACAAATATATTTCAGTAGTTTTATTTTGAAGATTTACCCAATTCATGGTTTCTTCGCTATTATCATCTTCTAGCCACCTGTATGGATCTTTTACTAGCATGCCAAAGTAATCCTCTTCAACTTCATCAGTTTTAGTTTCAGGATAATCAATTTTTTGTTGGGCAAATATGTTGAGCAAACAAAATTCAGCTATAAGCAAGATAAATAGATGTTTCATTTTTTTTAATTTAAGAGGTAAAGTTACTCAAAAATGTGTTTATTTTATTTGGGAGGTGATTAGCGATTAAATTACATCAACCTTAATTTATGTTTTTTCTCAATTTTGATTTACTTAAAAAGGCTAGTTTTCTTTGTTAAGTTTTTTGCTATGATTAGTAATTGCTTAGTAGTTGTGAAATAGAAACTATTGTTGTATATATGGGATTCATGATTTCTTCTAAGAAGCGTTATAGCAGATACTTCAAGATGATTCCAATTGACAACCATAAATAGCTTGTAATAGCCGCCCATTTCAATCCTTTTTCAAGCATAGGACTTTTTGGTGCCATCTCTTTATGGTGTTTTACATTTTTTCCTTTGAAGAATCCTAAATATATTAGAACTCCTGATAATGCAAAAAATGCAAGGTTTAAAAAGAAAGTGTAATCTAATTTAAAATGTTCTTTTTCAGTTATGCTTGTTGTGGTTGGTTCAGGTATAAGGTTTAGTAAATCAAATCCATAATGTAACAAAATTGAAGTGACAATAAGTGAGGTAAGTAATAAAAACAATATAAAGAAAGACATTCTCCAACCATAATACTTGGCATTGATACGTAAAACAGGAAATACTACAAGATCACTAAATATGAAAGCCATCACTCCTGCAAAGCTTACTCCTTTCCCAAAAAGGAGTGCAGCAAGCGGAATATTACCCATTGATCCAATAAATGTTAGAAATGCAGCTATAGGTCCGACAATAACATGTTCAAGTAATGTTAAAAAATTAAATGAATGCTGTCCATTACCAGTATTAATGAAAAGTGTTTGAAAGAATGAGTCTGGTACAAAAGCAGCTACAATACCCGCTATTGTGAAGCCTACTGTGACATCTTTCCAAACCATTTTCCACTCCATGGCATATTGTTTTCCAACTTTGACCCAATTCTCAGTAGATTTTATTTTTTCATTTAAAGGTTTTTGTGCATGATGACCTTCATCTTTGGTTTCATTTAGCCTGTTTCGAGCATTTTTTATTAGTCTATGTGGTTTGATGATTCGAATAAGAAGCCAACTAATTAGAATGAGCAAAATTCCGCCAATATATTCTCCAACAACAAACTGCCAGCCTAAAAAGATTGAAATAATAATTCCTAGTTATATAACAAGATTTGTTGAAGCTAGTAAAAAGGCTATAGATGAAACGAAACTAGCTCCTTTTTGAAATAATGATTTTAAAGTGGCTAGGGCTGAAAAACTACAAGAGCTACTTATAAATCCAAAGAAAGTACCCAGTAGGACACTCTTCCCGTCTTTATTTCCCATTACTTTTTGCATTCGTTTTTCAGTAATGAAAATCTGTATCATTGAACTGATAACATACCCCAAAACAAAAGCCCACATAGCCATCCAGAAAAATCCTAAACTGGTATATGCTGCTTCAGCCCATTGTTGTAAAAATTCGTTCATTTAATTTTTACTTGTCTTTAAGATGTTTTTACATATGTTTCAATTTATATAAATCTTATTAGAAAACTACCGAATGGATTGTTATTTTTCCTCAATAATAGCAATGATTTTCTGTTCTAACTCAGTCATTAATTCTGGGTTATCTAGTAACAATTGTTTTACAGCATCTCTACCTTGACCCAATTTAGTATCTCCATAGCTAAACCAGCTTCCTGCTTTTTTAATAACTTCATTATCTACTGCTAAGTCAATTATTTCACCTACTTTAGAAATTCCTTGTCCATACATAATATCAAATTCAGCTTTTTTGAAAGGTGGGGCGACTTTGTTTTTTACAATTTTCACTCTAGTTCTGTTTCCTGTAATTTCTTCACCATCTTTAATTTGAGTAGCTCTTCTAATATCAATTCTTATAGAAGCGTAGAATTTAAGGGCATTACCACCAGAGGTAGTTTCAGGGTTACCAAACATAACACCAATTTTATCTCTCAATTGGTTAATGAATATAGTACAACAGTTTGCTTTTTGTATAGAAGAAGTAAGTTTTCTTAATGCTTTAGACATTAATCTTGCTTGAAGTCCCATTTGAGAATCTCCCATTTCGCCTTCAATTTCTGCTTTTGGTGTAAGGGCAGCAACAGAATCTACAATAAGTAAATCTACAGCTCCTGAGCGAATAAGATTATCAGCAATTTCTAAGGCTTGCTCTCCGTTATCTGGTTGTGAAATAATTAAACTATCTATATCAACACCTAAGGCAGTAGCATAAGTTGGATCAAAAGCATGTTCGGCATCTATAAAAGCAGCAATACCACCTTGTTTTTGACATTCGGCAATAGCATGAATGGTTAACGTTGTTTTACCTGATGATTCAGGACCATATATTTCAACAACTCTACCTTTAGGATAACCTTTTATACCAAGAGCTATATCTAGTGTTAAAGAACCAGTTGGAATTACTTCTACATTTTGAACAGGGGAATCCCCCATTTTCATTACGATACCTTTGCCATAAGACTTTTCAAGTCTATCCATAGTTAATTGTAGAGCTTTTAATTTTTCTGCGTTTACTTCTGCCATTGTTGTGAGTTTTAGTAGTTAGTTTTTTATTAATTTGATAGCACTTGAGCTGCGTGGTCTTTAGTCTTTACTTTTGTGATGATATCCTCAATTGTTCCATTTCCATCAATAATAAATGTTGTTCTATGGATACCATCGTAAGTTTTACCCATAAATTTTTTCTCCCCCCAAACGCCATATCTTTTAATCAGTTCTTTATCAGTATCAGCTAATAGAGGGAAATTAAGGTTTTGTTTTTCGATAAATTTTAAGTGAGAATTTTCACTATCGGCACTTACGCCAATTATTTTATAACCTGCTTTTTTTAAACTTTCGTGGTTGTCTCTTAAGTTACAAGCTTGAGCAGTACAACCTGGGGTAGCATCTTTGGGGTAAAAATATAATATTATTTTTTTGCCTTTGTAATTTGCTAAAGTATGTAGTTTGCCATCTTGGTCTTTTATGTTTAATTCAGGAGCTTTATCTCCTATTTTTAGGTGCGTCATATCGTTGTTTTTTACTACTTACAAAGTATAAGAATCTTTTGTGTTTTATCAAGTAGTAAGATTGATTTTTATTAACAAAATTTATTTCCAAAACTCATCTTCCCAATTATCGCAAAAGTTCTCTTGGTGGTGAATGGCAATATTTTTTAACTCAGTTTCTGAAGCAACTTTTTGGATTTCGCCAAATAAAATTCGTTCCTCAAAACGTACATGATTTTCAAGTTCTTCTTCAATTAAACTAAGGGTTTTGTTGACATCAATTTCAGATTCAAAAAGTCTTTTTAATCTTCTGTGTTCTGTAAGGGCTTTTTTTATCAAATCGTGATTATTACCTAAAACTGGAAAAACATGTTTTTCTTCAATGTTAAAGTGTGGTTGAATATGGTTTTCCCAAAACCAATCGCTATAAGATTTTATACGCTGTACATCAATGTTTTTTTTAAAACCAGTTCTTATTTTCCAACAAAGCAATAATGCCTGATGATGATCTTTGCTTAGTGGAACTATACTTTTGTGTCTTTTTAAAGGTTTTGGTTTTTCCATTTATTACAAACGTTCAGTTATTTTAGAAATTTGTGAACTAGCATACACACCAAATCCATTAACAACTAAACCTTTTACATCATGTTGTTTGGAAGAAATGGCAATAACAATCATGGCATCTCCCGGATCTGTCATTCCTTCAAACCTGTATATTTCATCTATTTCAAATTCATCAGGAGATAATCTTAAAGAAGTGCTTTTACATTCTATACATTCAACCTCTGTAAGTAAGGAGAAGTTGGTTGTGTAGCCTCTTTTTTGAAGGTCGTTTACTGCTTCGGTAACGGTTTCGTAGCTTTTCGGTATCATGGTAAATTAGTTTAAAGGTTTTGCAGAATTTTTTTTGTAAAAATCTATTTTTAATTGAAAAATTTCTGCCATTTTATTTGCCCTCCATTTGGCTTCATCTGCTTTTTCTCCTGTAAATAATTCATCAATAGTTGCATTAAATAATAGTAGCCACCTATTAAAATGAGTTTTATTAACAGGTAAGTTTGTATGTGGTGCAAACGGACTACCACTATAAGTATGTTCTTCTAACAATACAGTTTGCCAAAATCGATACATTTTTTCTAAATGTATGGGCCATTTATCTTGAATTACATTATTAAAAATGTCTTTTAATAAATCATCTTCACGAACTTTATCATAAAAAGTATTGACTAATAATTTAATTTCATCAAGAGACAATATTTCTTTTTTTGTTGACATAAATTAATAATATGAAGTAATACAAATTTACTTAAAATAGGGGAGAGATACAATTGAAAATTGATATGTTTTTACAAAAAAAAAGCTACTCATTTGAGTAGCTTTTAAAGTATTTTATATTATTATTTTTATTGAGGACACATATAACCTGATGTAGAGCTATTTCCAAAACAAAAACTTAATCCCATTACAGAAAGTTTTTCTATGGTTGGAGCAGTAAGGTTCAGGTTACCTGTATTAGGGTCTATTGTTGATATCCAGTTATAAGTTTCTCTTGATGAAAAAACACCTAAACCGTTTGTAATATTTGTATAGCTTGGTTTATTTTGATTTACTGTATTTGATGGTTCAGCAACTTCCATATAAACATTTAGTTCAGTTCCTGCAATTACAAACTCTAAATCAACATTTCCTAATTCTCTGTGAGATAAATTGGGTAAAGTAGTAGGGACAGTTGCTGTAATGTTGTCAAAAAATGTAGCACCATCCATTGTCCATTCTATTAATTCATTGCCATCAACAGGATTGGTAGCTTTTATTTCCCCCATTTTCATAACAACTTTTTGTGGTTGAGGAGGAATACCGCTTGACGCAACAAAATGATTGGTATAATTAAAAACCAATTTAGCATCTATACGTCCAACATTTTTTCCAGTAGTAAAACTAATAGATCTATTTGCAAAACCACCGTTATTTGGAGCTCCTATCCAAAAAGCCATTTTTTGACTTAAGGTAGGAGATGTTACCGTACTGTTTCCAACAATAAGCGTTTCAGAAGTAATTTCTTTATCTAATTTAGAGTTATAAATTTTAAGTTTATAGACATTATTTCTGTTTATTGTAGGTTCAACAAACTTGTATAAAACATTAACAGAGTTATCAAACACACCATCATCCTTAGGAACCTCATTAACAGTTCGCACTAAATTGTAACTCCCTACATAATTACCATTGTCTCCTCTATATTCTTCAACAGTAGCAGTTAATTCGTCTGCTGCATAATTAAAGTTTTCTTGATTAGCAGCAAGCGTATTGGCATTAACACCATCATCTGGTAAAAATACTTTGTTAATTTTTATGTAATGAATACTGTCGTTTGGATTAATTAATCCATAAACAACGGTAATGTCTTTGTATTCAGCATTAAGGTTAACTTTTGTTTCGCAAGAAAAAAGAAAAACTGAAATAACAAATAGGATATGAATGTAAAATAATTTTTTCATGAGAGATTTAATTTAAACAACAAATTTAGGATTTTTCCATTAAAAGAAACAATATTTGTAGCTTTGTTATTCAATTTTTAAATATTTCAATATGTCTATCCATTCTAATGATGTAAAAAGAGTTACTACGCACATTCTCCAAGAGATGAAGCATAATAATGAAAAAATAAGTATGCTTACTGGTTACGATTTTTCATTAGCAAAAATTATTGATACTGCAGGCATTGATGTTATTTTGGTTGGAGATTCTGCATCTAATGTAATGGCAGGACATGAAACTACGCTTCCTATTACCTTAGATCAAATGATTTACCATGCATCTTCTGTAATAAGAGCAGTTAAAAGAGCTTTAGTGGTAGTAGATATGCCTTTTGGTTCTTACCAAGGAAATTCTAAAGAGGCGCTTTCTTCTGCTATTAAAATTATGAAAGAATCCGGGGCTCATGCGGTAAAAATGGAAGGAGGTAAAGAAATTTTAGAATCCATTGAAAGGATTCTTTCTGCTGGAATTCCTGTAATGGGGCATTTAGGGTTAACTCCTCAATCTATTTATAAATTTGGAACATACATTGTTAGAGCAAAAGAAGATGAGGAGGCTAATAAATTGATTGAAGATGCTAAATTGCTTGAAGAAGCAGGTTGTTTTGCTATTGTTTTAGAGAAGATTCCTGCTCATCTGGCTACAAAAGTAGCTCAAGAAGTTAAAATTCCAATTATTGGTATAGGAGCCGGTAATGGAGTAGATGGGCAAGTTTTGGTGTTACACGATATGTTAGGAATAACACATGAATTTAGTCCTAGGTTTTTAAGACGTTATAATAACTTGTACGAAGAAATTAAAGGTTCTGTAGAAGCATATATTAAAGATGTTAAATCTCAAGATTTTCCTAATGAGAAAGAGCAATATTGATTAGCTAGTTAAATTGGTTGACGATTATTGTTTTACCATTAACAAGTAACTATTAAAGGCTTTTTAATCTCATCATGCATACAGTTGATCTTTTTGCTGCTTTACCTTCTCACTTTCTAAATATTCATCAAAAGTCATTTCTTTATCAATACAACCGTTTGGTGTTAATTCTACAATTCTATTAGCAATGGTTTGAACAAACTCATGATCATGAGAAGTGAATAAGATAGTTCCTTTAAAATCTATTAAAGAATTGTTTAAAGCAGTAATAGATTCCAGGTCTAAGTGGTTGGTAGGCTCGTCCATTAACAACACATTTCCTTCTGCCAACATCATTCTAGAAAGCATACACCTCACTTTTTCCCCTCCAGAAAGTACATCAGATTTTTTAAAAACTTCTTCACCTGAAAACAACATCTTACCTAAAAATCCTCTAATGTAAACTTCATCTTTTTCCTCAGAAAATTGACGTAACCAATCAATTAAATTGTCGCTACCATCAAAAAAATGAGCATTTTCATTAGGTAAATAAGCTGTGGTAATGGTTTGTCCGAAAGTAAACTTACCTTCATCGGCTTTTTGGTTGTTTTCTAAAATCTCAAATAAAGCGGTTGTAGCCATAGAGTTTTTGCTAACAAAAGCAATTTTATCCCCTCTTCTTACATTTAGGTTTAAATCTTTAAACAAACCGTTTTTGCTTAAATGTTCAATGTGTAGAATTTGGTCTCCTGCATCTCTTTGTTGGTTAAAGATAATAGCAGGATACCTTCTGGTTGAAGGTTTAATGTCTTCAAAATTAATTTTCTCTAACATTTTTTTTCTACCAGTTGCTTGTTTAGATTTAGATGCATTGGCACTAAAACGAGCTATAAAGTCTTGCAATTCTTTTTTCTTTTCTTCCGCTTTTTTATTGGCAGATTGTTTTTGACGTAAAGCTAACTGACTAGCCTGATACCAAAAAGTATAATTTCCGCTGAATAAATTAATCTTACTGAAGTCAATATCTACAATTTGAGTGCAAACGGTATCTAAAAAGTGTCTGTCGTGAGATACCACAATTACTGTGTTTTTAAATTCAAGTAAGAAATCTTCTAACCAATTGATGGTAAGAATATCCAAATCATTGGTAGGTTCATCTAAAATCAATACATCAGGATTTCCAAAAAGAGCTTGAGCTAGTAATATTCTAACTTTTTCATTTCCGCTAAGTTCTTCTAAGGTTAAATAGTGTTTATCTTCACTAATTCCTAAATCACTTAACATAGATGCTGCATCTGCCTCAGCATTCCATCCATCCATTTCAGCAAATTCAGCTTCTAGTTCGGAAGCTTTAATTCCATCAGCATCAGAAAAATCAGGTTTAGCATAAATGGCATCTTTTTCCTGCATTACTTTCCATAGCTTTTCATGTCCCATCAAAACGGTATTCAAAGCAGTTTCATTATTGTATTTAGAGTGATCTTGACTTAAAACAGCCATTCTTTTTCCTTTATCTAAAGATATTGAACCTGAATTAGGCGAAATTTCTCCTGATAAAATTTTTAAGAAAGTAGATTTTCCGGCTCCATTAGCACCAATAACACCATAGCAATTTCCATCAGTGAATTTTATATTTACATCATCAAATAGTACTCTTTTTCCATATTGTAATGAAACATTCTGAACAGTTATCATAAAGCTTAATTTTTTTGAGGTGCAAAAGTACGCCTAATAAACAAAAAAAGCTACCATTTTTTGTGGTAGCTTTTTTGTAACTTTTAATGTTGATTTATTCTTTTTCTAAGGGTTGTTTTTTTATTGGTTGAGCCGTTGGTGCTTTAGTTCTTTTTTGTTTATGCTCCATTTTTTTGTGATGCATTGCTTTCATTTTTTCTATTTGCTCTTTGGTTAAAACTTCTTTTATTTCTTCTTTTTCAGCTTTGTGCAATTCGTGCATTTTGTCTTTTAATGCTTTTTTTTCTTCAGCTCTTTTAGCATGAATTTCTTTAATTTTTGCAACTTGCTCATCAGTTAGTTCTAGCTCGACTTTCATTTTTTCTACATGCTCGCCTTTTTCATAGTGATCAGCATGTGCTTTGTGGGCATGGTCGCACTCTTTCTTTTTAGCATCTTGTGCATTTACCATTGTAGTTCCTGCAACTATTAATGTTGCGGCTAGTATCATTTTTAAATTTTTCATAATGTTATAATTTTAGATGGTTGGAATTATTTTTATTGCTGTAAAGATAACGAATATCATGCCATAGTTATAATATTTTCTTTAAGATAAAATATGACATTAATCAGCTAATTTTTTATATTTGTAAAAATTTTAGTGCGTTTTTAAATGAAAAATCAAAAAGAACATCCGAGATGTCAAACATGCGGCTCTAAGCATATGTCTGTTTTTTGTGCTTTAAGTAATGAACAAGTTGAAGAAATTGACAATAGTAAAGGGTGTAACTTTTATAATAAAGGACAAGTAGTTTTTCACGAAGGAAATAGAACAAATGGAATTTACTGTATAAACAAGGGAAAAGTGAAGCTTTTTCAGATAGGTTCGGAAGGAAAAGAGCAAATAATTCGATTTGCTAAAGCTGGAGATGTTGTTGGTTATAGAGCTTTATTAAGTGAAGAACCATTGTCTGCTTCTGCTACTGCAATTGAGGATGATACTACTATTTGCTTTATACCTAGAGATCAGATTTTTTCTATGATAGCTCAAAATCCTAACTTTAATTTTAAGTTTTTAAAAATGTTGAGCCATGAGTTAGGGGAGGCGGCAAAAATTATTACTGATCTAGCTCAAAAACCTGTTAGAGAAAGATTAGCTGAAACGCTTTTAATTCTTAAAGATACTTTTGAATTAGATGAAGAAAAAAATATTCAAGTAAAATTATCAAGAGAAGAATTAGCAAATATTGTTGGAACAGCCACAGAATCGGTTATCAGATTACTATCAGAATTTAAAAAAGACAAGCTTATTGCTGTTGAAGGCAGAAATATTAAACTACTTAATATTCCCGGTTTAACAAGAGTAGCAAATGTTTTTGAATAATTACTTGAAGTTGTTTAAAGAGAAATTATCCCCTCAATTTTTTCTGCTTTTTTATACACCTCAATAATTTCATCGGGATTTATCATCATTTCCTTTGCGGTAACGCTAATAAACTTATTTGTTTTCGATTGTCGGGTAAGTACTTCAGCCTCTTTGCCAAATAACGCCTCTACCAAAGCCAATTTATGATTGTCGGCAGGTATTATAAATTTAAACATGTAAACACTTGGCCAGTTAAATTGCTCTTCTAATTTGCTTTTTAAGCTATTGTAAAACGTTTCTTTTTCGTTCATTTGTATTTTTTTAGAAAAACAAAGTTACCAAAAACTACCTAATTTGAGTTTGATTATTCTGCTACAAAAGGAACTCCGTAATAAAACTCTAATACTTTTAGTTTAAAAGTATAATCATATTTAGATCTCAATAATTGAGATTCAGCAGTAAACAATCTGTTTTTGGTTTGGTTAAAATCAAAAGCATTCATATTGCCAACCTGAAATCTTTCTTGAGCATATTTAAAAGCTTCATTTTGTGCTTCAACTGATTTTTTAGATGCTTCAAACGACTTTGAAGCTGATTTAGCATCTGTATAAGCGATTTGAACAGACTCTCTCAATCTTAGCTTTTCACTTTCTAAATTGTATTTTGCTCTTTCCATATTAATTTCTGCTCGGGTTACAGATGTTCTAAACTGAAACCTATTAAATATAGGAATGTTTAATGACAAACCTAAAAAATGCCCGAGGTTATTATCTAACTGTTCATTATGCGGAAAAAAATCCGGATAACCTTGTCTGTGCTGATATACTGTGCTTAAGCTGTAGTTAAATGAAAGTGAAGGTAAATAATTTGCTTTTGAAATTTTCACACCCTTTTCGGCACTTTCAATGGTAAGTTCGGCAGCTTTTATTTCAGGAAAAGAAATGGCAGCTTTTTCATAAATTACTGTTGATTCATTTGCAATAATACTGTTATTAGGGTCTTTTAATTCAATTTCTTCAATTGCTATTGTTCCTTCAGGAAGTTGTAACAATTGAGCCAATCTTAGTGTGGCCATATCGAAATTATTCTGAGCATCAATTAATGTTTGTTCATCACTACCTAAAGTTGCTTTAATATTTAATAAATCTCCTTTAGGAGCTAAGCCTGCATCAACCAAGTTGGTAATTCTTTCAACTTCTTTTATACTAATATCAACTTGAAATTGGGCTATTTTAATCTGTTCTTTAGCAAACAATACTTGTAAATAAGCGTTTACAACATTTAAAGAAATGTCGTTTTTCATTTTTGTGATATTTGCTTCTTGTACTGCAACATTTATTTGAGCTTGGTTTAATGTATGAATGTTGGAAAACCCATCAAATAACACCAAATTAGAATTTAAGCTGTAATTATTTGATCTGTAATCTGCAGAAACCCTTGAACCTGTTGCATCAATAGAAGAACCAAAGTTAAAAGATTGAGATGCAGAGGCATTTAAGTTAGGTAAAAAGTTTCCTCGTGCATTTTTTACATCTTGGTATTGATTGAGTTTATCTAGCTCCGATTGTATAATAGAAATATTGTTTTCTAAAGCATAATCAACACATTCTTTTAGCGTCCATACTTTATTTTCTGCTGTATCTTGAGCAAATAATCCGGATTGAACAGCGATGAAAACAGAAGCTATAAATATTTTTTTGAATCGCATAATTATTATCTGTTAGATTTACTATTTATTTTAGTTGGTTGGGTTATGTTCCAAACTTTTACCTTGTCACTAGCAGTAATTCCCGATAAAATCTCCACATTAATACCGTCCGAAATACCAAGTTTTACATTTTTTCTTTCAAACTGTTGTTCGTCAACAGCCACTTCTACATAAGGCTCGTTTGTTTCTATATCAAATTGTAATAATGCTTCTCTTATCGCCAACACATTTTCTTTTTTATCCAAAACTAAAGAAGCATTAGCACTATAACCTGCTCTAATAAAAAATGCAGAATCTAAAAATACATCCGCTTCAATTTTAAACTGAACAGCACCTTGTTCCTCAATTCCTTTTGGAGCGACAAATCTTAATTTTGCATCAAATTCTTTATCGTTAATAGCCCCTAAGCTTACTTTTAAATCCATGCCTTTTTTCAATTTGCCAACTTCAGCTTCATCAACCTTTCCTTCAAAAACCATGTTGCTTAAATTAGCAATAATGGCTACAGTTGTTCCGGGATTAAAATTGTTACTTTCAATTACTTGGTCTCCTTTTTTTACAGGGATTTCTAATATGGTTCCTGAAATGGTAGCTTTAATATTAGTATTGGCAACTCCACCATCTCTTGTTCCTAGCTGAATAATCTGTAAATCATTTTCTGCATTGCTAAGTTCTTGTTTGGCTTGGTTAAATCTCAATTCTATATTGTTGAATTCTTGAGCAGAGATTACTTCTTTATCGAAAAGCTGCTTATTTCTGTTGTATTCTAACGTAACATTATCTAAGTTGAACTTAGCATTTTTAACTCTTCCTATAGCGTTATTTAGAGCAGATTCATTAGGAATAACTTTAATTTTTGCAATTAAATCTCCGGCTTTAATTTTTTCACCTTCTTTTACCAAAATGGTTTCTAAGATACCCGAAATTTGGGGTTTAATTTCTACTTCGTCCTCAGGAATAACTTTTCCTGTGGCAACAGTTTTTTTCTCAATAGTGGTTTTAAATGGTGTCTCAGTTTCATAAACAACAGCAGATTTATTGTTAGATTTAATAAAAAATGAAGTAGCGAAAATTACACCTAGCACTACTAGTGCAATTAAGAAGTATTTTACTATTTTTTTCATGTGCTTTGTATTTTGGTTTTTATGTTTTTAGTTATTTTATTCTTCTCTTAAGGCATCAATAGGTTTAATGCTAACAGCTCTTTGTGCCGGAATTAATCCTATTAATGTTCCTAAAATTATCATGATTAATAAAGCTCCAATAATGTATGGTATTGGAACTGTTGGGTTGGTATAAGGAAAATCAGTTACATCTTGTGTGGCAGCGTTGATACCTGCAAGTACCAAAGCCCCTAAAATAATTCCTAAAATTCCTGAAACCAAAGTAAGAAATACAGATTCTAATATTATTTGTCCTTTAACTTCATTAGGGGTTGCACCTAACGCTCTTCTAACGCCTAATTCTCTGGTTCTTTCTTTTACAGAAATTAATAAAATATTACCAATACCAATTACTCCTGCAAATATGGTAGCTATTCCTACAACTAAAGATAAAAATGTTAAGCCTTTAGAAAAGCCTTGTACTTTATTAAAAATTTCACCTAAATTAAATGAACCTATTGCTCTTTCATCTTCTGGAGCAACACTGTGGATGTCTTTTAATACTTTTTTCACTTTCTTTTCTACTTCTATGACATCAGCGTCATTATAGGCAGCAATGGCTAACCAACCTACATTTTCTCCAGTGTTATAAAGTTTTCTAAAGGTTGTAAAGGGGATATAGATATCGCCATCATCTTCAAATCCACCACCTTGAACAAATTTATGAATACCAATTACTTGAAAGTAGCTGTTGTCAATTTTAATAAAATGTCCGATAGGATTTTCATCTTCATTAAACAATTCTCTTTGCGTTCTTTCTCCAATTACACATACTTTTCTATTGTGTTTAATATCCTCTTCATTTAAAAACCTGCCTCCATCATAAATATCTTTAGTAGCAATTTTTACAACTACAGGAAAATCGCCATAAACATTATACTTTCCATGTTTTAAATCTCTTGTAATAGTTGGAGCATCTCCTCCAAAAACACCTTTAGCATTTCTGGGTGCTATATGTTGTACTTCAGGAATTTTTGTTTTTAAAGTTCTTACATCATTTAATTTTAATTGAATAAACCTTCCTGTTTTAAAACCTTTGTATGGTACACTGGTTTGCTGTGTCCAAACAAACATACTATTCATTGCAACACGCTCAAACTGTCTTTCAAAACCATTATCGAGTCCTTTGGCAGCACCTGATAAAGTAATATAAATAAAGATACCCCAAAGCACACCAATTACAGTAATGGTGGTTCTAGCTTTGTTTTTAGTAACAGAGCTCAAAATTTCAGTCCATGTATCTCTTCTAAATATCAATTTTAATTAGGTTATATAGTTATCAGTTATTAGTTTTATTTAATCTTTTATCTTTTTTATTCATCTCTCAACGCTACAATTGGTTGAATTCTAGCTGCTCGTTTAGCTGGAACATAACCTGCTAATGCTCCAAAAAGTATTAAAATAATGGTTGCTGTTATGGCTGTTCCTAAATCTATATAAGGGCTTAGTATAAAGTAATCTTCCAATTTGTCGCCTATCATTTTTAAAACAAAAACCCCCAAAAATAGACCAACATAACCTGCAATTAAGGTTATAAAAATAGACTCTTGCAAAATCATGGTAATGATAGAAAATGGTGTCGCTCCTAATGCTTTTCTAACACCAATTTCTTTGGTTCTTTCTTTAATTACAAAAACCATAATGTTGCTAATACCAATAACTCCGGCAATTAGCGTTCCTATACCAACAAAGGTAACAATAAGAGTTAAAACACCAGAAAGTTGTTGGTTTTGATTCATGTTATCAGCAATATTTCTAATAAATACACCACTTTGGTCATCAGGAGCAATTTCATGTTTTTCTTTAAGGAATTTAGTGAGTTTTTCTTCAAAAAGCATGGCTCCAGCATATCCTAACTCAGGTTTGTATGCTAGTACTATTTGGTTGATATCGTCTGTATTTTTTTCAATAAGTTGTAGGGTAGTGTAGGGAACATATATTCTTCGTTCTTCATTATCACCACCTTCATCCTGAAAAACACCTATTACTTTATAAGCGGTATTGTTGATGATAATATGTTCTCCCAAAGCACTTTTGTCTTTAAACAAATCTTTTTCCACCAACCTGCCAACTACAGCATATTTTGTTTTTTCTTTAACGTCCAAATCATTTATATAACGACCTCTCATCATAATGGTTTTTTCAGAAATCTGATGTGCAGGACTAACACCAACAAAAGAGTATGAGTTAGATTCGTTGTTAAAAGTTACTGTTCCGTTTCTAAATATTCGGGGTGTAATATATTCCAAATAAAAAGGAAAATTCTTTTTTATATCTGTTAAATCATCGTTTTTAAACTGAATAGTTCTATTTACATTATAACCTTTGTAAGGCATGCTGGTTCTCCCCGGAAATACAAACATGGTATTGGTAGCATCATCCATAAAAAACTGATTGAATGAATTTTTTAATCCGTTGCCTAAACCAAGTAAAATAATAAAAATGAGCAAACCAAGGGTAATAGTAAACCCCGACAAGAACGTACGGAGCTTGTTTTTCTTTATTGTTTGAAATATTTCTTGCCAATTATCGCTACTAAACATATTCTGATGCTCTAACTTGGTTTACTTTTTTATCTTCTATAATAACTCCATCTTTTAACTGAACAATTCTTTTACACATTTTAGCAATATCTTCTTCATGGGTTACCACTAATAGTGTTTTTCCTTCGTCATTAATTTCTTGGAGTAATTGCATTACTTCATAAGAAGTGGTAGAATCTAATGCACCTGTAGGTTCGTCTGCTAAAAGTACTTTAGGTTGAGCAGCCAAGGCTCTAGCAATCGCTACTCTTTGTTTTTGTCCGCCCGAAAGCTCGCTAGGTAAATGTGTTGCCCAGTTGGCTAATCCAACTTTGGTTAGGTATTGCATTGCTTTTTCATCACGCTCTTTTTTAGGAACTCTTTGATAATAGAGCGGAAGAGCAACATTTTCTAAAGCTGTTTTGTAATTAATAAGGTTAAACGATTGAAAAATAAAACCTAAAAATTTGTTTCGGTATTTGGCTGCTTTGGTTTCGTTGAGATTTACAATTGGTACACCATCTAGCGTGTAGCTACCTGTATCTAATAAATCTAACATGCCAACAATGTTCAGTAAAGTAGATTTTCCTGAACCCGAAGAACCCATAATAGCAACCATTTCTCCTTCTTCCACATTAAAGTTAATTCCTTTCAATACATGGAGTACATTGCTGCCCATTTTATATGATTTATGAAGATCTTTTATTACTATCATGCCAAAAGGGTTTTATTTATCCTAAAATCAAAAGTAATTTATTAATAGAAGCACAAGGAATTATTTTACACCAATGGAAAAGTAAAATGATGAGTGGTAGGAAGAATTCTATAACCTTCCAAAAGGAGACTAACTACCTAACAAATCCTCAGCTAAGTATAGAATATTATACACTTTTTTCAAATAGTTTTTGTTACATGGAACTCTAACAAGTATTAAGATTTAAGTTAACAATTAAGGCTATAAGTAAGAACTAAAGTTAAAATTCTGCTTAGTTGATAACCTTTCTGGATTTTTTTTGTCATTTATTTTATCTTTTGTTCAAAGTGATTAATTTTAGCCAATATTTAAAAATCATTTCATGGAGAAAAATAACCCTATTTTAAGACATCTTTTAGCAGTATTAATTTTATTTGTGGTAGCAGCAGCTTATTTCTATCCGGAATTACAAGGAAAGAAAATTTTAAGTCATGATCAAGTGAGTGCAGCGGCATCAGGGGATCAATATAGAGATTATAAAGAAAAAGGAGAAACGATTTTATGGACTTCACGAATTTTTTCAGGAATGCCTTTGTTTCAGGTTGCATACAAAACAGATGCTAATTTATTAAATACTGCATTAATACCAGCACAGTTTCTACCTAAAAGCATGTGGTTATGGTTTTATTTATTGTTAGGTTTTTATATAGCACTTGCTATACTTGGATACGATACAAAATTAAGTGTTTTAGGAGCTATAGCATTTGGTTTGTTTACTTGGTTGTTCCTATCTATAGAAGCAGGTCACTCCAGTAAAATGACTACACTTTCATTTGTACCACCACTTATTGCTTCAATATTAATAACATACAGAGGGAGATGGCTTATTGGTGGAGCTTTAGCTGGTTTATTTACTGGTTTAGCTATTATGGCAAATCACCCTCAAATTGTCTATTATGCTTTTTTTATGATAATGGCTATAGTAATTGTAATGTTTGGTCAGGCTATTAAAAATAAAACGTTGCCTGTATTTTTTAAACGTTCATTTATTTTGTTAGCCTTTGGAATTATTGGTGTCTTAGCCAATACAGCAGCTTTATGGACAACTTTTGATTATAGTGAAGAAACTATTAGAGGCGGGAAGTCTGAGCTTACTAAAGAAGATGTGAAACAAGGAACTGGATTAGATTTAGATTACGCTATGCAATGGAGTTATGGTAAAGCAGAAACTATTAATTTATTAATTCCAGGAGCTTATGCTGGCGGAGCTTCTTTAGATGAAAGTTCTGCTACATACAAAATGTTGGTAGAGAAAGGAGTTCCAAAAAAACAAGCATTAGATTATGTTAAAGGACTCCCGTTGTATTATGGCGACCAACCATTTACAACAGGACCTTCTTATATGGGGGCTGCAATTATCTTTTTGTTTTTATTATTGTTTTTCATTTCTTCAGATAGATTAAGATGGGCGTATTTAGCAGTAACTATAATGGCCATAATATTTTCATGGGGAAAAAATTTCTTAGTAATAAATGAATTTTTCTTTAATAACTTTCCGCTTTACAATAAATTTAGGACACCTTCAATGTGGCTATCTTTAGTCATGATAGCTATTGTATTGGGAGCAATAACTACTTTAAATATTATCCTAAATAAAAAAGCAAGTACTGAAAAAATGAAAAAAGGATTACTTTATTCAGTAGCTATTTTAGGTGGATTATCTTTATTTACATGGTTGTTTGGAAGTTCTTTTTCAGATTTTGAAGGTGCTTATGACGGACAAATAGCAGAATCAGGTATTGATATCAATGTACTTATTGAAGATAGAATTGCGATGCTCAAATCTGATGCACTAAGAACACTTGTAATTATAGGGTTAACTTTTGGCTTGTTATGGATGTTTGTTACCGACAAGCTTAAAGATACAAAAGTGGTTTTTGGAATTTTGGCTATAATTATTGTTGGAGATATGTGGACGGTTGGAAAAAGATACCTAAATGATAGTGATTTTACTAAAGCAAGTTCTTTTGCAAAATCTATAAAACCTACACAAGCTGATTTACAAATTCAAAATGATCTCTCATATTTTAGAGTATTTAATACAACAGTAAGTTCATTCAATGATGTTAAAACTTCTTACTTCCACAATAGCGTTGGTGGTTATAGTGCGGTAAAATTAATTCGTTATCAAGATATAATTGAAAACCAGTTGGCTAAAAACAATATGAATGTGTTTAACATGCTTAATACAAAGTATTTTATTGTTGGTCAGCCTGGGCAAGAAATGGCACGAACCAATCCAGACGCATGTGGTTCTGCTTGGTTTATAGATAATATTAAATGGGTGAAAAATGCAGATGAAGAGATGGCTGCTTTAATTGATTTTTTACCAAAAGCTACAGTAGTTATTGATGAACGTTTTAAAGATTACTTAAAAGATTTCACACCTAATAATTCAGTTCAAAACACAGTAAAATTAACTTCTTTTCATCCAGATAATATGGTGTATGAAGCTACTGCAAATACTACTAATTTTGCAGTTTTCTCAGAGATTTGGTACAAAGGAAATGAAGATTGGAAAGCATATATAGATGGAAAAGAAGTAGAATTTATTCGTGTAAACTATTTATTAAGAGGGCTATTAATTCCTGAAGGAACACACAAAGTAGAATTCAAATTTTATCCTAAAACACATTACACAGGAAGCTATATTACATTTGTATTTTCATTAATTTGTATAGTGGGCTTTTTGGTAGTAGTTGTTTTATCAAAAATGGGTAAAAAATTACCAGGAATGGAAGAGGAAGGAGATAAAGAAATAGAAAATTAAAAACCGTTAACAATTATAAAAGATGATGAAAAAAATAATCCTAATATCCTTTGCTGCATTGAGCTTAATGCTAAAAGCACAATCGGTACATATTACCAATACCTTATCTGAGAAATTAGCGGTTGCGGATAATAATAGTCTTTTAAAAGTTAATTTAATTTTTAAAAATCAAGTTGACTTTCGGCAAATGAACCAGCAATTTAAGGAAAACAATATTCCTTTGGATATTAGGGCTAAAAAAGTAATGAAAACAGCTATACAATTGGCAGAAAATGAACAAAGTCAAATAGTAAATCTACTAAATCAAAATGCAAGTAAAGTAAAATCTATTAAACAGTTTTGGTTAATTAATATGATGACTGTTGAGTTGGAGAAATCATTATTAACACAGCTTTTAAACCATCCATTAATTGAATATGTAGAAGAGCATGATTATTTCCACTCTAAGCCAATAGAAGTAGAAAAAGGTTCAGAAGTACAAAAGTCTATTAATGGTAATGAACCTGGTTTGTCAGCAATAAATGCACCTGCCTTATGGGCGATGGGTTATACAGGTAGAGCAAGAAAATTTTACAGTATAGACACGGGAGTTTGGCCTAGTCATCCAGCAATTAGTGATGCTTGGCTTGGAAATTATCAAACAATAAATCAAGCATGGTATGCGGTAGATGCACCTACACCAGTAGATAAGTCTAGTAGTCATGGTACGCATACAACAGGAACGGTTTTAGGGTTAGAACAAGCAACAAATGATACCATTGGTGTAGCTTTTAATGCTTATTTTATGGCAGCAGATCCTATTGTAGATAATATCGCACTAATAAAACCACTTCCAGATTATATTGATGTTTTTGAGTTTGCTTTTAACCCAGATGGTGATACTTCTACTACAAACGATATGCCTGATGCTATAAACAATTCTTGGGGAATTGATACGCATGATGACACCACAATATGTGCTGGCTATGTAACACAAATGTTTGATGCTATTGAGGCAGCAGGAATTGCTAATGTATTCTCAGCGGGAAATGAAGGACCGGGAGCTACTACAATTGGTCAACCACAATATGTAACCACAGGATTGGTAAACACATTTACAGTTGGAGCGGTAAATGGGGCAAATGCATCATTTCCTATTGCTAACTTTTCTAGTAGGGGACCATCTCCTTGTCCAAACCTATCGGGCTCACTATTAATAAAACCTGAAGTTGTAGCTCCGGGAATGAATGTACGTTCTTGTATAGATCAAAATAATTATGCAAATTATAATGGAACATCAATGGCAGGGCCACATGCCACAGGTGCTGTTTTATTACTTAAGGAAGCTTTTCCAAATGTTAGTGGTGAAGATATTTTGTTAGCATTATATTATTCTGCTATTGATTTAGGAGATATAGGAGAAGATAACACCTACGGAATGGGAATGATAGATGTATTAGCTGCTTATAATTATTTAGCACTAACACATACACCAACTCCACCTAATAATATTCCTTATGATGTAACTATTATTGAAATTCTTAGCCCAACAAATAACATTCAGTGTCAGCAAGATTTTAATCCTGTTGTAGTGGTTAAAAATAACGGTGACAGTACTATTTCTGATGTTTATTTTTCTTATCATTTAAACAATGAAGCACTTCATTACGATACGCTTACACGAGTTTTAGTACCAGGAGATACTGCTCATGTTAACTTACCAATTATATCTGCTCAAGCTTTAGGAAATTATGAGTTGCTCATTAAAGCAGCATTAGACACTAGTATTAATGAAATTGATTTTGTAAATAACCAACGAGTGGTAAGGTTTAATATTAGAGAAACAATATCCACTTTGCCTTTTTACGAGAATTTTGAAAATACAAAATTAGATAGCTCTAATTGGGTTGTAGAAAATCCTGATGTTAAAATTACATGGGATACACTTGCAACACAAGGACTAACTAATAGTAATTATTCAGCATACATTAACTTGTATGATTATTCTCCTCGTCAGAGTCAATTAGACGCAATAATTACGCCTAAAATTAAATTACCCAATAGAGATTCATTATTCATTAAATTTGATGTAGCTTACCAAATGAGGTTGTCTGTTATTGCAGATACTTTGGTAGTTTATGTTTCTGATGATTGTGGAATAACTTATACTCAAGTGTATAAAAAAGGCGGTACAGATTTGCAAACAAAAGATACCTTAACCAATGATTTTGTACCTGAATACGCTACTCATTGGAGAACCGATTACATAGATATTTCTGCTTATGGTGGAAGTGATATCTTAGTTAAGTTTGAAAGTATTAACCGACAAGGAAACAATTTGTTTTTAGATAATATTTGGGTGTATCAAGGTGTTGAACCAGTTACTATTCAGGAAAACAATATGTTTACAAATGTGAACGTTTATCCAAATCCTACCAATGGATTAGTAACTTTAGAAATGGGTGAAAATAACCTGAATAATGCTTCTTACCATTTGATAGATATGTTGGGAAAGCAACTAAAATCTCAACAAATAGTACAATCTAAAATGAATATAGATATTAGTGATTTAAAACAAGGTATTTATTTTTTAAATGTAATTAATAATAATGGACGACAAGTATTAAAGCTTATTAAAAACTAAGGGAAAAGATGAGGTTGAAAAAATGGACATACCTACTGTTTGCAATATTTATGGTTGTTTCTGTTGATGCTTGTGCCCAAAAGGGAAATGCTTCTAAACAAGTAAAACAACGTGAGAAAATGCTTGAAAAACAAAAAGAGGAGAAAGAAAAGGCTCAAGAGAAATCTATTGAAGAAGGAAAGAAAAGGCACATGAATATCCAAACAAAAGCTACCAAAAAAAGAATGAAAAGAACAGCTAAAAAAGCTGCTAAAGCAAGAGGAGAGAAGAAAGGCTTCTTTTTATTTAGGATTTTTAAGAAGAATTAATTACTAAGTCATTAGTAGCCTGTCTTATAGAATAGGACTGAAGTTTTTTTATTAAAAAATCACTTTTGCTTCTACCTCCATCAAATTTGCTTTACAAAATCTAAAAAGACTTTTTTATGAAGTTCCAAGTCTAAATCGGGAGATACAGATACTCGGGCAATATAATCTTTGTCGTCTTCTTTGGTAGTGCCTTGAGTAGATGTTGCAGGTATGGTCCAATAACAACCTTTTAGCTGACCATAACTCACACAGTATTTGCTCTCGTTAGGGATTTCACTAATCATCATATCAATTAGTTTCTGATTTAATGCTCTTTTGTATGTTTCTCTTTCTTCATCCGTATTGCCTTTGGTAGGAAGATCTAATGAAAAAACAGATGGAGTAAATCCTTCTTTGGCCAATGCATCTGAAACAAAATTGATTTTTGCGGTTGGTAAGGTTTCTTTAATAAAATTGATCAACTCTCGTGTATTTTTATAAGCATCTTTAATGCGTTGATTCATTGAAGGAATTTGCTTGGCTAAAATTTCCACTTGAAGAGCTGTTGCTTCATTATCGCAAAGTATGAGATGTTTTTCTATTTTATCCAACAAGGTTTCCGCTTTTTTGTTAGCCACACAATAACCGGTAGTACATTTTCCTCCACTTGGAAATTTGGAACCACTAACATAAGAAATGGACCTGATGGTGGAGAATGTTCCACCTTCAGCTAAGAATTGTACATTCGGACAAAAAGTTTGGTCTAAAATAAAAACAGGGTCGATAGCCACATTTCCAGTAGCGGTTTTACGTGGCTGACTTAACACATCTCTTAATTTTAAAAGATCGGGTACTTCAACTCTTGGATTGGTTGGAATTTCCGCAATAATGAAAGGAATAGCATCTGCTGCTGCTGCTTGTTCCAACACAATATTGGTACTTTCAACCATATTGTGGTTACCGTCAACGGGTAAATCCACCACTTCAACATTGTTTAAGCAAGCAGCAACTCTTCTGGCTTGGTCGTTGGTGCCACCATAACAATTTGGAGGAACAACAATATGGATAGCCTTTCCTGGATGTTTTTCGAGTGCATCATCAATTAACCCCATCATAATGGCGTATTGAATAGACAACCCGGAAGAACCCAATAGTGCATTTTTACTAGTTCCAGTAATTTTTTTAATGGAAGCGATAACACTTGCTTTGTTGGCTTCAAGATTATTTTCTTCAGTAGTAGCAGAATCTCCTATTAATTGTTGTAAGGCAGAAAAACAATTGGCTGGTGTCATGGCAATGGTTTCTCTTCTTCTTACATGCTGAATTTCTGAGATATAATTTTCGTTTTGCTTACCATTTACCACTAAAATACTTCCCCATTGAGGATGAATACTGATAAAAAAATCAATGTTAGGGTGGAGGTCAACTTTACCCATTTCATTTTGCTGTGAAATGAAAACGGTACTTCCGTTAAATTCAGGAATTTCTGTTATATTATTCACCTGTTTTAATTCAAATTGATAGCCGTAAACACGCTTTAGTGTTTCAACATCAAAATAAGCAGGTAACTCACCGGTGTAAATAAGTTGGGTATTTTTCTTTTCGAATAAATTTTTTCTTAGCACCGCTAAAACAGGAATTGTTCTAGATGAAAAACTGATGACATTTGCTGCTTGTAAACCATTTTGTTTAGCAATCGCCCATTCTAATACAGAAGATAAGGGGTGACCTAATCGAATATAATCGTAAGCAGTAGGTAATTTACTTAGTGAAGCTGTTTCTGCATTATGGTTGGCAAATAGCTTTTCAAATTCTTCTAAAAATTCCGTTTTAGCCAATTTTTCATCATAAATATCTAATCTGTGGGTGGTTAGCTTTATCCAGTCGGTTGGCAAGTTAGCTACTACTTCTTTAATGTAATGGAGTGTGTTATTTTTTTGCATAAGTTGTTTTTGGAAGAACGAAATTATACAAATTTTTACGGATTAAAAATAAGTTGGTGGAATAGGCTTAGGTTGTTTTTTATTTTTTTATTATAATCAGAATTTAATCAGTCCATTAACAAGAGTGTGTTTAAAAAATTGCTAAAAAACACAACAAAATACTTATCTTAGCGTAGTAGTTTTATGCATATGAACAGACAAACATTTCTCTCACTTATTCTTGGAGTAATTATCCATGTTGGGTTGCTGGCTCAACCTACTTTTTTCGATCATCAAATTGTTGAAGCTGTTGGCTTTAAAAATTTGGATAACACTTCTTTTAATAATTATCGTTTTATACAAAATAAATCCTTGTATGACGAAAAGTGGGACACCTTGGCTCAGCCTACCTTTTGGAGAGCATTAATGAGAATGGATGAAGATTCTGCTTTGTTGAACATTGGTGCTAGCAGACAAATAATTACTAAAGTAGCTGTTAAAGAGTGGAGTGCACTTCAGGAAGAACGTAAAAATGCCATTAGAGATAGTATTAGAACTCACTACGGCTTATCTGCTGATGCACGTATTTTTCTTACTTCGGGGAAGAAAGCTTTTTATGATTTTCAACGGGTGTTGCCTTCTATAGAAAAAGGTATTGATGTGTTCAAGAGAAATGGGGTAGATCCGTTTTATGCTCAAACCATTTTGTTGATAGAAAGTCCGAATAAGTTGCAAAAGTCTTCTGTTGGTGCTTATGGTTCTTTTCAGTTAATGAAAAATGTTGCTATTCAGATGGGGTTAAAAGTGAATGGATATGTTGATGAACGTGAGGATTTTGATAAATCTGCTTGGGCAGCTTCTCAATTAATTAAAACCATTTGTATTCCTGAAACCAATAAAATGTTGACAGAAAGAAACATTGCCATTAGCGAGAACGAGATTTGGTATAAGCTGCTGGTGTTGCATGTTTATCATGCCGGAGCAGGCAATGTGAAAAAAGCCCTTGAAGTGATTAATCCAACCGAAGGAAGTATGGAATTGATTACTACTTTGTGGCAAACCGAAGCCGGTCAGTTTAGAAATGCTTCTCAAAATTATAGTCAGTTGGCATTGGCTTCTTTATTAGAGCTAGACGCTTTAATTTATAGAAGTTGTGATTTTATTTATCCTTGTGTGGTAGATAATAACAACGAGCCTGACGAAATGAACTAGGTTTTTTTGTTAGGAAAACCTAAAAGTAGTGGAAAAAGCTACAATGTTTTAAGCTCCTTAATATTGTTTATTTTTATATTATACACAACACCGTTATTAGGTGAAGATTGAATTTTAACAGTTCCGTTAATCAATTTAGCTCTATTTTTTAAGCTTGAAAAACCAAGTCCATTTTTTTTATTGATCATATCCATATCAAAGCCTATTCCGTTGTCAAAAGTATTTATATACAAATTGTTATTTTCTTGATTAATAATTATTTTCAATTCTGTAGCTTTAGAATGTTTTATGGTATTATTAATAATTTCTTGGAGAATTCTATAAACATGTATTTCTAATTTTTCTGAAAATCTTTTACCTTCTATATTGGATTCTAGAACTACATTACATTCAGAACATAACGATTCAATAGTTTTATTAAGTCCGCTAATAATACCACCCTGTAAAGATGTGCATGATAAATCATGACTAATAGCTCTTGCTTCTTTTAACAAATCAATCACTAAAGCACCTAGAACATTTAAAGAAGTATGACCTTCATCATGGTCGTTACAAATTGCTTTTAGAGCATTTATTTGCATGTTACTTGCTGCTAGCATTTGCATAATTCCATCATGTAAATCTTGTGCAATTCTAGTGCGTTCAGCTTCTTGTATAGCTATTAATTGATCTCTTAAACTTAAATTTTCTAACTCCATTTTTTTCTTCTTAGATATATCAGTCTGCAAAACTAAATATTGTATTATTTCATCTTTATCATTTTTAACAGGTAGTATTGTGGAATTTACCCAATAATATGAGCCATCTTTTGCTTTGTTTCTAATTTCTCCTCTCCAAACATTTCCTGCTGATATAGTTGACCACAAGGTTTTAAAAAATATTTTAGAATGAAAGCCTGAATTAACAATACTAGGTCTTTTTCCTACCAATTCTTCCCTTGAATATTTTGAAACATCACAAAATTTTTGATTTACAGATATGATATTGCCTCTTAAATCGGACACAAATGAAATGATATTGTGATTAATAGCATCCTTATATGCATTTAGAAGTATCTGTAATTGATTTTTAGTTTCTTTTTGTTTGCGGTATTTTAACACTATAATTAAAGTAAAAAAAATAGCAATTATAGAAATCAATCTATTTGATATAATCATCCAATTTACTTCTTGTAAATTAAAATAGATTAATACTTTCAATGAAATAAAAAATATTGTAATTGCTGTATAAGCAATAATAGTTTTTCTATTTTCACCAACAATAAATAAAAAACAACATAAGTACATTACACCAATAGCAACCCCAAGAGGAAGTAGTAAATCAATAAAAAATACTGAAATTAAACCAATTAATGCATAAAGTTGAAATTTAGAGAATAACTTTAATTTTACCATATAAAGTAGTGTAGCTTTTAATTATTTAGGATTACAATAATAAATCAAAATGAATAAAAAAACACCATATAAAACATGATAAAAGTCATGTTTGAAAGAGTTTAAAAGAAAAATTGTTTGATAAAAAAAGGTCATTTCCACTCTAGTGTGTTGAAAATATGCTCAATATCTTTTTTTATGAAAGTTAAGACAGGTTGTATAGAATCTTGATTGGGAACATTATTAAAATATAAAGAACCTCTTATAAAATGATTGTTACTATCCGTTAGGTGGAACTGGTAAGAAGAAGCAGTATTTCCTTCAATTTCATAAACTAAGCCATAAACTTTTCTCTCGGGAAAAGAAATGATGTTTTGCTCAATATCAAATGCTTTTACGGTATGTTTAAAGGCCAATGTTCTAGAGTCTTCCAAATAATCGTTAATGTTATTATTCACAGGTTTATAACTCATGTAAATACTTGCATTTAGACTAGTAAAATTGATGTCGAACCAACAAGGGGTTTCCGTTTGGTTGGGGTTACGGGTTATGTTGGCATAAACAGGGATTTCAAACTGAAAAGGGCATTCTAAAGTAGTAGTTTGGTATTTTTTTTCGGGTAAGTCTATTCTGAAATAACCAGTAGGTTTTGGTGTATAATTATCCGATTCGCAGCTTCCAAAAAAAATCGTTATCAAAAGAAGTAATGTTGTGTTTTTCATTTCTAGTATCCAAATTTGTTATTTTAATTATAATTTACATATCCACACAACTAATCATTTATACATTAATTTCACCTTTAAAAACCATTTCAGCAGGACCAATCAACCAAATGTCAATAAACTTATTGTTGTCTCTTTTAAAAGCTACTTTTAATTGACCACCTTCTGTTTCTACATTAATTTTTGAAGCTCCCAAGTTGTTTTTATGAGCAACACTTAGTGCAGCAGCAGTTACACCTGTTCCACACGATAGTGTTTCGTTTTCCACTCCTCTTTCGTAGGTTCTTATTTTTAGGGTATTATTGTTTTTTTGACAAATAAAATTAACGTTAGTTCCTTCGGTTTTAAATCTTTCGGAATATCTTATTTCAGCACCTTTTAGTGGTACATCAATTTTGTCGATTTCGTTAGTTTCTATAATATAATGAGGTGAACCAGTATTGATAAAATAGTAGTCTGAGCCTTTTTCTATTGTTTCAACATCATGCATTTTTAGGCTTACCTCATTTTCTTTATTTATCCATGCTTCGTGTTCGCCATCGGTAGAAAGAAAAAATGCTTGATCCTCAATTATTCCTAAGAATTTGGCAAAAGCAACTGCACATCTACTGCCGTTTCCGCAAAAGCTTTGAGAGCCATCGGCATTAAAATAAATCATGTTAAAATCTAACTCATCATGATTTTCAATTAAAATGAGTCCATCAGCTCCAATACCAAATTTTCGGTCGCATAATAATTGAACAAGTGAAATATTTTCTTTGTTGAATTGATGATTTCTATTATCTATCATCACAAAGTCGTTGCCTGTGCCTTGGTATTTATAAAAAGTTATGGTTTTCAATTTATGAATAAAGATTTGATGGTTTTTGATGTAAAATTCAAAGTTAGTCCAATTTATATCGTCTGGAAGACTTTTTTTCTGAAAGTTTTCTTTTTTCGTTTAGCCGTTGTTCTTTAGATGCTTTAGAGGGTTTTGTTTTCTTTCTGGCAACTTTTGGGGTTAATGCTTTTTCTATTAAGGTTAAAAAACGCTCAATTGCTATTTCTTTGTTTTTTAGCTGACTTCTGGTAGTATCAGCTTGTAGTCTGAATATTCCAAGATTGTTAATTCTATTTTTAAGTTTATATAAAATGAGTTGTTTTTGTTCATCCGAAAGTACTTGAGAGTTTTCTACATTAAACAGCAACTCTACTTTGGTGGAAACTTTATTTACATTCTGCCCGCCTGCACCGCCACTTCTGCTAGTGGTAAATGAAAGTTCTTTTATGAGTGCTGTCTTGTCCATTATTAGTTTTCTACCTCTAGTTTAAAACCAACACCATGAATATTGGTAATGGTTATTTTTTTATCGTCACTAAGGTATTTTCTTAATTTAGAGATAAATACATCCATGCTTCTACCACTAAAATAATCATCATTTCCCCAAATGTTTTTTAATATCATTTCTCTGGGAGCAATATCATTTTTGTGCTTACATAAATAGCTCAGTATTTTAGTTTCTTTTTTGGTTAGGCTTCTTTCGCTATTTTTATGTTTAAGGAGTTGGTTTTTAATGTCTAATTCGTAATCACCAATAATATAAGAGTTTATTTCCTCTTCATCTTCTTTTGATAGCAAATTGGAGCGTCTTAAAACGGCTTCTAATCTTAAAACAAACTCTTGAAAATCGAACGGTTTGGTAATATAATCATCCGCACCAATGGTAAAACCCCTAACTTTATCAGGTTGTAAAGATTTGGCAGTTAGAAAAATGATGGGAATTTCAGGATTAATATCTCTGATGGTTTCAGCAACTTCAAAACCACCTTTCTTAGGCATCATCACATCTAAAATACAAGCATCAAAGTTGTTATTTACAAAGGTTTTTAGTGCTTGTTCGCCATCAATACAAAGTGTAACTTCATATCCCATTGCTTTAAGGTTGTCTTGAACAACAAAACCTAAATTGGTATCATCTTCGGCTAATAAAATGTGTAGTTTTTTATTGTTTCCCATACTTTATCTATTTATTGTTTATTTTAAGTGGCAATTTAATAATAAATGTAGAACCTTCATTCTTTTTACTAACTAATCGCACACTTCCATTGTAGAATTCCACAATGGTTTTTACATAATTTAATCCTAAACCAAACCCTTTGATATTATGCACATTTCCTGTTGGTTCTCTGTAAAATTTCTCAAAAATATGTTTTTGTGCTTCTTCAGAAATACCTACACCATTATCTCTCACACTTATTTCTATTCCATTTTTATATGGAGAAGTACTTATTGTTATGGTAGGCTTTTCAGGTGAATACTTTATAGCATTATCAATAAGGTTATAAAGAATATTAGAAATATGTACTTTATCACCATGGAAAATATGTTCAGGAGCTTTTAACTGAGCTGTAATTTGTCCTCCTTGCTGACTAACAAGCAACTCAAAGCTTTTTATAGAGTTTGCTATTAATTCATGTAAATCTATTGGTTCATTCTCAAGCTTCAGTTTGTCTCTTTCAATAGTTGCTAACTGAAGTACTTTATCTACTTGGTTTTTTAATCTGTTATTTTCATCTTGAATTATTTTTGCGTAACTTTTTAAGCGGTCGGGTTGTTGGGAAATATCAGGATTTAACAACACTTCTGCCGAGAGCGATATGGTAGAAATAGGCGTTTTAAATTCGTGAGTAATGTTATTGATGAAATCGTTTTTAATTTCGGACAATCGTTTTTGTTTGAGTATGATGTTAATAGTATAAGAGAAGAAAATAATAATGATTAAAATTATAGAAGAACTAAATATCCAAATCCCCATTTTGTTTAGTATGTAGGCATTTTTAGATGGAAAATAAACGCCAAAATAATGTCCGTCTTTATCCCATTTAATATTTGATGAAGCAACCTGAAGTTCATCTTTTTCAGCATCTTGAACAGAAATGTAATTACCAAAAACTATAGAATCGGTAAAACAATCATAAATTACATATTCAAAATCTAAGGTAAGGTTTCGATTGGTGAAATGTTTTTTTAATAAGGTTTCTAAAAGATAAGGATGAACCGTATCATTTATTACGGCAGTAAAATAATTAGAACTTATTTGTTTTACGGGGTTAATTAAATCAGATTCATCTTTATTGATATTCAACAATTCATGAGTTACATTTGTAAGGGCAATATGCACCCTATCGTTAAACTGTTTTTCTTCTAAGTTATAAGCATTTTTTACCCAAAAAATCTGTGTAGCAATCATTCCAATTAGGGAAACAACAGCAAAAACAATGATAATTCGGATGGTTTTTGTGTTCATTTATGTAGTTAATTATTTCTCATGGTTGTTTAATAGGGATAAAAGTAAGAAAATTCATTACTATGTGCTAAAATTTAAAATCCTTAATAAGGAAAAACGTAATTTTGCAGTGTAAAATTAAGTCGAAATTTATTAAAAGCATACTATATGAAAGCATATGTATTTCCGGGACAAGGTTCTCAATTTGTAGGAATGGGTAAAGATTTATACGAAAATTCAGTATTAGCAAAAGAAATGTTTGAAAAAGCTAATGAAATATTGGGGTTCAATATTACTGATATCATGTTTAATGGAACTGATGAAGATTTAAAACAAACAAAAGTAACTCAACCAGCCATATTTTTACATTCGGTTATTTTAGCCAAAACTATGGGTGATGCTTTTCAGCCAGATATGGTTGCTGGACATTCCTTAGGAGAATTTTCTGCTTTGGTAGCAGCCAATGCGCTTTCTTTTGAAGATGGATTGAAATTGGTTTTAGCTAGAGCTTTAGCCATGCAAAAAGCTTGTGAAAAAGAACCATCAACTATGGCAGCTATTTTAAATTTAGATGATGATGTAGTAGAAAAAATTTGTAGCGAAATTGATGGAGTTGTTGTTCCTGCAAACTATAACTGTCCTGGTCAATTAGTAATTTCTGGAAGTGTAGAAGCAGTACAAACAGCTTGTGAAAAATTAACAGAAGCAGGAGCAAGAAGAGCCTTGGTTTTACCTGTTGGAGGAGCTTTTCATTCTCCACTTATGGAGCCTGCAAGAGAAGAATTAGCTGCAGCTATAAACAACACGAATATTAATTCGCCAATTTGCCCAATTTATCAGAATGTAAGCGCATTACCAATGACAGATTCGGAACAAATTAAAGCTAATTTAATAGCACAACTTACTGCTCCTGTAAAATGGACACAAACCATGCAAAACATGTTGCAAGATGGTGCTTCATCTGTTATAGAAGTTGGTCCGGGAAAAGTATTACAAGGCTTATTTAAAAAAGTAAACAGAGAGATTGAAACTCAAAGTGCTTAAACAAATATACATTTAAAATTACTCATCTATGAAACTTATATTATTTTCAATAGTATTGCTAGGGGTAGGAATTGCTGGAATAGCTGTTAAGATACTTTTTAAGAAAGATGGAAAGTTTTCTGGAACTTGCGCTAGTAATAGTCCTTTTTTAAATAAAGAGGGAGAGGCTTGTGGCTTTTGTGGTGCCTTACCAGAAGAACAATGTAAAAAAGAAGACTAATTGGAATGAATTTTTTTATTCATTAAATAGGTCAATTATAAATATACTCGAGAAGAAACTTTATACAATCCTTAAAATCTTTTCCATCTTACGGCCTTTTGCTAATTCATCAACTAGTTTATCTAAATACCTTACTTGTTGTGTTAAAGGAGTTTCTATTTCTTCTATTCGGTATCCGCATATTACCCCTGTAATAAGATGAGCATTTGGGTGTAATGAAGCTTGCTGAAAGAAAGTTTCAAAAGTTACTTTTTTATCAACGAGCTCTTGTAGTTTTTTATCATTAAAACCCGTTAGCCATGTTATCACTTGGTGCAATTCCTCTTTTGTTCTGCTTTTTTTCTCTACTTTGGTAACATAGTGTGGATATACCGATGCAAAAGTCATTTTTGCGATACGCTCATCATGTTCGGGTGTTGGTTTCATAGCTTTTTTTTGTAAAATTACTGTTTATTCTAAATCGTTAAAATGTTTTTTTTGAGTTTTGCTGGTTGATATTTCATTGTCTTAAACTAAAAGAGATTTCTGACAATTTTCTACGTTCCTTGAAAATTTCAGGAATGACGTTTTTGGTTGTGATTGGCTTCTAGGGATTAGGGAGCTGCTAATTCAATAATCTTATCAACGGTAGTTTTGTTATCTACTCCCAAGCCTTCTTGTTGATGAACTAACACTCCTTGTTGATTGAAAATACTAATAATGTTGGAGTGAGAGAAATCTATAGGAGATATTTCTTTGTATTTTACGGCTAAAATATTGGCAAATTCTCTGGTGTTTTCATCCGATCCCTGTAGGAAAACCCATTGCTCTGTGTCCATTTGGTTTTCAATAGCAAAAGCTTTTAATCTTTCAGGAGTATCTGTTTCGGGATCTATGCTTACTAAAATGTATTTAACGGGCTGATTTGCTTCGGATTTTACTTTAGCTTCAATGTTTCTCATATCAGCAACTAATCTCGGACAAGCAGCTTTACATGAGGTATAAATCATTACTACCACCAATACTTCGCCTTGAAAATCTTTAAACTCAACTGTTTCGTTGTTTTGAGTTTTCCAAGTGGAAGGTAGCTGAAAAATAGACATTTCGTCAAATTCTTCTGTAGCTTCAACTGCATTGTTTGTTGTATTGGTTTCGTCTGTTGTTGTATTGTTACACGAAAACAAAACGAACACTAGTAGTAAAAGTAGAATGTAGTTTTTCATATGTTTAGTTGATTTTAATCTTTTACGCATCTAAAACCTAAGTTTTTAATGCAAAAATTGGCTTTTAAACTTCCTCTAAAAGCGTAACGCATAAAGGCTGCATAATTCATTAAGTCTTTAGCACCTACAGCACCTCCTGCACAAAATAAATTCCTATCGGTATCTACATCTTTTCTAGATTCTCCTGAAATTAATACAGAATTAAAATCTAATGTCCATTCCCAAACTAAGCCATGTAAATCGTAAACACCCCAAATATTTTTATTGGTTTTTCCTACTTGTTTTAGGTAGGTTTTTGGTGTTTCGTAACTGCTTAATATTTTTTGATTGTAGAGGCTGTCCACACGAGCATCTTTTTTTGTTTCGTCAGCCATAGCTACATATTCCCATTCATCCACTGTTGGTAATCTTTTGCCAACATATTCGCAATAGGCTTTTGCTGCATACCAAGAAACGGTATTTACAGGAGAATTAGAAATCGTATTACTGAAAGTAGTATCGCTAGTCCAATCCATTAGGTAACCTTTATCAGCAAACAAGCGTGTTACTTTGTTTTTTTTCCATTTAGGATTAGCAATTACAAAATCTAAATATTGTTGGTGTGTTACCGGATGGATGTCCATATGGAAATCTTTAACTGTAACAACAGAAGAATCTGTACCATAAAGGGGGATGTATTTCCCCCCTTTGATGGCTACAGTTTTTGTTGGTTGTTGAGCAATTGTAATATTGCTTAACAGTATGAATACTAATGGTAAGACGTTGAATTTCATTATTTTTTCTTATTTCTTACAGCTTTTACCATTGATGGAGTAACTTCAGTTTTATTGTTTCCCCAATTGTTGTAGATGTAAGTTAATACATTAGCAACTTCTTCATCAGTAATATTTTGAGCAGTCATCACACTATTGTATTTGTTTCCATTTACAGTAATTTCTCCTGTTAAACCGTTTAATACAATATCGATTGCTCTGTTTACATCGGCATTTAAGAAATCAGCTTTAGCTAAAGGAGGAAATGCGTTTGGCAAACCTTCTCCATTTGCTTGGTGACAAGCTACACAAGTTTGAGAATATACTTGTTTACCCATTTCAATTCTTTCTGCTACAGTAGTTGCTATTTTAGCAGTAGGAGCTTCACCTGCATTAGGCATTTCCTGAATTCCACCACCTTCTGGTTTGTAAATTCCTTCCATTAGTTCTCCTGAATAAATCTTTTTGTTTTTTTCTCCTTTTACTTTTAACATACCTAAAGCACCTTTATTAAATGCTCTAAAAATAGAGTGGTCAACCAAGATAAAAGTACCAGGAACTTCAACTTTAAATTCTACAATAGCAGCACCACCGGCAGGAACTAAAGTAGTTTGGATGTTTTCGTTAATAGTAGTTCCACCTTCAGCATATACTTTATCGAAAATTTCACCAATAACATGGAAAGAAGAAACTAAGTTTGGTCCACCGTTACCTACGAATAATCTAACTGTTTCGCCTACATTAGCAGTAATTGCATTATCACCAGTTAATGCACCAACTTTTCCGTTAAAAACTACATAGTCAGCATGTTCGTCAACAGCTTTTTGCATATCGAAAGGTTGTAAACCAGGTTGTCCATTCTTTCCTTTAGTATAGAAATCACCTTGCATTACATAATATTCTTTATCAACAGCAGGAAGACCCCCTTCTGGTTCAACCAAAATTAATCCGTACATACCGTTGGCAATGTGCATTCCAACAGGAGCAGTAGCACAATGGTAAACATACAAACCCGGGTTCAATACTTTGAATGAAAAAACTTTTTCATGTCCAGGAGCAATAAATGAAGATTCTGCTCCACCTCCCGGGCCAGTTACAGCATGTAAATCGATGTTGTGAGGCAATTTGTTGTCAGGGTGATTTTTTAAATGAAATTCTACTTCATCGCCCACTCTTGTTCTGATGAAAGAACCAGGAACGCTACCTCCAAAAGTCCAATAAACATAGCTAACTCCATTGGCCATTTCACCTTCTTGTTCTAGAATTTCCATATGAACAATTAGTTTTTTAGCAGCTCTATCGCCAATTGGTTTTGGAACCAATGGTGGAGATGTTAACTCTGCTTCCATTTCTCCATCAACTGGAATAGAAGTTGTGTCAACATTTTTTTTAGCTTTCTTTTCAGATGGGTTGTTGCAAGCAAATGTAAACAACGCTATTGAAATTAAAAGGATTAGATTTGTTTGTTTCATGATATTTAGGTTTTTAATTTACAATTTAAATAATTATTGCGATAAAGTTAACAAAAACAATGATACTTATCATAAAATATCTTTAGTTATCTCCTTAATCACACCCCAAATTTAGGTTGAAAACTAACAAATATAGATGACACAACTCACTATGAAAACAAAGGTTTGGAAGCTTTTTTAATGATTTAAGTCATGTTTTTTTAGGTGGCAATAAAACAATAGATAAAATCCTATTAAAATTAATTTATTTAAAAGAAAATACCACGTTGGTTTTTGATTTTTAATCAATTGTAAGAAGATAGTTTTATTTTAAAATCTCATAGATAATTAACCCTTAACTCAAAACGAATACTCCTATTAGAAAAGCAATAACAAATAGACTTACTAATATTTTCCAAAAGAAGTTAGCTTTTTTTGTTTCCATAAATTGAAAACTAATAGCTATGAATTTTACAGCTGTTAGGCTTGTTATAATAGTAAAAGAGCTGTTTGCTTTGTTCTCTGCTAATAGATAAATAGCAATAATAAGAACGAGTAAAATAGTAAGTATTATAGTATTTATTTTTATTTCTTTCAGCATAGTTGTTAGGTTTAAATAAGATAAAATATAGGGAAAATTAATATCCAAATTAAATCGCACAAATGCCAATAAGTTGCAGATGATTCTACATCAAAATAATTTTCTGAATGATAGGTGTTTTTATTAATTCCAATATACATATAAGAAAGTAGTCCTATTCCAAAAAGTACATGAATAAAATGAAACCCCGTCATCATCCAATAAAAAGTAAAAAAAGTATTGTCGCTTAAACCAATACCTTGCTCCATTTTAGCATAGTATTCAGCAGATTTAATAATTAGGAAAGTTACTCCCAATAGTAGACTAATTAAAATAGAACGAGCAGCTTTTTTATTCTCATTGTTTTTAATAAAATGGATGCTGTTTGCAATAAAATATCCGCTAATAATCAAAACAATAGTGTTAATTGTTCCGATTAAGGGATTGAGTTGTTGTTGAGCTTCTTGAAATAAACTAAGCTCTTCTGTTCGGTAGTTCAGAAAAACCATAATCCCTCCTAAAAAGGTAAAAATTTCTAAAATAATTAAAAACCAGATGAGTATGCCACCTGGTGGGTAGTATATAGATTTATGTTGTTCATTCATTATAAAAGCTTTGTTAGGTTAGCATTAATTGTTTGTAAAATTTAGCAAAAGCATAAGGTAACTCTGTCGGATTGGGAAGTATGGCGTAGTTTTTATGTCCGAACATTTGGGGTAAATAGTATTTTGCTTGAGCTTCTATAGCCAACGAGAATGTTTTTATGTGTTTGTTTTTGAGTTCTTGTAATGCTTTTTTTACATCATGAATACCGTATTGTCCTTCGTAAGTATCATAATCGTTAGGTTTGCCATCAGAAAGTAAGATAATCCACTTTTTTTGAGTTGGTTCTTGTTCTATTAAATTTCCAGCATGGCGAAGAGCTGTACCTATTCTAGTAAAATCTTCTGCTTCAATAGCACCAATTTTATTTCGGGTTTTCATCCAGCTTTCGTTAAAAGTTTTAATGCTTTTATAAGAGCAATTATTTCTTGTTCTAGATGAAAAAGTATCTATCTGAAAATTAACATTAAACTCGTTGAGAGCTTCTCCAAAAAGTAATACAGCGGTTTTTTCTACATCTAATACTTTGTGATTATTGGCATAACCATCTGCCGAAAGGCTAGTATCCATCAATAACAAAACAGAAAGGTCTTTTTTTCTTTTTCGGGAAGTATTGTAAATTTTTTCCGAAGGTGTTTTGTTGCTAAAAATTTCTGTTAACGCATCAGTTGTAGCGTCAATATTAATTTCTTCGCCAAAATTTACTCGGGTAACTTTTTCATATTCCTGATGAATGTTTGCAAATATTTTAAGCAGTTGCTGCTTGGTTTTTGTGTTTTTACTAATTACCTGTTGAGCAAAGTCAGTATTACTATTAGATGCTTTTTTAGGAAATACTCGACAAAAATCTTTTTTGTAAATTCTGTTTTTATAATCCCATTCATCGTAATGCAGAAAATGACTTTCAGCATTATCTGTTTCGGCTAAAATGGAGTTGGTGCTATTTACAAATTCTGCCTGATATACAGAATGATTGGACTCATCTGTTCTAACTGTATGTTTTAAGCTCAGTTCTCTTAATGCTTCTTCATCATCACTCAACGTGTCATCGCCATCCATTTCTTTAAATGTACCGTTAAACTCCGATAGGGTATCTACTTTTTCGAACTGATTGTGAGCCACACTGTCTTCCGCTTGTTTCTGATCTACAGCAACAGTTTCTACTTCATCACTCGGATTAGCAGCTAATTCGGTAGTAATTTCATTCTCTTCCAACAGACTTTTTAAATCATTTAAAGTTTCAGTTTTGGCATTAAAAGCTTTTTGATTGATACGCATCCATTTGCCATAAAGCCAACTGTAGTCAGGAGCTAATTCTTTACTGGCATAATAGTTTTCAAGATTTGCTTTCTGACTTTCGTAAATGGATTTGGTGGCAGGATATTCATTAAACAAAGCCGCTAAAATATGTTCTGCATTTTCTAACGCTTTTTCTTTGGCTTCTAAAGCTGTAAATTCATCATCATCTTTCCAATTTAATTTTAATTGCTGTTGAACAGATAAATAGAGCGTTCTAAAAAGGTAGAAATTAATATTATCTTCTGTAGTAAGGTTAAAGGATACTTTTTCGGGTAAATAAAAATTTAAGCCCGACCAGCCACCTTCACGCTCGGAAGTAATAATATCGTTCTGTAAGCCAGATAAAGCTCTTGACAGAAGTGTTAGTCTAGGTTTTAAAGGTTCTAAAATTACCGTTCTTGATTGTTCTTCTTCATCAACTTTGTCGGTGAATTTTTTATAGAATTTATAAAACCTTTTAAATAATATTTGATCGATTTCCATGCTTGAATAAGTTTGAGGTTTAAAGTTTGAGGTTATTTGTTAATCTCCTAACCTCCGTCTTCTGTCTTCTGACTTCAATCTCACAGACTTAAACTAATTAAATCTTTAATAGCATTGGTGGTATCTTCATCATCACTCAAAGGTTCTGCAATCGCTACATCGCACGAAAGTCGTTGAGGTAAGCCGCTTTTAATTAATAAAGCAGCATCAACCAGCAAACGAGTAGAAACTGTTTCTGCTAAACCAAGCTCTGTTAGATTTCTGATTTTAGCTCCAAGTTTTACTAATTTATTAGCAGTTTCATTATCAATACCTGTTTCTTTTATTAAAATTTCAGATTCAATTTCTTTTTTAGGATAGTTGAATGATAAGGAGATGAATCGTTGACGAGTAGAAGGTTTTAATTCCTTAAACCCTCTTTGATAACCTGGATTGTAAGTAGCAACTAACATAAAGTTTTCATCGGCAGTAATGGTTTCACCAGTTTTATCTATGTACAAACTTCTACGGTGATCGGTAAGTGAGTGTAGTGCAACAATAATGTCTGGACGAGCTTCTGCAATTTCATCAAGATATAAAAAAGCTCCTTCTTTTACAGCTCTGGTCATTGGTCCGTCAATCCAAACAGTTTCTGCACCTTTTAAAATGTATCTACCAATTAAATCGGTGGAGGAAGTTTCTTCATGACAAGTAATGGTGTATAATTTTTTGCCCATTTTTTGAGCCATAAATTCTACAAACCTTGATTTACCTGTTCCGGTTGGTCCTTTGAGCAAAAGAGGTAACTTGTTTTTATAAGCATGTTCAAAAATTTCTTGCTCTTTACCTATTGATTTATAAAATATTGTTTCCATGATTTTTTTAGTTAGGGGTTTATAAAATAGTTTGAGAAAAAACAGGGGGCTTAAAATTATGAGCTTTTTACCCCCTGATTCCCATCAATCAATAACAAAATTTATTATGATGCAGCTACAAGAGCCTCATCGGTTGGTTTCCCAAATTTAAAAAAGTTGATTATATACAATGTTATACCTATTGTGAATCCGGAGGCACAAAGTACTAACACTAAAAAGTGAGGTTCAATTTCTTTTTGAGTTTCCATGAAGTCAACTCCTAAAATTCTTTCTAAATAAACCTGAGCAACACCAGCAACACCAAAAGCTACAGTCATACCTATCATTCCAATATTACTTAACCAAAAGGCGTATTGAGAAATTCCATTGTTAAATAATTTTCTTCCTGTAAGGTTTGGCATTGCATAAGCTATAATAGCTAAAACAATCATTGCATAAGCTCCCCAGAAAGCCATGTGTCCATGCATTGCAGTTACTAAAGTTCCGTGAGTGTAAAGATTTACATTAGGTAAAGTATGGGCAGCACCTAATAAACCTGCACCAACAAATGACGTAATTGCAGCTCCTAATGTCCAGTTTAAAGCGGTTTTGTTTGGGTGTTTTTTCTCACCTTTTCTATACATATTTAGTGCGAATAAAGCCATAGCTAAGAAAGCTAATGGTTCTAATGCTGAGAAGATACCTCCAATCCATAACCAGTAAGATGGAGCTCCTATGTAGTAGAAATGGTGACCTGTTCCTAAAATACCTGATAAGAAGGTTAATCCTACAATTACATACAACCATTTTTCTATTACTTCTCTATCAACACCTGTAATTTTAATTAATAAGAAAGCCAAAATACCTCCCATAATTAATTCCCAAACGCCTTCTACCCATAGGTGAACTACGTACCATCTGTAAAAAGAATCTAAGGTTTGGCTGTCAAACCAAATCATTCCAGGTAAGTAGAGTAGGGCAGAGAATAATAATCCCATAGTTAAAACTAAAGCTGTTGTGGTTTGTTTTTTTCCTTTAAATAAGGTCATTAATATATTAAATAAGAAGGCTAACACATTAACCACCACTAAATAATCTAGTGGACGAGGAATTTCTAAGAATTTACGTCCTTCCCACCAGTTAAAGTGATAAGCAATAACAGCTGTAACACCAACTGCTAAAAAGCTAATAAGTTGTATGTAGGCAAGTTTTGGCGAGTACAATTCATTTTGCGATTCTTCAGGGATGATGTAGTATGCGGATCCCATAAATCCTAATAATAACCAACAAACTAGTAAGTTGGTATGAACTGCTCTTGCAGTGTTAAATGGAATGAAATCATGTAGACCGTCCATTCCCATATGAGCAAACCCCATGATAAAACCATAAACGATTTGCAGTGCTAACAGTCCTAATGCCGATAGGAAGAACCAATAAGCTACTTTTTGTGTTGTATATTTCATGACATTAAATTTTAGTTATTGTTTAATTATTTAGTTTTTTTAATTTCATATTTTGGTTTAGCAGGGAAACCATTTAGGTCAACATTTCCTATCCATTCAAAGTATGCTATAAGGTTGTTGGCTTCTTCTTCAGAAAAACCATAAGCCACCATTTTTCTTCCACTGGTATGCTCGCCCCAAGGAGTTGGCGACATTAAAACACCTTTAACATAAGGCGCTCCTCTGCGTTCTATTACCTTGGTAAGCTCTGGTGCATAATAAGCACCTTCCCCAAATATGGTATGACACCCCATACAATTGTTGCTTTCCCATAAATGTTTTCCGGCAACAACTTCTGGAGTTATTTTATCTGCATTGGTTTGGTCGTCATGCTTGTTTACATGTGTGTCGTACGATAAACCAAGAAATAATACTGAGAAAATAATTGTTCCTGCTAGGAAGAATATTTTCGCTTGACTTTTTGTTAGCATAGCTTTTTGTTTTTAGTTTATAATTATTTTAATAAATATTAAAAGACCTTTATATCTTTTATTTTCAAAAATACAAACAACCTCGTAATATAATTCTTGATATAAATCAAGTGAAATAGCTTTATTTGGAAGAATTTGTTATGATATAAATCATTATAAATCTAGCTAAATATTTACTATTTCTTTAAGACTGTTAAGGTTGATAATTTTTATTGTTTTATTGTCTGTTTCCAGAATATTGTCTTCTTTTAAATCAGCTAAAATTTTTGTTACTTGATTAGAATTTAGACCTACTAATTCTGCAATATCTTGTCTGCTTAGTTCGTGAGCGTGATTAATTTCATTTTCTTTAGTAAGTCCATAAGCATCAATCATCATTAATAATGCTTTAGCAACTTTTTCTCTAACATTAAAAATGGAGAGGTCTCTAAGTTTTTTTTCCTCCTGATTAAGCTCGTTAGCAAAATAAAGCATGAGGTTATAAGTAAGTTCTGGAGTAGATTTTAGTAGTTTAAAGAAAAAGGCTTTATCAAAACTACAAATCAGAGTATCAGTTATAGAAGTTGCTGAGATACTAAATTTTTCTGCATCAGATAAGCCTCTATGTCCAAAAATATCTCCATTAGAAATTAGACGTATAATTTGGTCTTTACCAAAAGCTCCTTTTTTAAAAACTTTTACTCTGCCAGATTGAATGAAATTAATGCTGTCAACAAAATTTCCTTCCATAAAAATTAATTGGTTTTTAGTGTATCTATTAATAAATTTGTTTTCATGTATATTATCAGATTGCTCAATGCTTTCTAAACAATGTTTTTTAATGAAACAATTGGTGTTTTCACAATCTATACAATTAATTTTATTGTTAAACCTCATGAACTTTTATGGAAGGAAAAAAGTTTTTATTTATTACTTAAAATATATTCTGATAATGCTTCTAATTCTGCAGCAGGAAGAGCTTTTGTTACAGCAAGTTGTGGTTGCATAACAGCAGCTTGAGCAGGATCTACAATAGCTTCACCTTCTTCTTTTAAGAAAGCAATTAAGCCATCTTTATTGCCATCATAAGCAGCAGCAATTTCTTTTAAAGAAGGGCCTACTGTTTTAGTTTCTAATTGGTGACAAGCTACACAGCCTTTAGATGTGAAAACTTCTTCACCAGAAATAGTGGCTTCAACTACTTCTTCTTTAACTTCTTCTACAATTTCAGTAGCTTCTTCAACAGCATCTTTTGCAGTTTCTGTAGCTTCTTCAGAAGAACCACCACAAGCTACTAATGTTACCATTCCTAACATTAGGCTTACTGTTAATACGTTTAATGTTACTTTTTTCATTTTAAAATTATTTTAATTGTTTGTATAATGTTTTTAATTTTTCGTATTTAAATTTTGGATAAAAGCATTACCATCTTCTACTTTTTTTACCAAATCGTTTATTGTTTTGGTGGCGAATATTTTATACAGACCTTCTCTAAAAACAATAAAGTCATCATGTAGTGGGCAAGGATGTGTGTCAGAGCACTCGTGCATACCTAAACCACATTTGTGAAAGAATGATAATCCATCAACAACTTCAATTATCCTTAGTAGTTTTATTTTTCCAGATACTTCATTAATGTAAAAACCACCGTGTGGTCCTTTTGTTGACTGAAGAATGTTATGCTTAACCAATGATTGAAGTATTTTGCTCAAAAAGTGTACAGGTAAATCTAGTTCTTCACCGATTTCTTTAATGCCAATTTTATGGTTTTCGGAACTGTTATGTCCTACATAAACAATGGCTCTTAAGGCGTATACACAAGATTTTGACAACATAATTCAGACTTCAAAATTATCAAATTAATTTAACATTTTTGCTTCTAATGCAATGGCTTTTGGAAATAAAATATTATTTTCTAAATGAATGTGTTGGAATAAATCATTTTGAAACTCTTCTAGTTTTGCGTATAAAGCTCTAAAAGTGTTGCACGCACCTGATGGAGGTGTGAAATCATTTGTTAGGTCTTTAATTTTAAAAAGAATTTCACCAGCTCCAGTATGTTCAGTCTCCATCATATTTATAGGGTTTTTTATGGTTCCAAAATGTGGTGTTGGAATTTCTTCTCCTTTCTTTTGTGCTGCAGCTAATTCTTTTATATATGGGAATAAGATGCTTTCTTCTTTTTGCATATGGCTGCTTAATTCATTGGCAATTTCAATGAACAACTTATAAATTTCAATTGTTTCAGTATAGTGATGTCCATGAACTTTTGCAACTTTTTCTGCATATTGAGCAATAATAGAACTTGCTTCTTGTACATATTTATGATGTGTGTTTATGATGTAGTCACTAAGGAAATCTAAATCCCAAGTATTAAAATCATGACTACCTTGTTGCTGGTTTTCTATTTTCATGATTTCTTCTTTTAAACTAGCATAATCAATGCCTTTTTTAGCACATACTTCTTGCACAGAAACATGCCCGCCACAGCAAAAATCTATACCGTTTTTCTTAAATACATCAGCTGTTTTGATGTTTTCTGTAACTATTTCGGCTACAGTTTTGTTATCTATGTTCTCCATAACTTTTTGGTTTTAGTTGGTTATTAATTTATAGGGCAAAGATACAACTTTTTTAATACAAAATATAAAAAGACCTAAATATCTTTTAATATTTTATAAATTATATAAATTAGGTGTTTATAAATAGATTACATTACTGACTTTGAAAAAAAAATATTTTTTATAGAGTAAATAGTTAGAGCTTTCGTATTATAACCATACTTTCTGGTAAGTATAACATAAACATAGAAAATAATAAAATGATGTTTAATTATTCAAATAAATTAACTAAGAGTTTATTGTAAAAATATTCCCACTCATAAATAAATCATCTAAAGATTTATATTTTGATAATTGTTCTTGGTTCTCCATTTGCTCAAAAAATGCTTTGTCGTATACGTTGGCATCTGCATTTCTAATTACGCCCATTGCAATAGGGAATTCAGGTAATTTCATTTGAATTAATAGATTGTGTAAAACATTTGATTTTGCTGAGGCATCATGCACCAAAATGTCTTCTTCTGAAATACCGTTTTCACCTATGGTTACTACTTCCAAATCCAATCCATTTAGAAGTAATCCTTTACTGTTGTTTTCACCAAAAAGCATTGGTTTACCGTGTTCAAGTAATATTTGATTGTTTAGTTTAGTTTCTTTCGAGGTAATGTCAGCATGCGTTTTATCGTTAAAAATCACACAGTTTTGTAGCACTTCCACTACTGAAAATCCTTCGTGTAAATAGGCTTGTTTCATTACCTCAGTCATTAATTTAACATCCGTATCTGGTACCCGAGCATAAAAGTGTCCTTTAGATCCTAATGTCAGTTCTCCTACATTAAAAGGGCTTTCTACGGTTCCGTAGGGAGATGATTTTGTAATCTTCCCTCTTTCAGAAGTGGGGGAGTATTGACCTTTAGTAAGTCCATAAATTTCATTGTTAAACAAAATTAAATTGATGTTGATATTTCTACGAACAGCATGGATAAAATGATTACCACCAATTGCTAATGAATCGCCATCACCAGACATCATCCAAACACTTAAATCAGGATTGGCTAATTTAACTCCGGTAGCTACAGCTGCTGCCCTACCATGTATAGTGTGAAACCCATAAGTATTCATATAATATGGAAAACGAGATGAACAGCCAATTCCTGAAACGATAGTAACATCTTCTTTTTTTAAATTTAATTCAGAAAATGTTTTTTGAACAGCACTGATAATAGCATAATCGCCACATCCCGGACACCATTTTACTTCTTGATCGCTGGCATAATCTCTGGGTTTATATAAACACTGTAAAGTAGTTGCTTCCATTTTATTTTTCCTCTAATAATTGGTTGAACTTATTTTTTAATTCTTTTACTGTAAAAGGTAAGCCTTGAATTTTATTGTACTGCTCATATTTAAACTGTGGTAGCAAAGCTCTTAAGTAATTAGCAAATTGTCCATCATTCAATTCACACACTATAATTTTATCGAATTTTGAAAAAATTTCAGCGGTATTTTTTGGCAGTGGATTGATGTAATTAAAGTGTGTAAAAGCAATGTCTTTGCCTTCTTTTTGAAGCTCATTAACAGCTCCAAACAAAATACCAAACTGCCCCCCCCAACCAACAACCAATAGTTTTTTTGCATCTTTGCCTTTATAACGTTGCTCAGGTATAAAATTGGCTACTCTTTGAATTTTTTCTTTACGAATTTTAACCATTAACTCATGGTTTTGAGGATTGTGAGAAACACATCCAGTACACTCGTCTTTTTCTAATCCTCCAATACGGTGCTGCATTTCAGGTGTACCTGGAACAACCCATTTACGAGTCAATTTTTCATTGTCTCTTTTGTATGGTTGCCAGTTAGCATCTTTAGTTTCTAACATAAGCGGTTTTATTTCAGGGAGTTCCTTTAATGATTTAATTCTCCATGGTTCTGCTCCATTTCCTAAATAACTCTCTGTTAAAAGAATTACAGGTGTCATGTGTTCTAATGCAATTCGGGTTGCTTCAAAAGCCCAATCAAAACAATCGGCTGGTGTACTCGCAGAAATTACCACCACAGGACTTTCACCATTTCTTCCCCAAACGGCTTGCATTAAATCGCTTTGTTCAGTTTTGGTTGGCAATCCAGTACTTGGACCTCCACGTTGAACATTTACAATCACAATAGGTAATTCGGTCATTACCGCCAAACCAATGGCTTCCGTTTTTAATGCCATCCCAGGTCCTGAAGTTGTTGTTACGGCAACGTTTCCAGCAAAAGCAGCTCCAATGGTAGAACATATTCCGGCTATTTCATCTTCAGCCTGAAACACTCTTGTTTTTGTCCATTTATGCTTGGTTAGTTCTTGCATGATATCCGTTGCAGGAGTAATTGGGTAAGATCCTAAAAACAAAGGTTTTCCTGCTTTTTGAGCAGCTGCCATCAATCCCCAGGCAGTCGCCTGATTCCCTGTAATATTTCGGTAAGTTCCGGGAACTTTTTTTGCAGGTAAAACCGTAAACGAAGATTTAATAGCTTCGATGGTTAACGCATAATTATAACCAGCTTTTATGGCTTTTATATTAGCTTCAGCAATGGTTGGGTTATTTTTAAACTTTTGTTTAAAAAAGTTAATGGTTTGTTCTAATGGTTCGCTAAACAACCAAAAAACTATTCCTAGAGTAAAAACATTTTTACATCTATCGGCAGTTTTATTATCTAAACCTAAATCAGTTAATGCACTTTTTGTTAAAGAAGTTATTGGAGCTTCAATTACTTTAAAATCAGAAAGTGTATCGTCTTCTAAAGGATTGTTTCCAAATCCTGCTTTTTCAATGGTTTTTTTTGAGAAAGCATCACTGTCCAACAAGATGGTGCATGCAGGTTTAAGATTGTGTAGATTTGCTTTTAAAGCAGCGGGATTCATGGCTACCAATATATCTGGAGTATCTCCCGGACTATGAACACCGCTCGTTCCAAAATGAATTTGAAAACCTGAAACACCAGCAACAGTTCCTTGCGGTGCTCTAATTTCAGACGGAAAATCGGGAAATGTTGCTATTGAGTTTCCCATTACTGCTGTGGTATCGGTAAATAAAGTTCCTGCTAGTTGCATCCCGTCTCCCGAATCACCAGCAAACTTTATTACTACACTTTCTAAGGTTGTTTTCATTTTATTCTCCTTTGTATTCTACCTTTTTACCAATAGATGTCAAGCCTAATAAAGCATCTTTTGTGGTGAAAATAGCTTCCAATTTATCCAATTCAGACGAAGGCCCTTTTGCTGCTTCTATCAATTCTTCTGCAAACTTCATGGCTATTGGTGCTTTGTAACTCATGGATTTAGCCATTTTATCTATGGCTTCTTTATCAATTTCGCTATTTTTATAAGTTCCTGACATAATTTTTTTATAGTTATTATTGGTATAAAAATCTGATATTGCTTGCCAGTTAGCACTCAAAACTTGTTTTTTTCTGTCAGGTGTTGGTTTTGCTCCTGAAATGTATTCGAAAATATCAGCAGGTTGAATTATTTCATCTATTAAACCTATTTCTTTTGCTGTTTTAGCATCTAACATTTGCCCCGTTAACACTAAGTATTTGGCCAAGCCTTTTCCTATTCTTAAAGCTGTACGTTGAGTCCCACCTAAACCTGGATAAATACCTATGCCTGTTTCTGGAAAAGCAATTTTGGTTTTTGGAACAGTTAACAATACATCACAACAAAGGGCTAACTCCATCCCTCCACCTAAGGTCAAACCGTTTAAAATACCGACCACTTTTTTTGATGATTTATCAATTTTAGCTAATACATCTTGTCCGTATTTGGTAAAAGTTACAATGTTGTTAATGGTATTGGATTTAATATTTTTTACAAAGAATTTAATATCAGCACCAGCTACAAAAGCTTTGCCCGAACCTGTTAAAATAATGGTTTTAACGTGAGGCATGGCATCTGCTTGAGAAAATTTACAATCTAACTGTCCCATTACCTCTTCGTTTAAAGCATTCATATCTTCCGGTCTATTCATAGTAATGGTAGCAATGCTTTCGTTAATATCTAATGTAACAAAATCCATCTTCCAATTATCTGATTTTATGCCGTATGGAATAGGTTCGTTATACAAATCAGCATAACCTTCCACCAATTTTTTCACTTCTTTTTCACCATATTTATTCATTAAATCAATTGGACCAAAACGCCATCTCAAACCAATTTTTGCTCCTCTGTTTAAGTCGGATGCAGTACAAACTTTTTCTTCTAAAATTTGGGAACAAACAAATAATGTACAACCTAAAATTCGGTCGTTTACTGCTTTTTCTTTTTCAGGAGAAATAGTTACCTCTCCGGTTCCTGTTAAGTCCCAATTTTGTTTACTTGCTACTTGTTCTTCCAGTTTTTTAGCAACTTTATATGATGGACCAAAATGTTCTAATGTTTTTTGAGCATGAAGAGCAATTGGTACACCTGTGGCGTTCATTAAAGCAAACGGTCCCATACCAATTCCGAATGTTTTCATGCAAATGGTATCAATTTCGGCAATCGTACCAATTCCTTCATCTAACATTTTACACGATTCATTGAGCCAAGGCACAAAAAACCGGTTAACCGCAAAGCCATAAGCATCTGCAGTAAAAATAGGGTCTTTGCCTGAAAGCACAGAAAATTCGTAAACTGCTTTGGTAGTTTCTGGAGATGTTTTTTCACCTGGAATAATTTCTACCAAACGATTTTTTGCTGCATGATAGAAGTAATGCAAACCTACAAACCGCTCGGGATGTGATACCGAAGCAGCCATTTCTGTTACTGAAAATGAAGAGGTATTAGTAGCTAAAATGGTGTCAGAAGATACAATTTTATCTAATGTTTTGAATAATTCGCATTTCACATTAAAATCTTCAAAAATGGCTTCAACAATTAAATCACAAGTTTTTAAATCGTTTTGATTTATAGTACCTTTGATATTATCAAGTATGTTTTCTACTTTTTCCTGAGTGAAAATTTTACGTTCAATACCCTCTTCTAAGATAGTACGAATACCTGAAATTCCTTTATCAATGTATTGTTGTTCTCTATCATTAAGATAAACGGTAAAACCTTCTTGAGCAAATTTTTGAGCAATGGCAGCGCCCATTGTACCTGCTCCTACAACACCTACTATTTTTATCTTTTTCATATTAATTAGTTTAATGTTTGTAAAGTTTTAAAGCTGAAAGGTTTTGATTGACTTTATAAACTTTCAACTTTTTACTTTCTACTGAGTTAACAATTCTCCCAAACGGGTTGTCTTTTTTCTAAAAATGCATTGATTCCTTCGTTAGCATCGTTGGTTTCCATCAGTTGTTTCACATACATGTATTCTAATTGTGGTAAAAAATTACCTAAAACATGGTTAAACTTCACTCTCGATGCTTTTATGGCATAACGCAATGATGAAGCACTTTTTGGAACAATGTTTTTTTCAATCCATTCTTCTACAGCAGTATTTAAAGCATCTTTATCATCAAATACTTGATTTACTAAACCTATTTGATGTGCCTCTTCAACTCCCATAGTTCTACCAGAGATTAATAATTCTTCGGCACGAGCCAACCCTAATTTTTCGGGTAATATTACTGATGCCGGTGGAGGAAAAACTCCCAACACAATTTCGGGCTGCCCCATTTTAGCCGTTTTGTCGGCAAATAATAAGTTACACATGATGGCTAATTCCATTCCGCCTCCCAAACATTGTCCGGATATTTTTGCCATAGTTGGAATGCCTAAATCTATTATACCTAAAAACAACTGATGAAATGTTTTTATCATGGTTTCAGCTAACTCTTTGGCATGTTCAGGAACACTTGCTCCAAACGAAAAGTGTTTTCCTTCGCCTTGAAATGTAATGAGTTTTAGATCTTTATTTTGCTTAAATTGCTTGAAACAATCTAAGATATTTAACATCATTACATTGTCCAATACATTTCCTTTGCCATCATCCAATAAAATGTTGGCTACTGTGTTGTTGTGGGTATAGGTTAATTTAATTTTTTCCATTTCTTAGGCATTTGCTGTTTTAAATTGAGGAGAAATTTTTCTATGCATTTCATCATTCCACTCGTGACCTTCAGCTAATAATTGTCTTAGCTTAACAAAATCAATTTCTCTGTCGTTTTTTGGACCAAAATTGAAAGCTCTAAAGCCAGCTTTCGCTTCCGTCATCATGTTTAATGCTAACCATTCACGACTACTTTCTTTGTTAGCATCCCAATGTTCTAATTTTTTCTTACGAATTTCTGTAAGCGATTTAGCTATACAATTAGGGAAAGCATACAATAATTTGGCAACGGTTTTGTTTACTGTTTCATCTAATTTTGATAAATCAACCTCAGCCGATTTAAAAACATCTTTTGCTTTAGCCAATTCTTCACCAGTTTTCATTTGACCATAAACGATATTACCCATTTCATCTACAAACTTATCTGTTACTACCATTGGGTTGGTGATGAATTTTCCATCTACTTTAAGTGCAGGTGCTATATCAGTAATTAAACCGATGAATTTAGCATAATGAGCTGTCCATCTGTCGCATAATGTTAATGACTGCATAGCTCTTTCAATACCAACATACAAGTGTAAGAAGTCTGTTGAACCACCTATTGCTGCACTTCCGTGTTTTGGTCCTGCTTGACCAAATTGGGCTAAATCAGTAGAAATGGTTAAGTCACAAGCCATTCCTATCTCTTGACCTCCTGCGATACGCATGCCATTTACACGACAAATTACTGGTTTTTCACACTTTAAAATAGCTGAAACCATATCATTAAATAATCTCATATATTGAGAATATTCTTGGGGCTGACCTGAGTAATATTCTGCATATTCTTTGGTATTTCCACCTGTACAAAAGGCCTTATCATCGACAGCTGTAAAGATTACAGCTACTACACTTCTGTCGTTAGAAGCTTCACCAAAAGCCAATATAATTTCTTTTACTGCCTTAGTGGTATAGGAGTTATACTGACTAGGATTGTTAAGCATAATCCAAGCGTTATACAATCCTTTCACTTCTGAACCGTCATTATCAGTAACAGGTCTTTTTTCAAAAATAATGTCGGTATATTGGTGGTTTTCTACAATGTTGTGATTCTTAAATTCCATATTATCTATATTTTTTAAGTTAATAATTATGTTTAGTTGCATTCAGGTACTAAAACCGAACGTTTGGTATATTTATGTGCTAATGTATTCTTGAATACTTCGTTAATCTGACTTAATGGAAAAGTTTCTACAAAGTCCTTAATTTCGAGCTTTCCAGTTGCAATTAAATCCACAACTTCGGGATACAATTCTGGTTTGCATCCCCACGTACCAATTAATTTTGCATCAAAAGCCATTAAGTTACTCAAACGAACTTCCAATTTATTCATGGTAAATCCCACAATGCTTAAAGTGGAAGTGAATGTAATCAGGTTAAATGCTAACTCTTGACCTGGAGCTGTTCCCGAAAATTCAAAAACTTTCCAGCCGTATTTAGGCGCTCCAATTTCTTTGGCAATTTCCTTTACTTTAGATTTAATTTCCTTGATGTCTAATCCTTTCGAATTGAGTGTAGCGTCAACCCCATTTTTCTTTGCTTGAGCTAGTTTTTCATCATTTATGTCGATTGCTAACACTTTTGCTCCCATAATTTTGGCAATTAAAGCTCCGTAAACACCAACTCCACCAACTCCAATGCAAATGGCTAAATCTCCTTTTTCAAGTTCTGATTTTTTCATTACTTGGTAAGGGGTAGAAATAGCATCGGCAATAACTGAAAGTTCTTCTAATTTATATTTAGTTAAAACTGAATCTGGTACAGGGCACAAGTATTTATGAGGAACTTTAATATGTGTTGCAAAACCACCATGAAAATCATTTCCCGGCATTAATTGATTTTGACACATATTACTTCTTCCTTTGTTGCACAATTCACAATTTCCACAAGGTAATACAGCAGGAATAATTACATTCTTACCTTTTAAATGGGCGGGACCTTCTATTACGGTTCCACTGATTTCGTGACCAAGGGTTAAGGGCATTTCTTTTTTTGTGCGAACACCATCGTGCCAAAAGCTTAAATCGGTATGGCAAACACCACAACCTGCCACTTTAACTAGGGCTTCATTTTCATTTATTGTTGGCATGTCAACTTCAACCAAAGAGAAATCTTTGTTTAAATCAGTCATTTGCCATTGTTTTAATTTTTCCATTTTGTATTCTTTTTGTTCTCGATACGATTTTCGTTTCTTCAATCACTAGAACTGACAATCGTATTTGTAATTATTTTAAGCATTCATGTTTTCAAATAAAATAGCGGTGCCTTGTCCGCCACCAATACAAGCTGATGCAATACCATACTTAACTCCTCTAGCTTGCATTTCTCTTGATAGTGTTAAAGATAATCGTGTTCCAGTAGCGGCTAGTGGATGTCCTAAAGCTATAGCACCACCGTTTACATTACAGATATCTCTGTTTAAGCCTAATTCTTTTTCGCAACCAATAAACTGAGCAGCAAAAGCTTCGTTAATTTCAACTAATCCGATATCTGCTAAGGTTAAACCTGCTAATTCTAATACTAATTTTATTGCCGGTACGGGACCTAAGCCCATTACTCTTGGGTCTAATGCACTTGTTGCTGAAGCTACAACTCTGGTTAATGGTTTTAGTCCTTTTTCTTTTATAAAGTCTCCACTAGCAACAACTACAGAGGCAGCTCCATCTACAATACCACTTGAATTGGCGGCAGTTTGAACGCCATCGCGAGCAAAAACAGAAGGTAGTTTTGACATTGCTTCTAAATCGGAAGGTCTAACATTTTCATCAACATTAAAATCAACCGCATTTCTAGGTAATTTCACTTTTCTGGTATTTAGTCCTTCAATAGCAAATTCGGCTGAATTCATTTTTATAATTTCTCCATCAAAAAAGCCTCTTTCTTTTGCAGCCAAGTATCTATCTACAGAAAGTTTAGCAAATTCGTTGGCATCGTTTTTTGTTATGCCATGTTTGGCTGCAACGTTTTCGGCTGTGCATCCCATAGGAACAGCAGCAGTATCATTTAATGCTTCCCAAAGCATGTCTTTAAAATCAATTTTCCCTAACGGATATCCCATTCTGTTTCCAAAACTTACAGTTGGAGATAAGGTCATATTTTCTGTTCCTCCACATAAAGCTGTTTGGGCTTTTCCTAAAGAAATTTGTTCGGCACCGGCAATAATGGTTTCAAAACCTGAACCGCAAATACGTTGTAACATTACCGCTGGAACACTTTCCGGAATACCTGAAAACAAACCAATATGGCGTGGCAAAAAGTAAGAATCGGCAGAACTTTGTCCAATGTTAGCGTACATTACTTGGTCGATATCATCCCCTGAAATTCCTGATTTTTCTATAGCAGCTTTTGTAGCATAAATTCCTAAATCGGTTGGAGAAACTTGTCCTAATGTTCCGCACAATTTTCCAAATGGAGTTCTAGCTCCATTAACTAAGTAAATGTTGTCGTAAGTTATTCCAATCCCTTTCTTCTTGTCGTAAAATCCTTTCATAATTAATTGTTTAAAGTTTGAGTTTCTAAGCTTGATATTTTTTCTTTGCTAAAACTGTTTTTAGCTATCACAGCAGCACCATAAGACACCACAAATTGAGGAGTATCTATTATTTTTATGTCTTTATTGAATTTTTCGTTAAGTAAATCTTTCAAAAATGGATGGTGAGCGATAACACCACCAATCATATATGTTGGGATGCCCGGATCGAGTCGCATTTTTGCTACTTTGTTGGCTATTGAGTTGTATATTCCTCTAGAAATGTCTTCGAGTTTCATTCCGTCAAAAATCCAATTCATGATTTCGGTTTTGGCGAAAACTGTACAAAAACTATTTAACTCTTTATCGTACATAGAAAGTGAAGCTAAACTGCTCATATCAGCAATATTGATTCCTGCTCGTTCAGCAATTTCAGCCAAAAAAGAACCTGTTCCGGCAGCACATTTATCGTTCATGTAGAAATTTTCTACGTTGTTGTCTTTATCGCAGCGAATAATTTTTATGTCTTCGCCACCTATATCAATGATATTTTTTTCGCCTTTAAAATGTTGTGAAACACCAGCAGCACCACAATTTATTTCAGTTTTAACAATATCTGTTTCGGTAAAATGTTTTCGTCCGTAACCTGTTGCACAACTGTATTTTATATTAAAGTTTGAAGTTATTGCAGACATCACATTTTTAAATGCTTGTTTGTCGTTGGTCATGGTAGGCAAAAAGTATCGGAATAATGGATTGTATTTATCATCAATTACAGTAAACTTAGCATAAGAAGAACCCAAATCTATTCCTAAAAAACAATCAACATTTTTATAAGTAACTGAGGTTGCTCCTTTATTTATTAATCCTTTTTCAAATATCTTTCTGGTTATATCACCACTTGCTCCTGGAATTCTGGAAATAATGTTTTTATTCGTCATGGCTTTCACCATATTGGCAAAAGCTAAGTTTAAAGATGTTCGTATGTAATGTTTTCGACCATATTCTACAATTTTGCCATTGAAATAGTCAATTTCTGTTGGTCTATTGTTTATTAAATCAACAGCTAAAGAAGGAAAATGGTCGCCACCTTTTTTGAGGTAACGCATACATTGTCGAAGAAAATCATCCGGAAATTTAATTTTTTCGGCTTCGGCCACTTCAATTCCTTCAGCAATAACTTGTTCAATAAGTTCTACCGTATCTTTATCGGCCATTGCTTCTGCCATAGTTAATCGGCTAACACCACATAGTGCACTTAATGAGGAATTTAGCAAAGTCTTTTCCCAAGTTCTTTTTAACAATTCAAAAGAGTCTATAGCTTTTGTATCTAAGTTTACTGAGGTAAGTAAATCAGCTAATTGTTTTGCTTTAGCTGTTCGAGCATCATTAACACTTCCTAAATAATTTGGTGGGGTAAAAAAAGTTACCTTGGTAATGTTTGGAGCAATAGTATTTCCTGCAAAATTAACCACTAAACGTAAGGTTTTACTTTCTCCAAAACCATCTGCTAATAACTGTTCGGTATCAATTCCGTTTTGAGCTGAGATTACGGTTAGTTTTTCGGTATTTAATTCAAGTGCTTGATTAACTGCAACAGGAGTATGTGTGGTTTTTAGTGAAAATATTAAGTAATCGGCATCAAATGGAGCTAAATCAACAATTCTGGTATAAACCTGACTGAACTGGGCTTTTTGTTCGATGACATTTTCTAAAATTAAGCCTTCGTTTTTAATTTTTTCGGCTTTGGTTTCGTTTACTTCACATAGGGCTACTTCGCAGCCGGCTTCTTGTAGTTTTACAGCTAATATCATCCCCACCGGACCAAGTCCGATAACACCAATCTTTATTTTGTCTTTTTTTGTCATCTAGTCTTCTATTAAAACACTTTACTATCTTCTAGCTGTTCTAAAAAGGTTTCTATTTTGGTCATGCTTTGTCCTTCGGAAAAAAATCTTAAATCACACAAATCGCCTTCTACAACTAATGCCGGAACTCCGGTTTTTTCTTTTAATCGTTGAGGCATTCCAAATTTTGCGTTAGAATTGTTGAAGCATGTTTTAGAATCGTGATAAACTATACCATCAATTTTGTATTCATTAAACCAATCTGAAAGCATCTTCATTTTGGCTTTTTCGCTTCTATTGATAAAAATTTCGGTATAGGCTCTAGCAGTGGAGTTCCATGGGTCGTTTTCGTCAAACTTGTCAAATACCCAACTGCTGCAATAGGTAGATGCTACAACTGCAGCATCGTTAGAAGTAAACAAATCGCTTAACATTCTTAGTTTTCCCCAAATGGGCATTCCTTCCCAAAAGATTCTGGTTTTAGCTTGTGGTAAAAACCCTAAATTGTTTTTTACGTTATCTTCTAATTCGGCTAATAATTCGGTGTAATAATCTTTGGCTATTTGAGTTCCACGGAGCACTACTATTGGTCCCATGTGTATGGTTCCATCAAAGAAACTTAATGGAGCATTCATTGCTGTTGAAGTTTTTAGTACTTTTTGCCACAATAAAGTTGCTTCTTTGCTTAAGCGAACGGTTTCTTTAAATTTATTTTCATCAAATTGTTGTCCGCTTATCTGTTCGCAAACAGGAATCATGTTTTTGAATTGTTTCACTACTAAATTCACTTCATCTTGTGTAACTTCATCAACATGGCGTGGAGGCATAATTCCAACAATAGGACAGTTGAATTCATCAGCAAAAAACTGAAACCAATCCTGTACTTCTCTACATTGATTGGTATTGTAAGCAATCAAGTCTGGTTTGGGTTGTCCTTGTAATCCGTAATGTGTTTTTAAAGGGGAATCGTGTTTAAGATAAGAACCTATATCGGCTGTGGTGTAAGAGCAAACATGACCGGAATAACCACACTTTACTGCTTCTGGTATATAATCCATAGCTGTTCTTGTAGCTCCCATTAATGCTCCATGATTTTCGGGGAAATATACTTCAAAACCAAAAGAACGAAGTAACTCGGCAGGACCTACACTAGTACACCAAGCAATTTTCTTTTTGCCGGATTCTAATGAGCTAAAATATTCGCCCATTATTTTTTTCATGGTATCTGTAGCTTTTATTTTGTACATCTTGCGTTCAGTTTATCTGGTTCTAATTCTATTACATAAACTTCTTCCTCCACAGGAACTTTCTCACCATATAAGTTAAGTAAATGGTTTCTATATCGTTCTACTACATTTTTTGGGGCTACTTTCATGGAGGGAGTAAGAGTATTATTGTCTAATGATAGTTCATCCAAAATAATGGCAGCTGATTTTACTTTAGCAAATTTTTGTTTTAAACTGTCGTTAGCCATTGCTAAGCAACCGGTTAAGCATCTTCCTAATTCGTTTAAGCTTCTTGGGCAAAAACAACCTTCTTCTGGAGAAAGTTCATAATCTGGTCTTTCTAGTAATTTTTTATTTGGAAAAATAAGAGCTACAGGGTGTTCCTCACCACTACCAGAAACTACAGCGTATTGAACGTAGTGGCATTTTAATTCGATGGCTTTTTCTAAATCGGTTGGAATTACTTTTTCACCATTAGACAATTTAAAAATTCTATCTTTTCGAGAAATTAGTTTTAAACCATTTTCAGTAATTTCACCCACATCTCCTGTTCTGTACCAGCCATCTTCGGTAAAAATAGCTGTATTGGCTTCATCATTATGATAATACTTTACCATAATATTTGGACCTTTTACTTGTATCTCGTCATCATCGGCAACACGAATACTTACTCCGGGTATGGGGTTTCCAACTACTCCTGTTTCTCTTTTTAATGATGGATCGGTTAACGTGCAGCAAGGTGAAGTTTCAGTTAATCCCCAACCTTCAACTACTTTTATTCCACGTTTTTCAAATTCATTTGAAAGTTTTTCAGGTAGAGCTGCTGCTGCTGTAAAGATGAATTTTAACCCTGAGTTGAAAAAAATATTTTCAGCTTCTTTACTTTCTTTAGTTAAATCGTAAAGCGATTGATATACTTTTGGAACGCTAAAGAAAATGGTTGGTTTAATCAGTTTCCAATTTTCAAAAATTTGGTTGGCATCTCTTCCATAACTGCTTTCGAGCGAAAAAGTTGCTCCATTATACAATGCAGTAAACAATTCGAATATACCTCCAAAACTATGGTGCCAAGGTAAATAAGCTAAAAATCTATCTTCGGAAGTTACATCCCAAACAATTGATAATGCTGCTTGTTGCGATAAAATGTTTTTGTGCATTAATTGCACACATTTTGGAATTCCCATGGTTCCGGAGGTGTACATGTTTAAACAAATTGTGTCCGGTGATATTTCAGTATCAAATACCGAAGTGTTCTCTGGTCGTTGTTTTAGTAAAATGTCAATATATTTTAAATCAGGAAAACGACTATCTATTATATCTGTAAAAGAAAAAATTTGCTTTAAATTCAACTCTGAACTGATATTTGCCAATTGTTGCTCACCTGCCAAAGCTAACCAAGTAGCATCTGAGTGATTAATAAGTAGTTCAGCAGTTTCTTTTTTGAAATTTGCAAAAATTGGAACAACAACACCTCCATAAGCCATAATTGCTAATTCTAATTGGAGCATATCCAAACAATTGCGTGAGAAAATGACCATTTTTTCTCCTTTTGCAAACCCTATTTGTTGAAGGTTGTAAGCAATGTTTTGGATATTATTGTAAAAGTTGTTCCAAGTAATTCCTTCATAAACGCCTTTGCTGTTTTTTTCTTGATAAACAATTTTATTATCATAACGCAAAACGTTTTGATTAAGCATAGTAGCAATGTTTGGAATTACATCACCTAATTTATGTTCGGCATCGAGTTGTTTCATTTTAAAGGTTTAAAGATCAGAGCTTGAGGTTGAATTCTTAAACATTGAACATCAACCCTTAAACTTTGAATGAGCTTAAGCCACTACTGCAGCTTCCTTTTCTTTTAATTTATAATACCTAAATCCGCCCCAAAGAGCGGCTCCAATTGCACCAGAATAAATAGCATCTGGGTGAGCAATGAATTCAAAAACTTGTTTTTTATTTTCAGCGGCCATTTCTTCAATGGCTTGTACCATTCCAACATTCATTCCCATACCACCTACTAATGCAATTGGAGATTCTGCTTTTAGAGCTCCTAATAATTTAACTACACGCTGTGCAATAGAAATATTAATTCCTTTAACTATGTTTGGGGTTGATAATCCTTTAGAAACTAGGTTAATAACATCTGTTTCGGCTAGCACGGCACAAATACCTGAAGGTACTTCAGGGTTGTCAGCTTGTAAAGAAATTTCACCAACTTCTTCAATTGCCAAACCTAGGTAGCGAGAAATATTTTCGATAAATTGACCTGAACCGGAAGCACATTGACCTGTCATTTTATAATCCAACACTTTTCCTCTGCTATCTACTTTTATGGCTCTCACATACAACCCACCCATATCAACAACAGTTTTTGCATTTGAGTTAAAATAGATTCCTCCTCGAGCGTGAGAAGTCATACTGTAAAAGTGACCGGTTTTCTTTTCAACCATTTCACCTTCTCCAGTAGAAGCTAAGTAAGCAATATCGTTATCGTAATTTAGGTTATTTCTTTTTAATATTAAATCAACGGCATCAATCACCACATCTTTAGGATTACGCTTTCTGATTTTCTCGGTTTGTTTATCAATTAGTTTATGATCTCCGGTTTCGTGGTTATATTTCATTAAAACGGCTTTAACGTAGCTTCCACCTACATCAACACCCATTGTGTGAATTGCATTTTTCATAATTCTATATTTTTGACAATAGGGGCATACCCCATTGCGGTTATTAGTTTTCTTGTTTTTCTTTTTCTTTTGCAGTTGGTAAATCGGCACTGATGTTTCTTCTAGCAAACATGGCACCCCCTAAAGCTCCCATAAAAATAGAATCGGTGTGGATATTCATGGTTACCTCACCATAAGAATCGGTTACCATTTGTTTTACATATTTTAAAACAGCTTCATTACGAGCGACACCACCAGTAAAGGTAAATTCTTCTCGAACACCACCTGAACGAGCAATCAGAGACATGGCACGTTGAACAATGGCTTTATGCAATCCTGCTAATATGTTTGGGCGCTCTTCTCCATTGTGTAACAATTCTTTTACTTCTGCTCCTGCAAACACAGTACAAGTAGAACAGATGGTAGTTTCTTTAGTAGCTTTGTTGGCTTCCGGTCCTAATTCATTTAGGGATAAACCAAACTCGTCAGCAATATATCCTAAATAACGACCGCAACCTGCAGCACATCTGTCATTCATATGGAAACTGGTTACTAATCCATGTTTATCTACTTGAATAGCTTTTGTATCTTGACCACCAATATCTAAAACTGTTCTTGTATTTGGAAAAACTGCGTGAGCTCCAAAAGCATGACAAAGAATTTCAGATTTAATACAATCTTCGGGGAATGGCAATAATGCTCTACCATAGCCTGTACCTGTCATTTTTGCAATGTGAATTTCTTCACTGGCAATATCTTGAATGTGCTCTCTTAGGGTGTATTCTATATTTTTGTAGTTATTCTTTACGGCATTTAATTCGGCATAATACCAATCTTCATCGCTTCCGTCTTCTTGTTGATCAGCTAATCCTTGGTATTTTTCCTCTAAAATATTCATAGCTTCCATTACCAACTCTTTAAAGTTGTAGGTAACCATTTCATTTTCTACGGGAGTAATACTTTTGTCAAACGCCAACATAACTGGTTCATAAAATTCAACATCTCTTTCCTCTACTTCTAAATTATATCTTTCACTTACAATGTCTCTAAAAAATTGATTTTTAGAACCTAAATCCTCTTCTACAAAGCCTTTTCTTATTTGGGGACGAATGGTCTCAATTATTTCGTTTAAAATGTTTAGAATTTGGTCTTTGTTATCATAGGTAAATTCATTTACCGTTTTTCTTAGCATTTTCTCCAAACTATCCATACGTTTTTTAAACT
>JAPHUD010000017.1 GCA_026196775.1 Flavobacteriales bacterium
AGTTTTCCAATAGGAAACACAACAGTAACTTGGACATCAACAGATGCATCAAGCAACTTTGTAACGTGTACTCAAGTAGTAACGGTGGTTGACAATGAAGCACCAGTTATTACATGTCCAAATGATACGGTTGTAGGAAATACACCTGGGTTATGTGGATCAGTTGTAAATTACACAGCACCAGTGGGTACAGATAATTGTACTGGTGCAAGCACTGTGTTAATAAGTGGATTAGCATCAGGATCAACTTTCCCTGTGGGAACTACAACAGTAGTTTATGCAGTAGTAGATGGAAATAATAATGGAGATACTTGTTCATTTAATGTAACAGTAGCAGATTCATTAGCTCCAACAGCAGTATGTCAGGATATAACCATATACCTTGATAATACAGGAAATGTTAGTATACTAGGAGCGGATGTTGATGGAGGCTCTTCAGATGATTGTGCTATAGATACATTAACATTATCTCAGTATAACTTTACTTGTTCGGCAATAGGAACAAATAACGTTACCTTATATGTTACAGATACTTATGGTAATATTGATTCGTGTACAGCAATTGTAACCGTTATGGATACAGTTGTACCAACAGTAATGTGTCAAAACATAAATGTGTATGTAGATAATGCAGGAAATGTGAGTATAACACCTAATGATATAGATGGAGGATCATCCGATATCTGTGGAATAAGTGCTATAACAGCATCGCAAACTACATTTACTTGTGCGGAATTAGGGTTAAACAATGTAACCTTATATGTTGAAGATAATAATGGGAATATAGATAGTTGTGTTGCACAAGTAACAGTTTACGATACTATTGCACCAGTAATTACTTGTCCAACCAACCAAGAAGTATCAACAGATAATACTTGTATGTATGAGATAGAAGATTATACAAGTATGGCAACATCATCTTTAGATAATTGTGATATGAACAATGTAATTATAACTCAAATTCCAGCCGCAGGAAGTTTTATTACAGCAGATAATATTATTAATGATAAAGGACAAACAGTAGTTTCTATTATTGTAGAAGACTTATCAGGAAATGCAGATACATGTGAGTTTATTGTGGATGTAACGTGTATTGATGCATTAACTATTCCTAATGTATTTACACCAAATGGTGATGGTAAAAATGACCTTTGGAACATTGCAGGAAAAGAAAACTATCCTGATATGAAAGTGAAAGTATTTAACAGATGGGGAGACTTAATGTTTGAATCGGGTACAGGATATGAAGCTCCATGGGATGGTATGTATAATAATGCAGAAGCTCCTGCAGCAACGTATTATTATATTATTATGTTAGGAAATGATGAAGAAGATTTATCAGGAACAATTAATATAGTTAGATAAGCCAATAATCACGATAATAAAAAAATAAACACATGAAAAATATATTAAAAATATTCATCACAACTTGTTTTATAGGAGGAAGTGTTTACGCACAACAAATTCCATTAACAAGTCAGTATATGTTTAATGACTACTTATTGAACCCAGCAGTAGCAGGATCAACTGATAGTATAAACATCTCATTATCAGCTAGAGCACAATGGACAGGTTTAGAAGGAGCACCAAGAACACAGTTTTTTAGTATAGACTCAAAAGTTGGCGAAAAAATGGGAGTAGGAGGTTATGTTTATAATGATGAAACAGGTCCAATAAGTGAGAGAGGAATACAATTGTCTTATGCATATCATTTAAATGTTAGCGATAATGCAAAATTAGCTTTTAGTTTAGCAGGGATGATGTTTTTTCATGATATCAATACCGCTCAATTAAGACCAGAAGAAAGTGGGGATGATGCATTAAATAATATGAAAATAAATGCAGTATCTCCAGATGTTAATTTTGGGATGATGTTTTATACAAGCAAATATAGAATTGGATTTTCATCTTCTCAATTATTAGAAAACAACTTGTATGGAGTAACTGCAGCAGCAGATAATAATTTAAATAAATTAGCAAGACATTACTATCTTTTTGCAGATTATAAAATTGAAGCAAGCGATAAAATTACTTTAGTTCCATCAGCATTGGTTAAGTATCTTCAGGGAGCACCAGTTCAGTTTGATATAAATGCAAGAATGGTTTACGATCAGAAATTTTGGTTAGGAGCATCTTACAGATATAACAATGCTATAGTTGCGTTGGTTGGAGTTAATTATAAGAATTTTTCTTTTGGTTATGCTTATGATTATACTACTACAGAAATAAAAGATTTTTCTACTGGTGGACATGAGATATTTATATCTTTAAGAATGCCAACAAAACCAACAGTAAGGTCAGCTCCTTCAATAAATTAAGAAGTTAATAAAACGCATATAAAAAACCCACTTTGGTACTCCAAAGTGGGTTTTTTATGCTTAGTTAAAGATAAGTTTTAGTTACAATCTTTACTTAGAGTAGCCTCAATGTTTAAATCTACAACCGACCATAATTTGCTAATACCATCAGCTCCTTTGTGTAAATCTTCACAAACTTTGTTTAATGAGGCAATAGCGTCATCGCCATTCCAATTGGCTAAATCAATTTCTCCTGTTAAGTTTACCATGTTATCATTAACTGTATAATCAAGGGTAACTTCTTTTTCAATATTATTAAGGGTTAGGTAAAAAGTACATGTTCCACTTTCATTGTTTCCTTTAGCAGATTTTACCTGACCAATAATTAAATCGGTAGCATCCATAGCACCAAAAAAAGATTCGATAATCTTTTTATCCCTACCTTCATCTTTGGTAAAAGTACTTTCAGTCATTATGGTAAAATTAATTCCACTGAGTACATCGGTTATTTTGGTAGATTTTTCTCCACCTTTAACCATTACTTGATTAAAAGTTCCTCCAACACCAACTTTTTCTGTTGTTTTAAAGGCTGTCCAACTCACAGTTGCAGAAGAGGTTTTAGTGTATTCATAAAAACAGATGGGTTCACTATCATCAGCTGTATTATTTTTGTCTTTGTTGCTCTCTCCACAAGAGATTAGAAACAAAGAAGTAATAATTACTGTAGGAAAAATAATTTTTTTCATAATATAAAATATTTAGTTAGATTTTGTTTTTGCTAAGTTATCATTTTTTGAAAGGATACTGAAATTAAGTGTTTGGATTAACATTTTTTCACTTTTAAAAGATAAAAAAATTATTTTACACTCTCAATCATCACCTCTAAAATAGCTTGTGCTGCTTTACTAATTTTCGTTCCAGGTCCAAAAATACCAACCGCTCCAGCATTAAATAAAAACTCATAATCTTGTTGAGGAATAACCCCACCAACAATTACCAAAATATCTTCTCTACCAATATTTTTTAGTTCTTCAATTACTTGCGGAACTAAGGTTTTATGTCCGGCAGCTAAAGAAGACACCCCTAAAATATGCACATCATTTTCAGCAGCTTGTTTAGCAGCTTCGGCAGGTGTTTGGAATAATGGACCAATATCCACATCAAAACCTAAATCGGCAAAGGAAGTAGCAATGACCTTTGCTCCTCTATCATGTCCATCTTGCCCCATTTTGGCCACCATAATTCGTGGACGCCTGCCATCTAATTGAGCAAATTCGTCTGCCAGTGCTTTGGCTTTTAAAAAGTCTTTATCATCCATAACTTCTGAACTATAAATACCGCTAATAGAGCGGATTTGTGCTTGATATCTTCCAAAAACTTCTTCTAGTGCATCTGATATTTCTCCTAAAGTAGCTCTTTCTCTTGCTGCTATAACTGCTGCATCTAAAAGGTTTCCGTTTCCTGAACGTGCAATTTCGGTAATATTTTTTAAAGCTGCTTGCACTTTTTCGTTATTTCTGCTAGCTTTAATTTTATTTAAGCGTTCAATTTGGCTGTTTCTAACCTTAGTATTATCTACTTCTCTTACTTCAAATTCTTCATCAGCATCAACAATATATTCATTTACGCCTACAATAATTTCTTTACGACTGTCAATACGAGCTTGTTTTTTTGCAGCAGCTTCTTCAATTCGTAATTTAGGAATACCTTTTTCTATGGCTTTTGCCATTCCACCGTGGTTTTCTACTTCTTCAATTAATTCCCAAGCTTTTTCAGCTAATTGATTAGTAAGTGTTTCTATATAATAAGAACCACCCCAAGGATCAACAGTTTTACAAATTTCAGTTTCATTTTGGATAAAAAGTTGGGTATTTCTGGCAATACGGGCAGAATAATCTGTTGGTAAAGCAATAGCTTCATCCAACGCATTGGTGTGTAATGACTGTGTTCCACCCAATGCAGCAGCCAATGCTTCTACACAAGTTCGTGCAATATTGTTATAAGGATCTTGTTCTGTTAAACTCCAACCACTGGTTTGGCAATGTGTTCTTAATGCTAATGATTTTTGGTTTTTAGGATTAAATTGTTTGACAATTTTTGCCCATAACAATCTGCCTGCACGCATTTTGGCAATCTCCATAAAATGATTCATTCCTATTCCCCAAAAGAAAGAAAGGCGAGGAGCAAAATCATCAATGTCCATTCCTGATGCAATTCCTGTGCGCAAATATTCTAAACCATCGGCTAAGGTATAAGCTAATTCAATTTCGTTAGTTCCACCGGCTTCCTGAATATGATAGCCCGAAATACTGATAGAATTGAATTTGGGCATGTTTTGCGAAGTATATTTAAAAATATCTGCAATAATTTTCATAGAAGGTAATGGTGGATAGATGTAGGTGTTTCGCACCATAAACTCCTTTAAGATATCATTTTGTATGGTTCCTGTAAGTTGTTCGGGTTTTACCCCTTGCTCTTCGGCAGCCACAATATAAAAGGCTAAAATTGGAATTACTGCTCCGTTCATGGTCATAGAAACCGACATTTTATCCAATGGAATTTGGTCGAATAATAATTTCATGTCTTCCACAGAGTCTATGGCAACTCCAGCTTTACCGACATCACCAACTACTCTGGGATGGTCGGAATCGTAACCTCTGTGTGTGGCTAAATCAAAAGCTACTGACAGCCCTTTTTGTCCGGCAGCTAAATTTTTTCTATAAAAAGCATTAGATTCTTCAGCAGTACTAAAACCTGCATATTGTCTAATCGTCCATGGACGCATAACATACATGGTAGAGTATGGACCTCTTAAGTTTGGAGCAATTCCGGCACCGTAATTCAAGTGCGTTAGCGGAGCAATATCTTCTTTGGTATAGTTAGCTTTAACTTCAATAGATTCGGCAGTTTGCCATACTTCTTTATTAGAAATAGCTGTTTTTTTATTTGCAGATTGATAGGTTAAAGATGAAAAATTGGACACCTTTTTCTTAAAACTTTCCAAAGCTTTTTTTACCAATTCATCGGTAAGTGTTTCCATGTAGTAAGCCCCTTTGGTAGGGTCAACAACTTTGTCTAAAAAGGATTCTTCTTTTAAAATAAGCTGAATATTTCGAGCAATTCGTTTAGAAAATGGAGTAGCTTTTTCGTCTAAAGTATTAAACGGTAAAACAGTTAAACTATTTACACCACCAATAATTGCAGACATAGCTTGCGTGGTAGCTGCTAAGGTATTATTGTGTACATCAATTTCGGGTTGAGGAGTTAGTGTAGTTTGTGCAGCAACATACATCTTTGCATCATTCAATTGATATTGATTGGTAATCAATTCAAAGCAAATTCGGGCTGCTCTTAATTTAGCTATTTCAAAAAAGTAATTGTTTTGTATAGGAAACTGAAACATTATTTTATTCCACGCTTCTTTTGCAGTAATACCGTTTTTGGTTAAGAGGTCAACTGCTTCAACTGCTTTTACAAAACTATCGGCTAGTTGCTCACTCATTTTGGCATTAGTACCTGCAGCTATCATTACACATTTTTCAACATGTTGATTTTTACTCAATGCAATAATACCGTTAGTAATACCATTACTGTAAAAATTGGCTTTTACATTTTTGTAAGAAGATTTTTCAAGTAACTGAGAAAATAATTCGGCTGTTTGTAATGGTTGCTGATTGTTAAAATTTAACTGAATAATATCTAGTTGAATATCTTTTAGTAAGGAGTCAAACTTTTCTAAATTAGCTATTTTTCCAATAAATTCTATGCTATTGCAACCGCCTGTTAGTGCTGTTAAAGCTTGTTGGTTGGCATCGTTTTCAGTAACATCAATTTGTTCGTTAATGAGCCAATTAGCAGTGCTTTCTGGAATAACATTAAAAGTAGAAGACAAATTATTTTCCAACGCATTTTGCATATAAAATGGTTGAACTTTAATATTTTCCTCTGAGTTCCAAACTAAAGTTTCCTCAAAATCTTTTCCTTTTAAGTCAGCAATAATTTTTTCTTTCCATTGCTGATAAGTTATTTCTTTAAAATCATTCATAAAAATAGTTTATGAGTTTAAGAGTTTATAAGTTGTTTTGTGTTAACAGTTGACAGTTTTTTAATTTCTGTAACTACACATCCACAGATCTTCTCATTTACACATTAATTTAATCTTCTTTTTTTTCTTCAAAAACAAAAATTTCTTCATCGTCTTTTTTCATTAGGTATTTTTCTCGGGCAAATTTTTCTAATGCTTTTTGGTGGGTAGTCAATTCTTTCAGTTCTTTTTTTGTTTGCTCTATTTCTTTAATATAAAAAGTTTGGTCTTGTTTTAATTGTTTTAGCTGAGTTCTGTAGGAAAATTGAGTAATTAAATTATTTTGATCGAAAAACATTAACCATATAAGAAATAACACTAATGTTAGTGCATATTTGTTTTTAAGCCATTTTGGTATTTTCTGCCACATGAACACAAAAATACATATCAATTCTTAAAGATAAATGTAAAATAGCAGCGAACTATTAAACAAAGCGTTGTTAATGGTTTAGTTAATAAAAAATAACTACAAAAAACTTCAAAAAACAATTCTTTCAGATTAACGAACAACGAAAATATTACTACTTTTACGAGTTCATTTTTTAAATACCAAAATAAATGGCAAAGACAAGAAAAGAACAGGAAGCATTAGAGTATCACGCACAAGGAAAGCCTGGGAAAATTGAAGTAGTACCAACAAAGCCATATAGTACTCAACGAGATTTGTCTTTAGCATATTCGCCAGGAGTAGCAGTGCCTTGTATGGAAATTGCTGCAAATAAAGAGGACGTTTATAAATATACAGCAAAAGGAAATTTAGTAGCAGTAATTTCTAACGGAACAGCTGTTTTAGGTTTGGGAGATATAGGTCCTGAAGCTTCTAAACCTGTAATGGAAGGAAAAGGATTATTATTTAAAATTTTCGCTGATATAGATGTTTTTGATATTGAAATTGATGCTTCTGATGTGGATTTGTTTGTAAATACAGTAAAAGCTATTTCACCTACTTTTGGAGGAATAAATTTAGAAGATATTAAAGCTCCTGAATGTTTTGAGATTGAAGAAAGATTGAAAAACGAGTTGAATATACCTGTAATGCACGATGATCAACATGGAACAGCTATAATTACTGCTGCAGCTTTATTAAACGCTATAGAATTAGCCGATAAAAAAATTGATAAAATAAAATTGGTAGTGAATGGAGCAGGTGCTTCTGCTATGTCGTGTACCAAACTATATGTGGCGTTGGGTGTAAATCCTAAAAATATTGTAATGTTAGATAGTAAAGGAGTTATCCGAAAAGACAGAAAGGATATTTCTGAATCTAAAAAACAATATGCTACAGACAGAAAAATAGACACACTTGAAGAAGCATTAGATGGTGCTGATATGTTTTTGGGGTTATCAAAAGGCAACATTGTTTCTAAAGCAATGATTAAAAAAATGGCTAAAAACCCTATTGTTTTTGCTTTGGCTAATCCCGACCCTGAAATTCCTTACAAAGATGCTATCGCTACTAGAAAAGACATTATTATGGCAACAGGAAGATCAGACCATCCTAACCAAGTGAATAATGTATTGGGATTCCCATATATTTTTAGAGGAGCATTAGATGTTAGAGCAACTGCTATAAATGAAGAAATGAAATTAGCAGCTGTTAAAGCTGTAGCACAGTTAGCTAAAGAACCAGTGCCAGAAGAGGTAAATGAAGCTTACAATCAAAAAAACATCACTTTTGGTAGAAATTTTATTATACCAAAACCATTAGACAATAGATTAATAACCACTATTGCTCCAGCAGTAGCGAAAGCAGCTATGGATTCTGGGGTGGCTCAACAACCTATTACAGATTGGGAAGCCTACAAGGAAAATTTAGCAAAACGTTTAGGGTTAAATAACAAGTTGCTTAAGAGCATAACAGAAAAAGCGAAAGGAAACCCTAAAAAAGTCGTTTTTGCTGAAGCAGATAATTATAAAATACTAAAAGCTGCTCAAGTAGTTTATGAAGAAGGTATTGCTCATCCAATATTGTTAGGAAAAGTAGCTAAAATTGAAGAGGTTGCTAAAGAGTATAATTTAGAATTGGGTGATATTCCAATTATTGACCCAAGAAGTTCGAAACATAGAGATAAAAAGAATTTTTATGCAGCCATGTTGTATGAAAAACGCAAAAGAAAAGGCGTTACTTTAGCAGAAGCTCAAGAAATGATGCGTAGCCGTAATTATTTTGGTTCTGCTATGGTAGAAATGGGTGATGCTGACGCTCTAATTTCAGGGTTAACTAGGAATTATAAAAATACTATAAGACCTGCTTTGCACGTAATAGGAACGGATGATGATGTGAAAAAAATTGCAGGAATGTACGTTATTTTTACTAAAAGAGGACCAATTTTCTTTGCTGATACCACGGTGAACTTAAATCCAACTGCTAGAGATATTGCTGATATTACAGCTCTTACAGCCAAAATTGTAGATAGGTTTAAAATTGTTCCTAAAATAGCGTTGTTGTCTTATTCTAATTTTGGTTCGGCAGATGGAGAAGATGCTATAAAAATGCGTGAAGCGAAGAAAATTCTAGAAAGAGAATATCCTGATTTGATAGTTGATGGAGAAATTCAAGCCAATTTTGCCTTGAATAAAGAACTAAGAAACGAAATATTTCCATTTTCTGAATTAGCAAGAAAAAACACCAACACTCTTATTTTTCCAAACTTAGCAGCAGGAAATATTGCTTATAAGTTAATGTTAGAAATGGGCGAGTTTGAATCAATCGGACCAATTTTATTAGGAATGAAAAAGCCTGTTCACATTTTACAATTAGGTAGCTCAGTAAGAGAAATAGTGAATATGGTAACCATTGCTGTAACTGATGCTCAAACTAGGAAGTGATTTTGATGTGCAAATGTGTGAATACGTAAATGTGAAAATGACTATAATTGATAACCTTGAACTAAACTTATAAACTCTTAAACTTCTAAACTAATTATGATAGCTCAAATAAAAGGTAGATTAATAGAAAAAACACCAACTTATGTAATTATAGATTGCAATGGGGTGGGATATCAAATTAATATTTCGCTAAACACTTACTCAAAAATTGACGCGGATGAACTTTGTCTTTTACATACGCACATGATAGTGAGAGAAGATGCTCAACTGCTTTATGGTTTTAAAGATAAAAGTGAAAGAGAATTGTTTAGATTATTAATATCTGTTTCGGGAGTAGGTTCTGCTACGGCAATGATGATTTTATCTTCATTAACAGCTACAGAAATTAAAGGAGCAATAAGCACAGGAGATGTGAACACGCTTAAGGGTGTGAAAGGGATAGGGGCAAAATCTGCTCAAAGAATTATCATTGATTTAAGAGATAAAATAGGAAAAGTTGGAGAAAATGATATAAATTTTGCTGTTTCAAACAATACTATTAAAGATGAAGCGTTAAGTGCACTAATTATGCTAGGATTTGCTAAAAAACCAGCAGAAGTTGCACTAAATAAAATACTTACTGTTTCAGACGATATGAGTGTGGAACAGCTTATTAAACAAACATTGAAAAGCCTTTAAGGGGCTTTTATTAATTTGATAATTAACAAAGTAACATATAAAAAAATATTTTTTATAGTTGGGCTTTCCTTTGTAATAACCCTTACAAATTGGATAGCTCATCCAACTAATTCAATAGCTCGTCCGAATACGAATGAGTTAGTATTGCCTATTGATAGCCCTGAAATAGATTTAATTTATCCTTTTGATGATGAAGGGACAAACCCGAATAGTACTAATACAGGAGGATTGTATTTAGATAACCCTAGCAATGTTAAGTCGGGTTTTGAATATGACCCCGAAACAGGTACTTATAACTATTACCAAAGAATAGGCGATAAAAATTTTAGAGATCCTACCTACATGACTTTTGATGAGTATTTAGAATACGACTCAAAAAAATCATTACAAGATTATTGGAAACAAAAAGCCGATGCTGATGCCATGGAGCAAACAAAAGGCTTTAGACCAACCTTAAATGTTAAAGGTAAAGCCTTTGATAGAATTTTTGGAGGAAATACCATCGATATTCGTCCGCAAGGTTCGGCAGAATTATCTTTCGGGATAAATCGTTCTACCAGAGATAATCCGGTGTTGCCTGTACATCAAAGAAGTCTAACTACTTTCGATTTTAATCAGCAAATTCAGCTAAATGTTATAGGAAATATCGGTACAAAAATGAAGTTGTCTTTTAATTACAATACAGAAGCAACGTTCGATTTTGAAAATAGAATGAAAATAGAATATTCTATTGATGAAGGTTCTGAAGACGAAATTATTCAAAACATAGAAGCAGGTAATGTTGCCTTGCCACTTAAAGGAACATTAATTACTGGTAGTCAAACTTTATTTGGATTAAAAACAGAGTTGAAGTTTGGTAGAATGTATGTAACCAGTGTTATTTCTCAGGAAAAAGGAGAGCGTAAAGAAATTAACGTGCAAGGAGGAGCTCAAATTCAAAAATTTGAAAAAGAAGCTTCAGATTATGAAGAAAACCGTCACTTTTTTCTATCACAATATTTTAGAAATACCTATGAGCAGTCGCTTTCAAGTTTACCTGTAATTTCTTCTAGAGCAACTATTACAAGAGTGGAGGTTTGGGTTTCTAATAGAAATAATGCAGTAGAAGACACTAAAAACATTATCGGTTTTATGGATTTAGGAGAAGGAGTTCAGGGAGATATTCACAACTCCAGCTTGGTAATGGATGCAAATATTTCACCAATAGCAAACTTTCCAGACAATGAAGCCAATACACTTTATCCTAATTTAAATGGAGCATCAACTTATGATACTGCCGCTATAAGAGGATTCGTTAACTCTGCTCAAGAGTTAGAACGAATTGGTTATGAAAATGGAATAGATTTTGAAAAATATGAAAATGCCAAACTATTAAGACCTCAAGAATATACTTTAAATCCACAATTAGGTTATATATCGTTAAACTCATCACTAAATCAAGATGATATTTTGGCAGTAGCTTTTCAATATACATTAGACGGACAAGTTTATCAAGTTGGGGAATTTTCAACAGATGGTGTTCCCGGGCAGCAATCATTGTATGTTAAACTATTGAGGGGAACTACTATTGATACAGAACTTCCTATGTGGGATTTGATGATGAAAAATGTTTATTCCTTGGGAGCATTTAATATTTCTCAGGAAGATTTTTTCTTTAATGTTTTCTACTTAAATCCAGCAACAGGAGTAGAAATACCATTTTTACCAGAAGGAGAACCTAATGGAATTCCTTTGGTTCAGGTGTTGAATTTAGATAAGTTAAATAACATTAATCAAGCTTCTCCAGATGGAGTTTTTGACTTTATTGAAGGGGTTACTGTAAACTCTCGGACGGGGAGGGTTTATTTTCCTGTCTTGGAGCCTTTTGGATCTCACATAAGAAGTAAATTTAGTAACCCTCAATTAGGAGCAAAGTTTGCTTTTGACACGCTTTATGCAACAACTCAAATGCTAGCTAAACAAGATGCTGTTAAGAATAGGTATAAAATTAGAGGACAATACTCTTCTTCTGTAAGTTCTGATATCTCGTTAAATGCTATGAATGTTCCTCAAGGATCGGTAGTAGTTACGGCCGGAGGAGCTACTTTGGTAGAGAATGTGCAATATACCGTTGATTATAATTTGGGGAGGGTAAAAATTATTGATGAAGGAATCTTACAATCAGGGACCCCAATTAAAATCTCGTTAGAAAGTCAATCGCTTTTTAACATTAGAACAAAAACATTAATGGGGTCTCGTTTCGATTATAAAATTAATGATGATTTTAATATTGGAGGTACCATTATTAGACTTTCAGAAAGACCATTAACTAGAAAAGTAAATATAGGTGAAGAACCTATTAACAATACTATTTGGGGATTAGATGTGAATTACACCAAAGAAACACCTTTTATAACAAGAGCCTTGGATAAATTGCCACTTTATAGTACAAAAGAAAAATCGAGTATTACTTTTGAAGGTGAATTTGCTCATCTTATTCCTGGAAACCCTGGCGCTATTGGAAAAGACGGTACAGCTTATTTGGATGATTTTGAAGGTAGTCAATCAAGAATTGATATGAAAAGTTTTCAAATGTGGACATTGGCAAGCACCCCTCAAGGTCAACCAGCTCTTTTCCCTGAAGGAGAATTGCCATTATCAGATTCGTTAAATTTTAGATATAATGCGGCTAAAACAGCTTGGTACGTTATCGATCCTTTGTTTTGGAGAAATAATTCAGAAACACCAAACCATATTCAAAATGATCCAGTAATGCAATCGAATCATTATATGAGAGAAGTATTAGAAACAGAAGTTTTCCCATTTAAAAGCCCTGATAATGGTATTGTTACTAATTTGCCTGTTTTTGATGTAGCTTTTTATCCAACAGAGAGAGGTCAATATAATTATAACCCTCAAGCACCTAATAATATTTTACCCAATCCAACAAATAGTTGGGGAGGAATTATGAGGCAAATAAATACAACCGACTTTGAATCTTCCAACGTAGAATTTATTCAGTTCTGGGTAATGGATCCTTTTCATGATGAAGATGGAAATCCCAACCATGCTGGTGGTAAATTATATTTTAACTTGGGTAATATTTCGGAAGATATATTACGTGATGGTAGAAAATCTTTTGAAAATGGACTGCCATCTACTGCAATTGATTATAATACAGGAGCAAATATTGAATTAATTGATACTACTATTTGGGGGCGTGTGCCAAAAGTACAGGTGTTGGTAAATGCTTTTGATAATAATGATAATGCAAGAATTTTTCAGGATATTGGGTTAGATGGATTAAATGATGCTGATGAGTTAGTATTTTTTGGAACAACTTGGGGAGCAGATGCATCTGCAGATAATTACCATCACTATAGAGGTACTGATTATGATCAAGCTCAGTTGTCAATAATAGACAGGTATAAAAATTATAATGGAATGGAAGGGAATTCTCCTACAGCGGCACAGTATACCGAAAATTATTCTACATCGGGTTCTACCAGACCAGATATTGAAGATATAAATCAGAATAATAACTTAGACTTTAGAGAGGATTATTTTCAGTATGAAATTAACTTAAATCCTACAGAAGTTAACCCTTCCAATATTGGAAATAACTATATTACTGATGTGTTAGAAGCTAATGTTACTACTAAAGATGGAAGTGAAAGAACCGTTCGCTGGTATCAGTTTAAAATTCCAATTAGAGAACCAGATAAAGTGGTTGGTAACTTAAGAGATTTTAAATCCATTCGTTTTATGCGTATGTTTATGAAAGGTTTTAATGAGAAAGTAGTGTTGCGTTTTGCTCGATTAGATTTAATAAGAGGAGAGTGGAGACAATACACTAAAACCCTATTAAATCCGGGAGATTATATAGGAAATGATGATGATGAGACAACTTTTATAGTAGGAGCAGTAAATGTGGAGGAAAATAGTGAGAAAACTCCTGTAAATTATATTATTCCACCAGGAATTGATAGAGAATTGAATCCTAATCCGTCAACAGGAGCAACCTTGAGACAGTTAAATGAGCAATCATTATCTTTAAATGTATGTAACTTAAAAGATGGAGATGCTAGAGCTGCTTTTAAAGTGATGGATCAGGATTTAAGAAGATACAAAAGATTAAAAATGTTTGTCCATGCTCAAGAAAGTAATCCAACCATTCCTTTGAATGATGGTGATTTATCTGTATTTATCCGTATGGGAACAGATTTTAATGATAATTATTATGAATATGAAGTACCTCTAAAAGTTACTCCTCCAGGAAGATATGATACCGAAAATACCTCCAACGAAAGCGATAGAGAAATTGTTTGGCCTAATGAAAATGAAATTGATTTGAAATTTTCATTACTAACTGATATGAAAATGTTGAGAAATAGTTTGTTGGGAGATCCAAATTCAGGAGTGCTTATTATAAGACCTTATGAGCAAGAAGACGGAAATAATAAAATGAGGATTAAAGGTAACCCGAACTTGGCCAATGTAAAAGTGTTTATGATAGGGATTAGAAATAGTAAGCAATCTAATTCTACTGCAGTAGATGATGATGGCTTGGCTAAATGTGCAGAAGTGTGGGTAAACGAATTAAGAATGACAGAGTTTGATAATGAAGGCGGTTGGGCAACAAGAGGTCGTTTAACAGCTCAGTTAGCAGATTTAGGAACAATGACTTTAGCTGGAGCTTACAGTACGCCAGGTTTTGGAAGTGTTGATCAAAAATTAAATGAAAGACAATTAGAAACTATTAAATCTTACGATGTATCAACCAGCGTAGAAATGGGTAAATTTATTCCTGAAAAAATTGGGATTAGTTTACCTGTATATTATAGTAATTCTAAAGAAATTGTTACACCTAAATACAATCCGCTAGATCCAGATATTGAATTAAAAGACCAACTAAACAGCGATCTTTTTACACAACAAGAAAAAGATTCATTAGCTGACAGAACACAAACGGTTACAAGTAGGAAAAGTATTAATTTTACTAATGTGCGTAAATTGCCAGCAAAAGGTAAAGAGAAAAATCATTTTTATGATATCTCTAATGTTTCACTTAATTATGGCTATTCCGAATATCAATTTAGAGATATAGATACAGAATTTGATATCAGAAAAACCTATAAAGGAGGAATTGCTTACTCGTTTACTAATAATCCTAAAAATTTTAAACCTTTTGAAAATCTTAAAATGGCAGATGGTAAACAAGCTAAATTGCTTAAAGATTTCAACTTCTATTTAATGCCAAAACAACTTTCTTTTCAAACAGATATAGATAGGCAATATTCACAAAGAAGAGCAAGAAACAATACAGGTTTCGATTTTGATTTACCAACGTATTATCAAAAACATTTTAATTGGAACAGAATTTATGGCTATCGACAAGATATTACTAAAGCTTTAACTTTTGATTTTACTGCTACGAATAATGCCGTAATAAATGAACCCATAGATTTTCAAGGAAGACCAACTGGAGGTAGGGTTGATAAAAATTACCCAGATGAATATAGTGCATGGAAAGATACTGTGATGCAAAGTGTTAAAGAGTTTGGAACAAACATGCACTATCATCATACATTCAACCTAAATTATACAGTACCCATTGATAAATTGCCTTTTATGGATTTTGCTACACTTACAGCTAAATATGGTGGCGATTATGATTGGCAAAGAGCACCAATAGGAGCTGATACTTTAGGCAATACTATTCAGAATTCTAATACCGTTACCTTAAATAGTCAGTTAAATATGACTAAATTTTATAACCAAATCAACTTTTTAAAAGAAGTAGAGAAAAGGCAGCGAGATAGAGCAAGGAAAAAAGCACAAAGAAACAGAAAGTCTGACCCTAATAAAACAGATGCAGAAAATGCTAAATTAAAAGGATGGAAACCTGGATTGCCTCCTGCAGAAATTAAGCGTTTTGATACTAAAGAGTTTAAAGATTCAGATACTACAAAGGTAGAGTTATGGAGGGAAAAGGATAAAATCTATATACTTGATCCTCTTTGGATAACGTTGATGAGTCCGAAAAATATTTCAGGGACATATACTAAAACTAGAGGTACATTATTACCAGGTTACAATCAGCAGACCGAAATTATGGGATATAATAATGGGTTTACTGCTCCAGGGTTTAATTTTATTTCAGGGATGCAAGAAGATGATTTTGCTATGAGTGCTGCTGAAAAAGAATGGTTGCAGCCGAATTCATTAATGTATAATTATAATACTACTTATGCGGAAAATTATAATTTAAGAGCAACACTTCGCCCTATCAATACCTTACGTATTCAGTTAAATGCAACAAGAAATTATTCTACCAATTTATCTCAGCAATTTTTTGAAGTACAGCCTAATTTTGTAACAGATTCATTAAGAGGAGACAGAAGAAATGATTTCTTTTTTGTTACTCCTGTAGAAACAGGTAATTTGAGTATGTCTTTTATGTCTATTAGAACAGCTTTTTCTTCCAACAATAGCGAAGATCGTTCATCATCTGTTTTTGATAAGTTTTTGGAAGAAAGAGCCATTATATCACAAAGGTTAGGAGCTCAAGACGCTAATTCAAACGGTATAAATGATGTTTATGCAGATGGTTATGGAGCTACTTCTCAAGAAGTTTTAATTCCTGCTTTTATTGCCGGATACTCTGGAAAATCGGGAGGTAAGGTCTCGCTGAGTTCTTTTGAAAAATATATTCCTATGCCCAACTGGAGAATTACTTTTGATGGTTTAAGTAAACTGCCGTTGTTAGCTACTATATTCAAACAATTTACTTTAACACATTCTTATCGTTCAACATTTAATGTTAGCTCGTTTACCACCAATTTAAATTTTGAAGATGGAAGAGCAAATAGAGATATTAATAATAACTTTATTTCTAAGTATCAAATTTCTGGAGTTTCTATTTCAGAGCAGTTTAGCCCTTTGTTAGGAGCAGATATGACTTTAGAAAACAGCATGCTTATTCGTATTGAATATGCAAAAGATAGAAATGCATCTTTAAGTGTAAATAATAATCAAATTACAGAAATTCAAGGTAGCGAATGGACAGTTGGTACAGGATATAAATTTAAGCAAGTTCGTTTTCCATTCTCTAAAAATAGAGTAATAAGAAGTGATATTGATGCAAGAGTAGATGTGTCTTTAAGAAACAATGAAACCATTATTAGAAAAATTGTAGAAGAAGTAAATCAATTGACTAGCGGACAAAAAGTATTGTCTATTCGTTTTACTGCTGATTATAGAATTAGTCAGTTTTTAAACCTAAGAGCTTTTTATGATTATGTATCTACTACACCATTTATATCTACCACATTCCCAACTTCTAACACCAATGCAGGAATTAGTTTAAGATTTACTTTGTCTCAATAAATCCCAATTTATAGATATTTCGAGTTAAATATTTTTGGAGGTTATGCAAAAAGTCATAAATTAGCCGAATGAATTATCAATCAATTATAATTTTTTAATAAGTAAAGTAAAATGAATGTACCTGCAAATTTAAAGTACACTAAAGATCATGAGTGGTGTAAAATAGAAGGAAATGTAGCAACAATAGGAATTACTGATTTTGCTCAAGGAGAGTTGGGTGATATAGTGTATGTAGAAATTGAAACAGAAGGAGATGACCTTGATAAAGAAGCTATTTTTGGAACTGTTGAAGCTGTGAAAACTGTTTCTGATTTGTTTATGCCACTTTCAGGTAAAGTAATTGAAGTAAATGGAGATTTAGAATCAGCTCCAGAATCAGTTAACCAAAACCCTTATGAAGCTGGTTGGATGATTAAAATTGAAATGTCTAATCCTGACGAGGTAAATGATTTACTTTCGGCAGATGATTATAAAGCGATTATAGGATAGATTTTATTATCCATATAAAAAAACAACCAAGTATAGCAAATAGCTGTTCTTGGTTGTTTTTTTATATGTATACTTAAACTATGAAATTAAAGCCATTTATACCTGCACTAGTCTGGTTAATTATTATTGTGGTACTTAGCGGATATCCAGGAAAAAACCTGCCAAAAGCTCCTTTTGACGAGTTTGATAAGTTAGTGCATTTAGCCATTTATGCTTTACTTAGTTTTTTAAGTGTTTTAGGTTTTTCAAAACAACCTAATTCATTTTTATTAAGTAATAAGCTGCAATTTTTTTTTAGTATAAGTTTTAGTATAATAATGGGAGGATTAATAGAAGTTTTACAAGAGTATGTTTTTATTAACCGTTATGGTGATTGGTATGATTTTATTGCAAACTCCTTAGGTGCAATTATAGGAGTTATTGGGTTTTATTCTATGAGGAAATTTTTCGTAAATAGGCTTCAATAATATGTCTTATTCATTTGGCTGACTCAACAACCATTCAATAGCTTTTTCTTTTTGCAAAAATGTTTTAACAGGGTAGTTGGCCTTACATGTTTTTAGTATTTTAATATAAAAGTTACATATAATTTTGTGTGCTAATGTGGCAACCACTATTGCTTCCGTAGTTTTGAGATTAAACTCAGCTAATGTTTTTTTTGCTTCCGCATCTGGAACATGATAACTGTTAGTGATATCCACTAAAACGCGTTGTTTTTTATTGTTGGCAAGCATCTTTCCTACACGAATATGTTCGTGAGCTTCTGCTATATCAAAAATTTCATTGTTAGCCAAAAATTCTACTACAATGAATCCACGTTCATCAAATGAAAATGCTGCTGTTTTTGTTTGGTGTATCATTAGGTTTTTCCAATTGAAAACCAAAGCTAAAAAGATTTAGTTTTAAAACAATACTTTAGTAATAAATTTTGAGATTATTATTTTTAACTATAATTCAATCACTTCCGCATGCTCTAAAAACAAATCTTGTAGTTTTTCTATCTTAGAGTTATAATTATTGCTAAAAACAATAAATTGACATTTATTCAAACTTTCTGCAATTCTATGTATTTCTGTATGAAAGCTAGTACCTTCCAAAAAATCAGCATCTTCAATTAATAAGAGCTGCAAAGCCGTAAGGTTAATTCCATTTTGGAAATAAATTTTATTTAATCTTTTTGGAGTACCAATAACAATATCAACTCCAGTATAAATAGTATCTTTTTGAAATTGTAAAGTGCTTTCCTCATAAGCACAAAAAATTCTTAAATCGGTATATTTGGTGAATTTATTAAACTCTTCTTCTAAGACTAAAGCAGCCTCTTTGTTTTGTACAAAAATTAAGGCTCTTGGAACATCTTCATAAGCTGCTCCATTTAATTTCTGAATGGTATTAATGATTAATGTAGTTGTTTTTCCAGCTCCTTCTTTAGCAATAGCAATAATATCTACACCACTTTTTATTTTAGGTATTAATAATTTTTGAAAAGAAGTTGGAGTGTCAATCTTTAAACTTTGTAAGGCATTTTTTATAGGGGGAAGTAGTTTTTTGAATGACATAATTGATTGTTTTCTTTTTTAAAGTGTTGCCAAAATTAAGTAAAGCAAATTAGAAACAAAAGAAGCCCTTGAAAATCAAGGGCTTCTTTTGTTTGAGTGGCGGAGAAAGAGGGATTCGAACCCCCGGTACCTTGCGGTACAACAGTTTTCAAGACTGCCGCATTCGACCGCTCTGCCATTTCTCCGCTGCAAAAGTAGCAATACATTTTAAATATGAAATGTTTTTTTAATTTTTTTGAAAAAATAAATATTCATCCCCTCTTAACAGATAAATAGTTATTTTTGTATTCTTGTTGGCTTTTTGGGTATGTTTTTTGATATTGAAGCACTTATAAAACCAATAATTATAAACTTTAAAATCTAATTTCAAATCGGTGGTATTAAAAAATTATAAAATAAAATTAATTGTTCTTTCTTCAATTGTATTTTTATTCGTTAGTGCCAATAAACTAATGGCGCAAAACCTAAAAGCCTATTTTACTTATTGTACTTTCTACTCCCCTGAAAACGGTCCGTATATAGAAACTTATCTTTCGGTAGAAGGTAGCTCTATCAATTATCTCAAAAATGAAAATAATAAATTTCAAGGAACAATAGAAATAACGTACCTGTTTAAACAAGGAGAAGAAATTAAAAAATTCAAAAAATATAATTTACTCAGTCCAGAAAATGAAGACACCGTAATACTTGCCAACTTTATAGATCAACAAAGAATTTCTATTCCTAATGGAAGTTACGAGTTTGAAATAAACATTAGAGATGTCAATAGTACGTTAACGCCTTTTAAATCTACACAAGTATTGAATGTGAATTATAACGATAAGAAAATGAATATCTCGGATGTTGAGTTTATTGAATCTTTGTCAAAAACTACCACTAAATCCATTATTTCTAAAAGTGGATATGATATTTTGCCTTATACCTCAGATTTTTTTCCTGAAGATATTGAAAAAATAGCTTTTTATGCAGAGATATATAATGCAGATAAATTGTTGGGAGCAGATGAAAGTTATTTGGTAACGTATGCTATAGAATCATACGAAACAAATACGGTAGTGGGAAATCTTAAAGGATTTGTAAGGGAATCAGCTAAACCTGTAAACATTATATTAAAATCTTTCAATATTGTTAATTTGGCTTCGGGTAATTATAATTTGGTAATTGAAGCCAGAGATAAATCCAATGAATTAATGTTGCAGAAAAAAGTATTCTTTCAGAGAAGTAACCCTGCATTAGTGCCTGATATTGCTAATGTTGATTTTGAAAGCACTTTTGTTATAGATATGGATGCTGAACAACTTACAGAATATATAAGAAGTATAGAGCCAATTTCTACAGCAATAGAGTTAAATTATGCTAGGAACCAATTAAAGGGGAAAGACAAAGAGTTAATGCAGAAATATTTTTATAATTTTTGGTTTACTCGTGATGCGGAAGCTCCAAAAGAAGCTTGGGAAAAATATAAAAAAGAAGTTGAGGTTGTAAATAAAGAATACAGTACTGCCATTAAAAAAGGATATGAAACTGATAGAGGAAGAGTGTATTTAAAGCATGGTAAGCCAAATACCATTGTAGAACAGAAAAATGAACCGAGTGCTTACCCTTATGAAATATGGCATTATTACAAAGTTCAAAATTTTAGTAATATTCGTTTTGTGTTTTATAACCCTGATTTAGTAAGCAATGATTTTCCAATTTTACATTCTAATTTGCCAGGAGAATTAAATAATCCTCAATGGAAGGTTCAGTTACACAAAAGAACTAACCAACCTATAGATATGGAGCAGCAAAATAATAATGAACATTGGGGTGGAAGAGCTGATGATTTTTATAATAACCCACGATAATAAATGTCTTTGAATTCAGTAGCTGTTGTAATTTTAAATTGGAATGGAAAACATTTTTTAGAAAAGTTTCTACCAAGCTTAATAGAACATACCTCTTTTGCTGAACTTATTGTGGCCGATAATTGCTCCACAGATGATTCACTGTCTTTTTTAAAGGAAAATTTTCCTCAAATACGCATAATAGAACTTGCTCAAAATTACGGTTTTGCTAAAGGGTATAATGAAGCCTTGAAGCAAGTTAATTCAGATGTCTACGTGTTGCTTAATTCGGATGTTGAGGTAACGGAAAATTGGCTTCAACCCTGTTTAGAGATATTGAAAAAAGATAATGATGTTGCTGCTTGTCAGCCAAAAATAAAAGCCTTTCACCAAAAAACACATTTTGAATATGCCGGAGCAGCAGGAGGTTTTATGGATAAATATGGTTATCCTTTTTGTAGAGGAAGAATTTTTGAAACTTTAGAAGAGGATAAAGGACAATATAACGATGAAATAGAAATCTTTTGGGCAACTGGAGCTTGTTTGGTTGTTAGAGCAGATGTTTACCATCAATTAAACGGATTAGATCCTTTTTTCTTTGCACACATGGAGGAAATTGATTTGTGCTGGAGAATTCAAAATACAGGAAAGAAAATTAAATATGTACCTCAATCTACTGTTTTTCATGTTGGAGGAGGAACGCTACATAAATCAAAACCACAAAAAACCTTTTTAAATTTTAGGAATAATCTAATAATGTTGTATAAAAACTTACCACAAGGTAAAAAGATTGGAGTATTATTAGGAAGACTTTTTTTAGACGGTTTGGCAGGTATTAAATTTCTTACAGAAGGCAAAATAAGCCATTTTTCAGCCATTATTAAGGCTCATTTTGCTTTTTACGCTTATGTATTCAAAAATACCGAGAAACCGATTAAAACGAACGCAATTCCCTACACAATTTATCCTAAAAGTATTCTCTATCATTACTTTGTAAAGAAAGAAAAAAAATATTCCGACCTAAGTTAATTATTGTTAAATAAAATCGTTATTATTAGGAATTTCCAAAAAAAAGTGTAATTTAGATTATAATATTTTTTTTAGACACAACTTTTTAATATATATACGATGGGAAGACCAGCAACAAAACCTACCAAACTTAAAGACGGATTTTATTTAGAAATTAGAAATAAAGGTGCTAAATCCGGTATCAAAATTAGAAGAGATTCAAAAGAAGCGATGTTATCTGCAATTAAAGAATACGAGAGAGTTAAAGATGTAGTTGTTTTAGGAGAATCTAAAAACGGTAAACTAAAGGCAGTTTAATAATAAACTATTCGTTTACTAAACTTACCATAATTTTTTCTAACATTTTTTTCATTTCATAAGCGGAACAATTGTAATTATTCACGATTATGGCAAATGCTATTTTTTTATTGCTATTTGTTGTAACATATCCTGAGTAGCTCCTTACATTTGTCATGTACCCACTTTTACCGTAAGTTTTACCTTCGGCAGCAGTCCCCTTGGCAATATTCGATAGTGTGCCGGATTTTCCTGCTATAGATAAAGAATTGTAAAACACTTCTTTATGCTGGCTTTTGTCCATTTCAGATAGAATAGAAACTAGCTGTTTTGTAGTTATAGTGTTAAATCTAGATAGCCCACTACCATCATAAAGATACATACCATCAGTATCAATTCCTTTTTCTTTCCAAAAGCTAACTAAAGCTTCTGTACTTGCAGTTGTAGAGCCTTCTTTTTTAACGGTTAAACCAATATGGTTGAGTAAATGTTCTGCATATAGATTGATGCTGTACAAATTGGTTTGTTGAATTAGTGAAGAAAGTGTTGGTGATTGAGTTAAAGTAACTTCTATAGTAGTATCTTCAATAAAACTATCACCTAATAGCCTTTTAGTTGTTGGTTGATAAGCTATTTTAATTCCTGATGTTTTTAACACACTATCCAATTCGTAAGCACATAAGTATGCCGGATCGGGAATTGAGCCTTTAACTTTAAACTCACTTCTGTTTTTGGGTATTTCTCCGGAAATGTACCTGTTGTATTGAAAAGGCCCCCCATAAATAAAAGACAAATCTTTATTGGTGGAAGTTCCTAAAACATTATTGTCAACATTTAAAAATGGAATGTGTGGATTAATTTTGCTAATAGTTGTTTTTTGAGTTTCATTTTTTGATGAAAGTGCTAAGGTGTAGAAATTCTCATAAATGCTTAGTCCGTTTGCTCCTGCACCAAAATAGTTGCCTAAATCTTGCCAAATCCATGTAGGAGGGACTTCGTTATCAAAAATACTGGCATTGGCAATAATTTTTCCATTAATGGAATCTATGCCTAATTTTTTGATTTCAGCAGCCCAGTTGTTCATGAAATTACCGTAATAAGAACGATATCTGTGCGAACCAAGAGAAGGATCTCCACCACCTTTGATGATGATGTCGCCATTTAAAACACCATTTTCTATTTTTCCTGAATAGCTTATAGTGGTAGTAAATCTGTGGTTTTCTCCTAAAATTTCTAGAGCAGTAGCGGTAGTAATTAATTTTAATGAAGAAGCTGGAACTAAAGCTAGGTTTTCGTTGTGATTAATAATAGCTAGGTTTTCGCTTAAATTGTAAGCATAAAAGCCAATCGATGCGTTTTTTAAAGCCTTATGTTGCAAAAATTCAGTAAAGATTTTGTTAGTAGGAGATTGTCCGTTTAAAAACAAAAAACTAAAAAGAGTAACTAAGGTTAAAAAGCTTTTCATTTTTAAAGTTAGTTTATGGGGTTACATTTAATAATCAAATCTCTAATCTAATTCTGTCTTGGTTTGGTAGAGTATTCATAAGCAAGTCTTAACTGTCCATATCTTTTTTCATCAATTATACCGCATCCTGAGTTGAGCATCTCAAAAATGGTAGTTTCTCTTTCTTTCTCATATTTTTTTGATGTCATAAAAATGGAAAGTGGAGTGGAAGAGAGTTCATCGGGAGTTAAACTTAAAAAATTAATACCTGTTTGTTGTGTGCTTATGCCAATTAGTTCAATTTCATCCTCTTTACAATGGTAAGCGTTAATTCCTTCAGAAGTAGCAATTTCCAGATATTGAATTCTTTTTAGCGATTTCTCGATTACTAAATTGCTGAACATAATTACTAACTCTCCAACTTTTTCATTTTTTTCAGCATTCAACTTTCTCCATTCTTCATCATAAATTTCATTAACAATTAAAAATTGCTTGAACTCATGTTCTAGTTCTTTAAGTTCATCGTCTGTTAGTAATCGGTACTTTAACATTTGTTATACAAAAACAAAAAAGCTGTCTTGATGTATAGTTCAGGACAGCTTAAAAAATTCTTAATTTATTTTTAATTATTGTTACTATCTGCTGGATCTAACTCTTTAACTTCAATATCTTTTAAATCTTTTTCAGTAATCTTCTCATCTAAAAACTGATTATTGGGGTAAGTATTGTTAAGTTCATCAATAAGTTCTCCATCAGGAATACCATTTCCGAAAAGTGCTTGCTCTTCCATGGTGTAATCCCATTTTTCATGATCATAGTTTTTGTTTAATCGTAAAGATCTAAAAGCTAACGTTCTTGCCATACGGCTATGGTGAATAGCCCTAAAATTTTTATTTTCACTCATTAATTTTTTAGCTATTTTTTGATGATGAACAGCTTTAGATAAATCACCAGAATACACTTTTTTCTCATTAACAGTAGAAAAAGCAGCTGTTATTGCTTGGTTGGTTTTGCTTAACACTTTTGAAGCATCAACATTACTTACGTTGACATTTTGTTTCTCAACCATTTTTTCTTTAACTACCTCTTTTTTTACTGTTGGCTTAATTCTTTGTTGAGCAAAGCTACTAGTTGCTCCTAAAAGTAAAAAGGAGAAAAATAATGTTCCAAATATTTTTGTTGTTTTCATATGTTTAGATCTTTATTGTTTTTTATATGTCATATGGAATAAGCCAAGTTATCTTCATCTCTTTTTGTGTGCTTCAGCACGTGGTTATTTCATAGTAGATTGTTTTGTTTATGGTTATTTTTCAATTTTTATACCACAATATAAAATTAAATAATTGGTGTAAATATAGCAAACTTATTTTATAGTTTATCGCTAATAGATTGCTTTGATATAGTTAATTTTACTTCTTACAAAAATGTTTTTTTCCAGATGCAGCATAAAATAAAAATTCTTTTTCTTTTCATAGTATTTTCTTTAATGGCTTGTAGAGAAAATGCCCAGGTAGATTTAATTGTTAGAAATGGCACTATTTATACAGTAAATGATATGTTTGAAGTTGCTCAGGCTATGGCAATTAAAGATGGTAAAATCATAGCGATAGGACCTGAAAATGAAATCTTAAATAAATATTATGCAACAGAAGTTATTGATGCAGAAAAAAAATCCATTTATCCTGGGTTTATAGATGCTCACTGTCATTTTGTTGGATATGCTAAAAATTTGTTAGAAGTAAATTTAATTGGTTCTAATTCTTTTGATGAAGTGATAGAAAGACTTCAGCAGTTTGTAGCCAAAAATGGAACACCCAAAGATGCTTGGCTGATAGGAAGAGGTTGGAATGAAAATTTTTGGCAAGATAAAAAAATGCCAACTAAAGAAAAGTTAGATGAACTTTTTCCTGATAATCCTGTTTTTTTATCAAGAGTGGATGGACATGCAGCTTTGGTTAATCAAAAAGCAATGGATTTAACAGGAATAACAGCAAATATAAAAATTGAAGGAGGTAGAATTGATTTAGTAAATGGAAAGCTTACCGGAATTTTAATTGATAATGCAAAAATGCATGTACAAAATCAGTTGCCGGAATATACTAATGCTCAGATAGAAAAAGCTTTAATTGAAGCAGAAAAATATCTTTTTGAAGTTGGATTAACAACGGTAGATGATGCCGGCTTAGAAAAAGCTGATATTGAGTTGATAGATAAATTACAACAAGCCAACAAGCTTCAAATTAAAGTATATGCGATGATTACTACTACTCCTGAATTACTAGATTATTATTTGAACAAAGGCACCTACAAAACGCCTAAACTAAATGTTTCTTCTTTTAAATTTTATGCTGATGGTTCTTTAGGTTCAGAAAGTGCTTGTTTGTTAGATGATTACCATACTACTAAGCACAATAAAGGATTGATTTTACATGAACTCGAATTTTATGAAAAATATGCTCCAATGTTGGCAGAAAAAGGTTTTCAGATGAATACACATGCCATAGGTGATTCTGCTACTCGGATGATATTGAAAGTTTATGAGCAAGCGTTAACAACAACTAATGATAAAAGATGGCGAATAGAACATGCTCAAGTAGTTCATCCGGAAGATTTAGAGAAATTCAGAAAACTAACCATTATACCTTCTGTTCAACCTACACATGCGATGTCTGATATGGAGTGGGCAGCAGAAAAATTAGGTGATGATAGAATGAAAACAGCTTATGCGTATAAAGATTTATTAAATCAATTAGGGATGATAGCATTGGGAACTGATTTTCCTGTGGAAGATATTAATCCTTTATATACTTTTTATAGTGCTACTATTCGAAAAAACCTAGAAGGAAAACCTGAACAAGGCTTAATGATGGAAAATGCATTGAGTAGAGAAGAAGCATTAAAAGGAATGACCATTTGGGCTGCCATAGCTAATTTTGAAGAAGAAGAAAAAGGTAGCTTAGAAGTGGGCAAAAGTGCTGATTTTATTATCACCAACAGAGATATTATGAAGGTAGATGAACAAGAACTTCTTAAAACTAAAGTAGAAAAAACTTTTATAGACGGAAAAATGGTTTTTGAGAATTGATTTGGAGTTAGCTTTCTTTTTGTAAAGCCGCTAACACCATTTTAATATCACTATAAGAAATACTATTGTCTAATTGAGATTTAAGTTCATTTAGTCCGGAAATTTCCTTGTTTTTTTTGTACACCTTAGTAATAGCTTCAATGGTTTTTTTAGGAAGTAAGGTGGCGATGTCAATTTCTCCCAACCCAACATAATGAGCTAAATGTCCGATAATGGTGCTTTCTACAAAACCTCTTTCTTTGGCAATTTCTTTTACATTTTTACCTGCTTTGCATAAATCAAAACTTACTTTTTTGGTGTCAACTTTTGGAGCTTTCTTTTCTACTTTTTTTAATTTTTCTGTGCGGGTTTCAACTTCTTCCTTAGAGCTTAGTTTACTTTTATCAAACTCCTGATTGTTAAGTGCTGACTCTACTAGTGTTTTCGCTTTTGTTAGTTGCTGAATTTGTTTAAAAAAATAGCTTTCTAACTCTTTAAGTTCGGTAATGTATTTTTTTACTTTGGTTTTGGTTTTTAAGTTCTCAATATGTTCAAAAATAGCTTCAGATTGGGTTTTTAATAAAGGAGTAAAATAATTGTTGGCAGCAGTTATTCTTTCAAATAAATGTTGTTGGTCATTGTTTTCGGAAATAATTTTTTTAAGCTGTCTTTTAAAACTTTCTGCTGGAGGTACTAATTCCTCTACTTTGCTTTGAAGTGTTTTTGCCCACTCCAAATAAGCTTGTTTTGCAGAAAGATTTTCTGCTTTCGTATAGCTTTCAGCATGAGCTTTTACCTGATAAAGCAAATCTGATAGGTCGTAGCTATTTACTAAATAATTTAAGAAAAAATATTTTTCTTCAGTTTTTAAAATGTTTTCTATGGCTTCAATATCTGGTTTCGATTGGCAAAACTGGGCAATATGTTGATCAATAGATAAACTATTGGTGTTGAGGTTACTGGTCATTACCAAGCCATCTAAACTTCTTAACCTCGAAAGAGCAACATACACTTGTCCTTGAGCAAATGCATTCCCAATATCTATAATAGCTTTATCAAAAGTTAATCCCTGACTTTTATGAACGGTTATCGCCCAAGCAAGTTTTAAGGGATATTGAATAAACTTTCCTACTACATTATCTTCAATTTCATTAGTTGCCGGGTTGAGTTGATATTTTACATTTTCCCAAGTATATTTCTCGACTATAATTAAGTCGCCATCACTCGTTTTCACTTCAATACTATCATCGCTTAAATCGGTTATCACACCAATTTTACCATTAAAAAATTGTTGTTTTCCACTAGGGTCATTTTTAATAAACATTACCTGAGCACCTTTCTTTAGCTCTAAACTTTCATCGAGAGGGTAGTTGTAAGGACTAAAATCACCTTCTATATCTGCCTGAAAATAATAAGATGCAGCGTTTAATTTGTCCAATTCTTCTCTGTTATAGCTATCGGCTTGCTTGTTATGAGTGGTTAATCGAATAAACCCTTCATCAGGTTTTGGTTTAAAATTGGGTTGAAAATGTGCTTTTAGTGTTGTAATATCTTCTGGAGAAACTTTGTTATCTCTTAAATTATTAAGTAAGCCAATAAATTTAGTATCAGCCTGGCGATAAATTTTGTCTAACTCAATTTGGATAGGGGGAGAGTTGTTAAATGCTTGAGCATTAAAAAAATAAATTGACGAATAGTAGTTTTTCAACACATTCCATTCAAAATCTTTTACCACCGGAGGAAGTTGCAATAAATCCCCAATTAGTAGTAATTGAACTCCTCCAAAAGGAATGTTCCTTCTTCTTTTCACACTTCTGAGCATGGTATCAATAGCGTCCAATAAATCTGCTCTAAGCATACTTACTTCGTCAATTATTAGTAATTCCAGCTCTCTTAAAAGTTTTATTTTATTTCTATTGAGTTTGGCATTTTTTAATAAAGAGGCAGGCGTATTTATTTGTTGATTTTCATTAAAATAATTAGCACTATTATCTTCGGGAATAAAATAACCAAAAGGCAATTGAAATAAAGAGTGCAGCGTTACTCCTCCTGCATTTATGGCTGCAATTCCGGTGGGAGCAGCAACAATTACTTTTTTGTGGGTATGTTGTACAACGTGTTTTAGGAAGGTTGTTTTTCCTGTTCCTGCTTTTCCTGTAAGGAAAATATGGCGGTTGGTATGGTTGATAAATTTTGAAGCAAATGCCGTTAAGCTCGATTGGTTATAAGTCATTATTTAAAAAGCATTTATTCGTTTCCGTAAGTGGCTAAAATCATGGTAACATCAAAACCCAACCAAGGAGCAGATAGGTTGGCTCGTTTTCTACTCAACCGTTTTTGATATACCATTCCAATTTTCGTTGCAAATTTTTCTTCATAAAGTTGTTGACTGATAAGATTGACATCATTTTGTTGAATTACTGTTGCAACCGAATCTAACGAATGACCTCCAATGCTTTCAGCTTGATGAACAGACGTATATTCGTACATCATTTGTCCTTCATTATTGAAATTATTACCATCCCAAGTTTTGTTGGCACGAATAGGAAAAATTAATTTTACATAACGGATATTTTCTTCTACTTTTTGATAGTTGGTGGTTGAAATTTTACTGTTCCAAACATCAACCAATTCCCAATGAATACTATCATTGTGTTTTTTATAACGCTCTATTCTAAAAGCAGGGTCTCCTTGTAAATCGGTGATTTGAGATTCTAATTTTTCTTTAATTTGATATTGAAAAGTATCAACAGTATTGTTGAAATCATTATAATAAATAGAATCCACATTATAAATAATGTAATTGCCAACCGAGAGCCCTGCATAATTGTAGTTTAAATTAGGACGCACCACATTATCTTTATCAGATTTGCAGCCAATAAGTGTTATAAAACACAATATCAGACAATATGTAAATAATCGTAACATTTTCTAATATGCTAATTTACAATTTTTTTTACTTATTTCTTTTTAGCAATTTCGTAAATATCCAATCTTCTATCTTTTAAATTTCTTACACTTCCAAAATTGTGTAGTTCAGTAAGCAAGTCCATATCTACATCTGCAATTAAAATCATTTCTGTATTTGGAGTTGCTTCGGCTTTTATTCCGTTTGATGGAAATTGAAAATCGCAAGGGGTAAAAACACCCGATTGAGCAAATTGAATATCCATATTGTGTACATTAGGTAAATTACCAACGCTACCGGCAATAGCAACATAACATTCGTTTTCTATTGCTCTAGATTGTGCACAAAGTTTAATTCTAGAAAACCCATTTTGAGTGTCGGTAAGGAAAGGAACAAATAAAATTCCAACACCATCATCTGCCAACATTCTTGGTAGCTCAGGGAATTCAACATCATAACAAATTAAAATGCCAATTTTACCGCAGTCAGTGTCAAAAGACTTTAGTTGACTTCCTCCTTGCATTGCCCAAACTTTCTTCTCATCCGGAGTAGGATGTAGTTTTTCGTATTCTTCAATTTCTCCGTTTCTTTTTAGCAAATAACCCACATTGTAAAGTTGATTGTCAACCAATTTTGGCATACTACCGCCAATAATATTGATGTTGTAAGAAATGGCTAGTTTAGAAAAACGTTCAACAATTTCGGGAGTGTATTCAGCCAATTTTCTAATGGCATCAGATTCGTTAAGGTGATTGTATTTTGCCATTAAAGGAGCATTAAAAAACTCTGGGAAAAGAGCAAAATCGCATCGATAGCCACTTAATGTATCAATAAAATATTCTGCCTGACGCATTAAGTTATCTAAATCTTCATAAGGACGCATTTGCCATTGTACAATTCCTATTCGAACAATTTTTTTAATGGTTTTGGCTTTTTTCGTAGGTTTTTCATAATAAATATTATCCCAACGTAATAAAACTGCATACTCTCCAGAAGCTTCATCACCTTCTAAATACCCTTTAATAATTCTTACGGGATGGAAGTCATTAGAAATTTGATAGTTTAAAACAGGATCGTGAATTTCGTGAGTTCTAACTTTTTGAATATATTCTTTAGGGGTCATTTCATTAGCATGTAAATGGTAGTTTGGTATTCTGCCACCCATAAAAATAGCTCTTAAATCTAGGTTCTCGCATAATTCTTTGCGATACTCATATAGTCTTCTACCTAAACGTAAACCTCGGTATTCTGGTTTAATAAAAATATCAATTCCATACAACACATCACCATCTTCAGTATGGGTATTAAAGGTGTAGTTGCCAGTAATCTCTTTGTAGGTATGTTGGTCGTCAAATTTTTGAGAATCAACAATAATAGACAAAGCGCAACCGGCAATTTTACCGTTTACTTTAATAACCACCTGTCCTTTGGGGAATTTTTTTAGTAAATTGTTAATTTGTCTTTCTTTCCAGTAAGAATCGGGCATATTTTTATAAGAAGCAATCATAGCTTCTTTTAACTCTTCATAATCGGAAAGAGAAAGGAACTCTAATGTGATTTTTTGTTGTTTTTCGTTCATAATAAAATAAGTTCTATTTTTGTTTTAGAATCTAAGCAAAATTACTTCTTTTTAATCAAGAAAATGGAATATCAAGACATACAAATATGGGAAGTTTTAGCAGGGCTAGGGTTGTTTCTTTTTGGTATGTTTATGATGGAGGAGTCGTTGAAAAATCTTGCTGGAAGAACATTTAAAAAATTTTTAAGAAAGCATACCAACAACTCTGTTAAAGCGGTTTTATCAGGAACTTTAATTACAGGGATATTGCAAAGTAGTTCTATGGTGGCGTTGTTGGTAATGTCTTTTGCAGGAGCAGGAATAATTGGACTAAAAAATGGTATAGGAATTATTTTAGGAGCTAATTTAGGAACAACCATGACGGGGTGGTTTGTTTCTTGGTTGGGTTTTAAGTTAGATTTAGGGACTGTTATTCTCCCATTTATAGCCATTGGTGGGTTAGGAATAATTTTTTTAAAATCAGAAAAACTTTCTAACCTAAGTAAGTTGTTAATGGGTTTTAGTTTTATTTTTTTAGGACTAAACTACATGAAAAATGGTTTCGCTGAATTTGCTGAACACATTGATTTTTCATTTATAACAGATAAACACCCATTGTTATTTGTTGCTTTTGGAATATTGCTTTCAGCAAGTATTCAATCTAGTTCTGCATCTATGATGATTTTCTTATCCTCGTTGGCGGCAGGAGTAATTACATTGAACCAGGGTTTTTATTTGGTAATAGGTGGCGATTTAGGGACAACCATTACAGCCATTTTAGGAAGTATAAATGGTAATTCTATAAAGAAAAAAGTAGGCTGGTCGCAAGTCTTTTTTAATGTGTTTAATGTGATTTTGGCATTGTCTTTTATTAAAGGATATACTTACGTTATAAGTGATTGGTTGAGGATAAAAGATGATTTATTTGCATTGGTTATTTTTCATAGTATGATGAATTTGGTAGGTATAATTTTATTATTGCCTTTTTTAAATCAGTTTGCTAAATTATTAGATAAAATTATTAGTCCGATAGAGAAGAAATTAGCTAAAAAACTAATGTTGGCAGACCCTAAAGAAACCCTAGCAGGTATAGCAGCTTTAGAACAAGAGTGCATAGACTTTATTCAAAAAGCGATAGCTCTTAACCGACAATTTTTACAACTTACCGAACAAAATAAAACAGTTAATGAAGTGTATTTTAACTTGAAGCAATATGAAGTTGAAATTGTAAGGTTTTATGTAGAGTTGCAACAAAATGAACTTTCTGAAGAGGAAGCTAATCGAATAAATCAGTTGGTAGCAAGTTTTAGAAATGCAACTCTTTCTTCAAAAGATTTAAAAGATATTAAACACAATTTAGATGATTTAAATAAAGCGGCTGTAGATCAGTTTTTCAGTCTGTATAAAAAAATCAAAAAGAATCAACAGCAGTTTTATAATGAGTTAATTGCTCTAACAGAACATTTTAGTGTTTCTTCTTATGCTGACATTGAACAGCTTAATCAGATTCAATCTGGTTATTATCAGAATGAAGTTGCTATGATTTATGAACTTATTAAAGAAAGTAAAGAGCCGGAAACAGATATTCCTTCTTTACTGAATATGGTAAGAGAAATAAATAATTCTAATGAATCGATGCTAAGAGCAATGAATAATTTAATTGCGAAGTAAAATAAGATACGTTCTTGAATTTTTTATTTCGTAAAACGAGGAGTTTTTGGTGAATCGGCAACAAGTTCGTTCAATTGGTTCATTTCTTCAGCAGTAAGTTTTCGCCATTTTCCAACTGGCATATTCAGATGGATATTCATAATTCTGATACGTTTTAATTTTCTTACTTCATAACCTAAATGTTCGCACATTCTTCTTATTTGCCGGTTTAACCCTTGAGTAAGAATGATGTTGAAACTAAACTTGTCAATAGCTTTTACCTTACATTTTTTAGTAACAGTATCTAAAATAGGGACACCATCGCCCATTTTTTGAATAAAATCAGCGGTTATAGGTCTGTTTACGGTAACTATATATTCTTTTTCATGGTTATTTCCTGAGCGTAGGATTTTATTTACAATATCACCATCACTAGTAAGTAAAATTAATCCTTCACTGGGTTTGTCTAACCTACCAATAGGGAAAATTCTTTTTGGATAGTTGATGTAGTCTATGATATTATCTTTTTCAACGCGAGTATCTGTTGTGCAAACAATACCAATAGGTTTGTTAAATGCAATATAGTCAAAGCTTTCGTTAGTATTTTTTATAGGCTTTCCATCAACCATTACCACATCATCGGGAGTAACTTTAGTTCCCATTTCAGGAACTTTTCCATTTATCGTTACTCTTCTTTGCTCAATAAGTTTATCGGCAGCTCTTCTAGAGCAGAAACCCATTTCGCTGAGGTATTTGTTTATTCTAATTTCGTTTTCCATAATTGAGTTAGCAAAATTAAGAATAGCTTTGGTTATAAAGTAAAAAAAGCCGAACTCAATATTGAGTTCGGCTTTTTTAGTGGCGGAGAGAGGGATTACTTTGTGATCCCATGTAGGGGAGGTTCCAATGTTACTCAATCCTGCTCGCTGCGCTAGCTCATGATTTTTTGTTTTAGTTTTTGCTCAAGAAAACTTGGCTCAAATAAAACAAAAAATCCTGTCAGACAATTGTCTGACAGGATTTAATTATTGGCGGAGAGAGGGGGATTCGAACCCCCGGTACGATTTCTCGCACGCATGTTTAGCAAACATGTGGTTTCAGCCACTCACCCACCTCTCCAAAATGGGAGCTGCAAATGTAATAATCCATTTGTTATAGAAGAAATATTAATCCTATTTTTTTTAATTAAATTAGTGCTTGATTTTTACCACTTTAGAAAAATATCTCCAATTACAAAAACAGCAAATACAACGCTAGCTATTCCATTTGTAGTAAAAAAAGCTAAATTTACTTTACTTAGGTTGGTTGGAGAAACAATTAAATGTTGGTAAATTAATAACCCGATAAAAACAGCAGCTCCTATCCAGTATAACCAATTAAAATCTGACTGAATTCCTGCCCAAATCACAAAAAAAGCAGCAACAAAATGTAAAAATGATGAAAAATGTAATGCATTTTTTCTTCCCATCCATACCGGAATGGAGTGTAGTTGTTGTTGTTTGTCAAAACTTTCATCTTGCAAGGCATAAATAATATCGAAACCGCTCACCCAAAATAATACAGCAAAAGAGAAATATAATGGAAGCCAATCAAAAACTCCTGTAACGGCCAAGTAAGCGCCAATAGGAGCTAATCCCAATCCAATACCCAATACCAAATGACATAAAGCGGTAAATCTTTTGGTGTAACTATAGCCTAAAACAACTAATAATGCAATAGGAGAGAGGTAAAAGCATAAAGGGTTTATAAAGTAGGTAGTAGCAATAAATAACACACAATTTATAATTACAAAAACTAAGGCTGAGGTAGGTTTTATAGTTCCGTTAGGGATTTCTCTTACATTGGCAGTACGTTCGTTGGCTTTGTCAATTTTTCTGTCAACATATCGGTTAAAAGCCATTGCAGCACTACGAGCAAAAATCATACAGAGAATTACATAGATAAAAGTTGTCCATTTAAAATCATATTCATGCAAACCAATGGCAACAAAAAAGCCAATTAAAGCGAAGGGCAATGCAAAAATGGTGTGAGAAAATTTTACTAAGGATAAATAGTTTTTCATTAATTTAATATGAAATAATTTATGACAAAATTAAGAAAAGAGGCTCTATAAATAGTTTTTGATAATATTCAAAGTTCAAATATAAAGTTTAAAACAGAACTATTTTAAATTTATAACTGATTATGAGTGATTTTCGTTTTTTTTTATATCTTAGCCAAAAATTAAAAAGAGTTATGAAGAAAAAAATATTTTTTATCTTACTATCGAGCAGTTTTTTATGGTTTGCTTGTGAATCTAATAATGAAAATGTAACAACAGAAGAAGAAGTTGTTGAAGAAGTGGAAATGGTTACAGAAGAAGAGTCTATGAGTTATTTGTTGCCTTCGCCACTTCAAATTGCAGAAATATTTAAAAATTCGGGGTTAACCTATATTGGGGATTTAACTAACTCAACAGATTTAGCAGCATCTTACAATACAAAATATAGCCAGAAATTAAACTTTGGTGTTTATTCGGCAGATATGGCTTATTGCATTATTAATAATCAAACTCAATCGGCTATTAATTATTTGTCAACACTAAGAGGGTTGTCAGAAAAAATGTGGATGACCGATGTTTTTAATACGATGGGCTTATCTAAAAGATTAGAAAATAACGTTGGTGAACAAGATTCATTAACAACTATAATGGCTGATTTGCAAATTAGGCTAGATAATTATTTAGATGAAAATGGAATGGGATATACCGGACCTGTAATTTTTACCGGAGCATGGATAGAAACTATGTATTTAGGAGCAAAAGTAAATCAAGCAAATAGCAATGAAAAACTTATTTATAGACTTACTGAGCAATCGGTAGTATTAGAGAATTTGCTAAAAGCGTTAGAACAAATCAATGAGGATAATGATTTTGATGAGTTAATTGCTGATTTAAAAGCTATAAATGAAAATTTTGATGTGTTGGAAGAAAGTGAAGAGGCTAAACTTAGTGATGAACAAGTAGAGAAATTAAGTGTGCAAATTATTGATTTAAGAAATAAGATTATTAAAAATTAAATAACAGATGAAAAAGGTAATATTTTACAGCACAATTTTAGTGTTATTATTAACTACTACAGCATTAAAGTTAGAAGAAGTTCAGTGTGTGGCAGCAGATTTAAAAAAAGAACTTACTCCATTATTGAAGCCTGAGTATAAATATGATTCATCAAAAATTACAAGGGTTTTATACAAAAAAGAAGCTTTTCAGTCGGGGATAGAAGTGCCTTTGTTTATGGGAGAAAAATATCGTTTTTTATTTAATACAGCTGGTTTACCTAAAGATATTGAAATAAATATTTACGATAAAAAACCTACAAGTAAAAAGAAAACAGCGTTGTTTACATTAAGTAATGTAAAAGAGGCAGGAAAACATATTTATTCTTTTGAACCAGAGAAGTCTAAAAAGATGTATGTTGTTTATACCGTTCCAGCTATCGAAGAGGAAAATTTAAAAGGTTGTGTGGTGTTTTTGTTGGGTTACAAATTGTAATTATCAATAGCCTTTCTAACGCTTCCATGTTTTGCTAGTAAATCATTAGCTGTTTTATAGTCTATCGATAATGCTTTCATTATCATTTGTGTACCTCTGTCTAGTAACTTGTCGTTAGAAAGTTGCATGTCAACCATCTTGTTGCCTTTCACTTTTCCTAACTTTATCATTACAGTTGTGGAAATCATGTTCAGCACTAATTTCTGAGCGGTTCCTGACTTCATTCTAGTACTTCCTGTAACAAACTCAGGACCTACAATTACCTCTATAGGATATTTAGCAACTTCTGCAATTTTCGATTGTGAGTTGCAAACAATACATCCGGTTACAATTCCATTTTTATTACAAGCAGATAAACCTCCAACAACATAAGGAGTAGAGCCTGAAGCAGCTATGCCAATAACCACATCATTTGAATTGATATTATATTGTTGTAAATCTTTCCAAGCTTGTTCAGTGTTATCTTCAGCAAATTCTACGGCTTTCCTAATAGCAGTATCGCCACCAGCAATTAATCCAATTACTAAGTTAAAATCTACACCAAAAGTTGGCGGACATTCAGAAGCATCAACAATACCTAATCTGCCACTTGTTCCTGCTCCAATATAAAATAGTCTTCCACCAAGTTGCATTTTTTCCACAATAACATCAACTAATGGAATGATGTTGGCGATGCATTTTTCTACTGCAACGGCTACTTTTTTATCTTCATTATTAATGTTGGTTAATAATTCTTTGGTTGACATTTTTTCAAGTTCATCGTAGTGAGAATCAGATTCTGTAGTTTTTTGCATAGAAATTATTTAAAGTTCAAATATAAGTATGAAAGCGAATTATTTTTTTTATGTAACAAATGTTACCAAATTTTATAAATTATCGGGCTTACATTTGAATTATTATTGATTAACTAATTCAAAAACTATGAAACGATTTCAACTTACTACTTTCTTTTGGCTATTTTTCACATTAGTGTTAACAGCTCAAAATAATTTTAATTACTCTGTTCATTTAGATTCTGTGACCATTTCTAATTTACCAGGAGTACACTCTTTTGCTTATGCTCAGTATGATGGTAAATGGCTTGTAATAGGAGGTAGACTCGATGGTATTCATGCTCGTCAGCCTTTTAATGCATTTCCAGAAAATCAAAACAATCAAAATATATTAGTGATAGACCCTGTTAACCAACAATATTGGTCATCAAGTGTGTCAGTGTTGCCAACTAATTTAAAAGAACAACTTCAATCAACCAACATGAATTTTTATCAGGATAAAGATACCTTGTATATTATTGGAGGATATGCTTTTTCACCAACAGCAAACGACCATATTACTTTTCCATATTTAGCATCGGTACAGGTTTCAGACTTAATGAGTGCAGTAATTAACAATGCATCCATTACTCCATACTTTAAACAAATTACAGATACAGCTTTTGCAGTTACAGGTGGGCAAATGGGGAAAATAGGTAACGAAATTTACCTTATTGGCGGACATCGATTTGATGGAAGATATAACCCAATGAACAATCCTACTTTTGTTCAAAAATATACCAACCAGATAAGAAAATTTGTTTTTAATAATTCAGGTACGCAGCTAAGCTTTTCTAATTATTCAACCATTACAGATCCCATACATTTAAGAAGAAGAGATTATAATTTATTACCTCAAATTTATCCTGATGGTAGTCATGGTTATACCATTTCGTCAGGCGTTTTTCAGATAAATGTAGATTTACCTTTTCTTTATCCTGTTGATATTACTGCTGTGGGACATAATCCTATTACTTCATTTAATCAATATTTAAGTAATTATCATGGAGCAAAAGTGGCTTTGCACGATAGTATTAATAACGAAATGCACAATTTGTTTTTTGGAGGAATGAGTCAGTACTATTATCAGAACAATACACTTGTACAGGATAATCAGGTGCCATTTGTAAAAACCATTAGCAGAATGAGTAGGGATTCCTCAGGTAATTTACTTGAGGTGCAATTGCCAATAGAAATGCCTGGTTATAGAGGTGCAGGGTCAGAGTTTTTTGTTAATAAAGACTTGCCTCACCATGAATCGAAAGTGATTAAGTTAGATGCTATTCATGCAGATACTATTTTGCTGGGTTATATTTATGGCGGAATATTAAGTCCTACCATTAACCCATTTGCCAATAATGTAACCAGTACTACTTCTGCCGATAATAAAATTTATAAAGTGTATTTAATTAAAGATACTCCTCAAAGTGTGTATGAAATTAATGGTAAAAATCCTTATCAAGTAAACTTGTATCCTAATCCTGTAGATGATGTGCTGAATGTTTCTTTTGAAATGCAAAACCCTTCAAGGGTAGATTATTTTGTAACAGACAGTAAAGGGGCTATAGTGCAAGAGGGAAAAGTTAAAGTTGCCAATGCTGGAGTAACACAGCATAAAATTAAACTCAATAAAATAAGCGGAGCTCAAACCCTATTTGTTACCTTTATATTTGACGATAAGTTTTATGTGAGTAAAAAAGTAGTTAAAAATTAAGGTTAATTTTACAGAAGAAATTTATAAATCAAATGATAGTTAAGTTTTAAAAGAGTTGCAAGCTGTTTCAAGACAGTGTGTAGTTCAATTTTACATGGATTTAAACTTTTTAATAAATAATTGTATAATTCAAACTAATTTGTAAATTTGCAGCCCCAATTTATTTTGGGAGAACTAATTATTTATTTATCAATTTTTAAACATTAGAAAATGTCTACAAAAATTAGACTACAACGTCACGGTAAAAAAAGATATGCTTTTTTCCATGTTGTTGTAGCAGACTCAAGAGCCCCACGTGATGGGAAATTTATTGAAAAATTAGGTGTTTACAATCCAAACACAAATCCAGCAACTATCGAAATCGATTTTGATAAAGCTTTGAATTGGATTAAAACAGGTGCGCAGCCAACAGATACTTGTCGTGCATTATTGTCATACAAAGGAGTACTTCACAAAGATCACTTGGATAGAGGTGTGTTGAAAGGAGCTATGACTCAAGAACAAGCTGATAAAAAGTTTGAAGCTTGGATGAAAGACAAAGAAGGTAAGATTGAAGGTAAGAAAGATAGCCTTTCTAAATCTAAAGAAGAACAAGAAAAAGCTAGATTTAAAGCAGAGCAAGAAGCTAAAGAAAAAAGAGCTGCTGAAATAGCTGCTAAAAATACTCCAGTAGAAGAAGCTCCTGTAGCTGAAGAAGCTGCAGAAGAAACTACTGAGACTCCTGCAGAAGAAGTAGTTGCTGAAGTTAAAGAAGAAGCACCTGTGGCTGAAGCTAAAGAGGAAACTCCTGCTGAAGAAGCTAAAGAAGAAGCTCCTGCTGAAGAAGAGAAAAAAGAAGATTAACTAAATAACCAAGTGTGAAAATAGAAGAAACCTTTTATTTAGGCTATACTTCTAAAGTGCATGGAAAAAATGGAGAATTGGTTGTAAAACTTGATGTTGATCAGCCAAATGCTTACAAGAAATTGGAATCAGTTTTTATCCGAATAAACAAAATGGATAGTCAACTGGTTCCTTTTTTTGTTACGAAAACAGCCTTGCAAAATAACAACACAGTTGTTATAAAATTAGATGGTGTAGAAAATGTTGATGAGGCAAAAGACCTTGTTGCTAAAGAAGTGTATTTACCTCTAAGTATGCTTCCTCCATTAACTGGGAATAAATTTTATTTTCATGAAGTAGTAGGTTTTGCTGTTGAAGATTTGCACAAAGGAAACTTAGGGACAATCAATCAAGTGTTAGAGTATCCTCATCAAGCAGTATTAGAAATTATTTCTCCTGATAATAAAGAGATTCTTATTCCTGTTAGTGATGATTTTATTGTTGAGATAAATAGAGAAAAACAACTGATTAAAACAGACGCTCCTGAAGGTTTGATAGATATTTACTTAGAATAATAACCTTTGAGATGGGTAAAGGTTTTCAATTCAAACAATTTTTTATAGAACAAGATAAGTGTGCCATGAAAGTTGGTACAGACGGTGTGTTACTAGGAGCTTGGGCAAAAATACAAGATGGAAATGTATTGGATATTGGTAGCGGAACAGGGTTGATGGCTTTGATGGCAGCTCAAAGAAACCCAAATGTTGTGGTAGATACTATTGATGTTGAAGAGAATGCTTTTATTCAATCAACTATTAATATTAATAATAGCAAATGGAAGGATAGAGTTTTTGCTCATCATGTGGCATTACAAAATTATGCTCCCAATAAAAAATATGATACCATAATTTCAAATCCACCATTTTTTAATAACACTTACCAGCCAGAAGAACAAAAGAGAAATATTGCAAGGCAGAATTCATTACTTCCTTTTGAGGAGTTGGCTTTTCATGTTGACAGATTGCTAAAAAAGGAGGGTGTTTTTTCTGTGATTTTACCTGTAGAAGAAGAGGTTTTTGTAGAAATTGCTAAAAAACATTTTTTGTGTTTAAATAGAAAAATAAATGTTTTCCCTAATACAAAAAAAGCTTGTAAACGAGTTTTGTTAGAATTTTCTAGAAAGGAAGACGAAGTGGTAGAGGGAAATTTGATTATAGAGACTGATAAAAGACATGTTTATTCTTCTGAATATGAGTTGTTAACAAAGGATTTTTATCTTGAATTTAAGAGGGGTTAAAAAATACACTTTATACTTTTTTTACAAAGAAATTAATTCATAACTTTGTCCGCTTTCATTAATACTGAATTAAGTGAAGAGTCATAAGGAATACACGATAGATTTTTCAGGGTTGAAACAAGGGGTTTACCATTTTGACTTTTTTGACTTTAAAGTTGGCAAAACGTTCTTTAGTTTGTTTGATAATGAAGATTACAATGATGCAAGTTTTGAAGTAGATTTAGCATTAGAGAAACAATCAACCATGATGTTGCTAGATTTTTCTATTAAAGGAAAAATTAATGTAGATTGTGATAGATGTTTAGAACCAGTAGATATTGAAGTGGAGTGTGAAGAGCATTTAATTGTAAAGTTTGGAGAGGAAATGTATGAAGGCACAGATGAAATAGTTATCTTGCCAGAAAGTGAACATCAAATTGATGTTTCTCCCTACATTTATGAGTTTATTCAAATAAATATTCCTCAAAGGAGAAAGCATAAAAAAAGTGATTGTAATCCTGAGGTAATAAAAAAACTTAAAGAAATACAGGTAAAGAATACAAAACAAAAAGAAGCAGAAATCGACCCTAGATGGGCTCAATTAATAAATTTAAAAACAGAAAACTAAATAGAAATGGCACATCCTAAAAGAAAAACCTCGAAAACGAGAAGAGACAAAAGAAGAACGCACTACAAAGCTGTTGCACCAACAGTTGTAAATTGTTCAAACTGTGGAGCACCTGTTCTTTACCATAGAGTTTGTGGAGATTGTGGTTATTACAGAGGTAAGTTAGCGGTTGAGAAATCAGTAGCTATCTAAAAAGAAAATGATTAACAAAACTTACTGCTATTATTTCAGTAAGTTTTGTTTTTTTATAAATCTCTTCTATTTTTGAAAATCATTTAAAAATAGCGTAACCACTTTTTAAAAGCAAAGTTAAATTATGAGTAAAATTACTGCTGCAATTACCGCTGTTAATGGCTATGTTCCTGATTATGTTTTAACAAATAAGGAATTAGAAACCATGATAGATACTTCTGATGAATGGATAATGTCAAGAACAGGGATTCAAGAAAGGAGAATTCTTAAAGGCGAAGGTAAAGGTTCTTCAGTGATGGCTGCAGAAGCAGTAAAGGGGTTGTGTGAAAAAAGAGGTATATCACCAAAAGAAATAGATTTATTAATCTGCTGTACAGTTACTGCAGACCATATATTCCCAGCAACAGCTAATATTATAACTGATAAAGTAGGAGCAACTAATGCTTTTGGCTTTGATCTTAATGCAGCATGTTCAGGTTTTCTTTACGGGTTAACAACAGGGTCAAAATTTATTGAATCAGGATCTCATAAAAAAGTTGTAGTTGTAGGTGTAGATAAAATGTCTGCTTTAGTAGATTATGAAGATAGAACAACTTGTATAATTTTTGGTGACGGTTGTGGAGCAGTGCTGTTAGAACCAAATGAAGAAGGTTTTGGAGTGAAAGACTCTATCTTAAGAAGTGATGGTTCAGGATTTCAACACTTACACCAAAAAGCAGGAGGTTCTGCCTACCCACCAACATTAGAAACTGTTAAAAATAAAGAACATCATATCCATCAAGAAGGACAAGCGGTATTTAAATTTGCTGTAACCAATATGGCAGATGTTTCTGCAGAGATCATGGAAAAAAATAATCTGACCAGTGATGATGTCGCTTGGTTAGTGCCACACCAAGCAAATAAGAGAATAATTGATGCCACAGCCAGAAGAATGGGGTTAAGTGATGAAAAAGTGATGCTTAACATTCAACGTTATGGAAACACTACTTCGGGAACTATACCATTGTGTTTATGGGAATGGGAAAATCAACTTAAAAAAGGAGATAATGTAATTTTATCTGCTTTTGGAGGTGGGTTTACATGGGGGGCTATATGGGTGAAATGGGCTTATGATACAAATAAATAAAATAACAAAAACAAATAAATTATGAAGTCATCAGAAATTCAAGAACTAATAAAATTTGTTGCAAAATCTGGAGTTAGCGAAGTTGAAATTGAAAACAAGGATTTTAAAATTACTATAAAAACTCCTCCTTATAAAAGAGGTAACCAGCCAACTGTTGAGGTAATCAGACAAGAAGTTGTTCAGCCACAACAAGCTCAGCAAGCTCCTGTAGCTGCGGCTCCTCAAGCACAACCTCAAGCTACACCTGCTGCACCTGCTGCCCCAGCAAAAGAAGCACCAAGTGAAGATGCTAATTATGTTACTATTAAGTCTCCAATGATTGGAACTTTCTATAGAAAACCTTCTCCAGACAAACCTAATTATGTTAGTGTTGGTGATGAGGTTAAAAATGAAACGGTAGTTTGTGTTATTGAAGCTATGAAATTGTTTAATGAAATTGAAGCTGAAATTAACGGGAAAATTGTGAAAATTTTAGTTGATGATGGTTCTCCTGTTGAGTATGACCAACCATTGTTTTTAGTAGATCCAAGTTAAATTAATAATTTGATTAAGTTGTAATCTATGTAATGTTAGATTCGTTTTCAAATTTTCAAATTGTTTAATTTCCAAATTTAAATTATGTTTAAAAAAATATTAATTGCAAATAGAGGTGAAATAGCTTTACGTGTTATTAGAACATGTAAAGAGATGGGAATTAGTACAGTTGCAGTTTATTCTACTGCAGATAAAGATAGCTTGCATGTTAGATTTGCAGACGAAGCTGTTTGTATAGGTCCCCCACAAAGCTCATTGTCATACTTGAAGATGTCAAATATTATTGCTGCAGCAGAAATAACAAATGCTGATGCTATACATCCTGGATATGGGTTTTTATCTGAAAACTCCAAATTCTCAAAAATTTGTCAAGAAAATGGAATAAAGTTTATTGGTGCATCTCCAGAAATGATTGATGCTATGGGAGATAAATCTTCTGCTAAAACTACTATGATTAAAGCAGGAGTTCCTGTTGTTCCAGGTTCTGAAGGATTATTAAAAGATTTAGCAGATGCAAAAGCTACGGCTAAAAAAATTAAATATCCTGTAATGATGAAAGCTACTGCCGGTGGTGGTGGTAAAGGTATGCGTGTAATTTGGAATGAAGAGGAAATGGAAGCTGCTTGGGATTCTGCTAGAAAAGAAGCTGCGGCAGCTTTTGGAAATGACGGAATGTACATGGAAAAATTTATTGAAGAGCCTCGTCATATTGAAATTCAAATTGCTGGAGATGGTAAAAATGCTTGTCACCTCTCAGAAAGAGATTGTTCAATCCAGAGAAGACATCAAAAATTAGTAGAAGAAACTCCTTCTCCATTTATGACAGATAAGTTGAGAGAACAAATGGGTGAGGCTGCTATAAAAGCTGCAAAAGCCGTAAAATACGAAGGTGTTGGAACTGTTGAGTTTTTAGTTGATAAAAATAGAGATTTTTATTTCATGGAAATGAATACGCGTATTCAGGTAGAACATACTATTACCGAAGAAGTAATTAATTTTGATTTAATTAAAGAACAAATAAAACTAGCTGCAGGAGATAAAATTTCAGGCAAAAACTACTATCCACAACTACATTCAATTCAATGTAGAATTAATGCAGAAGATCCTTTTAATGATTTTAGACCTAGTCCTGGAGTAATTAAAACATATCACTCACCAGGCGGACACGGAATCAGAATAGATACTCATGCCTATGCAAGTTATGTTATTCCTCCTTATTATGACTCTATGATTTCTAAATTAATTACTGTAGCTCAAACAAGAGAAGAGGCTATTACAAAAATGCAACGAGCTTTAGATGAGTATATTATTGAAGGAGTCAAAACAACTATCCCTTTCCATCAGCAATTAATGCAAGATGAGAAATTTAGGAAAGGAGATTTTACTACCAAGTTTATGGAAACTTTTAAATTAAAAGATATTTAATAAAAAACTTTTTTGATAAGTTCTTCAAAATAATAAGAATAATATTATATTTGTTCGGAATAATTTCAATAAAAATACAATTCTATGGATAAAGAAATTTATAAAGTGCTTGTTCCTCATGATTTTACTGCGGTTGCAGACTGTGCAATTAGCCATGCTGCTCAAGTAGCTAAATCTTACAATGGTGATGTTTATCTTTTACACGTTGTTTCTAAACAAAAAGAAGTTGAACCAACTCGAGAGAAGTTAAAAGAAGTTGCTTTAAAAGCTGAAAAAAAACATGGGGTTAATACGCATGTAATTGTTAGAATAGGAAGTATATTTGAAGATATTGGGGATGTTGCATCAGAGATTTCTGCTGGATATATTGTAATGGGAACCCATGGGGCAAGAGGTATGCAGAAAATACTTGGTAGCCATGCAATTAAAGTAATTTCTCACTCTAAAGTACCTTTTATTATTGTTCAAGAAAAAGAACCATCAGCAACAGATACTTATGATGATATAGTTGTACCTATTGATCACGCTGATATTACTAAGCAAAAATTGAAAATTGCAGCAAGTATTGCTAAGCATTTTAAAAGTAGAATTCACATTTTTGCCGATTCTGAATCTGATGAATTTTTAAAGAAAAAATTAAATCAAGAATTGAGTTTTGCAAAAAAATATTTTGATGAGAAAAATTTACCTTATGAAATAGATAGAGCAGTTGAAGGAGAAGGAAATTTTAAAAAACAATTAGTAAGACATGCGGCTAAAATGGATGCTGATTTAATTGTTATTGTAAACACGCAAGAAGGAGCTTTATTACCAGATTTCTTTGGTAGCGATGAACAAGAAGTAATTGCAAATGATGCTGAAATTCCAGTTTTAATTACCAACCCAACTCATGAATTTGTAGCAAGTAGTGTTTTTGGAACATAAAAAATACAGTTTATAATATTTAAAAAGGCTGCCCATTGGGCAGCCTTTTTTTATGTCAGCTCCCTAAATTCCCGAAAGTGAGACTTATCCAACGCTACAAATTCCAATCTTTTCCGTCAATGCGAAGTTTAGCATTGGCTGGTTGCGATAGCACTGAAGCAGTCTTTTAATATGGACTCAAAAACTTCTTTAGAAAAATTAAAAATGGTATATTTGATTAAGGATTAGTACATTTAGTTAGCACTCTATGAAAATATATGTGTTACAATATTTTTAATTAATAATTTTAGTTGTAACCAAACATCAATTCCCTAAATCCAAATCATCTCGTTACTTTCAAAAAACATTCTACAAATTCAGTATAAAAAAATATGTAGTTTTGTTCCATGGAAATTTTACATGTAAAACGAGTTTATAAAACTTATGCAGAACACAAAGCTTTGCACAATGTTTCTATTCATATAGATAAGCAAAGAATTTTTGGCTTATTAGGACCAAATGGTGCCGGAAAAACAACCTTAATTCGTATCATCAACCAAATTACTGGTCCTGATAAAGGAGAAGTGTTTTTTGAAGGCGAAAAATTGGCACCCAAACACATTTCTCAAATAGGATATTTGCCTGAAGAAAGAGGCTTATACAAAAAAATGAAAGTGGGCGAACAAGCACTCTATTTAGCTCAACTCAAAGGAATGTCAAAAAATGAAGCTAAAACTAAGCTAAATCATTGGTTTGAGAAATTTGAAATTACCAATTGGTGGGACAAAAAAGTAGAAGAGCTTTCTAAAGGGATGGCTCAAAAAGTACAATTTATTACTACCGTACTGCACGAACCAAAACTATTAATACTCGATGAACCTTTTAGTGGTTTCGATCCTATTAATACCAATCTGATTAAAAAAGAAATTTTAGAACTAAGAGAAAAAGGTTCTACTATTATTTTTTCTACTCACAATATGGAATCGGTAGAAGAAATTTGTGATGATATTGCTCTTATCAATAAATCGAGAAAAATATTAGACGGAAAAGTAATTGACGTTAAAAATCAATACAAAACCAATATTTACGAAATAACATTTGAAGGGAATTTAATTGCGTTTACCAATGCACTCTGGACAGGCTTTGAATTACTTTCAACAGAAAAGAAAGATAATAGAATTGTAGCAAAAGTAAAAGGAATTCAGAAAGATACTAGTCTTAATAAATTATTAGCTACTGTGCTAAATGATGTAAATATTATTGCGGTAAAAGAGCATATACCAACCATGAACGAAATTTTTATTGAAAAAGTAAATGAAGTAATGCCCGATGATTTGCCGGAGGAAATGGAAGGGTGATTATAATGTTTAAATATAAGAATGGTTTAATGTGTAGGTTTTGAAAAAATTTAAAATTAGAGATTAGAAATACTTATAACCGTCATTTGAGAACCGATAAACTGTGAACTGAAAAATGAACAAAATAGCTTTAATAATACAACGAGAATACCTTACAAGGGTCAAGAAAACATCATTTATTTTAATGACATTGTTTGGACCAATATTAATGGCAGCACTTATGCTAGTGCCTATTTGGTTAGGCTTAAAAGATAAAGATATCCAAATAATTGAAGTAATTGATGAAACAGGTCAGTTTATCAACCAATTTGAAAATTCACTTACACTTCAGTTTGATTACGAATTTAAACCAATAGAAGAAGCAAAAGCAGCCTTCTATAAAGAAAAATACACTTCTATTCTTCATATTTCTAATCTTGGTAAACAAACGACAGCACAGCTTTATTATAAAAAGCAACCGGGTATGTCAACTATTAGTAATATAGAATCAACCATAGAAAAAGGGATTAGAAATATTGAGCTCAAAGATAAGTTTAACATTACGAAAGCTCAGTTAGATGAAATTCAGCCCGATGTAAAAGTGAATCCAATTGCTTTAAGCGAAACAGGAGGTGAAGAATCTAAAAATGTTGGGGTAAGCACAGTGCTTGGTTTTGCCGGAGCTATCATGATTTATTTCTTCATATTTATGTACGGAATACAAATTATGCGAGGAGTGATAGAAGAAAAAACCAGCAGAATCGTAGAAATTATTATTTCTTCTGTAAAACCTTTTCAGCTGATGATGGGAAAAATTATAGGCATTGCATTGGTAGGATTAACACAGTTTTCGTTGTGGATAATATTATCTATGGGTATTTACACTATTGCTATGGCAGCAGTATCATCAGATAGTGTGGCCAATATGGTAAACACAGAACAAATGATGCAAGGCGAGCAAATGAATGAAATGACAAAAGCTGCTAGCTCAACTGATTTAGAAGCTCAAATTTCTAGTATGTTGCAACAAATTCCTATTGCTAAATTATTAATTTCATTTTTGTTTTATTTTTTGGGAGGTTATTTATTGTACGGAGCATTTTTAGCGGCTATTGGTTCAGCGGTAGATAATGAAGCCGATTCTCAACAATTTATGATGCCGGTAACCATTCCGTTAATTTTTTCATTTGTTGTAGCAGGTACAGTAATGGACAATCCTGATGGAGCGTTAGCTTTTTGGTTATCAATAATACCAATTACTTCTCCTGTAATTATGATGGTAAGAATTCCTTTTGGAGTAGAAACATGGGAGTTATTACTTTCTATGGCACTATTAGTTTTAGGGTTTTTAGGAGCTACATGGATGGCTGCAAAAATTTACCGTACAGGAATTTTAATGTATGGTAAGAAAATTACCTACAAAGAACTTTGGAAATGGCTTTCCTATAAAGGTTAATTTTTTTTAATGGAGAATTATACCGTAAAAATATTAGTTGTAAGATACAGTTCCATTGGTGATATTGTGCTTACAACTCCTGTAGTAAGGTGCTTAAAACAACAGTTGGATGGCAATGTAGAAATTCATTATTTAACTAAAAAAAGCTATCGTTCTTTATTAGAAAACAATCCATATATCACCAAAGTACATACCATTGAAAAAAACAATAGTGAAGTTGCTGAACAGCTAAAAAATGAGGGTTTTCATTATATCATAGATTTACATAAAAATCTTCGCTCTAAAGGTATTTCCAGAAAATTGGGTACACTGCATTTTACTTTTGATAAGTTGAATGTGAAAAAATGGTTATTGACCAATTTTAAAATAAACACATTGCCTGATATTCATATTGTTGATAGGTATTTTGAAGCCGTAAAACCTTTAGGAGTTGAGAATGATGGCAAAGGCTTAGATTTTTTTCTTACAGAAAAAGATATAGTAACTAATCTTCCAGAAACACACAACAATGGCTATGTTACCATTGCTATAGGTGCTCAATTTGCAACTAAGTGTTTGTCTACAAGTAAATTAGTGGAGTTGTGTAATTTAATTCAACAACCTATAATTTTAGCTGGAGGAAAAGAAGATGAACAAAAAGCCAATGAGATTATAAGTCATTCTTCTAATAAAAACATATACAATGCTTGTGGCAAGTATTCTATTAATCAGTCGGCATTTATTATAAAAAATAGCCAAATCCTCATTACTCACGATACAGGGTTAATGCATATCGGAGCAGCTTTGGGAGTAAATATTATTTCTATTTGGGGAAATACTGTTCCTGCTTTTGGGATGTATCCTTATCTGTCAAAAGAAAAATATGTAGTTATAGAAAATAATAATCTTAATTGCAGACCATGTTCTAAAATAGGCTATGATGCCTGTCCGAAAAAGCACTTTAAATGTATGAATGATTTAAGCATGCAAGAAGTGATGGAGAAGATGAAGGTGTTGTCTTAATAAAACAAATAGTAAGTAAGAGCAAGCAAAATACCTACATAAATAAGTACACGTTTGTTAATCATACCGGTATTGTTTCTTCGGCTATAGTTATTTTGCCAATCTTCTCTAATTCTCGATTGATATTCAGAATTGCTATATTCTGAAGTGCTTGTCGGATTTTTTTCGTTTTCAACTTCTTTTTTTATCTGAGCAATTCGTTTTTCCAGTTTCTCTTTACGCTCGTCATAATAACGTGGGGTATATTCAAACTGACTAGGCTTTTTGGTATAAATACCAAACATTTTAGGGATTCTTGGTGCTTGCATAATTCAGAAAATTTTCAACTACTAAATTACTAACTTTTAAGAAAAGATAAAATTGCAATGGGGTGGAATTTATTTTTCCCCTTCCCATTCTTTATAAAACTCTTCTATAAACTGCTTCATGTAATTGTGGCGATGTGCTGCCATAGCTTTCCCTGTGGCAGTGTTCATTCGGTCTTTTAGTAAAAGTAATTTTTCATAAAAATGGTTGATAGTAGGTGCGGTACTATTTTTATATTCCTCTTTGCTCATGTTTAAGTTGGGTTGGATATTAGGTTCGTACATAGCTCTGTTTTTAAAACCTCCATAATTAAACGTTCGGGCAATTCCAATTGCTCCCATGGCATCTAATCTGTCAGCATCTTGCACAATAGCTAATTCAGTAGAGTTAAATGCTTGTTCAAAATTTCCTCCTTTAAAAGAGATGTGTTGGATGATTTTTTCAACATGTGTAATAAGTTCTTCTTCAACAGAAATGGATTTCAAAAATTCACGAGCTTTTTTCGGACCAATACTTTCATCTCCATTATTAAATTTAGCATCGGCAATATCGTGCAATAAAGCACCTAACTCAACAACTAAAAGGTTAGTTTTTTCTTGTGTAGCAATTTTTTTAGCCAATTGCCAAACTCTGTAAATATGCCACCAATCATGTCCACCTTCTGCATTAGCTAAGGTTTTTTTTACAAATTTTACAGTCTGGTCTATTATTTCCTGATGAGCCATTTTCTGATGAAACAAATATTAATATTAAACTATTCAAGTTGAATGATTTTTATGCAAATAAAATTTCATTATTACATATCAAATTTTCTAATTAATTCAAAAGGCTGTATCAATTTTAAATTTAATACAAACCTAATTTTTTCATCATATTTTAGTTGATTTAACTCTCCAGATGAAGTTATTGGAAAATATACTTCAAAAAAATCAGGTACAACATTTACCGCCACTCCAAAATTGTAAGCAAAATCGGAAACTCTATCTACTTCATTGCCTGAAAAATCACGAGTAAGTGTTGCTGCCATACCTACATCGGCATATAAACTAAGGTGTTTGGTAAACAAACTACTTTCTATATTTACTGTGTTCATCCATTTATTAGCTTGCATAAACTGCCCTTGAGATTCAGGAATCACAGGATTTCTAAAACCTCCATCTAATATAGCTATTTGCTGTTTAAATCTTCCAACATCATTTCTACCCATAAACAATTCATTATACATATAGTCTGATGCTTCTCTTCCATAAAAATTATAGTTGAATCTGCTATTTTTTTGTTCATCGCTATTGTATAAAAACCTTCCAACAAAAAATCTAAAACTTAAGCCTGTACCAGGTTTTTTATAAACAAACTTATAATGAGCTTCAACATTTAATTTTACAAAATTTTGATGTTGTTGCACATTACCTTTCAACATATACGGATTGATAGGATGTTTACTTTTAATACCAACAATAATATTATTAATGTAGAAATAACCTAAGGTATCTTTATAAAGTACATTACCATTTACATCTCTTTTGCTAAAATCTGTAATTTCTTCAAAAATATTTACAAACTCATAGCTAAAAAATGTGCTAGTAAATTGACGTGCACGTTTTTTCTTAAAATCAATCTCTACACGCGGATTTAGTTTGTAGTATTTCAATTGTTGTTCACCATAATTAAGATAAGTAAAAGATTTTGCACTTGCTCCTATTGCCATATCCTGAATAAATGTATTGGGCATAATGTGATAAAAAGCGGAAGCATAACCATTAATTTCATTGGTTTCGAAGGAATATAGTGGTGTCAAAATATATTCAAACTTTTTAGAAGGGATTAAAGAATTATAAAAAGCGATCCCCAGCATAATTTTATCGTTGTTATTCCAACCTGCTATGGGCGAAAAAAACAACTGTGTTTTATCAGGGTTTTCTATGCTTCCCACCCACTGTAAGCGTAAAGGCTCCAAAGTTTTAAATATCCCTTTAGTTTTTAGTGTATTATTTTGTCTATTTATTTCAGGAATATTTTTTTCAGCATCAATTTTATAAGTATCGTAATCGCCTTTTTCAAAAGGAACAAATGCTTTTTTGGCAATTGGTTCGTACCATTGTGTAGCTACAATTTTTCCATCTTTCATTCCAGAAACAGAGAAAGGTCCGTTTATTTTTCCATTGTTTTTAATTTTTAACAATGAGTTTCCAAGTGTATCAGTTTTTGATCTAGTAATTTTGTAATCTATTTTTTTGGTGGTTTTAATCATATCATCAAAAAACCAATCGAGATTTTCGCCTGTTTCTTCTTCAAAAATTTTCCTTAAATCGTTTGGTTGTGGATGTTTAAATTTCCACTCCTGAAAATAGCGTTGCATACATTTATCAAACTTTTCCTCTCCCAAATAATTCATCAAATAATCAAAAGCAATAGCAGATTTTGAATACACTATTCCGCCATAATTTAATGGAGTATATTCGGCTGCTGCTAATTCTATAGGTTGGTCTTTGTTTCTTTTAGCATTTAACAAATAAGCTAATTCGTATTGGTGCTTATGTGGGTGACTCACCAAATCGAACCATTTAAAAACTTTTTCATTTTTATCATTAAGCTCTCCAACTAACAACCTTTCGGGATATTTAGTTTTGACATACCTTAACTCATTAAACGAGTTTATACCTTCGTCCATCCATGGATGTAAGCGTTCGTTTGTACCTAAAATACCATAAAACCAATTATGTCCTACTTCATGCATAATTACAGTCTCTAACACAAAAGCATCTCCCGACTCTCCAATTACAGTAACGTTGGGATACTCCATTCCAGCTCCAGCACTTAAAGCTCCATCTACAGCAGTAACATGTTTGTAAGGATAATCGCCATTCCACAAAGAATAATAATAAGTAGCATCATTAAGGTATTCAATACTTTTTTTCCATAAATCGGCTTCGTTGTTGGTAAACATGGACCAAGTGGTTACTTTTTCTTTTGAATAAGGCAGCTCCACTTCTCCTTTTAAAATGTGGTAACGCTTGTCGGCAAACCAAGCAAAATCATGTACTTTTTCCTGATGATAATGTAAGGTCTTCATTTCTGTAGCTGACTCTGGAAAAGTAATATCACCTTCAAACACATCAATAGTAGCGGTATAATTAGCAATACTATCCATCCATTTCATTTCTTTATCACCATTTACTATATCTCCTGTAGCTCCAACTCTATAGTTTTTTGGCAAAGTAATATGCACATCAAAAGTTCCGTATTCGGAATAAAACTCTCCCTGATTTAGGTAAGGCATTTGATGCCAACCATTTTGATCATAAACAGCAGGTTTAGGATACCACTGTGTAATTTGATAGGACTCTCCCATGTGTCCCAAACGAGAAAAAATTCCTAAGGGCAATTTTACACTAAAAGGCGTATAAATTTCTACAGACTCTCCGGGTAAAAGTGGTTCTGGCAAATAAATAATTGCAACATCTTCATGTTCTTCAGTAATTGTCCAAATAGCAATTTCTCCATTTACTTTAAATTCTAGTCCATCAATAAATCCCAAATGCCTATCGTGAGAAAAATACAACATGGTATTATTTTCTTCTAAAAATTGCTGAGTTAACGCTGTTTTATGGTTTTTATAGGCATTTGGCCATAAATGGATATAAATATAGTTGAGTGCTTTATTTGAATTATTCTTATAAAGAATAGTTTCATTTCCATCTAATTGATGTAACTCATCATTTAGTGTTACATTAATTTCATAACTTACTTCTTGCTGAAAATAGTTTGAGTCGGGCTGTGCTACAAGCGCGGTAAATAATAAAAAAAGCGATAGTCCTAGTAAGAATTTCATTATTAATCTTTAGAAGAAAAATTTATTCGTCATTATCTGTAATATGGATAGTTACCAAATCAATTTTATTATTACTTACTTTATCAATTTTAATTTCAAGACCATTATGTCTAATGATTTCATCTTTTTCAGGAATAGATTCATCTACAGAAATTATTAAACCAGCCAATGTTTCATAATCATCAGATTCAGGCAAGTTGAGCATATATTTTTCATTAATATAGTCAATTTCTAATCTTGCTGAAAATTGATAAAGATCTTCATCTATTTTTATCTCTGTAAGCTCTTCATTATCATGTTCATCTTCAATGTCGCCAAAAATTTCTTCAATAATATCTTCGGTAGTAATAATTCCTGAAGTGCCTCCAAACTCATCTACCACTACTGCTACGCTTTTTCTGTGCGTTATGAATTCTTGTAAAATTTGGTTGGCAGGCATAGATTCTGGAATAATAGAAATAGGTAATAATATAGATTTTACTGTTTTAGGTTTTCTAAATAACTCTTTAGAATGAATATATCCAATAATATTGTCAATAGAATCTCTATAAATTAATATTTTAGATAAACCTGTTTCAATAAACTTGTCTCTAATGGTGGGCAAAGGAATTTCAATATCCATAGCAACCAAATCGGTTCTAGGAACCATACAATCTCGAGCTTTAACGCTAGAAAAATCTAAGGCATTCTTAAAAATTTGAATCTCATTATCAACATCTTCTCCTTCTTCTTTTTTCTGTTGAATATTGGTCATAAAATGTTCCAAATCAATTTTAGTAAAAGCCATATCGCTTTCTGATGTATCTACTCTAAAAAGTTTAAGTATTAAGTTGGAAACTCCCAACACCAATAATGTAAATGGATAGAGTAATATGTAAATAATTTGCAACGGAATTGCAGCAATTGTTAGTGCTTTGTTAGGATTAATTCTTAATAACGATTTAGGTAAAAATTCGGAAAAGAAAAGAATTAAGATAGTTGAAATTACTGTTTGAATAAACAATACAAAAAAATCGTTGGTAGTTATATGCTTATAAATGATTGGTTCCAACAATTTAGCCATTAGTATACTATAAATTACCAAGGCGATATTGTTTCCAATAAGCATGGCACTTATAAATTTAGCAGGTTTTTTTAAGAAAAAAGAAAGTATTTTTCCTGAGAATACGCCTTTTTTGCTGCTCAATTCAATTTTAAGCCTGTTGGCAGTAACAAAAGCTATTTCCATTCCAGAAAATACTGCTGAAAACAGCATTGCAATAAGAATAAAAATAATGTCTGATGAGGGCATTTAGTATTTTAAATATGTTGGTGTAAAGTTATAAAAAATTATTGTCCCATTCTTCGTCTTTGTCTTCTTCTCAGAAAATATAAAAACGAGGCTAAAACAGTAAGCATGAAAAAGAAAAGTGCGTCTTCTGTTGCAGTAAAGAAAAGATGGTAAATCCCTATTACACCACTAATAATGGCAATTACTAACCACATTAATTCTAAAAATCTAATTACTTTATTCATATTATTTATTGTTAATCATTAATAGTTACCTACTGTAAAATCTCAAGCATCGTAATCTCAAAATATTAATTTCCAATCCAAAATTAAGGATTAACAGCAGTTGAGTCTTTATTTTCTTTTAGTAAAATAGTTCCTTTAATTTTATGAATTTTCCATTTGGTAAAGTCTTGATTTGCCTCAAAACCTTCTCCCATCAGTATTTCATCTTGGGTAGTGATTTTAACAAATTCATCAGAATAAATTTTAGCTGAATCTTGCATCCAAACTAAATGCTCTGTATTTAATTGTTCGCCTTTTTCATTTACCACCACTACATCATTTTTAGCTTCCATTATATTTTCTCCAATTCTATGAATAGCGTAATTAGCAGTTAAAGTTGTGCTTACTTGTTTCAGCGAATCAAAAAAAATAACTTCAATACCCTCACTCATTTCTAAATAAGGATTTTTTGTTGCATACTCTTCCATCTTAGGAGCAGAAACCTTCATTTTTACTGCTGCTTTTTCAGAGTAAATTAGTTGAACATTTTTACCTTTTTTTAATGGTAACTTTTCTTTTTGGGTTAATTGTTCAACTTCTTTTAAGTCATTCTCGCACCCAAAACAAATAATCCCGAATGCAAAAAGCACCGGGATTATTTTTATGTTATGGAAACGTAGTTTCAATTCTAATTATTTCGTTTTAACAGTTGTGTTTTCATTAATCCAACAGTCAATTTTATAAGCATCTCCATTTTTTTGGTTGTAAAAGAAAACATCTTTTGTTTCTGGAAAACGAGCTGATACTGCTGCCATTTTTTTGCTTGCTTCTGAAGCAGCTTCTCCATCAACACTTTTTGCTTTTTGATATTTATCGTATGCCGCCCAATAAGCACCAAACTTACCTAATTTACCATCATCGCAAGCAGCAGCCCCGTACAAATAAGCATCTCCAATTAGAATGTAAGGTTCTCCCCAACCTGCTCTTGCTCCTATTGCTTTTAAGGCATAGCTTTTTGCAGAAGTATTATCTCCTTTGGTTAAATATGTTTCTGCAATACTCATGTAAAAATCTGCTTTTTCATCTTCTGTTTCTGACATATCAACTGCTTTTTGGAAAAACTCAATAGCTTTTGCATAGTCTTTGTTTTTCCAGAAGATTCTACCCATTCCATCAGCTCCTGATGCAGAAGGTTCTATTTCAAAATATGCTTGAGCTACAGAAGCAAAAATAGCTGCATCATAACATTTCTTTCTTTTTAATAGAGTAACCATTCTTTTCAACCAATCTTTATTGTTTTTATTTGCTTCAAATCCTTTTTCTGCCAATGGCACTAATACTTCGCAATCTAGATAAGGAGCAGCAACAGCATTAATTTTTTCTTCAGCATCTCTATAACTCTCATCTGTATTACTTCCTGCTAATTCCATAAGCTTACCGTAAAGCTCCACTAATTCAGCTTTAGTCATTAATTCATTTTTTTCTTTGTTTGCACCAGCATACATTAAAGCTACCAAAGTACCTGCTTGAGATTTACCTCCTAGCAACTCAACAGATTCATTTAGAATATTGAAAGTTTTTTTATACTCTTTACCTCTATAAACCAACATCATTTGTCCTTTGTAACCTAACACGTAACCTCTTTGTCCAAAATATTCAATACGTTGATCGTAAATTGAAAACATAGTATCTAAATATGCTTCCTTTTTAGCCTCATCTTTTTCTTTATCGGCTAAGCTTTTATACATAGAAGCACCATTTATGTACAATGATTTTTGTGAGCCTGGACAAACCTTGTAAGCTGTTTTCCACATGCTTAATGCCAATTTAGGGTCAGATTTTAAATAATCTTTATAAATTAGATTTTTAATACAAGTGTTACTATCTTCAGGAGTTGCTCCGTATTTGCCTTGAGCATTTACATTGTAAGCAATTAAAATCCCTAGTAGTATTGTTGCTATTTTTTTCATTTTTGTAAAGTTTAAGTTTAAAATTTAATTATATTTTCTTTTTATAAACCATTTATCATTTATAATAATGCCAACATTAAAGTTGATAAACGTTTCTTGAATAAGTCCATCAGTTGTCGCTCCTCTTTTTCCATATTCTATTCCCAGATTTAGAGTTGGAGCTGATGTTCCTGTTCTTCTTAGTGGTAAACCTGTTCCAAAAGTTATGCCGTATTCATTTAGTTGGTTATCATTAATAGAAAAATATGAATTTGAATATCTGAAGCCAAACCTATAAGCTATTCTTTTAAAGTAACTTCCTACATAATCATCGTACTTTGGAGTAATTTGATAACCAGCAGCAAAACTTTGTACTTTATTATAACTATACAAAGGATTAGTAGATGCGATAGTTGTCCAATCGGATATATTATAATCAAAAGCAATTATCCATTTATTTTTCTTTTCGAAAGAGAAACCTACGCCATATTCTAATGGCATATCAATACTTTGCTCGCTATTATTTGTTTCTAAGATGGTATCTTTAATTGTTCCAAAATCTGATGAACCAGTAAAACTTCTCACTATTCTGTTTTGTTTTGTGCTTAATTCTTTAGCCAAACCTACTGTTGCTCCAACGGTTAAAACATACGTTTCTTTTGCTAAAGAAGTAGAGTCATACTTAGAAAAATTCTTTTGATATTGTGTTCCAAAATCGAAAGAAAAATCTGAAGTAGTTGATTCACTTAAATCCCATATATTTAATCCTTGAGACAAATTTCCAAAAATGGTTTTACTATCAAATTCTGATCTTCCAAAATAGAAGTTTGCATTAGCTCCAAAAGCAAGGTTAGAGCTAGAGTCTAACTTAACATTAAACCCGTTTCCAAAATAAAATTTATTTAAACCGCCTTCACCTTTTCTTATTTCAGTAACACTTCCAACATTTTCATCAGTATAATTATTGGTATAGTCATAACCAATGCTAGTAACAGGCATTAATCCAAAACTCATTCCCCAAGTTTTTTGGATAACTGGAAAGGCCAATGCCAAAGAAGCAACATAAGGGTTTGTTTTATATTGCGATTGGGTTCCATCATCCAACCAAAGTGAATTATTCATAAAATTAAACTCAATGGTTGTAACTAATAAGTCTGAATATGAGGCTGGGTTTTTTGAGTTTATATTCAAATTAGAACGAAGTCCTATAGCTGTTCCTCCCATTCCAAAGTTTTGAGAGAAACTTTGTGGACGAATAACTCCAACTCCATACTTAGAATATGGAGAGTTAGTAGTAGTTTGAGCAAAAGCAATACTGCTAATACATAAGCAAACAAAAATTAAAGTGGCAGTACTAATTTTCCTCATTTAATATTAATATTTGTTGTAAGCCTCGAAGGACTAAAAAATCGTCTGCAAAGATGCGATTTTTTACTTCTAAATCAAATAGTTTAAAATCTCCTCCGGTAAGAACTATTTTTATGTCTTTATATTGTTGTTCATAAGCCGAAATCATTCCTAAAATTTCATACTTAAGTCCATTATAAACCCCTGAAATTATAGAGTTTTCAGTGCTGTCTCCAATTAACTTTAATGGCTGGTTTTCGTAATTTACTTGAGGGAGTTTTTGTGTAAAATGATGCAATGCCTTGAATCTCATTTCAAACCCGGGAGCAATACTGCCTCCAAGATAGGTTAAACTTTCATCAACAAAATCAAAAGTTATACAAGTTCCCATATCAATTACTAACAAATTGTTATTAGGAAATTTAACCAATGCTCCTGCTACTGCTGCCAATCTATCTAAACCCAATGTTTGTGGTGTTTTGTAATTAATTTTAAATGGAAAATTCATTTTGTGATTCAACCAGTATAATGAAATGTTAAATTTTTTAAAAATGGCTGAAATTTCGGCTTCATTATTCCTTACGGAGCTAATAATTGCTCTTTTTATGGGGAATTTATTTTTTATTTCAAAAATAATTGAGGCATTAATTTCACTGTGTTTCTGGTGAAAAATAATGTTATCATCTTCAAAGACAGCTATCTTAACAAAGGTATTTCCTACATCAACTACTAAGTCCATAAAAAAATTTAATGTTCGAAATTACAAATTTCAATTAAATGTTTTTGCAGATTAAATTATTTTAATACTTTTGCCGACCATTAAACGAGGTGATGTAGCTCAGTTGGTAGAGCAACGGACTGAAAATCCGTGTGTCGGGGGTTCAATTCCCTCCATCACCACACAAAAACCCGAAAAAGAATTTCTTTTTCGGGTTTTTTGTTTTTAAGAACAATTGTTTTTATATGTATTTTTGAATCTACTTTTCTATTTACAAAGAAATTATCAAACACTACCGCTACATATTATTCCTAGTTACATTCTGTTGTTTAGCTGATTTGTTGGCTCAAGAAAATAAACGAGCATTCTTCATAGAGCCAGAATACATGGTGGGAAAAGTAGTCCCAAATTATCTAAACAAGTTTCCTTCTACTCGTTTACAACAAGGCTTAGCCGTAAATGTTGGTTCCTTAAAAACTGATAGTAATAGCACATGGGCTAAATATTATAATTTCCCACAAACAGGTATCTCTTTATTTTATTCATCTATCGGTAATGAGAAAATTTTTGGAGATGAATACAGCATCACTACTTTTATTGCTTTTAATATTTTTAATCAGAAAAAAAAACCAATTTATTTTAAATTAAGCTTAGGAGCTGCCTATTTTACTACTTTTTACGATAGTATTTCCAACAGAAGAAATGTAAATATCGGTTCGCCATTTAAATGGTCTTTTCTTGCGGGGGCATATAAAACCATAAGTGAAAAACCAGGTATGAACTTAAAACTAGGACTTGTTTTTTCTCATGCTTCTAACGGACATACACAATTACCCAATTTTGGATTAAACTCTGCATTATTAAGCCTCTCAGCTCAGTTTTACAGGAGAGATTTAGCCACTTATCAGCTAACCAAAAAACCTATTAAAACCGTAATTAAATCTAAAAGTAGAGATATTGGTATTAGTTATGGTTTAGGATTTCATGAGTATGGTGATAAAGATGGTCCTGTTGGTGGAGAAAAAAAAATAGTTCACTCCACTTCTATTTTTACAGGAAAAACCATTAACCATCATTTTAGATGGGGTTTTGGTGCTACTTATCGTTATTATGATGTTTATTACTATCAAATAACATCTAGAAATTTAACCGATTATACTGATAGTCCGAAAAAGTACGCCTCCAATGTTGTTGTACACGCTAATGCAGAGCTTTTAATGGGGCATGTCAGCATGAACGTAGAAATAGGAATAAATGTATATAAACCTTTTTACAAGCAGTATGAGAAAGATTTTCCATTAAATAAACAATTTGAAGGGTATATGAAATTTAAGTCTTATTTTAAGAAAGGATTTTCTACTCGTTTAGGATTGAATTTATACGCCATTAATGCCAATAAATTACCAAAACATAATTTTTATATTGGTCCGTATATTAAAGCCAATGCTGGACAAGCCGATTTTAGTGAACTGTCTTTTGGATATATTTATAGAATAAATTAAGTATTATGTTTGATTAACATTTATGTTGGTTTGATTTTTTTATAAAAAGGTCAGAATAAATTCAAACTTTCTGACCTTTTTTTGTGTTTCACTAATTACCTTTGCTAATATGAGTTTAAAGCAAAAAGATAAACAATATATTTGGCATCCATTCGACCAGCAAAAAGGAGCTGACATAATTCCAATTGTTAAAGGTCTAGGGGCTTTTGTGTTTGATGAACATGGGAAAAAATATATTGATGGTTTTTCTAGTTGGTGGGTTAATATTCACGGTCATGCACACCCTTATATTGCTCAAAAAATTTATCAACAAGCACTGGAATTAGAACATATTGCTTTTGGTGGTTTTACACATCCTCAAGCCGTAAACCTTTCGGAAAGGTTAATTCATTTGCTTCCTAATAACATTGAGAAACTATTTTTCTCAGATAACGGTTCTACGGCTAATGAAGTTGCTCTAAAAATGGCTGTTCAGTATTGGTTTAATCAAGGTAAAAAACGTACTCGTTTTATTGCTTTAGAGAATGATTACCATGGTGATACTTTTGGTAGCATGAGTTTAACAGCTAGAGGAGGGTTTAATGAGCCTTTTGAAACACTTTTATTTGATGTTGATTTTATTGATGCTCCAACTAACGAAAACAAAGATTCAGTTTTAAATAAATTAGAAAACCATTTAAAAACTAACGAAATAGCTGCTTTTATTTTTGAGCCGATTATTCAAGGAGCAGCAGGAATGTTAATGCATTCACCAGAAATTTTATCGGAAATGATAGGCTTGTGTAAAACATATGGGGTTGTTACCATTGCAGACGAGGTGTTTACAGGTTTTGGTAGAACAGGAAAGTGGTTTGCTTCAGATTATTTTCAGCATAAACCTGATGTTTTTTGTTTGTCTAAGGGAATTACAGGTGGTTTTATGCCATTAGGAATTACAGCAGTTTCAAAAGATATTTACCAAGCTTTTTATTCAGATAATGCCAAGCATACTTTTTTACATGGACATTCTTACACAGGAAATCCGCTTGCTTGTGCTGCTGCCAACGCTTCATTAGATTTATTTGAAGTTGAAAATACTTTTGAAAAAATAGAAAACATTTGCCAATTACAAAAAACATTTATAGAAAGCATTCAACATCATAAACAGGTTAGAAATGCTAGGCATTTTGGAACAATTGCCGCTATTGAGTTACAAACTGATGGTAAGAGTAATTATTTTAACTCCAAAGGCAAAGAAGTGTATCAATTTTTGTTGAAGAAAGGAATTATTTTAAGACCCCTTGGAAATGTAATTACCATTATCCCTCCTTACTGCATTGTTGAAGAAGATTTAAAAACTCTTTATCAGGGAATTGTTGAGTATTTGAATCAGTAGTTTTTAACAGCTATATTGTCTGTTTACCATTCCATAGGATGGTCAAGGATAAAAAAGTAAATTCAAATTATAAAGATGATTTTTTAATTATTAAATTAACAAGCTTAACACTAACTTAACATTACGTTTTTATTTGGTTAATATGGATAATAAATCCAAACTATACTTTTGCCTCGAATTAAGGGTTTAATAATAATAGATATTTAACAATAAGTAAACATAGATGAACAGTATTAAATTAATATTAACATTTGTTGTGGCGTTTTTTTTAAGTGTGTTAGGTTTTTCTCAAGAAGTAACAAATGGTAAGTTTGGTAAAGGAATATATAATGTTATAGCTGCTGATAGCTCATGGAGTATGAAGTTTGGAGCAAGGTTTCAAACTTTATATATAGGAGAATGGGATGTTGATGATAAGGGGAACTTTACAGATGGAAGTTCTAATTTTTTAGTTAGAAGAGCAAGATTGAAATTTGATGGCTTTGCTTATAGCCCTAAGTTGGAATATAAGTTAGAGCTAGGGTTGAGTAATAGAGATATGTCAGGCGCGAGTCAATATACTAGTAATTCTCCAAGATACATATTTGATGCGTTGTTGAAATGGAATTTTTATAAAAATTTTGTTTTATGGATGGGACAAACCAAATTACCAGGCAATAGAGAGCGAGTAGTTTCATCAGCAAATTTACAATTTGTTGATAGGTCTATGTTAAATAGTGCTTTTAATATAGATAGAGACATGGGGGTTCAATTGAGACATCATTTTAAAATAGGGAGTACATTTTTGGTTAGAGAAATAGTTGCTTTTTCTCAGGGAGAAGGAAGGAATATTACTTCTGGAAATCTTGGGGGTTATCAATATACATATAGAGTTGAGTTTTTACCATTTGGAGCATTTTCTAAAAAAGGAGATTATACTGGTGGTGACTTAATGAGAGAGGAAGAAGTAAAACTATCTATTGCGGGATCTTACGATATGAACGATAATGCAGTAAAAACGAAAAGTAATTTAGGAAGCTATATGGTTAATGATATAGGCTTGTATGAGACAGATATCCATACTTTATTTATAGATGCGATGTTAAAATATAAAGGATTTTCATTGATGGCAGAATACGCTCAAAGAGAAGCTGATTATCCTGAAGCAATAAATGACGATGGAACATTAACGGGTGATATTGTAAATGTAGGTAAAGGAATAAATTTGCAAATGGGCTATTTGTTTAAGTCAAATTGGGAACTATCAGGAAGGTTTACACAAATTGATTATATAAAAGAAATTACTGGAAATGATGTCACGAGTCAATATACATTGGGGTTGTCAAAATATTTGTCTGGACATAAGTTGAAAGTACAATCTGATATAAGTTATGCTACATCAGACAATTTTACTACAGGAGGGTTAATGAGTAGACTACAAATTGATATTCATTTTTAAAGTTAACGTTAACTTAACATTGGAGATAAAAACCCAACTTACTTTTGAGTTAATAAAATAAAGATAATTAGCAAGTTTTCAAAATGGACACAACCATAAGTAAATCAGAAAGTAAGAGGCAGATTTTAAAAAATAAATTAAAATCGAGAACAGTTTTTTTAAATGCAATTGCAGAGTTAATTGCATCAACTATTTTTTCTGCCTTATATTTTATTTTTATCAGTAGATACTTATCAGAAAAATTTCATACAGATTATATCATGTTATCTTTTTCTATCGGATTAACATTTTTTGCAGCAGTTTATATTCCTTTTCATACTTATAGAATTCATATTATTCCTTTTATTACTTTAATTACTTCATTAAGAAGAAGAAATCCATATATTTTATTACACAAAATCCCAGCTCAAATTATAGGTGCTTTTTTAGGGGTATTAATTTTTAATTCAATAAATAAACTTACTACCAATGTTCAAATTGAAAATTTGCAATTGATAAATATGGGAGATAATGCCCTATTGATTTTTATAAATGCTGCATCTGCTTCTATTTTATGTTATGGATTTTATATGATTAGGGTATTGTTTAAATCAAAACAATTGGCAGGTACGATATATTTAAGTGTTTTTTATACTGTTCTTTTTGCTGCGACAGCATTCTTTGCTAATACTTCTGCTTTAAATCCTTTTGGATATTTATTCTATGATTTATTAGGAAATAAAACTATTGCAGACCAATCGATTCTTTTTGTTTTATTAAATCATGTTGTTGCTCCAATAGTAGCAGTATTATTGATTTTCTTTTATATAAAACCTAAAGTATTAACTTATAGAAAATAATTTATTAAAGCATATTAACAGATGGCAAAAATTAGTTTAGCATCACAACTTATTGGAGAAAAAAGATACGAGTCACTTATTTTATTTGGTCTTCAAGAAAAAACATTTTTAAGGTTATTAGCGGCTTTTGTAGTTATAGGTGCTATATTTTATCCTTATCCGAAAATAGCTATGTGGATAGGTTTTATGTTTGCAGGTTATTCTGCAATTGCTAATGATTCCATACAAACTATAGGAACATTCATAGCATCTAATGCAAATGTTAAATGGTGGAAATTATGGCTGTATATTGGAGGTATCTTTGTAGCAACGGTATTGTATAGTTGGATAATTTATGATGGAGATGTATCTTTCCAAAGATTAGCATCTAAAGGTTTTTCAGAATCGCCAACACAGTTTCACTTTTTACAAATTATTGCTCCTGTTGTACTTTTGTTAATTACTCGAATGAGAATGCCAGTTTCAACAACTTTTATGTTGTTAAGTTGTTTTAGCTCTAGTGCTGATGGTATTATTGGTGTGGCTCAAAAAAGTTTAATGGGTTATTTCTTAGCATTTACAGTAGCAATGATCACTTGGTACCTATTGGCAGGAGTAATAAAAAAAATAGTAAAAGGAGAGCCTCACCCTGCTTGGAGAGTAGCACAATGGCTTATTAGCGGTTGGTTATGGAGTATGTGGATCACACATGATGCTGCAAATATTGCTATTTACCTAAACAGAAGTTTAACGTTAGTAGATTTTGTAGTGTTTGCTTCGTTTATTTTCTTTGGATTAGGCGTGTTGTTCTATATGAGAGGAGATAAAATTCAAAAAATTATTACCGAAAAATCTCAAACAGTAGATGTAAGATCAGCAAGTATTATAGATTTAGTTTATACTTTTATTTTGTTTGTATTCAAAGAGTGGAGTAACATACCTATGAGTACTACTTGGATATTTTTAGGTTTATTAGGAGGTAGAGAATTAGCCATGATGCTTTCTAAAAGTACTGATGCCGATAAAACTTTATTAGGAACGGTAAAAATGATTTTTAAAGATTTAGGATATGCCACTTTAGGTTTAGTTATTTCTGTGATGTTGGCAATTGCAGTAAACGAAAATATTCAACAAGAACTGGTAGTGTATTTTGGTTGGTAAAACAAATTTAATTTTTTAGCAAAGAAACAAAGAGATGGAAATTTCATTTATAGATTCATTAAGAATTATTGGAGCGTTAGGCTTGTTTATTTTTGGTATTAAAACCATGAGTGAAAGTGTCCAAAAGTCTTTTGGCTCATTTTTAAAGCAAATGTTTAACTTAATGACTAAAAATCATTTTTTAGGCATTATTGCTGGGTTTATCATAACATCATTAATTTTTTCATCTTCTTCTACAACGGTAATGGCGGTAAGTTTTGTTAATACAGGACTTATTACACTTGCAGAATCAGTGAGTATAATGCTTGGAGCAAATATAGGGACAACTGTAATTTCTTGGTTAGTTTCTATTTTTGGTTTTAATGCTGATTTTTCTTTTATATATCTAATCATCTTTGCCATAGGTACACCTTTAATTTTTTCAGGAAAAAACAAATTAAAATATGTTGGTGAACTTATTTTTGGATTAGCACTGTTGTTTTTAGGGCTTTCTGAACTTATTAATAGTGTGCCTAATTTAAATGGAGTTGAAACTGTTTTTTCTTCATTTCAGGAAACATCTCTAGGGTTTTTTAGTAATGTTTTCTTTGTGTTGATAGGAGTTTTTCTAACTTTAATCTTGCAGTCATCAAGTGCATCAATAGTGCTTACACAAGTGCTTTGTTTTAATGGAATTATTTCTTTTGAAGTAGCTATTCCTTTAGTGCTAGGACAAAATTTTGGTAGAACTATTAATACAGAAATAGCTTCAGTTTCAGGTAATGTTTTTGCCAAACGATCGGCTCGTATTCACTCCTTGGTAAATATATTCGGATTAGTTTGGATGGTAATAGCACTATCTGTTTTTCCAATAGTTGAAATTTTAGACAATATTACAACCAATTTTTTCCAAACAGATTCTGTTTATGCTGCTTTGGGGGCGCCAATAGGTATCGCCTTATTTCACTCAGGATATAACATTGTCAACGTAGCCATAATGGTTTGGTTTATACCTCAATTGGTAAGGTTAGCTACTAAAACAATTAAATCCAGAGGAGAAACTGATGAGGAATTCAGGTTAGAGCATATTAGTACTGGAATTATGACTACTCCTGAGATGTCTATTGTTGAAGCTCAGAAAGAAATCGCTAAGTTTGGTAAACTAACACACCGAATGAAAGAGCATGTAGCCGATTTATTATTAGAACAAAATCCAAAGAATGTTTACAAATTGCTCGAAAAGATTAAAAAATATGAAGATATAACAGATGATATAGAGAGAGATGTTGCTAATTATTTGGCTAAGATTTCACAACGAGAAATGAGTGAAGAATCTTCAATTCAGATTAGAGGGATGTTGAGTATAATTGGAGATTTAGAACGGATTGGTGATATTTTTTATCAGATATCTAAAGTATTGGAAAGAAAATTTGAAGAGAAAATTTGGTTTACTCCTGATCAAAGAAAAAACATTGTAGAAATGTTTGGAATTTTGGATGAAACGTTGGTGGTAATGAATAAAAACCTAAAAACTAACTACGCTTTAGTAGTTAAAAAAGAGGCGGTTGAAGCCGAACAAAAACTTAATGCGTTTAGAAAAAAATTACGAAAAGAACATTTCAAAAATGTAGAACAAGGAGCATATAATTTTAAAAATGCTGCTATCTACAACGATATTTTTAATTCACTAGAAAAAGTAGGCGACCATGTTATTAATGTAACAGAAGGAGTGGTAGGAGAGATATAAGCTTATTCCGATTTTAGTGGATAAATACAAAAAAAAACCTAATGAATCAATCATTAGGTTTTTTTGTTTGGGAAAACTTCTTAGTGACCCCGGAGGGATTCAAACCCCCAACCCTCAGAGCCGAAATCTGATGCTCTATTCAGTTGAGCTACGGAGCCTATAAGATGCAAAAATATCACTTAATAAATGCTTTTCTATTTCTTATTCAACAAAAATTTATTTATTACATAAACTGCTATTAAAATATACCCTAACATACTTGTCAACGCATAGTAAATCATTAAATTAGAGGAATAGGTAAAATGTATTTTGCCTTTACTTTTAGAAGGAATTTTAACACCCATTATATGACTGTTGAGTTGATGAATAGGTAGTTTTTTATCATTAAAATATACCTTCCATTGGTGGTGATAGTTTTGATTTAAAATTAACCATTGTATATCATTAGCTTCATTATTTATGTCAGCAGTAAATTCGTTATAACCGATGTGAACATTTGTTATGTTTGTTTTTTCAGTTTGAAACTCATAAAGGTGTGGAACATGCCAAATTAAACCACTTTGAATTGTATCGTTTGGTTGTTTTTCTTTTTCAGGAAAAAATAATATAGGATTTTGGATATTAAAATCAAGTGATTTATTGTTTAAAGCATCTTCAAAAGCACTAAACTGAAAAGGATTATATCCTACATAAGAAATGGTTTTGTTAAAAGTGGACATGTTTTTCCATATTCCTTGCGTATAGCTTAGTCCCTGATGTTCGTCAAAATATTTTAAAGGTTTGTCATTATCTTTTTGATTGATTTCGTTAGGCAACTCATCAAAATAGGTTTTAAAACTACTGTAAGCATAAGGATAGGAAATTGTAGTTGGAAAAGCAAGTTGGGTTTGCATGCCTAAATCTAAAAAAGCAACCATAAAAAGTGTAGCAAAAACAGTAAGTTTTAAACTCTTTTTGAGCAGAAAAACCAATACGCCAATCATTAACAACACAGCAACATTAATTACTATGTGAGTGGCTAAAAAGTTAGTAGAAAACTCTGTTAAATCAAGTAAGTTAGTAATATTGGTACTGATTTCATTTACAGAAGTCTTTGTTAATGAAGCCAATCCTGCTAATAATATAACTATCCCAAACAAATAAGCCAAGTGTTTATTTTTGCCAATTAACTTTGGTGTTTGTAGGAAGTCTTTTAAACCATAAGCAGCAATAATAAGCATGGCAAAAAGTGCATAAGTTCTGAAAAAAGATGGGTGTCGGAACACGCCAAAACCTGGTAAGTGATAGAGCAACTGATAAACAAAAGTGTTGCTTCCCATGGCGATAATTAAAAACACTAAAGTTAAAAAAGCAAGTAATAGCACTTTTTTATTGTTGTAATGATTGAGAAGTCCTAGGGTGAAGAAAAACAGACCAATAATGCCAATATAACCACTTCTGAGAGATAAATCTGCTTCTTTAAACATCTCTGAATCACTGATAACACCATAAGGAAAAAGAAAAGAAATATAATCTACAAAGGTAAACGGATTGGAAAGTAAGAATTTATCGTAAGGCAATTTAGATAACCTGTTGAAGTAAGGAGCAAACTCAATAAAAGAAACAATATAAGGGAGTAATAATATAATGGCAATGCCAACCATTGTTGCTCCACCAATAAAAATAGATACAAGTTGTTGAGTGTTTTTTCTGTTTTGCCAAAAGAAATAAAGAAAAATAAAAAAATAAAAATACGCTAGTATAATAGTGTAAGCTGGACTAGCAGATGAGGTATTTAATGCAATAAATAATCCCGAAAGTACAGCATATTGTATTTTAAATTTTTTAGAAAAATGATATAGAGATCCCAAACACCAAGGCAGCCACGCAACACCCGCTAAAAAAACCATTAACTGAGCAGAACCAACCATTAACCCTGATAAACTAAAACATAATCCAATAATTGCAGCAGTTTTTTCATCTTTTAAAAGAGATTTAATGAACCAATACATGCTTAAACCAGCAATAACAAAGTAAGAAAGTAGCTCAATTATTAACGATTTCATGGTATATTTTCCAAAAAGCATGATGAACCAAGTTATTGGATTCCACATACCACTTTGCGGGTCGGAATAAGCTGGGTAGCCCATATTTTGAAAACTATTCCAGTAGGGAAAATGACCATTCCATAAGTAATCGCTAATAAAATAACGGTAAGGAAGGTAGGCGTTTACATTATCCCATTTGGGTACAACCACAAACAACGAAAGTGGCCACAAGCAAACTAAAATAGTCAGCACCATTAAAATGGCATATCGGTATGGATAAATGTATTTTATTTTTGATGATTTTTTGTTCGAACAAATGTACAATATTTTTAGCTGAAGAGTATTTAGGAATTAACAGTATTTAGAAGTTGAATAATTTTTGCGTCTTGTCGATTTTGCGATAAATGAGCATATAAGTTCAAGGAAGTTGAATAATCTAACCTCATAAACTAATTTGCCTTCATATTAGGAAATAAGAAAAAAACCACTAATTTTAGGCTAGATTTTAATATTCAGCAAAATGCAAAAAATAATTTTACTTGTTTTAATAGTTTTAGTAGTGTTTAGTTGTCGCAAGTCTGATAGAGACCAAGATAAAACAACTAAAACATCTCAAGATTATGGAACAGCTCAAGCTATGGCTCAAGATGTTTTTAAAATGGTACATCAAGCAGCAATGAGTTCCCAAGGAATTGTAACCAATTCGCTAACCAATGCTACCACTTTATTTGGTTGCGATACCATAATCGTTGACACTACCACTAATCCAATGTGGTTGAAAATTCAATTTAATACCGATTGTGCTAATAATGGCGTTACTAGAAATGGAGAGATTAAAGCACAATTTACTTCAAAATACGATATGCTAGGCACAACTGCTAAAATCAGTTTTAATAACTATTACCATAATGGATATTATTTTGAAGGTGTTTTAAATTATTCATTAACGAGCAACACTAACAACCAACCTACTTTTGTAATGATTGCCAATGATTTTAAAATTGATGAGGGTAGAAAAAATAGGGCCATTTATTTTAGCACCAATCAAAATTTAACCATAGAAAGTGGTGCAACTACTGCCGATTTTACTGATGACAGCTATGAAATTACAGGAACAGCTACAGGAAGAGCTTTTGCGGGAAATAGTTTTTCAGCTTCTACAGATGGGCTTACTCAATTAGGAAATTGCAATTGGGTAAGCAGTGGAACAGCTTTGGTAACCCCTCAGGGTTTAGCTGTAAGAAACTTAGATTTTGGTTCAGGCTGCGATAATAGCGCAACAGTTTTGCTTTATGGAGCAACTTATGAAATAACATTTCCTTAACTTTAAACTTCAAGCATCTTATGTTAACAATAGATCCAAAAGAAATACCAGTACCAAAACTTCATCATTATTTATTAGGAGGTGTTGGTCCGAGACCAATTGCATTGGCAAGTACAGTAGATAAAGACGGAAATCCGAATCTAAGTCCGTTTAGTTTTTTCAATGTGTTTAGTGCCAATCCGCCCATTATGGTTTTTTCTCCTGCCAGAAGTGGTAGAACAGGTGCTACAAAAAATACCTTCGATAATGTGAAAGAAACCAAAGAAGTGGTAATAAATGTGGTAACGTATGATATTGTTCAACAAGTTTCATTAGCCAGTTCTCCTTATGAAAAAGGTGTAAATGAATTTATAAAATCAGGATTAACACCTGTTGCTTCAGATTTGATAAAACCGTTCAGGGTAAAGGAATCTCCGGTGCAATTTGAGTGTAAAGTAAATGACATTATTGAGTTGGGGCAAAATGGCGGAGCAGGAAATTTGGTAATTTGTGAAGTAGTGAAAATCCATATCAATGAAAATGTATTGGATGAAAATGATATGATAGATCAACAAAAAATTGATTTAGTAAGTCGTATGGGTGGCAATTGGTATTGCCGTGCCGACCAACATGCTATGTTTGAAGTGGCTAAACCCATTACAACTATTGGAATAGGAGTAGATGCTATTCCTGGACCTATAAGAAACAGCACTATTTTAACAGGTAATGAGTTAGGCTTGTTAGGAAGTGTAGAACAAATTCCTACAAAAGAGGAAGTTGCTGCTTTTCATTATGATGGTAATAAACCGCATCAAGATGCACATGTTTTACTCAAACAAGGTAGAGTTGTAGAAGCATGGAAAGTGTTGTTGAAAGGGTAAACTATTAAACCTCATAAATTAATTTGTCTTTTTCAGAAAAATATACCAAAGCCTTTAAATACCTATTACCTACGCCATTTACCATTGCGGTAGTGCTTACCTTAGTTACTTTTTTTATTGTACTTTTTACCACCAAACCCATTAATAGTGGTTTTGCAGCTTATTCTTATGATGTGTTGCGTTTTTGGGAACAAGGTTTTTGGGATAGCGGATTGTTGGTTTTTGCTGTCCAAATGATGCTGATGTTGGTGTTGGGACATATACTGGCATTGACAAAACCATTTAATAATTTAATTTTAATGGTGGTAAAACATTGTACTACTACAGCTAAAGCTGCTTTTTTAGTAACATTGTTAACCGTTTTAGTAAGTCTATTCAATTGGGGATTGGGATTAATTTTCGGGGCTATTTTTGCCAGAAAAGTGGGTGAATATGCTCAGCAACAACAACTTTCTATTAATTATCCACTAATTGGAGCAGCAGGTTATTCCGGTTTAATGGTTTGGCATGGTGGCTTATCTGGTTCGTCACTGGCAAAAGTAGCAGAAGATAATCACATCAAAGAAATGATGGCGGGTATTTTTAATGAAGCTCAATTAGCTGCTTTGCCAGAAAAAATATCTTATGCCGAAACGGTTTGGTCGCCCATGAATATTGTAGTGATGATAATGGTAATTGTAATTTTACCTCTTGCTATGTTTTGGTTGGGGAAAAGAACAACAGCTGCTCAGTTTACATTAACTACAGCTCGTAATAACGAAACACATAGAGTAGATTTTACCACTCTTGAAGGAGCTGAAAAACTAGACTATTCCCGCATATTTTCCTTGTTTTTTGGAGGAGCAATTTTGTGTTACTTGGCGGTTAAAATTGTAACTGTGCATCATTTTAATGTGTTAGATTTCTTTACCCCCAACAATATTAATATGCTTTTATTGGCTTTAGGAATAACGCTTCACAAAAATTTTACTGAATTTTTATCTGCGTTGGATGAAGCTATTTTAGGAGCAGCTGGAATTTTAATCCAATTTCCTTTGTACTTCGGAATTATGGGGATGATGAAAAATAGTGGTTTAATAACCGACATTGCTGATTTTTTTGTTTCCATATCTAATACGGTAACCTATCCTATTTATACTTTTTTTAGTGCGGGGCTAATTAATGTTTTTGTGCCAAGCGGTGGCGGACAATGGGCAGTGCAAGGCCCAATAATTGTTCAGGCAGCTCAAGATATAGGTGTAAGTTTACCCAAAAGTATTTTAGCATTAGCTTATGGAGATCAGCTTACCAATATGTTACAACCTTTTTGGGCGTTACCATTGTTGGGTATTACCGGGCTTAAAGCCAAAGAAATACTGCCTTATACCTTGTTTTTAATGTTGGTAGGATTAATTATTTTTGTAAGTTGTTTATTAATTTTTTAGCATGAAGAAACTATTATCATATTTGTTTATCATTACTGTTTTATTAATTTCAGGATGTTCTTGGGTTGAATATTTTACGGTAGGTAATAAAACAGACACGCCTATAACTGTTACTTATGAATTAGCAAAGATGGAGGAAGGCCATATTTTTGGAATTTTCACCAACATTCCAGAGGCTTATCAATTATCTAAATCGAGTAAAATTCAATGGGAGAATAAAGTTGAACTCGAAGATTTGGATGATAATCCGGCAATAGTTAAAGTGATATTACCTCCAAAAACGGTAATGATATTTGGTAGGTTGCACAACGATACTTATGAAAGTAATAATCAACAATTTATTAATAGCCGAGATTTTAATTTTAGCAATATGGTAATTGAACATCAAGAGCAAACAACTCAAATTACCAAAGCTACTTTTGACGATTATTTTGTTAGGAAAAACGGGTATATAAAATTTGATGTGGAATGAAAATTAGATAACATTATATAAAAAAATCCCGCTCTTATGAGCGGGATTTTTTTATATCTATTAAATGAGTTTAATCAATACATCAAAAAATTAAAGGTATGTCCAGCAATGCTAATAGTTGCATTTTGGTCGCAAGCTCCATTACCAAAATCTATGGTTCTAGTTAACATTCCAGAAGGATTGATGTCTATCGTTCCACTCACCAACCAACGACAACAAATTTCTTTTCTTAGTGGAGAAGTAATTTGCATGGTATAAGCCAAGCCACCTCTGTTTACACCATTAGCAGAGCCTGTTATTAAATAAACATCATCACAAATTCCTGGTAACCCATGGGTAAAAAGGGTAGTTGCTTCTCCGGCAATCCATTCATTGGTTCTGGTAGAAGCCCAAGTGGCAACTCCTCCATTGTTTGGATAAGTAATTTGTCCGTTGCTAACTTGTACTGTAAAAGAAAGGTTGTTATTGGTGTTTCTTCCATTATTGGTAATTTGTTTGGTGCCTTCAATTTTATGGTCGTTAACATGGTAATTTTGTAACTGTACTGTTAATACACTTCCCGGGTTTCTGTATCTGTCAGAAATGGTAACGGTAATAATACCTCTTCTATTTTTTCCATCATTACCCATGCAATTGGTAGTTCCAAAATCTATGGTTAATGTTTTTGGCCAAGTTAAAGTATCATTCCACGCAGGAGTAATAGAAAAAGTAGCACAATTACCAAAAGTAAAACTTGATTTTTGAGTAGCACTTTTCCCTTCGTCATCAACTACTTCTACTACTACTTTTCTAACATCTTCAAACATGGATTCTGCTATCCAGTTATCAGCAGTAGAGTTAGTATTATAATCAGGTGTAGGTAGAGGGTCTTTTTCTTTATCTTTTTTACAAGAAGTAATTAATAAAGGAATACTGATACTTAAAATTAATGTAAGTTTTATTGGTTTTAATGCTTTCATAATTAGTAATTTATTAAGTGGTTTAACAAAGTTATGAAAAAACATTACACAAAAACTAAACCACAGGTAAATCGTCTACTGTTTTGGAATCCAGTGCATCTCTCAAGCCATTGCCGACTAAAATAAATGCTAATACCATTAGTACAATGGCAATCCCTGGGAAAGCAGCTAAATAAGCATTTCCTGTAATAATGTATCCTTTGTGTTCGGCAATAATTTTTCCCCAAGTTGCCTGAGGTGGTTGAGCACCAATACCAATAAAACTTAATCCAGCTTCAACCAAAATAGCAGCAGCAAAATTTATGGCTGAAATAACAATCACAGGGCCTAATACATTCGGAATAATATGTCCAGAAATAATTCTAAAGTTCGTAAAACCTAAGGCTCTACCTGCTTCAACAAATTCTTTTTCTCTTAAACTTAATACTTGTCCACGTACCACACGAGCAACCTCTACCCACATTGTTAAACCAACAGCAATAAATACTTGCCAGTGCCCTTTACCCAGTGCTAACGTAATGGCAATTACTAATAGTAAAGTAGGAATTGACCAAACTACATTAATAATCCAAATAATAACATCATCAACCCAACCTCTAAAATAACCACCAATAGCTCCAAGAGTAATACCAATTACCAATGAGATAAATACAGAAATAAAACCCACAGAAAGTGAAATCCATGTCCCAGCCATCAATCTACTTAACAAATCTCTACCATATTTGTCAGTTCCTAAATAATAGGTTTTTCTAATAATATTTTCTGATTTAATTTCTTTTTGAAGTTCTTCAATAGTCATAGTTTTCTTACCTTCTTCATATGTGTAAAATTCTAAAGAACCATTAATTTCATTAATCTGAGTGTTTTCCAAAGAAAAAACTACGTCAGCTAGATCAATTTTTTCTATAGGTCCATTATTTACATCACCTCCAGTATATTTTTCTACAACAATTTTAGTTCCTTCAAAACTATAGTCATAAACAGGAATGATTTGATAGGTGTTCTCAATCCCTTCAGAAAATTTAGACCACCACGATTGATTAAGGGCTTTTCTATTTTTCTTTATTTTTAATAAATCAATGGTAAAACCAGGTTTTTTTGTAGTTAATTCCAATGTTTGGTCGTTTGCCTTTGGGGTATTATCAGGACGTGCTAAAGGACCTAAAATGGCTACCATAGCTGCTACAAAAATAATAAGCATACCAAATACAGAAAGCTTATTTCTTTTAAGCCTCTGCCAAGCCATTTTGCTCAACGACTTCGATTTTGTATTATTTTTTGTATTACTCATGATACCTTCTTCCCTTCCATTTGAAATTTGTAATCAACGCCAACAACCCTATAAATACAATGTATATAGGATAAATAAGTGCTGCAAATACAAAAAGAACGAGATGTTTTTTCTTATTAAAAAAGTTTGCAGCCAAATATAGTAATATAAAATCAATAAGCCATTTAGAAGTGAGTAAGATTATACCAACAACCCAAAAACTATCGACCAATAATATTTCAGCATAGATTAAAAGCTGAATAAGATTAGAAATGTAAACAATTGAACTAAAATATATTAAATTGCTGTTTTTGTATTTTTTTGCTTTCGATGCCCACCTTAATCGTTGTTGAATAAAAGCCGAAAATGTTGAGGTTTTATCTGTTTTAACAATAAATTTTTCATCTAGAATACCGTTAATTACTTGTTGTTGGTCAACAAATTTTTCCAGCAAAAAAATATCATCACCTGAAGGAGTTTTGTGTCTATCAAAACCATTAACATTTTCAAAAATTGCTTTTTTATAAGCAATGTTGGCACCGTTGTTTAAAATAGGGAGATTATTTCCTAAAGCCCCAAAAGTAAAGGCTTGCATGGCTAAGAAATCTAATTCTTGGAAACTATCTAACAATAAATTACCAGAAGTTTGTTCTTTAAAACCTACCGGACCGAGTAACATAGCTGTTTCATTATTGCTAAATGATTGATTAATGTATGAAAGCCAATTTTCGGGAACTTCACAATCGGCATCCGTAGAAGCAATAATGGGATAGTTAGCATTTTCTATTCCAAGTTGCAAAGCTGCTTTTTTACCATGTTCGGAACTTAAGTGAAGTAGCTGAATATTTAATTTGCTTTTTTCTTGGTGCCCTTTAATTTGTTTAACACTATTGTCTTCAGAATGGTCATTTATTAAAATAACTTCAAATAAATTATTGTTGTAAAGTTGTTTTTCTAACGCAGAAAGACAAGCAATAATATTATCGCTCTCATTTCTAAAAGCTATCACTACGGAAATGTTATTTTGAGGGGCGTTTGCTTGCTGAAAAGTTGCTTGTTTTTGCTGTTTTAACCAACCTATAATGATATATACCATCGACAAAAAGTAAATGGTAGAAGTAAAGACAATCAGATATAAAATTAAATTTTGCAAGCTAAAATTTGAGTTGTTTTAATCCGCTAATTCCTATAATTGAAGGCAAAGCTACATTAATTATCCACAAACTTACAGCAGCACTAATAATTAATAAACTATCGGTAGAAACTGTGCTGAAAACAACTAAAGCAACAGAACCTCTTACGGCAATTTCGGAAATAATAAATGTGGGTATAAAAGAGCTGATTACAAAAAACAAAGGAATTAAACTAAATGCCGCAACATTGTTTATCTGAATATGAAAAGCAGTAAGCACTAAATAAAATTGAATCACAAATACAAAATACCTCATTAAACTAAAAAATAACACTGTACTTTTTTCTTGAGCGCTTAAAAAACTGAATTTTTCCAACCACTTTTTTTTGTTTAAAAAGGGTATTTTTTGGATGACTGTCAATATGGATTTGGAGTAAAAATAAACGAGAAATAATAAAGCTGTTACGAAGCTTCCTACTATCATCCATAAAGTAAAATAGTTTTTAAATAAGACATTTTCTTTTAGAAAAAATATAGCAACAAATCCCCCCAAAAAAGTGATAATAACCTGACTGAAAGAAGCTAAAAATGTAACACCAATTAGTCCGGTTAAGTGAGTTTTATTGTCGAGTAAATAAACTCTGGCGGGAATTTCACCAATTCTGTTGGGAGTTGTTAATCCAATAGTTATGCCTGCAAACACATGTTTTAAAGCTTTTATAAAAGGAACATTTTCAAACTTTCGGATAACAAATTTCCATTTGAAAGCTTCTGTCCCCCAATTTACAGGCATTAATAACAAAGCAATAAGTAGTAAAATATAATTTTCGGTAGTTAAAACAGAAAATGAAGTAAGGTGTGTATCAATATCATCTTTTAATCGGAAATAAATGTAAATAAGTGCTACAATACCAATAATTATCCTAGCAAGTAAATTGATATATTTGTATGATTTTTTATGTGAATTCAAAACAGGTATCAAAAATTGGTTAAAGATAAGATAATATTAGGAATAGACCCCGGAACCACAATTATGGGTTATGGTGTAATTCACATCAAAAATAACAAAATGAGTTTATTAGCAATGGGTTCTATCAATTTAACTAAAATAGACACCCATTTTATGAAGTTGAAGAAGATTTTTGAGCGAACCAATTACCTTATAGATGAATACAAACCCGATGAAGTAGCTATTGAAGCGCCATTTATGGGTAAAAATCCGCAATCGATGTTGAAATTGGGACGAGCACAAGGAATTTCTATTGCTGTGGCGTTGTCGAGAGAAATTCCGGTAACAGAATATTCGCCAAAAAAAATAAAGCAATCTATTACAGGTAAAGGAACGGCTTCTAAAGAACAAGTTGCTGGGATGTTAGTTTCTTTGCTAAAAATAAAAACGATACCTACACATTTAGATGCTTCCGATGGATTGGCAGTAGCGGTTTGTCATTATTTTCAGATGGGAAAACCTGTTGGCGAAAAAGGATATACAGGATGGAAAGCTTTTATAAAAGAAAATCCAAGCAGAGCTAAATAAATGTGGCAATGTGTAAATGTAACAATGTGAAAATTATAAATAACCTCAAACTTGAAACCTTGAACTAGAAATGTTTTTCATCCTATCTAAAATACTACACTTTTTAATTTCACCATTAATTTGGGTGATTGGGTTATTGCTTTGGGCATTATTAACTAAATCTACCAAGCGAAAGAAATCTTTGTTGATAATAGCTTGTTCTTTGCTTTACTTTTTTGCCAATCCGTTTATAAATGATGAAGCTTTTCGTTGGTACGAAGAGCGAAACCCAACGTATGATGAAATTTCAGAAGCCTATGATGTTGTTGTTGTATTGGGTGGTTTTACTTCTTTTGATGAGCAAAACGGATTGGAAGGTTTTCATGCATCAACAGACCGATTTTTACATGGATTGAAATTATACAAAACAGGAAAAGCTAAAAAAATTATGTTGGTGGGAGGTTCAGGAAGCATTGCCAATCCTGATGAAAAAGAAGGTGTAATAATGGCGGGTTTTTTAGCTAAAATTGGCGTGCCAATGGAAGATATCATTATTGAAAAAGAATCTAAAAACACTAGAGAAAACGCAGTTAATGCTGCCAAAATTTTAAATAAAGATTTTGCTGACGGAAAGTATTTGTTAGTAACCTCGGGTTATCACATGCCAAGAGCCAAACGTTGCTTTCAGAAAGTAGGTATTACTGTTACTCCTTTTAGTGTAGATCATTATGCAGGAAAAAGAAAATTCATTTTCGACCACCTGTTTTTACCTGATACTTATACCATTGCTAAGTGGCAAACGCTTTTTCACGAATGGGTGGGATTTATTACCTATAAGGTATTGGGATATATTTAGTACTTAGGAGTTAGAGTACTTATAAGTATTTAGAAGTTGGGAGGATTAACTCCATTATGGTTAAACATAAATCTTCAGCCAAATTAATAAATGGTAAGTGATAAATGTCATTCTCTACCAAGTAAATAAATCTGTACCTTTGTGTTAAAGAACAAATTCTATTTAAATATGAAATAAGCCATGAATAAAAATGCTCACTAACAAGGATGAATATTTTACATGGCGATTCTATATGACCGATTAAATAAAATAAAAATATACATATGAAAAAACTGATTACATTATTTGCATTTATCGGATTGTTAGCTCAATTTGCAATAGCACAAGACACCACAAAAACAGTAAAACCGATACATTTTAAAGGAATTATTTTTGATTCTGACAGTTTTTCTATTCCGCTAAAAGGGGTTAATGCTACCATTAATAACAAAAAAGGATTTTCTACCAACCAAGATGGGAATTTTAGCATAGATGTTTTTCCAAATGATACTATTAACTTTACTTATGTTGGTTATCACCCGCTTAAAATTTATATTCCAGACACCTTGAAAGGAGGGGATTTAACAGCAAAGTTTTTTATGGTGAGTGATACCATCAATTTGGCTGAACATTATGTTTTTTCTGATGATGGTTATGACAATTTTAAAAAATCTTTCTTAGATATGGAAGTGCAGCCGAACAGAGATTTGACTAATGCTAAAAACAATATTTACTTGTCTTTATATGAAGCTAAAACCACTCAAGGCAATTGGACAGCTGAGGACAATGCCAAAAATGCCATCAAACAAGAAGAATATAAAGTAATTTATAAAGGAGCTATTCCTCAATTCCAAATTGTAGATGTGGTGTTAATATCTACCAGTATTCTGGAGCATGTAGCCACCGGAAAAATGAAAGAAAGAGATTTTTATGTAGAATTGGTTAACCTCCAAAACCAAAGTAACTTGATTTATTCTAAATCTGTGGAGTAGTGCGGCTTTCTGGAAGCTCAAAACTTTCGGAAAGGTATAGTTTTGTTATTTGCGTTTTCTTTTTTCTTTTCTTTTACGAGCTGTATGTTCTTTATGTATTAAAGGTGCACAATAGCATAAATCATCAATTTTAATTTGATACTCTACAATGTAGGGTTTGCCATTTACTATTAAAGGAGAAAATTGAAAGCCGTTATCATCATGCCGCTTCCATGGTTCATCATTAGTTTTATTCATAATATCTTCAATTATATAAACATAACTAACATGTCCTAATGTATCAACAATAAATGAAACTGTTGCATAGTTTGGATCACCACCATGCGGAGGTGAAACGATGCGTTTTGAATAATAGCTAAAAAGAGCAGAATAGTTTATTATTTTGATATTAGTGTCATTTGAAACAGTTCCATCAATAAATATAGTTGTGTCAATTTTAATGTCTGAGGGTGTTGAAAAATCAATGACTTTGTATTTTTTGGTAATTTCATTTGTGTTTTTTGATTCGCACTTATCTTTAAAAAAAGATTTTGAAAATTCCCGTCCTAACTCTCTAGCTTTACTCCAATAAATACAAGCTGAATCAACCATTTCTAATCTGTAATAAGCCCAAGCAAGATTGTTGTGTAGTGTTTGGTTATTAGAATCTAAACTAATTCCAATTTTACAATCACTTATTGCTTCATAATTTTTATTTACCATCTGTAAAGCAGCCCCTCGGTTTAAATATAAGTTTGCATCTGCTGGAGTCAATTTAATAGCAATAGTGTAGTCATTGATGGCATTTTGTAGATTACCTAATTTGTGATTAATAAGACCTCTTTGTTTGTAAGATATTGTATCTTTTTCATTTAACTCAATTGCTTTTGAAAAATAGTGTAAAGCTTTTTCATAATCTTCATTATAAAATGATTGGAATCCCTTTATTATATATTTATCTAGATTAGTTAGTGTATCGTTATCTATTATACTGTTAGATTGTCCAAATCCATATTGAGTAAAAAAAAGTATAAATAATATGATTAAGAGGTTTTTCATTCAACTAAAATAATGATTTTTTTATAATAAAAAACAACAACAACTTACTTCATTCTTGTATAAGCTACTACCTTAGTTTCAAAAAACTCTTCCTCAAAAAAGTCGGAGATAGGAAAGATTTCTACTTTTTTGTTGCTTTCTTCAATTTCCTCAGCTAAATCACCACCTTTTAAAAATAAGATGCCATTTTTAAGTTCGTGTTCGCCATTAGGCAAGAGTTTACCTTTTACCCAAGGTAAAAATTTTGCAATTCGTGTTACCGCTCTGGTAACTATAAAGTCGAATTGTCCGCTAACATCTTCAGCTCTTTGGTGGTAAGCTTTTATGTTGGTTAAGCCTAATCTGTCTGCAATTTCGTTTGCCACTTTAATTTTTTTACCGATAGAATCCACCAAAACAAATTGGCAATTTGGGTACAAAATAGCTAATGGAATTCCCGGGAAACCACCTCCTGTACCTATATCCAAAATTTTTGTACCGTCTTTAAAATCTACTACTTTAGCAATCGCTAAAGAGTGTAACACATGTTTAAGATAAAGCTCATCAATATCTTTTCTGGAAATCACATTAATCTGAGCGTTCCAGTCTTTGTACAGCGGAGCCAATAGGGCAAATTGTGCTAATTGTTCTTCGCTTAAATTGGTAAAATATTTTGTTATCAGTTTCATTTTCAGGTTTCAAGTTTGAGGTTTAGTTTTTTTTCTCGCAAAGACGCAAAGACGCAAAAAAGTTATTTGTTAATCTCTAATCTTTAATTCCATGTGGAATTAATCTCTTCAATATAATTTAAAATCTTTTCTCCACCTATTTTGCTTTCTGAAGAAGAAGTAAACGAAGGAGGCATGGTTGCCCAGTATTTCAACATTTCTTTTTTGTAATGCAATAAATTTTTGTTCAATACAGAGCTGCTTACTTTATCAATTTTTGTAAAAACAATAGCAAAAGGAACTTGTTTTTCACCGAGCCATTCCATAAAATCGAGGTCGATTTTTTGTGGAGGAAGTCTAGAATCTATTAAGACAAAAAGGTTTAACAAATTCTCTCTGGTTAAGATGTATTCAGAAATAAAACCTTGCCATTTCAGCCTATTTTTTTGTGATGTTTTAGCATAACCATACCCCGGTAAATCAACTAAATACCAATTGTCATTAATTAAAAAGTGATTGATAAGTTGTGTCTTTCCTGGAGTTTGAGAGATTTTAGACAGTTTTTTGTTGTTGGTAAGGTAATTTATTAAGGAAGATTTCCCCACATTAGACCTTCCTATAAAAGCGTATTCAGGCATGTTGGGTGCTGGACATAAGTCTAGTTTGGTATTGCTAATTACAAATTCTGCTGATTTAATTTTCATACCGCAAATTTAATTTAAATCAGACAAACTTAGCTTAATTCGGATAAACTTAAATAGTCTTCAGAAATAGAATTTAAGCACGCTTTTCCTCCCACTTTTTATCAACATTAAAAACTATTGAAAATCAATTGTTTGTATGTTTTTGTAGTGTCAAAAATGGGTTTAAAAAGCTAAAAGTTATCAACAAAGTGGTAGAAAGTGGTAGAAAGTGGTAAAAAAGTGGCTATATTTACATTTTAAAAATTAAAAGCTTGAAATAAAGTCTATTGTATGGCAAATTTCATTGGAGAATTTGAGTGTAAGCTAGATACGAAAGGAAGGTTGATGCTTCCTTCGGGTCTGAGAAAGCAGCTGGATCCGGCTGCTCAGGAGAAGTTTGTCCTAAATCGAGGTTTTGAAAAGTGTTTGGTGTTATATCCAAAAAATGAGTGGGAAGGAATTAGTGCTGAGGTAAACAAGCTAAATCAATATGTTAAAAAGAACCGAGATTTTATTCGGTATTTCTATAGAGGTGCATCAGAATTAACTGTTGATGCAACCGGAAGAATTTTGTTTCCCAAACAAATGTTGGGTTATGCAGGGGTGGTAAAGGAAGTGGTGTTGTTTGCCTATTCTAATAGAATAGAAGTTTGGGATGCAACAACATATAATAATTTGTTAACTGATGAACCGGATGATTTCTCCAGCTTAGCTGAAGAGGTAATGGGAGGTTCTAAAAACAACGGGCAGCATGACGAATTATCATGATCCTGTTTTGCTTAAAGCATCAGTTGATGGTTTGAACTTGAAAGGTGATGATGTGGTGGTGGATGTTACGTTTGGTGGAGGTGGTCATTCAAGAGAGATTATTAAAAAATTAAGTGATAAAGGCAAATTATATGGTTTTGATCAGGATGAAGATGCGGTAAAGAATAATTTGGAAGATGAGCGCTTTGTTTTGGTAAGACACAATTTTCGTTATTTGAAAAATTACTTAAAAATGTACGGTGCTATTCCTGTTGATGCGGTGTTGGCTGATTTGGGGGTGTCTTCACATCAGTTTGATGAAGGTGAAAGGGGGTTTTCCATTCGCTTTGATGGTCCATTGGATATGCGAATGAACGTGAATGCAAAACTTACTGCTAAGCAAGTGGTGAATGAGTATGATGAGGAAAATTTGTTGAGAATTTTCAGGGCGTATGGAGAGATAAAGAATGCTTGGAAGTTGGTTCAGGAAATAATTAAAGCAAGGACGTTGGCAGAAATAAATACAACACAAGAGCTGTGTGATGTGGCTCAAGCATGTGTGCCGGGAAAAATGAGAAATAAATATTTAGCTCAGGTTTTTCAGGCATTGCGAATAGAAGTGAATGATGAGATGGGGGCTTTAAGATCGCTGTTAGAACAATGTTATGAAGTGATAAAACCAGGAGGGCGTTTAGTGGTAATAACTTATCACTCATTAGAAGACAGAATGGTGAAGAATTTTATAAAGAATGGAAAAATTGATGGGGAGTTGGAGAAAGATTTTTATGGAAATCCATTGTTGAAGTTTAAAGCAGTAAATAGAAAGCCAATAGTGGCAACAGAAGAGGAGTTGCAGCAGAACAACAGAGCAAGAAGTGCTAAGTTAAGAATAGCGGAAAGATGTTGAAAGCTTGAGGTTTGAGGTTGGAAATGTGCGGTGATTTCCCCTCTTGAGAGGGGCAGGGGTGTGTTTTGAAATTAGAGATTAACGATTAACAAATAACAATTAACGATTAGCAATTAACCAAATAAAATGAACAAGTTTAAACAAAAAGAAAGCACTGAAAAGCAGGAGAAGGAGAAAAAGCCTTCTAGTCCTAACTTTTTTGTGTCGCTTATTTCGGGCAATTTCTTGGCAAAAGAAAATGTGGTGAATTCGCTTCCTTTTGTTTTTTACTTGACGTTGTTGGGAATTCTATACATCGCCAATGGATATAATGCTGAAAAATTGGTGAGAGAATTAGATCATGTAAATGATGACTTAAAAGAATTGCGCTCGGAATACATTACTATAAAATCAGATTTAAATTACGAAAGTAAGCAGTCTCAGGTAGCTGAAAAGACTGAAGCGTTTGGCGTGATGGAGTCTATTGTTCCGCCAACAAAAATTAAGTTGTCAAAAAAAGAAATAGAAAGCATTAAATGAATACAGACAGAAAAGCCATATTATCTCGTGTTTATATCGTTTATTTCTTCGTCTGTTTGTTTGCCCTCGTAATTGTAGGTCAGACAGTTAATATTCAAGTGGTTGAAGGTGCTCATTGGAAAGAAAAAGCAGAAAATCTTACTATAGAATATAATAATATTGAAGCAGTAAGGGGTAATATTTATGCTGCCGATGGAAGTTTATTAGCAACTTCAGTTCCTAAATATGAAGTTCGTTTCGATGCGAATACGCCATCCATTACAGATGATTTCTTTTACCAAAATGTAGATTCATTAGCTATTGAACTCTCTAACTTATTTCCTGAAAGGTCAAAAAAACAGTATGTAGCAGAACTTATTGCTGCCAGAAAGAAAGGGGCAAGGTATCATTTAATAAGAAGAAATGTAAAGTTTACTGAACTTAAAAAAATGGAAGAGTTTCCGATTTTTCGCAAAGGGAAATATAAGGGTGGTTTTATTTATACGCAGCAAAACAAAAGAGTTAAGCCATTTAATATTTTGGCTGCAAGAACCATTGGTTATGATAGAGAAGGAATTCAACCGGTAGGTATAGAAGGAGCTTACAGTAAAGAGCTAAGAGGAATAAACGGAAAAAGATTAGAGCAAAAAATTGCCGGAGGTGTTTGGATGCCTATTAGTGATGAAAATGAAATTGAGCCAGTTGATGGAAGTGATGTCTATTCTACAATTGATGTGAATATTCAGGATGTTGCCGAAAATGCATTGATGAAACAATTAAAGCTTCATCATGCAGGATACGGTTGTGTGGCAGTAATGGAAGTAGCTACAGGTGAAATTAAAGCTATTGCAAACTTGCAAAGAACTAAAGACAGTACTTATTATGAATCTTACAATTTTGTTGTTGGGGCAGCAACAGAGCCTGGTTCAACATTTAAATTAGCTTCATTAATGGCTGCTTTTGAAGATGGTTTTCTTGAGTTAGATGATATGGTAGATACTGAGAATGGAACTACCAAATTTTATGATGCAGTAATGAGAGATTCTCATAAAGGAGGTTATGGTAAAATTTCTATTAAAGAGTCTTTTATAAAATCATCTAATGTGGCCATTTCTAAAGAAATAAACAGAGTTTATGCTAAAGACCCACAAAAATTTATTGATAGGTTGAACAAAATGTATGTGAATAAGAAATTGGGTATTGAAATTTCCGGAGAAGGAACGCCATACATTAAAAATACATCTGATAAAAGTTGGTCAGGAATTACCTTGCCATGGATGTCTATTGGTTATGAGGTTGAATTAACGCCTTTAAACATTTTAACTTTTTACAATGCAGTGGCTAACAATGGTAAAATGGTAAAACCAAAGTTTGTAAAAGAGATCAGACACAGAGGAAAGTTAGTTAGAAAGATAGAAACGGAAGTATTAAATCCTTCTATCTGTTCAGAAAAAACTATTAAAATGGTTAAAGAAATGTTGGAGGGAGTAGTGCAAGAAGGTACAGCAACTAATTTAAAAAATGATGTATATAAGATTGCCGGAAAAACAGGTACAGCACAAATTGCCAACAAAAAATTAGGATATAAATATAAGAAAGACATTAAAGTTAGTCATCAAGCATCATTTGTAGGCTATTTTCCAGCTGATAATCCTAAATATACTTGTATAGTTGTAGTTAATGCTCCATCTAAAGGAGTGTATTATGGAAATTTAGTTGCCGGACCAATATTTAAAGAAGTTGCCGATAAAGTTTATGCTACTAGTATAGGAATTCACAAAGAAATTCATAAAAAAGAAAATCAGGCGAAATCTAGAATCCCTTATGCCAAAGATGGTTATTACCCCGATTTGAAAAAAGTTTATGAAGAATTTGGACTAAAAACCAATCAAGGAAATGAAGTTACAGAATGGGCAAGAGTAAATACTGATGTAACTGCTGCTCATATAACTGCTAGAAAAGTATCTCCAATTTATGTTGCTGATGTAACGGGTATGAGCATAAAAGACGCCTTATACATTTTAGAAAATCAAGGATTAAGCGTGTTTTTTAAAGGAAAAGGCGTGGTAAAAAAACAATCTATAGCACCGGGAGAAAAACTAGTGAAAGGAAACAGAATATTTTTAGAATTAGAATAAGTAATGAATAAACTTTTAAAAGACATATTATACAAAACAGGGATTGAGGAATTAGTTGGGAATACCAATATTGCTATTGATAAAATTTGTTTTGACTCAAGAGAGGTGGAAGATGCTAGTTTGTTTGTTGCTGTAGTAGGAACTGCTACGGATGGACATCAATATATTAATCAGACTATTGAAAAAGGAGCTGTAGCCATTGTTTGTGAGCATTTTCCTGAGCAATTGCATGATGGAATTACTTATGTAAAAGTGAAAGATAGTGCAGCAGCTTTAGGAATTATTGCTGCTAATTTTTATGATAATCCTTCTAATGAATTAAAATTAGTAGGAATTACCGGAACGAATGGTAAAACTACCACAGCTACCTTGTTGCATGAATTGTTTGTGCAGCTAGGCTATCAAGTTGGTTTACTTTCTACAGTGGTAAATAAAATCGGAAATGACGCTATTCCTTCAACACACACAACACCCAATGCAGTTGAGCTGAATAAGTTGTTAAGAAAAATGGTGGAAGCAGGTTGTGATTATTGTTTTATGGAAGTTAGCTCGCACGCTATTCATCAACACAGAGTTACAGGAGTAGCTTTTTCAGGTGCTGTTTTTACCAATATTACGCATGATCATTTAGATTATCATAAAACATTTGATGAATACATTAAGGCTAAAAAAATGTTTTTTGACATGCTTCCGGAAAATGCTTTTGCATTGGTGAATAAAGATGATAAAAACGGTATGGTCATGCTGCAAAATACAAAAGCTAAACCATACACTTTTGCTTTAAAAAGTGCTGCAGATTTTACTGCCAGAATTTTAGAAAGCGGCTTTTCAGGAATGATGCTTCATATTGATAAAAATGAGGTGTGGACAAAACTAATTGGAGGCTTTAATGTTTATAATTTACTTTCTATTTATGCTGTGGCGGTATTGCTAGAGCAAGATAAACTAAATACACTAACAGCAATTAGTAACCTAAATGCAGTTGAAGGAAGGTTTCAATACATTAAATCTCAAGATAATATTTCCGGAATTGTAGATTATGCTCATACACCTGATGCACTCAAAAATGTATTAGGAACAATTAGTGAAATTAGGACTAACAATGAAACAGTTATAACTGTTGTTGGATGTGGAGGTGATAGAGATAAAACCAAAAGACCTTTAATGGCTCAAATAGCTTGCGAGTATTCAAATAAAGTAATTCTTACTTCAGATAATCCGAGGTCAGAAAATCCCGAGCAGATTATTAATGACATGAAAGCAGGGGTTGAGCCACAACATTACAAAAAAGTATTGTCCATTACCAACAGAGAAGAAGCAATAAAAACAGCATGTATGTTGGCAGAAAGCAACGATATTATTTTGGTGGCAGGCAAGGGACACGAAAAATACCAAGAAATAAACGGAGAAAAATTTCCATTTGATGATTTAGAAATACTAAAAAAGCAATTTTCACAATAACTATAAACTATGTTGTATTACTTATTTAACTATCTAAACAAATTTGATTTTCCAGGTGCTGGAGTATTTGAATATATTTCTTTTAGAGCTGCTATGGCAGTTATTGTTTCCTTGGTTATTTCAATGATATTCGGAAAAAAAATTATTCAAAGATTACAGTTGTTACAAGTAGGAGAAATTGTTAGAGATTTAGGGTTAGAAGGACAAATGAAAAAACAAGGAACACCAACTATGGGAGGGCTTATTATTTTGGCTTCTATTCTTATACCTACATTGCTTTTTGCTAAGCTAGATAATATTTACATCATTTTGATGATAATTTCCACCATTTTGTTAGGGCTTATTGGTTTTATTGATGATTACATTAAAGTATTTAAGAAAAACAAAGCAGGTTTAGCTGGAAAGTTTAAGGTAATGGGACAAGTAGGTGTTGGGATTATTGTTGGAACCATCCTTTATTTTAATGAAGATGTAGTGGTAAAACAAAAAGTAATGGACGTTAATGCTCCTGCACATATCAGTTATGAAATTCAAAATGATGTAGAGACTAAAGTTGTTGAAAATTACACCTGGAAAGAAGTAAAATCAACCTTAACAACCATTCCGTTTTTTAAAAATAATGAGTTCGACTACGCATCACTAACGAAATGGGCAGGTAAACATTCATACTTACTAGGCGGAATTTTATTTGTGTTAATAGTTATTGTAATTATCACCGCTGTTTCTAATGGGGCAAATATGACTGATGGTCTAGATGGTCTCGCCACAGGAACCTCCGCAATTATAGGAGTTACCCTTGCTATTTTCGCTTATGTATCCGGTAATACTGTTTTTGCCGAATATCTAAATATTATGTACATCCCTGAATCAGGTGAGTTGGTAATATTTATAGCTGCATTTGTTGGGGCTTGTGTTGGGTTTTTATGGTACAATTCATATCCTGCACAGGTTTTTATGGGAGATACAGGTAGCTTGGCATTAGGTGGGATTATAGCAGTATTTTCTTTAGCGGTAAGAAAAGAATTACTTATCCCATTGTTGTGTGGTGTATTCCTTATCGAAAACCTATCAGTAATGATACAGGTGGGTTATTTTAAATATACAAAAAAGAGATACGGAGAAGGTAGAAGAGTGTTTTTAATGGCACCACTTCATCATCACTTTCAAAAGAAAAACATGCACGAAGCGAAAATTGTCGCCAGGTTCTGGATTATAGGAATTATGCTGGCACTATTAACTTTTGTGACACTTAAACTGAGGTAAAGTTGGAAGTCGGAAGATCAATAAAAAAACTAATAATAAATAATGAAAATGTCTAAAATAACCATACTTGGAGCAGGAGAAAGCGGAACAGGCGCAGCTATTTTGGCTAAAAAGCAAGGGTTTCAGGTTTTTTTGTCGGACAAAGGAAAAATACAAGATAAATATAAAGAGGTTCTTAAAAATATTGAAGTTGAATGGGAAGAAAATCAACATACCGAAAGTAAAATTTTTGAAGCTGTGGAAGTAATTAAAAGTCCGGGAATTCCTGACAATGTGCCCTTAGTTGTGAAATTAAGGCAACAAGGGATTAATGTTATTTCGGAAATTGAATTTGCAGGAAGATATACCAATGCTACAATAGTTGGAATTACGGGAAGCAATGGAAAAACGACAACTGCCAGCTTAACATATCATATGCTGAAAAAAGCAGGATTAAATGTGGGGTTGGCGGGGAATATCGGGGAAAGTTTTGCCAAGCAAGTGGCTCAAGATGATAAGGATGTTTACGTGTTGGAATTAAGCAGTTTTCAGCTAGACGGAATGTTTGATTTTAAAGTAGATGTAGCGATTTTATTAAACATCACTCCTGATCATTTAGACAGGTATGATTATCAACTGGAAAATTATGCAGCTTCTAAATTTAGAATTACGCAAAACCAAGATGAGAATAACCATTTTATTTACTGTTATGATGATGAACTTATCCAGCAACAATTAAAAAAAAAACAACTAAAAGCTCAATTACATCCTTTCAGTATTACAAAAGAAATGGAAAATGGAGCTTATATAAAAGATGAAAAATTAATAATAAACATAAATCAAAAACAACAAACTATGACACTACAAGCGTTAGCACTACAAGGAAAACACAATCTTTACAACTCAATGGCTTCGGGCATTGCAGGAAGAGTGTTGGAATTAAAAAAAGAAATTATTAGGGAAAGTCTTTCAGATTTTCAAACCATAGAACATAGGTTAGAGCCTGTATTAACTGTTCATGGAATCGCTTTTGTAAATGACTCAAAAGCAACTAATGTAAATGCAACTTGGTACGCTTTAGAGAGCTTTCAAGAAAATGTAATTTGGATTGTTGGTGGAGTAGATAAAGGCAATGATTATGAAATGTTGAAGGAGTTAGTTGCAGAAAAAGTAAAAGCAATTATTTGTTTGGGAGTTAACAACGAAAAAATTCATGAAGCTTTTGGAGATGTTATTCCAACTATTATTGATACCGCTTCTGCTAAAGATGCTGTAGATATGGCTTACAGATTAGGAACTAAGGGAGATACTGTTTTGCTTTCTCCTGCTTGTGCAAGTTTCGATTTATTTGAAAACTATGAAGATAGAGGAAGACAATTTAAAGCTGCTGTAAAAGGATTGTAAAACTTACATTATCATGCAAAACTTAATACAAATAGGTAATCAAACATTTTATCATGTGCCATCTAGTGGAGTAGGAACCTTATCTATTGACTTAGACAAAGCAGCCATTATTGTTACTCAAGATAAGCTTTCAACTAATATCAATTGGATAAAAAATCAATTGAAAAATAAGGTAGTAAATGTAATTATGGTTGGAGAGCATTTAAATGATTTTGTTCCTGAAATTCAAGAAACTAATGTGTTGTTGTTTGCTGTAGAAAGTTTTTCAGAAGGAGTTCAGTTGGCAGTAAAAAGCCATAGAATAATAGATAATGTAATTTGCTTTTGCGATGATAAATCATTGATGGATTTTTCAAATATCAGTGAAGAATAAACAAAATAAATGAACGTAATAGATAAATATATTAAAGGAGATAAGGTAATATGGTTGGTAGTGCTGCTATTATCTATCTTATCTATTTTAGCTGTCTATAGTTCTATAGTAACCCTTGCCTATAAATATAAAGATGGTGATACTTTTTATTATCTTTTTAAGCATGTAGTGATTTTAGTTATAGGCATTGTGTTAATGGTGTTGGCTCATCAAATTCATTTTAAATATTATTCTCGGCTGTCGCAAATTGCATTAATTTTATCTATTCCCTTGTTGTTGTTGACATTAATAACCGGAGCAAACATTAATGAAGCTAGTAGGTGGTTAGTTATTCCTGTTATTAATCAAACTTTCCAAACATCAGATTTAGCTAAATTGGCTTTAATTATGTATTTGGCTCGTTTTCTATACAAAAATCAAGATTCAGTAAAAACATCTACCAAGTCGTTTTATAAAGTAATGTTTCCTGTGTTGGCAGTATGTGGCTTAATATTGCCTGCCAACTTTTCTACAGCAGCAATGCTTTTTGTTACTAGTTTAATAGTAATGTTTGTTGGAGGAGTTAATATTAAATATATTTTTTCATTAGTAGGAATTGGTGTTGCGTTATTAGTGATAATGTTAGCAGTAGCCAAATTTCAACCCGATTTGTTACCAAGGGCAGACACTTGGGTAAAGAGAATTGAGTCTTTTTCTTCTGGTTCTGCTGAAGGAAATTATCAGGCTGACCAAGCAAAAATTGCTATTGCTACCGGCTGGCCACCAAAAGGTCCGGGAGGAAGTACACAACGTAACTTTTTGCCCCATCCTTATTCAGATTTTATTTATGCGATAATTTTGGAGGAATATAGTTTAATAGGAGGAGTAGGGGTTATCCTACTTTATCTGATTTTACTTTTTCGGGGAATAAAAATTGCTCAAAAAGCAGAAACAAGCTTTGGTTCTTTACTCGCAATAGGTTTGTCGTTTAGTTTGGTTTTTCAGGCAATGATAAATATGGCGGTTGCTGTAAATCTTTTTCCCGTAACAGGACAACCATTGCCTTTGGTAAGTATGGGGGGGACTTCTATATGGTTTACATGTTTGGCAATAGGAATTATATTAAGTGTTAGTAAAAGAACAGAAGAGTTAACGATAAAAAATTAACAATTTAAAGCAAACAATAATACATGAAAACATATAAAATTATAATTAGTGGAGGAGGAACGGGAGGTCATATCTTTCCGGCTATTGCTATAGCTAATGCTATAAAAAGTAAGTTCCCTCACACCGAAATTTTATTTGTTGGAGCTGAAGGCAAAATGGAAATGGAAAAAGTTCCTGCTGCAGGTTATGAAATTATTGGTTTGCCAATTATGGGGTTACAACGTAGGCTTACTCTTCAGAATTTAAAATTCCCAATTATGTTGCTTAAAAGCATGATGAAAGCTAAAAGTATTATCAGAGAGTTTAAACCTGATGTGGTGGTTGGTGTTGGAGGTTATGCTAGTGGTCCATTATTAAAAGCAGCTACCAAAATGGGGGTTCCTGCATTAATTCAAGAGCAAAATTCCTATCCCGGAATTACTAATAAATTATTGGCAACTAAGGTGCAAAAAATTTGTGTAGCTTATCCGCAAATGGATAGATTTTTTCCTAAAGAAAAAATTATTGTAACGGGTAATCCTGTTCGTCAGGACATTAAAAACCTAAGTGCCAAAAGAGAAAGGGGAATAGAGTTTTTTGGCTTGGATAAAGATAAAAAAACAGTGTTAGTAATTGGCGGAAGTTTAGGAGCAAGAACCATTAACGAAAGTATAGAAAGCGGATTGGAAAAATTTGCTCAAAAAAATATTCAGTTGGTTTGGCAAACAGGAAAATGGTATGCAGATAAAGCTGCTTTGGCGGTTCAATCTTTTGAAAATAATGGAATAAAAACCATGGCATTTATTTCTAAAATGGATTATGCTTATGCTGTGGCGGATGTTGTAATTTCTAGAGCAGGAGCAAGTTCTATTTCAGAATTGTGTATTGCAGCAAAAGCAACTGTTTTTGTTCCATCACCAAATGTAGCCGAAGATCATCAAACTAAAAATGCAATGGCGTTGGTAAATCAAAATGCGGCAATTTTGGTTAAAGATGTTGAAGCCAAAGAAAAACTGGTAGAGCAAACATTGGCATTGGTAAAAGATGAAATGCAAAAAGAAAAATTAAGTGTAAATATTGCGAAAATGGCTTTTAATGATTCAGCTGAAATTATTGCTGATGAAGTAATGAAATTGATTAAATAGTAAATGAACATAAATACTATCCATACGGTTTATTTTTTAGGTGTCGGAGGCATTGGTATGAGTGCTTTGGCGAGGTATTTCCTAATTAAAGGTTGTAAGGTGTATGGATATGATAAAACAAAAACCGGCCTTACAGAAGAATTGGAAGCAGAAGGAATTACAATTCATTATAATGAAGATGAAACCTTAATTCCCAAGGAGATAAAAAACAATGAAGAAGGAATTTTAGTGGTTTATACACCTGCTATTCCAAAAGACAATAAGGAGTTGCTTAGTTTACAGCAAACAGGAATTAAATTATATAAACGTTCGGAAGTGTTGGGTTTAATTTCTCAAGAATATTTTACCATTGCTGTTGCCGGAACACACGGAAAAACTACTACATCCTCTATGATAGCTCATGTGTTGAATGAATGTGGAGTAAAATGCAATGCTTTTTTAGGTGGAATTAGTTTGAACTTTAACTCTAATTTGTTACTTAATGAAGATGCTAAATTTGTTGTTGTTGAAGCAGATGAGTTTGATAGGTCTTTTCTTACTTTAAAACCTAATATTGCAATTGTAACTTCTTTAGATGCTGATCATTTAGATATTTATGAAAATAAAAATGAGATGCATAATGCTTACAAAGCTTTTGTGGAAAAGATAAATCCCACAGGAACCTTAATAACCAAACAAACCTATTTAACTATTCTGCAATCCAACAATAAACTAAATACACTTACTTACTCTATAGAAAGAAAGGCTGATTACGCTTTGAAAAGCAAAAAAGTAGAAGACGGTAATTTTTTAATTGAGGTAGAAACACCAACTGATGTACTTCAAAATATGGTGATTGGGTTACCCGGAATTCATAACATAGAAAATGGATTGGCAGCATTTGTTGTGGCAGATTTATTAAAGATAGATAGAGAAAGAATTAAAGCAGCATTAAAATCTTACAAAGGAGTAAAACGCAGGTTTGAATTTCATATAAAAACCAACGACCTTGTTTATATAGATGATTATGCACATCATCCAACAGAATTAACTTTTGCTATTTCATCTATTAAAGAATTGTATCCTAACAAAAAAATTACAGGTGTTTTTCAGCCGCACTTGTACAGTAGAACAAGAGATTTTGCTGATGAATTTGCTGAAAGTTTGTCCTTATTAGATGAATTGATTTTACTTGATATTTACCCTGCAAGAGAATTGCCAATAGAAGGTGTTAGCTCTGCAATGTTATTAGAAAAAGTAACCATTCAACATAAAAAACTATTACAAAAAGAAGAAGTGCTAAGTTATTTTAAAGCGAATCAGCCTGAAGTGTTGATCACGCTTGGGGCGGGAGATATAGATACCTTGGTGCAGCCATTAAAAACAATACTTAATGCAAAAGCAGTAAATTATTAATGAAGCAAATAATAAATATATCATTATGGATAATTGCATTGGTTTTAATCATTGTAGGATTAAGTTTTGCCAATAAAAATAAGTTGTATATGCAGCTTTCTAAGCCTGTTATAGATATAAATTATAATTCTGAAAATAGATTTATTGACGAGACAGATGTATTAAAAGAAATCATTCATAACCCGCAGGATACCAGTAAATATTTATATGCCTTTGATGTAACAACAATTGAAGAACGTTTAAAAAATAATTTTGCTATAAAAGATGCCCAAGTATATAAAACAGTAGATGGTAAAATTGTAGCATGGGTAAAACAAAATAGACCAATTGCAAGGGTAATAAACCATAAAAATGAAAGTTTTTATATGGATGAAGATGGATATTTAATGTCGCTTTCAGAAAAATACACAGCTCGTTTATTGGTTATTAATGGTAATGTTAAATCTTCTTATAATCAATATTATAAGAAAAATTTAAGTCAATTAGATGATAGCTTGGCAACTAAAACCATTATTGATGAATTATATCAATTGGCTCAACTTATTGATAACTCTGAGTTTTGGAAAGCACAAATTGAACAAGTGTATGTTAATAAAGAATTGGAGATTGAACTGGTACCAAAAGTAGGAAATCATATAATTGTATTGGGAAAACCTGAACATATGGAAGCTAAACTTAATAAGTTATATTATTTCTACAGAGAAGGTTTGAGTAAAACCGGTTGGAATGAATATTCAGAAATTAACTTAAGTTTTAATAACCAAATCGTTTGTAAAAAAAATTATTAGTAACATGGAGGAAGAAAAATCAGAAATTATTGTTGGTTTAGATATCGGAACAACCAAAATTGTAGCCATAGTTGGAAGGAAAAATGAACACGGTAAAATTGAAATACTTGGAATGGGTAAATCTGATTCTATTGGTGTTTCTAGAGGAATGGTTTCTAATATCGATAAAACAGTTGAATCAATTAGATTAGCAGTAGAACAAGCTGAATTAAAATCTGGTGTTGACATTAAAGTAGTGAATGTTGGTATTGCCGGTCAGCACATAAAAAGTTTACAACACAGGGGGATTAAAGTTAGACATAGTGTTGAAGATGAAATTAGTCAATTAGATATCAATTCTTTAATTGATGATATGTATAAATTGGTAATGTTGCCGGGAGAGGAAATTATTCATGTTCTTCCTCAGGAATACATTGTTGATAACGAGCAAGGTATTAAAGATCCAATTGGAATGGCAGGAGTGAGATTAGAAGCAAACTTCCATATTATTACAGGATTAGTTGGAGCAATTAAAAACATACATAAGTGCGTTCATAAAGCTAACTTAAATGTTGATGATTTAATTTTAGAACCATTAGCATCATCCGAAGCAGTATTAAGTGCTGAAGAAAAAGAAGCAGGAGTAGCATTGGTAGATATAGGTGGTGGAACTACTGATATTGCTATCTTTCAAGATGGTATCATCAGACATACAGCAGTTATTCCTTTTGGAGGAAATATAGTTACTGAAGATATTAAAGAAGGATGCAGCATAATTAAAGATCATGCAGAAAAACTGAAGATTAAATTTGGCTCTGCTTTAGCTAGTGAAAGTAATGATAAAGTTAAAGTCTCTATTCCAGGATTAAGAGGAAGACCTGCTAAAGAAATTTACATTAAAACTTTAGCAAATATTATTCAAGCCAGAATGGAAGAAATTATTGAGCATATCCATTATGAAATTAAAAATTCAGGATACGAAAATAAATTAATTTGCGGAATAGTGGTTACAGGTGGTGGTTCTCAGTTAAAACATATTACTCAATTAATGGAATATGTTACAGGAATGGATACAAGAATTGGTTATCCTAATGAACATTTAGCACCAAATAATGCCAATGAAATTACTAGTCCGATGTATGCAACTAGTGTAGGGCTTGTTATTAAAGGATTTGAAGCAATTAATAAAAATAAAGATACTAGAGATGAGATTGTTGGACATTCTGACAACAAGAAGAGTGGATTTTTTGATAGGTTGCTTCATGCAGGACACAAATTTTTAGAAGATAGTGAAAAATAAGATTTAAGATAAAGGAATAACATTTAAGAATAATAAACTAAAACCCAAATATTATGAAATTCAATTTGCCAAAAGACCAAGCATCAATTATTAAAGTAATAGGCGTTGGAGGAGGTGGAAGCAATGCTGTAAACCACATGTATAATCAAGGAATTACAGGCGTTGACTTCATCATTTGCAATACAGATGCACAAGCATTAGACTTGAGCCCTATTCCAAATAAAATTCAGTTGGGAACTACGCTAACAGAAGGTTTAGGAGCAGGAGCAAATCCTGAAGTTGGTAAAAATGCTGCAATTGAAGATATTGATAATATAAAAAAGATTTTAGAAAACAATACTAAAATGGTTTTCATAACTGCCGGAATGGGTGGTGGAACAGGAACTGGTGCAGCTCCAATAATTGCTAAGACTGCCAGAGAAATGGGCATTTTGACAGTTGGTATTGTAACAATTCCTTTTAGTTTTGAAGGAAGAAGAAGGAAGCAACAGGCTGAAGAAGGCTTAGAGCAATTACGTCAGAATGTAGATACTTTGCTAATCATTAATAATGATAAGTTGAGAATGATGCATGGAAACCTTAAAATGGGAGAAGCTTTTTCTAAAGCAGATGATATTTTGACCATTGCAGCTAAAGGAATTGCAGAAATTATTACCGTAGCAGGTTACATTAATGTGGATTTTGAAGATGTTAAAACAGTAATGAAAGATGGTGGGACAGCTATTATGGGTTCTGCAACTGCTGAAGGCGACAATAGAGCTATTGAAGCAGTTACTAAAGCAATATCTTCTCCATTGTTAAATGATAATGAAATTGAAGGAGCAAACTACATCTTGTTAAACATTACCTCTGGAGAGGATGAAATTACAATGGATGAGATTGATGATATTACTGACTATATCCAAAATGAAGCAGGATATACTGCTGAGTTAATTTGGGGTAATGGATTAGATGAATCTTTAGGAAGTAAAGTTTCTGTAACAGTAATTGCAACAGGTTTTGGAAAAAAAGAATTAGGAAAAATTGATGATATCAGTAAATCTGACGATCATGTAGTGCATACTTTAGATACTGAGGAGAATATAACAAATGAAGTTACACCAGAAGTAACTGATAATTTAGCTGAAGATGAAGCTCAAGATGAGCCATATATAAGTTCTTCAAATCAGTCAGCATTTGAGTTTAATGATGTTTTTTCTAATGAAGAAAATGAAACTGTTTCAGAAGAAAATGATAAAGATGCTATTGTTTTCGGACTAGATGATGATATGGAAGAGATTGAAGAGAAACAGTCTGTTATTATGGAAGAGGAGCAAGAAAATAAAAACCATCAAGAAGAAGATAAGGAAGATAATGATTTTTTTGTGTCAGACAACAATAATATTGAAGCAGAACAAGATGAAAATAGCATTGTTTGGAATTTGAATGATGATGAAGATGCAGATATAAACGAAAGCAAACAAACTACAACTTTCTCTGGAGAGCAGCATTTAGAAGAAGAGGATGAAAAATCTTCCTTAGTTTATTCTGCTAAAATTCCAGATGAGGATCAATTAAAAAGAAATAACGAAAGAATTATGCGTATCAGAGAATTAGGTATGAAGATGAAAACTTCATCAGGACTATCTGAATTGGAAAAAGAGCCTGCGTATAAAAGAAGAAAAATAAATTTAAAAGATACACCTCATTCGTCAGAAAGCTCTGTATCTAGATTTACTTTGTCTGATGATGAAGAAGGTAAGCCTAAATTAAAAGACGGAAATTCTTTCTTACATGATAATGTGGATTAAGTTAATTTGATTGCATGTTTGAAGTTTGAAGTTGAATCAGACAACTGTGAACTGACAATAGAAAGACTGTGAATTTATCACTAAACTCATAAACTTATAACCCTATAAACTAATTATGAACTTAACAGAACAAATAAATCAAGATATTAAACAAGCCATGTTGGCTAAAGATAAAGCTAAACTAGAAGCATTAAGAGCGGTAAAAGCTGCGTTGTTACTTGAAGCTTCAAAAGACGGTAGTGGTGAAGTAACCGATGAAGCTGGTTTAGCGATTTTGAAAAAATTAGTAAAGCAACGTAAAGATGCTGCTACTATTTATCACGAGCAAAACAGACCTGATTTAGCTAAAGATGAAGAATTTCAGATTGAAATCTTGAGTGTTTATCTACCAGAACAAATGGGAGAGGAAGAGGTAAGAAAGATTATTAAAGAAACCATTGCTCAACTAGGAGCATCTTCTGCTGCAGACATGGGTAAAGTAATGGGGCCAATCATGGGTAAACTTAATGGAAAAGCAGATGGGAAGTTAATTTCTAGTATAGTAAAAGAAGAACTAGCGAGTTAGATTTGGGTGTTAAAAAAACAATTTAAAGCCTTGTAATGTATTACAGGGCTTTTTCTATTATATTAATCCTAAACACATTAAGGTGTGTGTAAACTTACGTCAAAAATTATTGTATTAGTATTTATTTTTTATTAAATTTATGAAGTGAATATTTAAGGTGTTTATTTAAAAATAACTTTAAAACAACTGCCCATGAAGCTGACGTATAATATTTTAAAGGCAAAAAGTATTTGTTTATTGATGTTTTGTTTAACCTTTAGTTTGATTGCTTCCGCACAACAAAAACAACATTATGTTTTACACTCTACTAATCCTAATGTTGATTTAACTGTTTATCAAAATGCTATAGAAAATTGGGGGAAATTGGATGAATTTCGTTTGTTAGACGAAAGAAGAATCATTTCTTTTTTTGATGAGCATGAAAATGAAGCAGTAAATGTAGAACTGTTGTCGGCAAATGAATTAAAACAAGCCTATAACAAAAGGATTCCTAATTTTATTTCTAGTGGTAAACGAAAAATAAGAAAGGCAACATTTAAGTTAACACCGAATAAACAGTCTGTAATTGTAAGATATTTAAAAAAATGAAATATTTATTTATAATATTAGCTTTTTTATTGGCTCCTTTATATAGTTTATTTGCTCAGAATTATGTTTCTATTAACGCATGTTCTGGTAATTTTTATGATTCAGGAGGTGCTGGGGGAAATTATTCCAACAATGAATGGACTATAACTACAATTTGTTCAAATTCGAGTAATTGTGTGGTTGTTGACTTTACTAGTTTTAATTTAGAAAGTGGCTATGATGATATGTATATTTATGATGGTTCTTCAACAGCATCTCCTTTAATAGGGGTTTATACTGGTACAAATTCTCCAGGTACTATTACATCTACTACTGGTTGTTTAACATTTGATTTTGCATCAGACTTTAGTGCTACAAGAGCAGGTTGGGCAGCTACAATTAGTTGTGTCCCATGTCCTCCAGCACCTCCAACCAATTGTTTAGGGGGAACAACTATTTGTAGTGATAATACCTTTTCAGGCAATAGTAGTGGCTATGGAGTTCAAGAATTGAATGCTTCAAATAGAGGGTGTCTAGCAGATGATGAAAATCAAAGTTCTTGGTATTTTTTTCAAGCAACAACAGCAGGGACAATAGAATTTACTATTAGTCCAAGTAATACATCTGATGATTACGATTTTGCTGTTTGGGGTCCCTATCCATCTACCTCTACACCGGGCGATATTTGTCCACCATCAACCACTCCTTTAAGGTGTTCTTATTCAGATGATTTAGGGGATACTGGACTGCAAAGTGGAGCTGGGGATAATTCTGAAGGGTCATTTGGGGATAGTTGGGTGAACCCAATTAATATGAATGTAGGTGATGTTTATATTTTACTAATTGATAATTGGTCAGCATCTGGAGATCCCTTTGATTTAAATATTAATCTTACTAATGGAGCTTCATTAGATTGTGTGCCATTACCAATTGAGTTAATGTCGTTTACTGTCGAAGCTAAAGAGGTTGATAACGAACTGCAATGGCAAACTATGGCAGAGATTAATAACGATTATTTTGTAATTGAAGCTTCCAAAGATGCCTCTAATTTTATACGGATAGGTAATGTTGATGGAGCTGGGAATTCAGTTGAGGTAAATAATTATATCTATCATGATGTGTCACCGTTAGCCGCTACTACTTATTATCGTTTAAAACAAGTTGATTTTAATGGTAAATTCTCTTACTCTGATGTTGTTTCTGTTAGAAGAATGGAAGATGGCGAAGTTGTAGTTTCTCCCAACCCAGTAAAAGATGTGTTGAATATTGAACTTAAAACAGCTCAAGCAGGAAATTATAATTTTAGTATAATAGATTTATTAGGAGCGGTAATAGAAAAGAGTATATACCTTAATAAAGGTAAAAATAATATTAAGTTTGATGTTTTTACTGATTTACCTCAAGGATTCTATATGCTTAAAATAATGGATGAGAATAATACTATTATTACCACTAAAAAGATAATGAAAAACTAGAAAGATTAGCCAATTAACTTGTAAACAAAACATTACATTAAATAACTGTAAAAGCCTCGCAAAATCTATTTGTGGGGCTTTCCTTTTAGTATTATTTTAATCCTAAAAAAATAACATAAGCATAACTTTATGTTAAAAAACATAAAATAGTATTTATTTTTTGTTAAATTTATAATCATAAATACGTAGTATTAGTGTATAATGAATTAAGGTTATAAAATATTAATGTGTTAACAGTGTTGAGAAGTAAGAAGTTAGTCATTTGACGTATGAAAAGAGAAATTTAATCATTATCTGCTACATTATTTAAATCCTAAAAAATGAAAAACATAAAAGTTACGCAAATTAAAAAGGTTTTAAAATTTTGTTTTATTTCTATGTTAATGCTAGGAATGTTTGTTAGTGTTTCGGCTCAAAATACCAATAGAGATAATACAGGGAAATCTTTGTTTAAAAGAGCTCAACCAGGAACAACAATAACTGCTTTTGCGGATGTTGCTGATCACGATGAAAAAACCATTGGAACATTAAAAGATGATTTATCTAACTACCATGAAAAAATAGTAATGATAGCTATAGATGAAAAAAACAAAATATTAAAAATTACTTTTACAGAACACATGTTAGTTGAAGACTTGCAAAAAACATTTGATAAGCATGGTGTTACTTATAAACCTATTAGAGAACCGAATGTCCAATTGGAACAACAATAATTTTTAGGATGATGAGAAAGTATTTTAGTTTATTAACGCTGATTTTATTAAGCTTTAGCGTTTATGCAGGAGGTCCGGCAACACCTGGGGATGATTGTGGTAATGCAATAGATTTAGCAACATTAACACCTCCTACATCTAGCACAACCGCTGGAACAAATAATGATTTTTCATTTTGTTCTATGGGTTCTGCGCCAGATTTGATTTATTATTATGATTTGCCAGTAGGTTCTACTTTAACTATTCAACAAACTACAAATGGTTATGATTCTAGACATTCTTTAAGGTATAATGGAGCCTGTCCTGGAACAATTGAAATTGTTTGTAGGGACGATCCAGATACTCAAGTTGAAAGTTGGCAAAATTGTACAGGGAGTGTTCAAAGGGTGTGGTGGATTCAGTCTGGCTTTTCCTCAAATAGTGGAACTTTTACGTTAACATGGAGTGTGGTTGCTGGTACTTGTCCAGTGCCGCCATCAAACGATGAGTGTCCAGGAGCAACGGGAGTCACTGTCAACCCAGATTTAAATTGTGGTAGTGTTACTGCTGGAACTATTCAAAATGCAACAGGATCCTCTCAATCTAATACTTGTTCTGGAACTGCTAATAATGATGTATGGTATTCTTTTGTTGCTACAGGAACAGTTCATCATGTTAGTTTGCTAAATATTAGCGGAAGTCCTACGGACATGTACCATTCTGTTTATGCGGGCTCTTGTGGTTCAATAGGTGCGCCATTGGTATGTAGTGATCCAAATAGTAGTATAGTTACTGGGTTAACAGCGGGTAATACTTATTATATTCGTGTGTATTCTTATAGTTCAAGTTCTGGAGCAACAACA
>JAPHUD010000025.1 GCA_026196775.1 Flavobacteriales bacterium
TCTTTTCCTTTTCCCAAAACTTTTTATAACTTTTTTTTTACTTTTATTTCTTACACCCCTTAACCACTTGATTGTGAAGACAATTTTTTTGAAACTTTTTTCTAAATTTTTAATTTGTTTATTGTACTGCTCCCTATGATTTATAGATTAGACTCTTTATCTTTTATCTAATATACTTCATTTTTTGCTATACAAATTACGCTCCTTCGGAGCTGGGTTTTTACCACAAGCATGGACGCTTACGGGAGCGGGGGGGGACATTCTATAAGGAGTAAGGAGGTATTGAAACAACACTAGTAATACTAACATATTCTTTAATCTTGCAGCATTTCTCCATTAACAAATGTAATTTCATCAAAAACACTATCTACCCCTATAGCATTAAATTTAATATTATATGATTCTTTGTCAGGATTTTTATTAATATCAATTATATACTTATGAATATCTTTATTTCTAGTCTTAAAATGTCCTACATTTCCAATATAGTTATTTCCCAAATATATTATAAATCCATTCTTTCCATATACATTCCCAATATTCATTAAATATTTTGAATCTTCAAAAACTAAAATTGAGTCTTGTCTTTCTGTTTTCCAAAATATTTTTAGTGACTCAATATCTAAATTTGAGGAATGAACCAATATAACATTTTTCTCATTATTACCTGTTAAGCACCCTATCAAAAAGATAGTTATCAATGTATAAATATATTTCATCTTATTAATTTTTTTAATATTGGGAAGCCCTAAGTAACCTCGCTCAATATCCCCACAAATTTATTTATCCTTTGATAAAATTCGAATTTCTGTAGATTCTTTCACGCAAACAGCAAGAAAAAAGAACTCACCATCATACACTTTTCCTAAAAATTCATTAAAATCAAGATAAACTCTATTGCAATCGCATTTCTTTGCTTCTCTCTTGATTTTTTTAAGTTTACGTGTTTCTATGTCCTTTATTTCCTTATACTTCTTAGTGCCTTCAATAAATAGTTCGCATTTAACCAGACTTTTATCTTCACTTATACTTTTATATTTCTCTTTAGTCATTTCCCTAATTACTACAGGATTTTTTCGTGAACAACCTACTAAAAAACACAAACAAACTAATATTATTATTGATATTATTTTTTCCATTAGACATTTTTATTACATGTAAAAATAATTATTACGTATTAACAATCAATATTCAACAATAATTTATTTAAACTTAGAGGAACTTATTCCAAGCGAATGCTTGAAATAGCGTGTTATATTTATAAATTTAAAACTACTTTGCTGCTGCTATAAAAGCCATAGCAACTACAAGGTCTTCGGGAGAGGTGATTTTAATGTTTTCTTTATTGCCGCTTACTAAATGAATTTTTGCACCTGTTGCTTCTACAACACTTGCATCATCTGTAAAGGCTTCTGTGAATTCTTGTTGGTAGGCTTTTTTTAGGAGAGTTGTTTGGAAGCACTGTGGGGTCTGTACTATTTTATAACAGGAACGTTTTACGGCTTTATTTTCTATTTTATCTACATGACGAAGTGAATCTACCACATCAACCACAGGAATGGCGTTTTGATGTTGTTCTGCTGCATTGAAACAGTTAACTATGGTTGTTTTACTAACTAATGGTCGAACGCCATCATGTATTGCTACAATACCTTCTTCATTAACTAATCCTAAGGCATTTTGTACAGAGTGAAAGCGTGTTTTTCCTCCTGCCAAAATTTGATGTGGAATTTTGGTAAACTCCTTTTTATAACAAAGCTCCTCCCAAAAGTCGAATTGATTTTCGGGAAGAGCTAGTATAATTTGAGCTTCCGGATAAGTGGAATGAAATTTTTCTATGGTATGCATCAAAATAGGTTTACCATTAAGTTCAAGAAATTGCTTGGGAATATTCTCTCCCATTCGTTCTCCTTTACCTCCGGCAACTATTATGATGTATTTATGCATTGGTTAGTTCTTCTTCATTGAAGAATTCATCTGCACTAGCGGTGAAAGTGTTTCCGTTATTATCGTCTTCATCATAACTATTATTACTGTTGTTGTTTTCATAGTTATTATCTTCTTTCTTTCTTCCTATTGAACGGATGTATGCATTTAACATACGATGAATTTTTTCAATTTCTTCAATTAATTCATTTTGTGTTGTTTCATCTATAAGACCTCTTTCGTTAGCTTTTATAGCCCAGCCTTTGGTTTCTAGTAAGCAACCTCTTGAAATATAGCAATAGTGTTTTTTATCTTTAAAGTTGTATCTTCCGTAACCTGATGCAATGTTTGAAGAAATTGCATCTGCAGCTGTTACAAATGATTTCCCTACGGTTTCTTTGTTAAAACCTTCCCATTTTTCTACAATTTTCCACACGGTAGATTCTAGGTTTAGGCATTCTTGGTAAAGTTTAAGGTCTTCTAGTTTCATAATTTTTATAAAGTTTACAATTTAATAATTTACTTAGATAATCAACATGGCATCGCCATAGGTGAAGAAGCGATATTTTTCTTTTATAGCTTCTTTATAGGCTTTCATCACATTATCGTAACCACCAAATGCAGTTGTCATCATTAACAATGTTGATTCGGGCATGTGGAAATTTGTAATCATACAGTTAGCAACACTAAAATCATAAGGAGGGAAAATAAATTTATTTGTCCAACCTTGGTAAGGTTTAAGCAATCCATCTGTTGAAACAGAAGATTCTATTGCTCTCATTGATGTTGTTCCTACTGCACAAATTTTTCTTTTTGCTTTTTTAGCATTATTTACTTTAGCAACACACTCTTCATCAATAAAGGCTTCTTCTGAGTCCATCTTGTGCTTGGTAAGGTCTTCTACTTCTACCGTTCTAAAAGAACCTAAACCAACATGAAGTGTAACAAAAGCGAAATCTATCCCTTTTATTTCTAATCTTTTCATTAGGTGTTTACTAAAGTGTAGTCCTGCAGTAGGAGCTGCAACTGCACCTTCGTTTTTAGCATATACTGTTTGGTATCTTTCAGCATCTTCTGGTTCTACTGCTCTATTGATGTATTTCGGAATTGGTGTTTCTCCTAATCTATTGATGATTGCTTTAAAATCTTCGTAAGAACCATCATATAAAAATCGAAGTGTTCTACCTCTTGAAGTGGTATTATCTATTACTTCAGCAACTAAATCATCATCACCAAAATATAGTTTATTTCCAATTCTAATTTTTCTTGCAGGGTCAACTAACACATCCCACAGGTAATTTTCTCTGTTTAATTCTCTAAGCAAGAAAACTTCAATTTTGGCACCTGTTTTTTCTTTGTTTCCATACATTCTGGCTGGAAAAACTTTGGTGTCGTTCATTATCATTAAATCACCATCATCAAAATATTCAATGATGTCTTTAAACATACGGTGTTCAATTTCTCCAGTGTCTTTGTGTAAAACTAATAATCTTGATTCGTCTCTTTCGTCAGCCGGTTTATCAGCTAGTAATTCTGGTGGTAAATTGAATTTGAATTTTGATAATTTCATATGTCTATATCTATTTTATTAATTCGGTTAAATTACAATCTCTATAATGGTAGTTTAAAAAAATAAAGCTGCAAATGTAATAATATATCTATTAAATACAAGTCTTATTTGTGGCTAAATGAAGCTTGGTTATCATAAAAAAACCCATTACTTTTTGTTAAAGTAATGGGCTTTGAATATCTTATAATTTTAATGTTATTTTAATGACTCTGCTCCTGCAACAATTTCTAAAATTTCGTTTGTAATTGATGCTTGACGAGCTTTATTATAAACTAACTTAAGGTCGTTTATTAAATCATTAGCATTATCTGTTGCTTTATGCATAGCTGTCATACGAGCACCATGCTCTGAAGCCATAGAATCTAATAATGCCTTAAAAAGTTGTGTTTTTAGCGATTTAGGTATTAATTCATCTAAAATTGCTTTCTTTTCTGGCTCATAGATGTAATCTACTGTATTGCTACTTGATGTTTCATTTACTTCGGGTGGCAATACTGGTAAGAATTGTTCATTTTGCAAAATTTGTACTGCTGCATTTTTAAACTGATTGTAAACCAAAACCACTTTATCTACTTTTCTTTCGATAAAAAGGCTCATGATTTCCTCGGCAATAATCGAAGTATTTTCAAATGTAAGGTCGTCCCAAATTTTTTCGGTATCTGCTTTAAAAATAGGACTAAGTGAAAAACTCGTTTTCTTTACCGCATCTTTAAATTTTTTCCCGATAGGAAGAACCGTTACATTGCTATCTTTATAAGTAGTTTCGGCTAATTTAATAGCAGATTTGATAACGTTGTTATTAAATCCTCCGCAAAGCCCTCTATTGGAAGTTATACCAACAATAAGTACATTTTCGACAGTTCTTTGGTCTGAAAAAGCTCCATCCATACTATCTAAACCAGCACTAATATTTGATATAATTTCTTGCATTTTATTAGAATAGGGACGCATTTGAACAACCGCATCTTGGGCTTTTCTTAATTTAGCCGCAGAAACCATTTTCATTGCAGATGTAATCTGTTTTGTTGAATTAACAGATACAATTCTATTTCTAATTTCTTTTAAGTTTGCCATTTAGTTCGTAAAGTTGAAAGTTCGTAAAGTTGAAAGTTTGTATAGAATCTGTCCTTTCTGCTTTATAAACTTTTTAATTTTTGACTTATTTATATTTAGCAGTTAATTCAGCACAAGCTTTATCTAATACAGAAGTAATATTATCGTCAAACTTTCCTGCTTTTAATAAATCTAGTGTATCTCTGTGCTTGTTGTTTAAGAAGCTAATAAATTCTGCTTCGAATTCTTTTACTTTATCAACAGGAACAGCATTTATTAATCCTTTTGTTCCAACATAAATAATAGCAATTTGATCTTCAACAGTAAAAGGTGTATGTTCTGCTTGTTTCAAGATTTCAACATTTCTTTTACCTTTGTTTAATACAGACATAGTAGCTGCATCAAGGTCAGAACCAAATTTAGCAAATGCTTCTAACTCTCTGTATTGAGCTTGATCTAATTTTAATGTTCCTGCCACTTTTTTCATTGATTTAATTTGAGCGTTACCACCAACACGAGATACAGAAATACCTACGTTAATTGCTGGACGAACACCTTGATTAAATAAATCAGATTCTAAGAAAATTTGACCATCGGTAATAGAAATTACGTTGGTTGGGATATATGCAGAAACGTCACCTGCTTGAGTTTCAATAATTGGCAATGCTGTTAAAGAACCCCCTCCTTTTACTAATGGTCTGATAGATTCAGGTAAATCATTCATTTCTTGAGCAATACTGTCAACATTAATAATTTTAGCTGCTCTCTCTAATAATCTTGAGTGAAGATAGAATACATCACCTGGATAAGCCTCACGCCCTGGTGGTCTTCTTAATAACAAAGAAACCTCTCTATAAGCAACAGCTTGTTTAGATAAATCATCATAAACGATAAGGGCTGGTCTTCCTGTATCTCTAAAGAACTCTCCGATTGCAGCACCAGCAAATGGAGCATAGAATTGCATTGGAGTAGGATCTGATGCATTTGCAGCAACAATTACTGTATATTTCATTGCTCCAGCATTTTCTAATGTTTGCACAATGTTAGCTACAGTAGATCCTTTTTGACCAACAGCTACATAAATACAAAATACAGGTTCTCCTCTATCATAAAATTCTTTTTGGTTAATAATGGCATCAATAGCAACAGAAGTTTTTCCTGTTTGACGGTCACCAATAATTAACTCTCTTTGACCTCTACCAATTGGAATCATCGCATCAATAGCTTTAATTCCTGTTTGCATTGGCTCAGCAACAGGTTCTCTGTAAATTACCCCTGGGGCTTTTCTTTCTATAGGCATTTCATAAGTATCTCCTTCTATAGGACCTTTTCCATCAATTGGAGTTCCTAAGGTATCTACTACTCTACCTAACATTCCTTCACCTACATTAATAGAAGCAATTCTATTCGTTCTTTTAACATTATCTCCTTCTTTAAGTCCTTCAGAAGAACCTAATAATACAGCACCTACATTGTCTTCCTCTAAGTTAAGTACAATTGCAGAAAGTCCGTTATCAAATTCAATAAGTTCACCCGCTTGAACGCTAGATAAACCATAAATTCTAACAATACCATCACCTACTTGAAGTACTGTTCCTACTTCTTCAAGTTGAGTTTCTGTTTTGAATCCGGCTAATTGTTGTCTTAAGATTGCTGATACTTCAGCTGGTTTTACTTCGGCCATTTTATATTATTTTATCGTTATTATAGTTTTTAAAATTCTTTTACATAAGGGTTATCATCAAATTCCATCTCTAAATTTAAGAGTTTTCTTCTGATGCTTTCGTCCAATTGTTTATCTTCTATTCTTAGAATTAAACCACCAATTATATCTTTATTTACTACTTCTTCTAATTCTATTATAGCTTTTTCTGTTTTATTAATTTGAGCAATAATACTTTGTTTTTGGTCGGCAGAAAGAGGAACTGCAGTAGTTATTTTTGCTATTTTAATATTATGATGTTCTTTATATAAACTAATAAAAGAAACAGCAATAGCATAAAGAATTGATTCTCTTTTTTTTCTTATAATGATTTCTACGAAAGCTTTTGTTACTTCAGAATTAAATGAATTGTAGAAAACCTCTTTAATAATTGCTCTTTTCTTATCTCCTCTGATAACAGGGCTTTTAAGTAAGGTTATGAAATCAGGGTTTTCATTACAAACATCCTTGATTAAGATCATATCTTTAATCAATGTCTCTAGAGCATTTTGCTCCTTTCCTAAATCTAGTAAAGACTTAGCATATCTTGACGCTACTTTCGAATCTAACATTTCTAGGTATTAATTTAATTGTATATCATCAACAACACTACTAATCATAGAAGATTGTTTCGCTTCTGAAGAAAGTTCTTGTTTTAATATTTTTTCTGCAATTTCAATAGATAAAACAGCTACTTGATTTTTTAATTCAGTAACAGCAGCCATTTTTTCGTGTTGAATGCTTTCTCTTGCTGAAGCAACAATTCTCTCTGCATCTTCATTAGCTTTAGTTTTAGCTTCTGCAATAATTTTATCTTTTAATGTACGAGCTTCTTTCAACATTTCATCTCTTTCAACGCGAGCTTCTTTTAATAAATCTTCATTAGCAGATTTTAATTCAGCCATTTCTTTTTTGGCTTCTTCAGCTTTATTCAAAGCATCTTCAATTGATTTCTCACGCTCATTTACCGCATTTAAAATAGGTTTCCAAGCATACTTTTTAAGCAAAAAAAGTAACACTAAAAACAATAGTGTTTGCCAAAAAAACAAACCTACCGAGAATTCATTTATTAATTTTTCCATATCTTTTTATTAAATTTTAAATTTTAAGAATCAACCGTAACCAATCGTTACGGTTGATTCTAGATTAGTTAAACTGCAAATAATGCAGCAAATCCAATACCTTCAATAAGCGCTGCTGCAATAAGCATAGCTGTTTGAATTTTGTTAGTAGCCTCAGGCTGTCTCGCAATAGCGTCCATTGCTGAACCACCAATACGTCCGATACCAATACCGGCTCCGATTACTACTAAACCTGCACCTACAATCGCTGGAATTTCCATAATATATAAAATTTAAGTTAATAATTACAAATTAAATGACCTTCACCTTAATGGTGATCATCATGTTCTGCTACTGCTCCTCCAAAATAAAGAGCTGTTAGCATGGTAAAAATATATGCTTGTAAAAAAGCTACTAGCAATTCTATGATAGACAAAAACAATGTCAACCCTAAAAATGCTCCTCGTGCAAACCAATTTTGAAAAACAAATAGTAAGCCTACTAAACTCATCAATACTATATGTCCTGCTGAAATATTTGCATACAAACGAATCATCAATGCAAATGGCTTAATAAAGACTCCTAATAATTCTATTGGAGCCAATACAAACTTCATTGGCACTGGCACTCCTGGCATCCAGAAAATGTGTTTCCAATAATCTTTTTTAGATGTAAATTGAGTAATTAAAAAAGTAATTAATGCCAAACAAAATGTTACCGCTATATTTCCTGTCACGTTAATTCCGAGTGGTGTTAATCCTGTTAAATTAACAAACCATATAAAAAAGAACACGGTCAATAAATAGCTCATGTATTTTTTATAATGCTTTTCGCCAATGTTTGGAATAGCAATTTCGTCTCTCACAAACAATACTAATGGCTCCATAAATTTACCAACTGCATTAGGTATATGAGATTTTTTGTATGATTTAGCAAATCCTCTAAACAACAAAAATATAAGTAACGAAATCAGCATTACACTAAAAACACTTTTCGTAATAGAAAAATCTAAAGGTTTGGCGTTTGTTACATGACCATCCTCATCCTTAGATAGAGTTCCTTCAGCATCTGTTTTGTATATTTTATTGTGATAAACTTTATAGTAATTTCCTTTTGATTCAGCAACAGCTTCACCATGATGAAATTTTGATGACATAAAAACATGCAAACCATTATCCCATAAAATTATAGGTAATGGAAACCCGTAGTGAGTACCTGTGGTTTTATCTGTAAAAAGATGGAAGTCATACGCATCTTGCAAGTGATGCATAATGTCTTGTTTAATTTCTGATTTAACACTACTTTCTTCTTTCACAACTTCCTCAGAAGCAATAGTTAACGATGGCGTTATTAACAATAAAAATAATAGTAACTTGAATATTTTTTTTCCTTGCATATCAGTCTTCAAAAAAAGGTTGTTTAAAAACGCTGCAAAAGTAATTATTAATATCTATTTTCAAAGCTAATTCAAAAAAATATTTATCACTTATTTCCAACCTCCTGAATCCCCTTTATTTAACAATCTAATCAGCACTATAATTTCTAAAAAAAGGCTAACTACATAGGGTGTGAAAAAGGCTGAAAATTCTAATTTATCTACATTACCATCTTCATGATAATCAGGATGAAAAAAAATGAAAAACACCACAAACTTTAACATACTCAAAGCCATAAAAAAATAGCCTAAACTTTCAGCAAATTTTTTTCTGAAATTGAATAGAAAAACAAAACTGCCAAAGGTGATACTAAAGTTAACGAAATAGGCTAAAATAATTTTATTACCAAACAATGGTAAATCTAAGAAATATAAAAGAAAAAGGTGTCCACAAAAAATTACACCTAGAAATATTAATAACAGAAGAAAAAAATTAACTGTAACTCGGTTCATTGTTTTTCTTCATCTTCTTCTTGATTAATTTTATTTACTTGTTTTAACACTGTATATAGTGCTATGGCAACACTCAAAATTGTCAGCCCTATAGTAAACCATTTTTTATCAGAAGGATATTTTTCATCTAACAACTTACCTGAGTATGCTCCTAAAAAAATAATCACCCCCATCTGAACTGCTATACCTGATAGCCTAGCAAATTTATTAAACGAGTTGGACTTCTTTGTGGGCTTCTTTTTTTGCTCCATTTAGTTGAGTATTGTTCCCGTTGCCCATGTTACAAGTTCCTGAGAAGTTTGCTCCTGGCTCAATAGAAAGTTTTTTGGTATTAATTTCGCCAACTATATTCGCAGTAGATTTTAATTGTAATAATTCTTCAACATATATTTTCGCATTGATATTTCCAGAAACATCAGCATTTTTACATTTCACTTCTCCTTCTATTACTCCTGAATTACCAACAACCAACTTTCCTTGAGAAACTAATGTTCCGTTTAAGGCGCCATCAATTCTAATATCGCCTGAGCAAGTAATATTTCCAGTAATTTCTGTTCCTTTCTGAATAATATTAATTTCTGGGCTGGTTATTTCTTGTGTTTTTGCCATCTTATTTGAGTTTTGGGTAAACATTATTTATGTTAATAAATTAAGTTTTCAGCGGACAAAGGTAATTTTTTATTCTTTTACATTCAAAATTCTTTTTGTTCCAATCTAAAACGTGGCTAAAATTATCATATTTATTTTATGCTCACATCAAAATTCTTGTTAAAGAAGGTTAAATAATAAGGGATATCTTTGTCTTTATAAAACAAATTAAAGTTATCACTTGAAATAATAAAAGTAGGGTATTCTTTAGCGTTTAATTCTTGAAGTGATGTTTTATTAAGGATTAATGCTTTGTAGTAATTAATTACTTTTTCATATCCTTTAATTGGTTTTATAATTATTATCTGACTTTTAGCATCTAAAAAAATACTTTTTACCGGCTCAAAAGCGAGATCACTAAAATTGTTTCTATTAAAATCTACTATTTTATTTTTATAAGTATTGAGTTGTTTATCGGTATTTGGCACCACTACTACAACCAAAAATTCTGTATCAAAAACATGTTTATATGGCACTTCTTTTTCTGTTTCAACATCAACTTTAATTCCTTCTTTCATCAATTTAAGAATTTTAACTGCCTCTGGTTTCGACTCAGATTCGGGATGATTTTCAATAAATGTTTCCAATGCTACTTTAAAAGTATCTCTCGACATTGTATGTCCTATTGACAATGCTGCTAGAAAATCAAATTTATCTTGAATATGATTTTCAGCAAAAATAGTTGTAGCCCTATCGCATCGCATAATAACTTTATCATAATATCCGTCTTTAAAAAGCTCATAAACAATAGAATAATAATTATCTACTCTTCGTCTGTTTTCTCTGGTTACTTGATTATAAGTAGGGTCTAAAATTATTTTAGCATACTCACTTTCTGGGTAATTTCTGAGTACTAAATTTTTATATTTCTCCTCCATTTCATCATCTTTAATGAGCAAACTAATTCTATAAAGATTAAACCAAGATGGAAGCACGTAGGTCGATGTATCATAATCTACTATCAATCTTTCAAAAGATTTTATAGAATGTGGATAATCTTCGAAGTCCTCTTTGTAAATATTGCCTAATGCAAAAAGTGCCTCAATAATTTTATTGTGAGAGGCTTTCATTTTTTTGTCCGTAAGTGGTAATAACTTCATATAATATTCGGCAGTAGTTTTTTCGTTTACTTTAGTTCCACTTGTATCTGTTTTAGATGTATCATTCTCATTAGAAAGCAATTCATCATCTGGAATTAAACTTTCTTTATTACTTCTTCTCCAATTGTCTTCTAACTTTCTATCACCCCATTTTTTTCTAAAGTCAGAAAAGCCAAACCCCATTGTGTTTTGGTTATAAAAATACCATTCACCTTTATTAGTTCCACCACCAGGAGTAGTGTTTTCCATAAAATCAACACTGCTATTATTGTTTTCTGCCAATTGCTTTTCTCGCTCTTCTTTTTCAGCTTTAGCAATTAGCTCATCTATCACTTTAGTTCTATACTCTACATCAGTTGCCATTCTTTGTAAACTATCTTCTTTTTGAACAATAACAATGTTATCTGCCAATTTTTTCAGTGCTTTTGTTCGCATTTCAATTTTTTCGTAATCTTTATACTCTTTAGGCAAAACTGTTAAACAACTATCATAATAGTTATAAGATTTTAAGTACTTGGGAATATCGTAATAATATTGAGCTAGTCTTAAATAGGTAACCGCTTTTTGCTTCGTATTTATTGTGCTGTATGCAGCAGATTTTGTAAGATAATTTATAGCTAACGAATCTTTTTCTTCCTTGAATGCAATATCTGCCAAAGCATAATAAATCTGATCTTTATAATCTTCATTCTTTTTATCTTTTAGCATTTTTCTAAGCATTTTTTTAATACTACCCTGTCCTTCTCCTTCCGTATCAAAAGCTAAAGCCCTACTGATTTTTGCATTAAAAAGCATTTCATATTCAGGCTTCAATTTTATTACTTTACTAAAATAAACAGAAGCTTGTTCAAACTCTTTTTGTTTTAGCCAAAGTTGAGCCAACACATAATTAAACCTTATTTTATGGTGTTTCTTCCTAGTAGTTTCCAATGCTTTTTCGAGGTGTTTTATAGCTTCTTCCCTATTGTTTACCCGAATATAATAATCAGCAAAAACAGCATTAAATTCGCTAGCAAACTGTTTAGGAATACTTTTCTTTTCTTCTAATTTTTTCAGGATAGCTTCAGCTTTATTCAATTCTTTTAATTCCAAATGAGTTCTTGCTAACCAAATTTGAGCTTCGTAACCAGCTGGTTTTTTATTATACGCTTTCGCCACATATTGAAAAACTTCGAGTGCAATATAAAATTCTTGTTTATAAAAACGAGCCCTCCCCATTAACATATAACAATCATCAATCCACCTAACATGTTCTTCATTTCTAATATATATGGAATGTCTATCAATTACATTGGTGGTTTTATCTATCACTCTCTCCATATTAGGGAACATGCTTTTAGACTTAGTTTCATCGGGATAAATAAATATTGGAATAAGCTCAGAAAAATCATCACTATGTTCTTCTCGCAGCTTTTTCACATCTGCTTTCATGATTTCTCGAGCATTAAAATAGCCATTATACCTTGCCGTGGTATTATGATAAGCTCTTCTGGTAAAAGTGTTCTTTTTTCTTGAACAAGAAGCAAGCACAAATAGTAGTGCAAATGATATTAATATGGCTTTTTTAAACTTCAAAAAATAAATTTTGTGTTGTATAACTATAAAATACAGTGTTTAGTATAAAAACATGCGAAGGTAATTAAATTATTACAACCTTTATACTGCTACAAAAATGCTATTTTTTATTTGGAGTTAATAAATAATTCTTAATTCATTTTTATTATTGCTTCATTTAAAAGTATATTTGTTATCTCTTAAAAGCAGCCTTTATTTATGGAAAATTACATTGTTTCAGCTAGAAAATACAGACCAGTAACTTTTGACACTGTAGTTGGACAATATTCCATCACTTCTACTTTAAAAAACGCTATTAAAACTGCTCATTTGGCACAAGCATTTCTTTTTTGTGGACCACGAGGTGTAGGAAAGACAACTTGTGCTAGAATTTTAGCTAAAACCATTAACTGTTTTAATATTACTCAAAACATTGAGGCATGTGATGAGTGTGAATCATGCAAATCTTTTAATGAAGGACATTCTTTAAATGTGTATGAACTCGATGCTGCATCTAACAACTCAGTTGATGATATTAGAGCTTTAATAGATCAAGTAAGGTTTGCTCCTCAACTTGGCACACATAAGGTATATATTATTGACGAGGTACACATGTTGTCCCAAGCTGCCTTTAATGCTTTCCTAAAGACATTAGAAGAACCACCAAAACATGCTATTTTTATATTAGCTACTACCGAAAAACACAAAATTATCCCAACGATATTATCTCGTTGTCAGGTTTTTGATTTCAATAGAATTCAAATTGAAGATATTGCCAACCACTTATCACAAATTGCTGAAAAAGAAAATATTGAAGCAGAAAAAGAAGGTTTGCACATTATCGCTCAAAAAGCAGATGGTGCTTTAAGAGATGCCCTTTCTATGTTCGACCAAATTGTTAGTTTTTCAGGAAAAAAAATAACTTATCAGGATGTAATTGACAATCTTAACATATTAGATTACGATTATTACTTTAAAATTACCGATGCCATTATAACTAATGACATTTCTAACAGTCTATTAATTTTTAATGAAATATTAAATAATGGTTTTGATGGACATAATTTTATAAATGGACTCTCTGAACATTTTAGAAATTTATTAGTTTGTCAAGATAATGCAACGGTTAATTTATTGGAAGTTGGTCCTTCGATTAAAGAAAAGTACATAGAACAATCTAAAAAAATAAATCTTAACAATTTAATTTCGTTTTTATCCATTACTTCCCAAACGGACACTACTTATAAAAGCAGTAAAAACAAACGGCTTTTGGTAGAAGTAATGTTAATGCAACTATGCAGTAGAAACTACTCGCAAGACGAAAAAAAAAAGCCCATAATTAACCTCCCTTTTTCTAACAACAAAGCATTAGCAAAAGCTGTTGAGAAACATGAAGGAGTTATTGTTCAATCTAAAAAAGAACAACCCCAACCCACACCAACGGTTGTTAATGAACCAATAATTACTCTTGACAAACCTGAAACACCAACGGTTGAAGAAAAAAAAGCAACTTACAATCAACCTTTAGGTAGTTATCAGTTGTCTGGAACCATTTCTATTAAAGAGCAACTTGCCGACAAAGAAAATGCTGGCAAAAAAGAAGATACCTCGGAAAAACCAACTGAGGCATTTACGAAAGAAGCTTTTCTAACACAATGGAAAATTTACAAAGACAAATTGATGGCTGATGGGCAAATAATGTTTGCTTCGGCATTTGAAAATGCTCCTGAAATTGAAGACTCTCTGATAAAAGTTATTGTAGAAAACAAAGCTATAGTTGATGAATTTACCGCTCAGAAACCTGATATTTTAGATTTTTTCAGAGCTACTCTCAATAATTATAGCATTGATTTTGAATTGAGCATTAATAAAGACAAAGCCAACAAAAAAGCTTTTACTCCTGAGGAAAAATTCGAAAAAATGTCGGAGAAAAACCCTGTTTTAAAACTATTAAGAGATAAGTTGGATTTAGAGGTTGGGTATTAATTTCATCAACCAAAAATGTTTATGCAAATTGATGATAATACCTTAATTATTCATGGTGTTAGGAAAGGGTATAAATTTGAAAACATTTCAACCAATTAGGACTAGTCACTTTTTCAACATTTTCTCATAAAGTTGCACCCAGTCGTTTACTGTCATTTTCTGAATCAATTCACTTAATAATTCAAAAGGGATGTTTTCTGGTTTTTTAAACCTTATGCAACTTTTCCCCATATCTATTTTGGTCTTACAATGTTTTGGATAGTTGGTCGTGAACCAATTTAGTAATTTCTCATCAGCATAAAGTCCCATGTGGTAAAAGCCTATATGATTTTTCTGTGATACTAACCCCATAAATGGCAATGGTTGATTAGGGTCGCAATGGTATCCATCTGGATAAATGCTATGAGGAACAACATATCCCAACATACCATAACTTACTACTTCTTCAAAACCCTTGGGCAATGCTTTTTTAATTATTTCTCTAAGTTTTTGTACAACCTCTTTTCTATCTTCAGGAAGTTTTTTTACATATTCTTCTGGATTTTCAGCTTGTATTTGCATCGTTTTATTTTTTAAGATATTTCCAATTTCTTACTTTTCCTTCACCCATCCACTCAATAGCTGTTGTTAAACGCTGATTTCGAGTTTTTTCAGTTTTAGCTTCAGTAACCCATTCTACATATTCCTTTTTGTTAGTATAACTAAAGCCTTCAAAAATTATTAAAGCTTTATTATTAGTTTCTAATACTTTTATAAAGTAATCAGGAATGTCTAATATTTTTATTGTGGCTTTTTTAGAGGCTGATTTTACTCCATCATCATTAAGTTTTTTAGCTTCAACTATTAAATCTATAATTACTTTGTCAGCAGGCAAATCATTTAAAGAAGTAATTTTTCCGAAATGCCCCATGGCACTCCCTCCATCAGCAGCTCTTGGTTGTAATACACTATTTGCATCTTTTAAGAGTTCTCCTTTCCAAAAACTAAAAACTACATGTTGTTTAAACGCAGCTATGTTACACAAGGGTCCCTTGTAATCAAAAAAAGGCATTCCCCATTTAATGGTTTCTTCCACTTCTGGAATTGCTCGATGAATTAATTTTCGTAAATGATTTAAAATAGGTTGAGCAAATTCTTGAGATTTTTCCACATAAGCATCAATGCGTTTATCTTTAGTCATAATCAATACATTCTTTATGTAAAACCAACTTAATTAGTTCAACAACAAACTTACACAAAAGGATAACAAAAAACCCATTGATAAATCAATGGGTTTTTTTAGTAATAATAAAAAATATATATTTCTTATTGAACTTGCACATTAATGGCTTTTGGTCCTCTATCGCTATCTTCGATATCGAAAGAAACGTTGTCGCCTTCATTTAATGGTTGATTACTTGATGAATGGTGAACGAAGATATCTTTACTTCCATCTTCTGGAGTAATAAATCCCCAACCTTTTTCATCATTAAAAAATTTAATTGTACCGTTTTTCATTGTAAAAAATTATTAATTTATAAAAAGCAAATTTATGTAAAAAAAGCTTAGAAAAATATTTTTACTTAATTATTTGAAAAACAGTTATTAAAAATCTAATTATTTTTTACGTAAATAGGTGTAAGACAATATTGCTGACCAAAATTTTTCTCTACCCAATTCATTAATTCCTTTATTTCATCTTCCATTAAATATTGGTATGATTTTGCTAGTTCTTTTCTAAATAGTTTAATGTCAAAACTCACTTTCTTTAAAATGGTTTTGGCATATTCAAGTTTACTTTTTCTCATAGTTAGTTAGTTTTGTATCTTTTAAAGGTCTGTCAGTTCAATTATACAAACTTTATACTTTTTATTCTTTAATTATGTTTCAATTTTGCAGTGTAAATATAGTTATTTAAAACTACTTTTTTTACTAAATATTATTAGCTAATTTTACTTTTAACAATATTTAGTATTTCTTGTCAAATCTTAAAACAAATGAAACACCTATCAGCATTACTCATTATCATTTTTACCTTGTTTTTAACAACTAAAAACCAAGCTACTAACATCGATTACGAGGTAAGTATGAGCGAACCACATACCCATTACTTCGAAGTAAAGATGATTATTAAAAATCATCAAGAAAATGAAATTGATATTTATATGCCAACTTGGGCTCCCGGTTCTTACTTAATTAGAGAGTTTTCCAAAAGTGTTGAAGCTGTTTCTGCCAAACAAAGTTCTAAAGAATTAAACATAGAAAAAATTAATAAAAACACTTGGCGAATTGCCTCCAACAACAAATCTGACATTATTGTAACATATAAAGTTTATGCATACGAAATGAGTGTAAGAACTAGTTTCTTAGATGCTTCTCATGGTTATTTTAATGGAACCAGCATGTTTATGACTTACCAACCTGCTCAGAAAGAAATTTCTAAAGTAACCATACTTCCTTATAAAGACTGGAAAAAAGTAAGCACTGCTTTACCTAAAGCTAAAGGCGAAAAAGGTTTTGTTTATGTTGCCGAAAATTACGACATATTAGTAGATGCTCCTTTTGAAATTGGTAATCATGTAACTTTTGATTTTACTGCTGCAGGAGTATTGCATCATGTAGCAATGTATGGCGAAGGAAATTATAACATTGATACGCTAAAAAAAGACATGACAAAAGTAGTGGAAGCTTGCACCAATGTTTTTGGCGAAAATCCCAACAAAGAATATACTTTTATTATTCACAACCTTACCAGAGGAAGTGGCGGACTGGAACACCTCAGCTCTACTACCTTGCAAGTAAACAGATGGACATACAGCGGCTCTGCTTACAAAGGCTTTTTAAGTTTGGTTGCTCACGAATATTTTCATTTGTGGAATGTAAAAAGAATTAGACCTATTGAATTAGGACCTTTTGATTATTCTAATGAAAATTACACTTCTCTACTTTGGGTAATGGAAGGCTTTACCAGTTATTATGATGAGTTACTGCTTTACAGAGCAGGTATTTATACCGAAGAAGAAATCTTAAGTAAATTCTCATCTTCTATTAATAGCATTGAAAACCAACCAGGAAACAAGGTTCAGCCGGTAGCTCATGCTAGTTTTGATGCTTGGATTAAAGCTTACCGACCAACTGAAAATAGCTACAACACTACTATTTCCTATTATACTAAAGGAAGTGTAGTTGCGAATATGCTCGATTTAATGATTATTAAAAATACCAAAGGAAAAAAATCATTGGATGATGTAATGAAACTCCTTTACAACAAGTATTACAAGGAAGAAAACAGAGGCTTTACTCCCGAAGAAATGAAAAAAACCTTAGAAGAAGTAAGTGGATTAAATTTAGATGATTTTTATAAAAAATACATTAACGGTACTGAAACATTCGACTACCCCACCCTATTTAGTTATGTTGGCTTTCAAGTAGAACCACTTACCGAAAACAGTTTAGCTTTAGGGATTTCTCTCTCTGGAAATACAATAAGAACAGTTTATAGAAATTCTGCTGCTTATGATGGTGGCTTAAATGTAAATGACGAAATTTTGGCAATAGACAACTATCGTTTTTCGGATAATTATGATGAAATAACTGAAAACAAAAAAGAAGGTGATTTGCTAAATGTATTAATTAGTAGAGATAACCTTATTCAAACTATTAAAATACCAATGAAACCTAGAACCGTTATTAGGTATTATATTTTTAAAGCCGAAAGTGCTACTGAAGAAATGAAAAATTTACACAAAAAATGGCTAATACAACTATGATAGTGTCTCTAATTGTAGCTGTTGCCGAAAATAATGTTATCGGTAAAGACAACACCCTTATATGGCACTTGCCTAAAGATATGCAGTTTTTTAAACTAACTACGCTAAACCATCATATTATTACCGGTAGAAAAAATTATATTTCTATTCCTGAAAAATTTCGTCCACTTGCTAATAGAACCAACATAGTACTTACCCGACAAAATGATTTTACAGAACAAAGTTGCGTAATTCTAAATTCGTTAGAAGCGGCTATTGAATTTGCTAAAAGAAATAACGAAACAGAAGTTTTTATTATTGGTGGTGGACAAATTTACAAAGAAGCTTTAGATAAAAATTTAGTAGACAAAATGTATATTACTCATGTTCACCAAGCTTTTGAGGGCGACACCTTTTTTCCTGAAGTAAATATAGAAAAATGGAAAAAAATAAGTGAGGAACATCACAGCAAAGATGAAAAACATGCTTATGATTTCAGTTTTTGTGTTTATTCTAGAATTTAACCAAACAATATTAACTTAAAGTTATCTCATTAACATTAAGATTAAAAAGGTTTAATAAGTCGATAAAGTTAGCTTAACTCAACAAAAACAAAGTAGTTCTACTTTTGGGTTAATGTTAAAACCTAACCACATACTACCTTCTATTGCTATTGTTACCAGCAATGAAAAAAAACTAAAAAGTACTCAATCATTTTTTAAAGAGAAAAGAATTAACATTGCTATTATTATCATTACTGAAAATACGCCCTTGGAACTTGTTACCCAAAAGCAATATGATGTTTTTTTGGTGGAGCTACAGCTTGCTCAATTTGATGGTATAGAAGTTTGTGAAATCATTAAAACTAAATTTGAAAACACTAGTGTACTACTTGTATCTGAAGAAACTCAAGAATACATTCAGGTAGAAGCTTATAAAGCAGGAGCAGATGATTTTATTTCTCCAACCATACAACCCAAATTACTATTAAAAAAGATAGATGCTTTACTAAAAAGAAAAACCATAACAAAAAACAAATCAAAATCGAATATTTACCACAACTCTATAAAAGTAAACAGAGAAAGTTATTTAATTGAAAAAGATAACCAAGAAATTTCTCTTCAAAAAAAACAGTTTGAATTACTTTATCTTCTCATAAGCAATCCTAAAAGAATTTTTACTAGAGATGAACTCTACCATTCTGTTTGGGAAAACACAGATAATAACAACCCTAGAATTATTGATGTACACATCAGAAAGATCAGAGAAAAAGTAGGTGAAAACATCATCAAAACCATTAAAGGTAGAGGTTACCGTTTTGCTGAATAATTCAAAATTTTATCTTTTCTTTTTACTTATTTTTGCACTTCAAATCAAAAAAAAGTAACAATGAATGTATTGGTTTTAGGTTCAGGAGGAAGAGAACATGCATTGGCATGGAAAATTAATGAAAGTAAACTACTTACAAAACTTTTTGTAGCTCCCGGAAATGCGGGAACAGCTTCGTTTGCCACCAATTTAAATATTAATGTAAATGATTTCGATACGATAAAAAAAATAGTGTTGGAAAACAATATTTCACTGGTAGTTGTTGGTCCTGAAGATCCTTTAGTAAATGGCATTTGCGATTTTTTCCTTGCAGATAACGAGCTTAAAAACATTGGCATTGTTGGTCCTCAAAAAGATGGTGCAGAATTAGAAGGTAGCAAAGAATTTTCTAAAAAATTCATGATTAAACATAATATACCTACCGCTCAATACCAATCTTTTACCGCAGCAACTTTAGATAATGGATTAACCTTTTTGGAAACATTATCCCCTCCCTACGTTTTAAAAGCTGATGGCTTAGCAGCAGGAAAAGGTGTTGTAATTTTAGATGATTTAACCGAAGCCAAAAACGAATTGACAGAAATGCTAAGCAATAAAAAATTTGGAGAAGCATCTGCCAAAGTAGTTATTGAAGAATTTTTATCAGGCATAGAACTTTCTGTATTTGTATTAACCGATGGCAATAGTTATAAAATATTACCCGCAGCCAAAGACTACAAAAGAATTGGAGAAGGCGACACAGGCTTAAACACGGGTGGTATGGGAGCTATTTCTCCTGTTCCTTTTGCTGATGAAAATTTCTTGTCTAAAGTAGAAGAACAAGTTGTAAAGCCAACTATTGAAGGATTAAAAAAAGAAAATATTAACTACAAAGGTTTTATTTTTATTGGCTTAATGAACAACAACGGAAATCCTTTTGTAATTGAATATAATGTTAGGATGGGTGACCCAGAAACAGAAGTTGTAATTCCAAGAATTGAGTCTGATTTGTTAGATTTATTCTATGGAGTAGCTACTCAAACCCTCCACGAAAAAGAAATAAAAATTAATCCCCAAACAGCTACAACAGTAATGTTAGTATCCGGTGGATACCCCGAAACTTATGAAAAAGGAAAAGTGATAACTGGATTGGAAAATATTGAAGAAAGCACTATATTCCATGCAGGAACAACAATAAAAGACAACCGAGTAATAACCAATGGCGGAAGAGTTATTGCCGTTACTTCATTTGGCAATTCTTTAGAAGAGGCATTGGAAAAATCTTTTAAAAATGCGGAAAAAATTCAGTTTGAAAAGAAGTACTACAGAAAAGATATCGGACAAGACCTGCTAGCCTATAAAAATTAATTTGTTTAACTTTAACAGTTATCAACTTAAAATTCAAATGAAGAAACTACTTTTAATAGCACTTATTTTTATTGGGTTTAATGGTTTTTCACAAACTTTTAAATCAGGAGCTATTTTAGGCGTTAGTGCTGCTCAGGTTGAGGGTGATGGTTATGGTGGGTACAAAAAACCGGGATTAATACTTGGTGCATTCACCAATACCGATTTTTCAGATCATGTTTCTATGCAGTTTGAAATTTATTATATTGGTAAAGGAGCTAGAAAAGTTCCTGATCCAGCCAATGGAGATTTTAGATCATTTAACTTACGTCTAAATTATTTAGAAATTCCATTAGTAGTAAGGTACCGACACAAATCTTTCTTTTTTGAATTAGGTGGGTATTACGGCTACTTGCTAAATGTAAAAATGGAAGACCAATTTGGTGAAGTAAATATTCAACAAAATCCTTATCCTTTTAAAAGTGCTGATATTGGTGGTGTTTTAGGACTAGAATACCATATTAATGATAACTTTATTGTCAACTTTAGAACTAAAAACTCATTGGTTCCTATTAGAGATTTTAACAATTTAGATCAAAATATAGGATTTTTAAATAAGCTATTCAACAGAGGTTGGTACAATGTTGATTTAAACTTTAGTATTCGTTATCAATTAATCGGTAAAAACTAATCCATGGAAAAAAGAAAAATTGTTGTTGCTATTACAGGTGCTTCAGGTGCTATTTATGCCGAGTTATTACTGAAATTTTTATCGCAACAACAACATATTAAAGTTGGAGTAATTATGTCTGACAATGCAAAAACTGTTTGGCAACATGAACTTAATAATGAAAATTTTTCTGATTTTCCATTTACTTTTTATCATAAAAATGATTTTAACGCTCCTTTTGCTTCGGGTTCAGCAAAGTACGATACTATGGTTATAATTCCTTGTTCTATGGGAACTTTAGGAAGAGTTGCTAATGGAATTTCCAATGATTTGCTTACCCGAGCTGCTGATGTTATTTTAAAAGAAAGACGAAAGTTGGTTTTAGTGGCCAGAGAAACACCTTACAACCTCATTCATATCAATAATATGAAAACGGTAACAGAAGCCGGAGGTATTATTTGTCCTGCAACCCCCTCATTTTATAGCCAACCAAGCACTATAGAAGCAGTTGCTAAAACTGTGGTAGATAGAGTAATTGATTTAATTGGGTTGGACAGCAAATCTTATCGTTGGGGAAAATAAAAAAACAGGACTTCCGTCCTGTCTTCTCTTATTAAAATCATGCTTAATTATATTATTTCACTATTATTTTTTGAGTAACTGAAGCTATTTTAGACTGAATATTTACAAAGTAAATTCCTTGTTTGTTAATTTGATATTGATTTTTACCTAATACAACAGGCTGTATAGTCTGTCCTAAACCATTATAAAAAGTAATTTTTAAATTTTCATTTTCAGTAGTAGAAATATTGATAATTCCTGTTGATGGGTTTGGATAAATAGTTACTTTATCAGCAAAATTATTTTCTTCAATACCAACAACACAATTAGAAAGAGCAGGAGAAGTCAATAATCCATTTCTTTCATTTTGTAACACACTTCTCATAATTCCTATTTGTCCGTTAGTAAAACTATTCTGACAAGTTTGATCTGAATAATCCATATAATTTTCTACCATATCAGGCAAATCACCAGCTCCAGAAATAGTATCTGTACAAGAATTTCTAGTTGTAACACAACCTTGCTGAGATTGATCGCAATTTGGTGTATCATTTAATCCATCATCATCACCACAAATACTACCAAAAATTCCTCCAAAAGTATTTTCAGCAGTATGTCTCACACCTAAATAATGACCAACTTCATGCGTAACCGTTCTTCCATTTACCACAGTTGCAGTCATTGCTGCCGGGTTATTTCTTCCAAAAGCACTATAATGAATAATAGCTCCATCTGTTAATTCAGGTGGGATAGAGTTTGCTGGCCAATTAGATAGTCCTGCTGGTGGAGTTGCAACACCTAACAATGAAGGAGTAGCACTACCCCCATTAATGTCACCCACCCAAATATTTAAATATTCTGATGTATTCCAAGCATCAGATCCTCCTTGGCTAGTATTTTGTATTTTAGCAATAGACGCCATATCAGGTAAAAAACCTCCACCAAATGTCGTAGATGTCTGTACTCTTACAATCCCATTAGTAGGATTCCCATTAGTATCTATACAAGCCAATTGAAATTCAATTTGTGCATCTCCTACAACAGGAGCAAACCCAGGTCTCATATTTACAGTATCTGCATTTAATCTTCTAAAATCTTCATTCAAGACATTAATTTGTTCAATTAATACACTATCATCTAAGTTTTCTTGTGGATTATTGGAATTCCATACAACATGAAAAACTACAGGTACAACATAAATTGACTTATCATTTTTATTTTGCTTAGCATTCGCCTCAATTACCCATTGCTGATAAGCATCATTAATTTGTTGTTTGTAATAAGGGTTTTTCTGATTTAAATATTCTACTGCATGATTAAACCCACATTTCTCAGGCTGTTGTTGAGCCTGAACAGATAGAGATGTTATGCCTGCCAAACAAAATAATGCAAAAAGCTTGTTAAATAATTTCATAGTTTGTTATTTTTATAAAAGTTAATTTAAAATTTCGTTGTGCGAATTTAATTACTGAAAATAAAAATACAAAACAGATAAGATATTTGTAAATTACAAAAACCTATTGAAAATCATAATCCTAAAATAAAAGTTAGATGCATTTAAAATAATCAAAAGGCTCTAAACAATCTTTACATTGATACAAGGCTTTACATGCTGTTGAACCAAATTGACTTTTAAGCTCAGTATTTTTTGAACCACATTGAGGACATTGAACTTCTTTAGGAGCTGAACCAAATAATACACCTTTATCTTGGGTGCCTTTTACAGGGGGAGCAATTCCATAATCTTTGAGTTTTTGCATAGCTGCCTCACTCATCCAATCGGTTGTCCAAGCAGGGGTATAAACCATTTTAATTGCTGCATTTTCAATGCCATTATCATGAAGTGTTTTTAAGATATCATCTTCAAACATTTTCATAGCGGGACAACCAGTGTAAGTTGGTGTAATAGTAACTATAACTTTATCTTTTAACACCTCCACTTTCCTTAAAACCCCTAATTCTTCAATGGTTATAACAGGAATTTCAGGGTCTGGAATTTGAGCTATCATATCCCAAATAGCTTGTTCTGTATATTTTTCTTTCAAATTCATACCTTAAAAATACTACATAATCTACCAAGTAGCATCAGGATAGGCTCTTTGTAAATATTGCATATCAGTAAGTAGATGACCTAAATATTCTGAGTGCATTCCTTGCAATCTACCCGTTTGCATGTAATCGTCTTTTGGTCGTTGCAAAGTAGCTCGTTGTAGTACTTCGTTTACCGTACTATCCCAATTTTTCTTTATATCATTCAAATCTACTGCAACCCCTGCTTTAATTAAGATATCATCTACTTCATTCATCTCAAATAAATCTCCGGTAAACATCCATAAATCATCAAAAGATTGTTGAATTTTTTGGTGACTTTCTTCGGTTCCATCACCCAAACGCACTACCCATTCACCAGTATGACGTAAATGGTAAGCAATTTCTTTAATAGACTTTGCAGCATGAGCAGCAATAGTTTCATCTTTACTATTTTTTAATGCAGTATATAAATGATACAAAAAAGCATCATGTAAAAAATTTCTAGCAATAGTATCACCAAAATGTCCGTTAGGTCTTTCTGAGAGTAGGGTGTTGTAATATTCTCTTTCACTTCTTCTATAGGCTAAATCATCTTCTGTATTGCCTTTACCCTCTAAATTAGCAGCATAAGTCAACATGGTTCTTGCTTGTCCGAATAAATCTAAAGAAACATTGGTAAGTGCAATGTCTTCTTCTAATGTAGGTCCATTGCTACACCATTCGGCCATTCTTTGTCCTAATATTAAACTAGAATCTCCTAATCTTAAGCAGTAATTTATCAATGCATCTTGTTGTGTCATCATATAATATTGTAATTTTTAAATCAATAAATAGTTTAGGAAGCTAACCTGGAACTCAAATATGCTTCGCTCCTTCCGGCATAACATAATGCGTAGGATGTCTGTAAATTTTATCGTCTGAAGGATCAAAAAATGATTCGCTATCTTCAGGCAATGATGAAACTATAAAATTTGAAGGTACAACCCAAATACATGTTCCCTCGTTTCTTCTAGTGTATAAATCTCTAGCATTTTGTAATGCCATTTCTTTGTCTGTTGCATGTAAACTTCCTGCATGTTTATGAGGTAATCCTGGTTTGCTTTGTACAAAAACTTCCCAAACATCTCCTTGATTATCTTTAATATTATCCATAAATCTTTATTTTTTTCTAAAATTATAATTCTTAAATAAGGTTCTCCTTTTGGAGAGTGTTGGGTGGATTACGCCACCATTTGTTTTGCTTTTTGTTTTTGGGCATAAGCCAAAGCTGCTTCTCTTACCCATTTACCATTGTTATGAGCTCTTTTGTGATGTTCTAAACGCTGTTTATTACAAGGTCCATTACCTTTTACCACATTCCAAAACTCATCCCAATCAATTTTACCATAATCGTAATGACCTGTTTCTTCGTTCCATTTTAAATCCGGATCGGGAATAGTTAATCCAATTACTTCTGCTTGGTGAACCGTTTTATCGATAAACTTCTGACGTAATTCGTCATTCGTTTCGCGTTTTATTTTCCATTTCACACCATTCCCTAAATTTGGAGAATCGGCATCATGCGGACCAAACATCATTAATGATGGCCACCATAATCTGTTCAACGCATCTTGAGCCATAGCTTTTTGCTCAGGAGTTCCTTTTGCCATGTGGGCAATAATTTCATACCCTTGTCTTTGGTGAAAACTTTCTTCTTTACAAATTCTTACCATCGCTCTAGCATAAGGTCCGTAAGAAGTTCTTTGTAAGGATACCTGATTTACAATAGCAGCTCCATCAACTAACCAACCTACAGCTCCCATATCTGCCCAAGTTAATGTTGGGTAATTAAAAATACTGGAATATTTTGCTTTTTCAGTCTGTAATTCTTCAATAAACTCATCTCTGCTTTTTCCCAACGTTTCACCTGCTGCATATAAGTATTGTCCATGTCCGGCTTCATCCTGAATTTTTGCCAATAACACTACTTTAGCTCTTAATGAAGGTGCTCTCAATACCCAGTTTCCTTCTGGCTGCATACCAATCACTTCCGAATGAGCATGTTGGGAAATTTGACGTTGTAAATGTTTTCTATATTCTTCAGGCATCCAATCTTTTGGTTCTATCTTAATTTCTGCATCAATTTTCGCCTGAAACGCATCTAATTTTTGTTGTTCATCCATATTGTTATATATGTTTTTATTTGGTTGCCCAAATTTAACGAAAAAATAATCAACAAATAGCTGATTTTTGTCAGTTGAAGATTTTTTTAACAAATTCACTAAATTTTTAGTAATTTCATTTAGTCCCTTATTTTAATATCTTCTTATTTTGTGAAATAATATTACTTTTGTCCGAATTAAAAAGAAAAACATAAAGAATGAATCATTTCCATACCTTAAAAGTTAAAGATATTAGAAAAGAAACTAATCAAGCGGTTTCTATTGCATTTGAACTTCCTGCCGATTTAAAAAATACTTTTGCATTCGAATCTGGGCAATATGTTACAGTTAAAAAGGTTGTTGATGGTGAAGATATTAGAAGATCTTATTCTATTTGCAGCACACCATTTGAAGAAGAAATAAGAATTGGAGTAAAGAAAATTGATAATGGAAAAATGTCTGGTTTTTTAAACGACCTATTAACTGTTGGAGATGAATTAGAAGTAATGCCCCCGGCAGGAAATTTTACTGCTAAAAACCATGCAGGAAACATTGTTGGTGTTGCAGCAGGAAGTGGTATTACACCTGTTTTTTCTTTATTAAAATCTGTTATTAAAGCTGGAGGAAAACTCACTTTATTTTACGGAAACATCAATGAGGCATCTACTATTTTCAAAAAAGAACTAGATACTTTAGCTGCAAACCACCCTAACAACTTTGTGGTTCATTACACTTATGATGAAGGAGCAGTTAGTCAATTAGACCCTATTCAATGTGGTAGAATTGACGAACAAAAAATGAATGACTTCATTAAATTAAATTTAGAAATATTAAAAGCTGATGGTTTTTATATTTGTGGGCCGGAAGCTATGATAAATACAGTAAACGAAACCTTTAAAAAGATGGGCGTTGCTGATGAAAAAATTCATTTTGAATTATTCACTACTCCCGTTAAAAAAGCAGAATCGCTTGAACAAGCAGCGCCTGAATCATCTTACGAAGGCACCAGCCATGTTACCGTAATTATGGATGGCGAAGAGTTTGAATTTGACTTAAACAGCAAAGGAGAAACCATTTTAGATGCTGCTATTGAACAGGGTGCGGATGCTCCATTTTCATGTAAAGGAGCCGTTTGCTGCACCTGTAAAGCCCAAATTATTGAAGGAAAAGCTACTATGGAAATGAATTATGCTCTTTCTGATGAAGAAGTAGCTGATGGATTTATTTTAACTTGTCAGGCTCACCCTGCTTCAGATAAGTTAGTAGTAGATTATGATGTGATTTAACTTTTTCAGACCTGACAGGTTTTTGAAACCTGTTAGGTCTAGTCTCCAAATTTTATTCTTCTCCACAACTACTTTCTTGCTGAATTGTTTAATTTCGCAATCTAAATTTTTATTGAAACGTTATGTACAGAACACACACCAATGGAGAGTTGCGTTTAAGCAATGTTAATGAAACCGTTACCCTTTGCGGATGGATACAAAAAACTCGTGAGCTTGGCGCCATGACATTTGTTGATTTACGTGATCGCTATGGTATTACTCAGTTGGTGTTTGGTGAAGAACATACTAAAACAGCTAAATCGCTAGGTAGAGAAGATGTAATACAAATTACAGGAAAAGTAATTGAGCGTGAAAGTAAAAACAACAATATCCCAACTGGAGAAATTGAAATTATTGTCGAGAAATTTACCTTACTCAACAAAAGTAAAACTCCACCTTTTACCATCGAAGATAAAACCGATGGCGGTGAAGAATTACGTATGCAATACCGTTATTTGGATTTAAGAAGAAACCCGGTTCGCAAAAACCTGGAGTTGAGACATAAACTAGCCATTGAAGTTAGAAAATACTTAGATGCTATCGATTTCTTAGAAATCGAAACGCCTTATTTAATTAAATCTACTCCCGAAGGAGCAAGAGATTTTGTAGTACCGAGCAGAATGAACCCGGGACAATTTTATGCTTTACCTCAATCACCACAAACCTTTAAGCAATTATTAATGGTAAGTGGCTACGACCGTTATTATCAAATTGTGCGTTGCTTTAGAGATGAAGATTTACGTGCCGACCGTCAGCCGGAGTTTACACAAATTGACTGCGAAATGGCTTTTGTGGAACAAGAAGATATTTTAAACACTTTTGAAGGAATGATGGATTATCTTTTCAAAAAAGTTAAAAATATTGAATTAAAGGCTTTCCCAAGAATGAGTTATGCTGATGCTATGCTAAACTACGGTTGCGATAAACCCGATATTCGTTTTGGAATGACCTTTAATTATATTGATGATGTTACTAAAAATAAAGGTTTTAATGTTTTTGATAGTGCTGAAACGGTGATTGCTATTGTTGCCGAAGACTGTGCTTCTTTTACCCGAAAACAATTAGATGCGCTAACAGATTATGTAAAAAGACCTCAAGTTGGAGCAAAAGGAATGGTTTATCTTCGTTGTAATGAAGATGGCACCTATAAATCTTCAGTAGATAAATTTTATAGTGAAGCAGATTTAAAAGCATGGGCAGAAAAATGCAATGCCAAAGCAGGCGATTTAATATTGGTATTAAGTGGCGATTTAACTGCAACTCAAAAACAAATGAACGATTTACGTTTGCATCTTGCCAACGAATTAGGTTTAAGAAATCCTAATGAATATGCTCCATTGTGGGTGTATGACTTTCCATTATTAGAATGGGATGAAGAAAGTGGTCGCTACCATGCGATGCACCACCCGTTTACTTCTCCAAAAACAGAAGATTTACACTTATTGGAAACTGACCCCGGAAAAGTGAGGGCCAATGCTTACGACTTAGTGCTAAATGGTACAGAAATAGGCGGAGGCTCTATTCGTATTCACGATAGAGCAGTACAATCTAGAATGTTTGATTTGTTAGGATTTACCAAAGAAGAAGCTCAAGCACAGTTTGGCTTTTTAATGAATGCGTTTGAATATGGAGCTCCACCACACGGTGGTATTGCCTTAGGTTTTGATAGATTGTGTGCGTTATTTGGCGGACAAGAAACCATTAGAGATTTTATTGCCTTCCCGAAAAACAACAACGGTAGAGATGTAATGATAGATGCTCCCGCAACCATTGATAAAAAACAATTGGATGAGTTGTTTATTGATGTGAAGGGAATTTAAGAATCCTCTTACTCTTTAACTAACCTCTCTTTCTGAAGAACATTTCCATTTTGGTCTTTTATCATTAAAAGATAAATACCTGATGTGTAATTCTCCAGAGTTACTTGATTGGTATACTTATTTATTAGTTGTTGCCCAACCGCATTATAAATTTCTAGTTGATATTTTTCTCCAAAAAACACCATTCCTTTGGTTGGATTAGGGTAAAAAGAAATGTTGGTTTTGCCTATATTTTCTGCAATACTTACTGTACAATAAGTTATTGTTGGGGCAATTGTTCCAAAATTAAAATCTACAAATGGAGCTGTAGCCGGAGGTGTTGCATCACAAAAATCAAAACTTCCTGACATGGTGCCAAAATTAACTGAAGAATCTTGAACAGTAAAAGAACCTGTATTTGTACCTGTTATCGTGTTGAAGTTGTAGAAACTATCTCCTATATCAAAACTACCATCATTATTGAAGCTTGCGGTATTATTCGTAGTATCTGCATTTAAAAAGCTTACTGTTAACGTTATTTGTCCTGTACTTGAGTTATCAAAAACTTCATTATTCCACATACTATTCGAGCCTGTTAGCGTACTATTATTAGTAAAATCTCCCATATTGGTCATATCAGTAAAACTCAGCGAACCATCATTTACAAAAATGCCATTAACAAAATTGGTAAACTGAAAAAACTGAATGCTACCATTATTGGTAAAATTTCCATTATTGGTAGCACTATCTGCTAACAAGGTTGATCCTGAAAAATTAAAGAAATCGCCTTCATTCCACAAACTATCTACCACAGTGGATAAACCTTGAATAGTACCATAATTATTCATCAGGTCATTGTTGTAAAAAGTTACCACATTAATAACTCCATTGTTATTAATCGTCCCATCGTTGTACAAACTATCAATACAATTAATACCTCCTGGATTATCCATAGTAATAAAGTTTGCTGCTGAATTAAATGTTAAAACTCCAGCATTAGTAAACGTTCCGTCACTCAATAGCAAATTTCTTATAGTGGTTGTTCCGTTATTAGTAAATGTCGCACTTGCTCCGTTTAACCATATATCTCTAGAAGAGTTATCTTGCACCAAACTAGCTGTAGCATTTACCGTAATAGACCCTGAAGTATAAGCAAAGCTAGTGTTCAACGTTACCGTATGATTGATAATTGCATCATCACCCGGAATTGGAACTCCAAAAGGTGTCCAAGTAGCAGGGTTTGTCCAATCACCATTTTGAGCTGACGTATAAGTAGTGGCGTAAGTATTAAAAACTAATGCTATTGTTAATACTAAAGTGAAAAGGTATTTTACTTTCATAATAATTTGTTTTTGTTCTCACAAAGCTATAAAAAAAACTAATAGTATAAATATGATTGTCAACATAATAAATACTCTTTAGAATGAATCTTAATAATTATTAATCTAAAGCTAAAATGTAGTAACTTCGCATTTTAAAACTACAGTAGGTAAACTAATGAACAAACAAATAGAAATAATGGCTCCGGCTGGTTCTTTTGAATCGCTTATGGCTGCCATACAAGGAAGAGCAGACTCTATCTATTTTGGGATAGAACAATTAAATATGCGAGCAAAAGCTGCTAACAATTTTACTTTTGACGATTTAGAAAAGATTGCTGAAACGTGCAATAGCAATAATGTTCGTTCTTACTTAACGCTAAATACCATTATTTACGATCATGATTTATCGTTAATGAAACGTATTGTTGATAAAGCAAAAGCTGCAGGTATAACTGCCGTTATTGCTTCCGATCAAGCGGTAATTAATTATGCTTCTTCAATCGGTTTTGAGGTGCATATTTCCACGCAAACCAATGTCACCAACTTAGAAACCATTAAATTTTTCTCGCATTTTGCTGATGTAATGGTATTGGCAAGAGAACTTAGCTTAATACAAGTAAAAAGCATTACAGACGGCATTAAAAAAGAAAATATTACAGGACCTTCTGGTAACTTGGTAGAAATAGAAATTTTTGCTCACGGAGCATTATGTATGGCTGTTTCAGGAAAATGTTATTTAAGTTTACACACCAATAATTCTTCTGCCAACAGAGGTGCTTGCGTACAAAATTGTCGCAGAACTTACGAAGTGAAAGATGAAGAAGGAAATGAACTGTTAATTGACAATGAATACATTATGTCTCCAAAAGATTTATGTACCATAGGATTTATTGATGACATAATAAATGCTGGCGTAAAAGTATTAAAAATTGAAGGGAGAGGAAGAGCTCCTGAATACGTTAAAACAGTTACAGAATGCTACCGAGAAGCTGCTGATGCATATTTAGATGGCACTTACTCTAAAGAAAAAATTGAAGGCTGGAACCAACGCTTAGCAACAGTTTACAACAGAGGTTTTTGGGATGGCTATTATTTAGGTCAGGAATTGGGAGAATGGTCGGAAGGACATGGTTCGCAAGCCACTACCAGAAAAAAATTCTTGGGGCAAGGTATTAAATATTTTCCTAAAATTAATATTGCTGAATTTAGAATTGAAACCCACTCATTGAGTGTTGGGGATAAAATATTAATTACCGGACCCACAACAGGAGTTATTGAAACTACTGTTAAAGAACTTCGAGTAGATGATAAATCTGTTGAAAAAGTTGAAAAAGGAGTAAACTTCTCTACTCCTATTGATGAAATTATTCGACCATCAGATAAGTTATATAAAGTAATTCCAGCCGAATGATTCGTATTACCCACCAAAGAGAAAAGTGTATAGGCTGCAATTATTGCGTTGAAATAGCTTACGACCGTTGGCGTATGTCTAAAAAAGACGGTAAATGCACGTTAATTGGCAGCAAAGAAAAAAGAGGTTTCTACAATGTAGTAGTTGGCGATGATGAATACATTGCCAATATGAATGCCGCAAAAGCTTGCCCTGTAAAAATAATTAAGGTAGAGAAGGTGAAGTGATTTGAGAGGTTAATTATTAATCTATAACCTAATCTTCCCTGACGAAGTGCAACGTAGATCAGGGATCCAATTGAATTAATCCTAACTAGATTAACTTCGTTGAACTTTCGTTTCCTTGTCTCCGCTTTGCTTCGCAAGGAAAAAGTTAAAGTTTAATCAGTCTTGCTGTTTTAATTTCTCAAAAAACTCTTTATGAAAAGCCTCTAATTGTTTCGGTGGGTAATAAGAATGTGCTCCCCAAATAATTTTATTAATTGTATTATTTCCTTGTCGGATTTCTAAGTAATAAGACATATTTCCAGGCTTATTAATGTCTTCTCCATACAAACTTAACTCATCAATTTTAGTTAGAAAATACTCCGTATCTAACGCAGAAAGCTGTTTGTAAAAAACATCTCTTTCATAAACAAAATCTCTTTTATAAACCTTACCGTTTTCAAGCAACATATACTCTTCAAAATCACCTGTGAAACCTCCCCCTCTACCAACACAATATTTCATTTCGCTATTATTTGTTTTATTTTTAACAACTGTATCTGAGCTCGATTTTGTTGATGAACAACTAAGAAATATGCTGGAAAATATAAGTAATGATAAAATTTGTTGCATTGATGAGTTGTATTTATTTTACCAATTTGAAACAGCATTATTAAAAATATCTTGCGTTAACTGGCCATTAATATCCTTAATGAGGTCATCTTCTATGGTAGTTAAATTAATGGATGATTCAAAATCGGCATAACGAGTAAAGCTTCTTTCAAAGCTTTGTTTATCGTCTTTGGTATTAGTAAAAATTACATTTACAGTAATAGAAAGCCTATTGGTTGCCGCTGTTTGGTCACCTTGAATAGCGTTTGGTGTTATAGTATAACCTGTTATGCTTCCTTCAAATTGCAAATCGCCATTAGCAGGCAACATTTGTAAACTGGTTTGAGAAACAAATACATCTTTCAAAGCTTCACTAAAAGTCTGACTTAAGTTTGGATTAGCTAAAGGAGCGTAATTTTGAAACGTTTTTACAGAAAAGGTTTTTATTTCAGGAGCAATAGAGGCTCCAGTAAAAGAATAATCTACTTTACATGAAAAAAATATCATGAGAAAGGCAAGAACAATATAATGGTGTTTTTTATTCATTAATATCGTATTCTTTAATTTTTCTGTAAAGTGTTCTTTCAGAAATACCTAACTCTTCAGAAGCTTTTCTTCGCTTATTGTTATGTTTTCTCAATGCTTTAACAATCATTTCTTTTTCTTTATCAGCCAAAGATAAAGATTCTTCTTCCACTTCTTCATGATCTGAAAAATCATCTTCAGGATTGATAATTTGAGGTTTATACACTTCTGCAGATAAAGGTTTTTCCGTATCTAAATCATCACTTTTAGCATATAATCTTTTTATGCTGTTTATCATGGAAGTATTTTCTTCAGAATCGGAAACCAACGGTTGTTTTGTATTTCCATTGCTAATAATCCCGAAAACCAATTTTTTCAACTCATTCACATCATCTTTTAAATCAAACAACACTTTATACAAAATATCTCTTTCAGACATATCTGAAGTATCCCCTTTATATAAAGCTGGTAATTGAGAGGTATTACTATCTAATGGTAAATAATTAGCTAAAATATTGGCTGAAATTTCTCTGTTATTTTCTATTACTGATATTTGCTCAGTCACATTCTTTAACTGACGAATATTTCCCGGCCAACGATAGTTAATAAGCAACTCAACCGCATCAGGTGTTAACTGAACACTTGGCATACGGTATTTTCCCGCAAAATCTGAAGCAAATTTTCTGAATAACAAATGTATATCTTCTTTTCGCTCTCTTATCGGAGGTAAATCTATCGGCACTGTATTTAATCGGTAATATAAATCTTCTCTAAACTTACCTTTTTTAACTGCTTCGGGTAATTTTACATTAGTTGCAGCAACAATTCTAACATCAGTTTTTTGCACTTTTGATGAACCTACTTTAATAAATTCACCTGTTTCCAACACTCTTAATAATCTGGCTTGTGTAGGTAAAGGCAATTCACCAACCTCATCTAAAAATATGGTACCTCCATCAACTACTTCAAAATACCCTTTACGAGCTTCATGAGCTCCCGTAAAAGCACCTTTTTCATGTCCAAAAAGTTCAGAATCTATAGTTCCTTCTGGAATTGCACCACAATTTACAGCAATATATTTATTGTGTTTTCTGGCACTTAATTGATGAATAATTTGAGGCATTACTTCTTTCCCTACTCCACTTTCTCCTGTAATTAAAACAGATAAATCAGTAACTGCTACCTGAGCAGCTATGTTTATAGCCCTATCTAACATTGGCGAGCTACCAATAATTCCAAAACGCTGTTTTATTTGTTGTGTATCCATGATGGTTAAACCTTTTAACTTATATCGCTCTCCCTAACAATGTTCCTCCTGTGCAATCTTCTATATAGACAGTTACATAATCGCCTACTTTGTAATTTTCTTTAGGAAAAACCACCACTGTGTTTTGAGAAGTTCTTCCTGCCAATTCATTATCAGAGCGTTTAGATTTTTTTTCTACCAACACTTCAAATGTTTTACCAACATAAGCTTGGTTTCTTTCTAATGAATGGGTACTTTGTTTATCTATAATTTCTTGTAATCTTCTACTTTTTACTTCTTGAGGAACATCATCCTTAAACTTACGTTGAGCTTGTGTATTAGGTCTTTCAGAATAATTAAACATGTAAGAAAAATCGTACTTTACGTAGTCCATTAATGATAGTGTATCTTGATGATCTTCTTCTGTCTCCGAACAAAAACCTGCAATAATATCAGCAGAAATAGAACAATCAGGAACAATTTTTCTAATGCTATCAATTCTATCCATATACCATTCTCTGGTATAACCTCTGTTCATCATTTCTAAAATCCTATTACTTCCACTCTGAAAAGGCAAATGAATATAATTGCAAATGTTATCATACTTAGCCATCACATGTAAAAATTCATCTGTCATATCTTTAGGATGTGAAGTAGAAAATCTCACACGTAACTTCGGACTAATTTGAGCTACTTTTTCCATCAATTGAGCAAAATTGATGCTTTGAGCTTTTTCTTCTTCCGATAAGTTTTCATAATATTTTTTCAATCCCTCTGTACCATACCACAAGTAAGAATCTACATTCTGACCCAATAAAGTAACCTCTCTATAACCTCTATCAAATAAATCTTGAGCTTCTTTTAAAATACTTTCAGGATTTCTACTTCTTTCTCTTCCTCTAGTAAAAGGCACTACACAAAAAGTACACATGTTATCGCAACCACGGGTAATGGAAATAAATGCCGTAACTCCGTTGCTTAACAACCTCACCGGACTAATATCTCCGTAAGTTTCTTCTTTAGATAAGATAACATTTACCGCTTTTTTACCTTCGTCCACTTGAGCTACTAAATTGGGTAAATCTCTGTAAGCATCAGGACCAACCACTATGTCAACAATTTTTTCTTCTTCTAATAATTGTGATTTTAATCGTTCTGCCATACAACCCAACACACCAATTACCAATTCTGGTTTTTTCTTTTTTTCTTTATTGAAAACCGTTAATCGTTGTCTTACCGTTTGTTCAGCTTTTTCTCTAATAGAACAAGTATTAACCAATACTACATCCGCTTCTTCCAAATTATTAGTAGTACCATAACCACTTTCAGCTAAAATAGAAGCAACTATTTCACTATCAGAAAAGTTCATCTGGCATCCATAACTTTCTATGTAAACTTTTTTATTATTGGTTTTATCCGTATCTGCTAACAAGGTCGCAGAACCTTGAACAGCCTCATCTATTACTTTATTTCCTAATTCCATATTTATTTTTTAAAGAACTACAAAATTAGCCAATTTTTATGAGTTATGACAAAATGACATCAAAAGAAAAAGCTTTTGTTACCCCTCTACTTCTACATCATAAATAGAGTTATTCTAATTTTTACCAAAATATAATGGTAGGTTTATAAACAGTTATTAATTTTACTGACCTATAAAAATCTAAAAGTAAAACTATGAAACTACAAAATTACGCTCAAGGACAATGGGTAGAAGGCTCAGGTAAAGAAAAACCATTATTTGATGCCATTACAGGCGAACAAATTGCTACTGCTTCAAGCGAAGGTTTAGATTTTGCAGCCATGATGGATTATGCTCGTAAAGTAGGCGGTCCAACTCTTAGAAAAATGACTTTTCAGGAAAGAGGACTGATGCTAAAAGCTTTAGCCATGCATCTTTTAACCTTGAAAGCAAAATACTACGAAGTAAGTGCTAAAACAGGTGCTACAAAAGTAGATAGTTGGATAGATATTGAAGGTGGAATTGGTAATTTGTTCGCTAATGCCAGTCTTAGAAGGCAATTTCCTGACGAGCCTTTTTATGTAGATGGAGAAACTGCTCCACTTTCTAAAAATGGCACTTTCATTGGGCATCATATTATGGTTCCTAAACAAGGTGTTGCCATTCATATTAATGCATTTAACTTTCCTATTTGGGGAATGTTGGAAAAAATTGCTGTCAACCTAATGGCCGGTGTTCCAGCTATTGTTAAACCTGCTACATTAACTTCTTTCCTGACCGAAGCAATGGTGAAAGATATTATCGACTCCAACATACTTCCAGCAGGAGCATTACAATTAATTTGTGGTTCTGCCAATGGAATTTTAGACCATGTTACCAACCAAGACGTGGTTACATTTACAGGCTCTGCTTCAACCGGAAAAATGCTTAAAGCACACCCTCGTTTGTTAGAAGAAGCTGTTCCTTTTAATATGGAAGCAGATTCGCTAAATGCAAGTATTTTAGGTGAAGATGCTGTTCCCGGAACGGAAGAGTTTGATTTGTTCATCAAAGAAGTACAACGAGAAATGACAGTAAAAGCCGGACAAAAATGTACGGCTGTTCGTAGAATTATTGTTCCAGAAAAATTAGTAGAAGATGTACAAATTGCTTTAGGAAAAAGATTGGCTCAAACGGTAATTGGAAATCCTGCAGTAGAAGGGGTAAGAATGGGATCTTTAGCTGGTTTAGAACAAGTAAAAGAGGTAAAAGAAAAAGTAGCTCAACTTTCTACCAGTCAGAAAATTGTTTTTGGTGATGTGGATAATTTTGAAGTTACAGGTGCTGACAAAAGCAAAGGTGCTTTTTTATCGCCCATCTTATTTTTAAACGAAAATCCATTTACCAATACCGATTGCCACAACATTGAAGCATTTGGTCCGGTATCAACCATAATTCCCTACAAAACATTAGATGAAGCCATTGAATTAGCCAATATGGGCAAAGGTTCTCTAGTTTGTTCCATTGTTACCAATGATGATAAAATTGCGAAAGAATTTGTGTTAGGTGCGGCTTGTATGCACGGACGAATTTTAATATTAAATGCTGCTTGTGCTAAAGAAAGTACCGGACATGGATCTCCTATGCCGTTGCTTACTCATGGTGGACCAGGCAGAGCCGGAGGCGGTGAAGAAATGGGTGGAAAACGTGGTATTTTGCATTACTTACAACGTACTGCTATTCAGGGTTCGCCAACAATGATTACGAACATTACCAACCAATACCAATACGGTGCAGAACAAACAGAATTTGATAGACATGTTTTCCAAAAATATTTTGAAGAAATTCAAATAGGTGAAACGGTGATAACCAGAAAACATACCGTTACTGATGCGGACATTGTGAACTTTGCGAACGTTAGTGGTGATCATTTTTACGCTCACGTAGATGCTACTTCTTTAGAAGGAACTATATTTGAAAAAAATGTTGCCCATGGATATTGGGTATTATCAAAAGCAGCAGGTTTATTTGTTGACGGTAAAAAAGGTCCTGTTTTGTTAAACTATGGGCTGGACGAATGTAGATTTGTAAAACCTGTTTATCCAGGAATGACTATTGGTGTTAGGTTCACTGCTAAGGAAAAAATCTCTCAAGAGAAAAAAGATGAAACAGATATTAAGAAAGGAATTGTAAAATTCTTAGTAGATGTGTATGATGAAACAGGTGAAACGGTTGCTTTAGCTACTATCTTAACGATGGTTAAGTTTAAAAATCAAGACTAGATAGTTTATAAGGTTATTAGTTTGTAGTTTAACAACCTATGATTTTTGCCACGAATGCACTAATAGTAAGTATTCGTGGCAAAAAAATTAATTACTAATAAGAAGCCCTGAAATGAACGATATCTATTTAGCAATTAACCAATAACGAATAACAATTAACTATTCCTCTCCTTTGTTAATATACTTCCAAAGTAAGTCTTTAAGTTCTAGTAAGCCTTGTTGGGCAACAGAAGAAATAAATAAGTGAGGAACTTCCGGAAGGTCTTTTTCAATTTCATCTTTTAGTTCATCATCCAACATATCGGATTTAGAAACAGCTAATATTCTGTCTTTATCTAATAATTCCGGGTTATACGCTTTTAATTCGTTTAATAGAATTTCGTATTCTTCATTAATATTTTTGCTGTCAGCAGGAATTAAAAACAACAATACCGCATTCCTTTCTATATGTCTTAAAAATCGTATGCCTAATCCTTTACCTTCGTGAGCTCCTTCAATAATACCAGGAATATCTGCCATTACAAAAGAACGATAATCTCTGTAAGAAACAATCCCTAAATTAGGCACTAAAGTAGTAAAAGGATAATTAGCAATTTCTGGTTTTGCAGCACTAAGCACCGACAATAATGTTGATTTTCCGGCATTAGGAAAACCTACTAGCCCTACATCAGCCAATACCTTTAATTCTAATATTTTCCATGCTTCTTGACCATCTTCTCCGGGTTGTGCATATCTTGGAGCTTGGTTAGTTGATGATTTAAAATGAGAATTTCCTAATCCACCTCTGCCTCCCTTAAGTAAGATTTGCTCTTCACCATCTTCAGTTATTTCAAATAAAACCTCTCCCGTTTCACCATCTTTAGCAATTGTTCCCAAAGGCACTTCTACATAAACATCTTCCCCCTCAGCACCTGTGCTTCTAGAGCTACTACCATCTTCACCATGCTTGGCTTTAATATGTCGTTTGTATTTTAAATGCAATAAAGTCCATAGGTTTTTATTACCTTTCACAATTACGTGTCCACCTCTACCACCATCACCCCCATCTGGGCCACCTTTAGGCTCATACTTCTCTCTTCTAAAATGTCTAGAACCTCTACCTCCTTTACCTGAAGTGCAGTGTATTTTTACGTAATCTATAAAGTTGGAGTTGGACATTGGTTAGTTTAAAAGTTAAAAGTTTGAGGTTTGAAGTTTAATTTCTAATCTCTAATATTTAATTAGCGTTATCGATAGCTGAACACAAACGATTGAAAATATCCTCAATGCTGCCTACTCCATTAATTTTTTCAAATTTGTTTTGAGAAGCATAAAAATCAGCCACTACAGCAGTTTGTTCGTTATATACTTTAATTCTGTTAGCAATAATATTTTCATCTAAATCATCTGCTCTTCCACTGTCTTTCCCTCTTTCTAACAAACGTTTTATTAATTCTTCTTTTGGTACATCTAACGCTAACATTATAGAGATAGCTGTATTTTTTGAAGTTAAAAATTTATCTAATGCTTTTGCTTGTGGTGTAGTTCTTGGAAATCCGTCAAAAATAAACCCTTTAGCTTGTGGATTTTTATCTACTTCTGCTTCTAACATACTAATAGTAACCTCATCGGGAACTAAATTCCCTTTATCCATATAACTTTTAGCTAGTTTACCCAATTCAGTTTCGCCTTTAATGTTAGCTCTAAATATATCTCCTGTTGATAAATGTACTAAACTGTATTTATCAACTAATTTTGCTGCCTGCGTCCCTTTTCCTGCTCCAGGAGGACCAAATAATACTATATTCAACATATCTTTTTCGTTTTATAATTTCAAAACTATTTTATCATCTAATTACTATTGCTCATCCAACACATAAATGGAACTAAGGTTTCTGCCATAACCATCATAATCTAATCCGTAGCCCAATACAAAAGCATTTGGAATTTCTTTTCCTATATAATCAATCGGATAAGGTTTGTGGTAAGCCTCAGGTTTAAAAAGCAATGAAGCAATTTTTATAGAATTTACTTTTTTATTTTGCAAAATCTCATATAACTTAACTAAGGTATTTCCAGTATCTACAATGTCTTCCACCAAAATAACATCTTGTCCTTCTAAGTCTTCATTTAACCCAATTAACTCGTTTACTTTTCCTGTTGTGGTGGTTCCCTCATAAGAAGCTAGTTTTACAAAAGAAACCGTGCATTGCAGGTTAATTTCTTTCAACAAATCGCTCATAAACATAAAGGAACCATTTAATACCCCAATAAAAATAGGAGATTTACCACTGTAGTGTGTGTTAATTTCATTAGCAACATTACTTATGGAAGTTTGCAGCTCTTCAGCAGAAATGTATGGTTTAAAGGTTTTATCCTTAATTGTTATTTTACCCATTTTTATAAAAATTGGACTGCAAAAGTAGTAATTTTCTTAGTAGAACAGCAGTAAATTAGTGGAAGATAAAAAAAGTATCTTGAACTAGTTAATGCTATCTATTACATTCCATATAAAAAAGCTAATTTTGCAGCATGAGTTTAGAGAAAGAAATAGCAAAAAGAAGAACTTTTGGCATTATTAGTCACCCCGATGCTGGTAAAACAACGCTTACCGAAAAATTATTGTTATTTGGTGGTGCGATACAAACGGCAGGAGCTGTAAAATCTAATAAGATTAAGAAAACGGCTACTTCCGATTTTATGGAAATTGAAAAGCAAAGAGGAATTTCTGTTGCTACTTCCGTAATGGCTTTTAATTATAAAGACACTAAAATCAATATTCTAGATACTCCTGGTCACAAAGATTTTGCTGAAGATACTTACAGAACACTAACAGCTGTAGATAGCGTTATTTTAGTTATTGACTGTGCCAATGGTGTGGAGGCTCAAACCAAAAAACTGATGGAAGTTTGTAGAATGCGAGATACGCCCGTTATTGTTTTCATCAATAAAATGGATAGAGAAGGTCAAAATCCGTTTGATTTGTTGGATGAAATTGAAACTACTCTAGACATAAAAGTAAGACCTTTAAGCTGGCCAATAAGCATTGGAGCAACTTTTAAAGGCGTTTATAATTTATATGAAAAACACCTGAATTTATTTGATTCCAATAAAACAAAAATTGAAAGAGAAATTGTAAGCATTAAAGACCTAAACGATCCTTTATTGGATGAAATAATTGAAGATTATGCTCCAAAACTAAGAGAGGATGTAGAACTTATTGAGGGTGTTTATGATGCTTTTGATGTAGAAAAATATCGTGCTGGAGAATTGGCTCCCGTATTTTTTGGTAGTGCCTTAAATAATTTTGGTGTTCAAGAATTGTTGGACACATTCTTAGCAATTGCTCCAAGCCCAAGAAGCAGAGCAACCAACATAAGAATGGTAGAACCTACAGAGCCTAATTTTACAGGGTTTATTTTTAAAATTCACGCCAATTTAGATCCTAAACACAGAGATAGAATTGCTTTTTTAAGAATTTGTTCTGGAACATTTGAAAGAAATAAGTTTTACTACAATGTTGCTACCGATAAAAAATTAAGATTTAACAATCCTACCAGTTTTATGGCTCAGGATAAAAGCGTTATTGATGAAGCTTTTCCTGGAGACGTAATTGGTTTATATGATGCCGGAAATTTTAAAATTGGCGATACACTTACCGAAGGAGAAAAAATAGAGTTTCAAGGAATTCCAAGTTTCTCTCCGGAAATTTTCAAGGAACTTATTAATAAAGATCCTATGAAAACCAAGCAACTGGAAAAAGGTATTCAGCAACTCACGGATGAAGGGGTGGCTCAGCTATTTATTCAACAGCCGGGTAATAGAAAAATTGTTGGTACAGTTGGAGAATTACAGTTTGAGGTTATTCAGCATCGTTTAAAACATGAGTATGGAGCATCTGCAGAATTTGAAGCTAAGAGTTTGCATAAAGCTTGTTGGATGACTTCAGACAATGAAGCAAAAGTAGAAGAATTTAAAATGCGGAAAAGTCAATACATTGCTATAGATAAAGACGGAAATGATGTATTCTTAGCTCAAAGTGCCTTTTTATTACAAAGTGCACAAGCTGATTATCCGGAAATAACATTCCATACTACTTCTGAATTTAAAAAAGAATTAGCTTCAAATTAGACCTATGAAAGCCAAACAAAACAAAATATTAGTTCCCATAGATTTTTCAGAACAATCGTTAATTGCATTGAAACAATCTTACAATCTTGCTAAAATTCAGGATGCTGAAATTGTTTTGCTTTATGTACTAGAAGAACTTAATCCGGTAATAAAAGTATTTTTTTCGGAAGTAAGTGGATTAAAAGAAGCAGTAGAAAAAAACCTAAAAACCTTAGCTGAAGATTCCTCTAAAGAAAGTGGTGTACCTATTTCTTATTTACTTACCAAAGGTTCAGTTTATAATAAAATTGTAAAAACAGCTAAAGCTATCAAAGCAAAAATGATAGTAATGGGAACTCAAGGAGCTGCAAGAGGTAAATTTATTGGTTCTAACTCTTTACGAGTGGTAAAAACTTCTCCTTGTCCGGTAATTACTATTAAGGGGAAGAAGCACCAAAAAGGATGTAAAAAGATTTTACTTCCGTTAGATTTAACAAAAGCAACAACTGACAAAGTGAACATTGGCATTAAATTAGCCAAACTGTTCAATGCACAGATTAATGTGGCTTCTATTATTCTGTCTGACAAAAATGAAGCTTTATCAAAACTTGAAGAGCAGATTAATGAAGTGAAAGAAGTAATAGAAAAAGAAAATATTAAATGTGAAACAACGTTAATCCCTATAGAAAAAGGTAAGAAAAAATTAGTAAGTGCTTTGCTCGATTATGCTGAAGACATTGCTGCTGATTTAATTTTAATAATGACTCAACAAGAAAACGATTTTAAAGAATTATTTATAGGTTCTAAAGCTCAAGCCATCATTAATAAATCTGAAATTCCTGTGATGAGTGTGTTGCCACAAAAGAAATTTGAACAAAAAAACAAGTAGCTACAAATGAAACTAATCATTACAATAATATTAACTATCTTAACCACGTTAGCTGTTGCTCAAGATACTAATAAAGTAGATGCCAATGGTAAAAAACAAGGCTATTGGGAAAAATATCACCCTACAGGTTATCTTAGGTATAAAGGTCAGTTTAAGGATGATAAACCAACTGGAACATTTTTACATTATAATGATGAAGGCAAACTAAACATGAAAGTGCATCATTTAAAAAATGGTTCTTATGCCAATTTTTATTACAAAACAGGAGAATTAAAATCTACAGGAAAATATGAAAATCAGGAAAAAGATAGCTTATGGACCTATTACAGTATTAGCGGACATACTCTAGCTGAAGAATTTTATATTAGTGGAAAAAGAGAAGGAATTTGGAAAATTTACTACCCTAACGGTAATGTTGCAGAAGAAAAAAACTATACTAACAATATTGAGGAAGGTGATTGGAAAACTTACTATGAAAATGGTAAAATAAAATCTCATCATACTTATATTAAAGGCAGGTTAGAAGGCAAAGGGGTTTACTATTATGAGAATGGATTGATGCAGCTAGCTGGTAAATATGCTAAAGATGTAAAACATGGAATTTGGTTATACTACAATGAAGATGGCTCAACTAAAAAGAAAGTAGAATATAATTATGGAAGACGAATTGATGCCAACAAAGATGACATGATTATCAATACAGACACCATAAAAAAAGAAAAAAAAGATTATTTAGAGTTTGAAGATTTATTCAAACAAAACTAAACTACTAATATACAAAAAATGAGTGAAAAAGGAAAAGTGCTGGTGGCAATGAGTGGCGGAATTGATAGTTCTGTAGCTGCATTATTATTACACGAACAAGGGTACGAAGTGATAGGAATAACGATGAAAACATGGGATTATGCTACATCAGGAGGTGCAAGAAAAACTACCGGCTGTTGCAGTTTAGATGATATTAATGATGCCCGAATGCTAGCTGTAGAAAATGGTTTTCATCACATTATTTTAGATATCCGTAAGGAATTTGGCGATTTTATTATAGATAATTTTGTTGATGAATACCTTGCCGGAAGAACACCAAATCCCTGTGTTTTATGCAACACGCACATTAAATGGGATGCCCTTTTAAGAAGAGCCGACCAATTAGATTGTGAATTTATTGCTACAGGACATTATGCTCAAATTCGTAAGGAAAATGGCAGATATGTTATTTCTAAAGGGTTGGATGAAAACAAAGATCAATCTTATGTATTGTGGGGACTTTCTCAAGAAAGCCTTGCCAGAACTATTTTTCCTCTTGGAGGAATGGATAAACCAACTATTCGTCAAATGGCATTTGACAGAGGATACAAAGAATTAGCAAAGAAAAACGAAAGTTTTGAAATTTGTTTTGTTCCAGATAATGATTACAGAGGCTTTTTAAAAAGAAGAGTAGATGGGTTAGAAGCAAAAGTAGATGGCGGAGATTTTTTAGATACCGAAGGCAATGTACTTGGCAAACACAAGGGTTATCCGTTTTATACTATTGGTCAGCGAAAAGGCTTAGAGCTTGCCTTTGGCGACCCTCGTTATGTGGTAAAAATTGATGCTGCAAACAACCAAGTGGTGTTGGGAACAAAAGAAGATTTAAAGAAAAAAGAAGTTTTTGTACGCAATCCCAACATTATAAAATACGAGCAAATTACCAACGAAATGGAGGCTCTTAGCAAAATCCGTTATAAAGACAAGGGTAAATTGAGCAATTTAGTTCCGCTAGAAGATGGTAGAATAAAAATAGAGTTTTTTGAAGATGTGCAAGGTGTAGCCCCAGGACAATCGGCTGTTTTTTATGATGGTAACGACCTTATTGGTGGTGGTTTTATTGATAATAATTAATTACAATATTACCTAAACAAGTACATTTTACCATATCCTTTTTTAAAGTAGTTATCAGCACTTGTTTCTCGGTGTTCGATATCGTTATTGTTAATTTTGGTAATCACTCTATAAAGATAAAGTCCGTTGGCAAGCCTATCGCCATATTGGTCGGTACCATCCCAAACAAAATCTGAGATATTCCTACCTATTTTAATGTTACCCAATTCTTCTTTGTGTATTTCTCTCACTACTTTTCCGGTAATGGTAATAATTTGAATTTTAAAGATGTCCGGTACTTGGCTTCCCGTTAGTGTGAATACAAAACGTGTCGATGTCGTAAACGGATTAGGATAATTAACAATATTGGTAATAGTTGACTTATGAATTACTTCAAAACCAATTAAATAATCATTACTTCCTGATTCATTTTTAGATACATCATTGGCTTGAACTCTCAGTTTATATTGCCCATCTTTATCAAAATAAGCAGGGTAGATTATTTTAGCACTGTTTTTTGGTAAAGAAGCCGGAATAAACTGCATAATTTCTTGTCCGTTACTGTTAAAGTAAATTCTTTTTTCAACGCCATCTGGGGAGGTAATCCATACAGCAAAATCGGCAGTATCGTTTAAGGCTAAAAACAAATTTTCGTCTTTCAACTCAATTACAATTTCAGGTTTTGGAGAAACAATATCTCCATCTAAAATATGTGTTCCATCAAAAGTAACGTCTAACAGCGGATTAATTTTATCATCATGCACATAAAAAGGAATTTCTGCCAAATTATTAAAATGATATTTTTCTAATTGGTCATTATTCGGGTTTACCTCAATAAGCAAACTATTTATCCCTGCCATTCCTTGTGTTGAAAATTCTAAATTCACAATCATCACACTATCTGCCAATAATGGAGCTTGTCTGGGATAATTTATAGGAATTACTTGGTTGAATTTATTCAATACATTAAATGCGATTAACAAACTGTCCATATTGTGTCGACTAATATTTTTCACGGCTATAGAAAGTCTTATTTTCTCACCTTCTTGCACAGTATCATTATAAAAAGAAAAGTAAATATTTGGAGAAAGAGCCGCTTCAGGAATATCTTCATAAGTTACTTGCCATCTATGTAATTGCGGTGCTGTAAACAAAGAGTCATCAGTAATATGAGCGTTTAATTTTAAGTAAGGATATTGAGTTGCATTTATTTGATTGGTAATTCTAATATCTCCTGAATCTGTAGGTAAGTTACTAATCAACAAGGTTTCATTGCCATTATTATCAATACCAAAAACATTTAAAACAGTACTATCTTTTGAAGGATTTTCCAGTGGTGTCATTCGCCACGAGAGAGAATCCCAACTGACGGCAGGCCCTAATGGCGGGGAAAATATATTTCCAAAATTTGCAGAGCCAGTAATGGTAGCACTTACAGAAACACCTTTTTCTGTAATGCTTGAACCAACATTTTCGACTACAGAAGTAGGCGTTCCTTTTTTAACAAAAAAAGCAAAAGGCAAACTATCTTGAGCCATTGGAACTTGCGTTGCTCCAAGGTTAGTTAAAGCAGTATTTACATTGGTTGGAAGTGGTGCATAACCCCAAAACATATTCCAGTACCAAGTCCACATTAACACATAATAACCATTAGGAACACTGTCTGTTAGCATATTTGCCAACGCATTCATTTGAGCTGGGTTTCCATTTTGGAATATAAAAAATTTAGATGGTGCCTGATTTGGATTTGAACCAGGAATGTTAAGCTGACCCATATTCATTTCTAAAGGTTTCCAGTAATCAAAAGAAATGGTATCTAAAACAGTAACATGAATGGCACTGTTTGCCCCCCAACCGTTTCCTGCAATTCTTTGTTGGTCTATAAAATATGAAGGGATTGAACCTTCTGACCAGTTAGTTGGTCCATTTACTGTTGTACTTCCTATCGCTCCATCTGTAACTGCTCTTAAGGTACTTACTTTATTCTGAAAACTAAACAACCTATTTGGTCGGCTATACCCAACCAATTGCATTGGATTATCTTCAAATTGGAAAATATGTTCTTGTTGCCAACCTTCTTTGTTTTGAATGTACTGAAAAGAACGCATTTGCCAATTATAACTAGCTGTTGAAGATGAATCTTTACTTACTCTCCAAAAGTAAACCATACTATCAGGCATATTTTGCAAAAGATTAGGCGTCCATGTTACCACTCCTCCTGGCTGACTAAATAAAGTAACTCTTTCCTTAATCGGACTGTTAAAATAATCTGTTGTATCTACTTCAAAAACATAATCTACAGGAGCCTGAAATGGAAATGCTGTTGATGCTTTAAGGGTTATCCCCTGATTGGGAACAATAGAAAAATGATAAGGATAAATAGGAATAATATTATCCGAACGAATATTTAATTGCTTAGTAACAACATTATTATTTTCATCAAGTTCATCAATATTAATTGGAGGGGCATCTACCATAATGGTAAAATTATTCATTCCCATTCCTCTAATAACATCTACAGGAAGTTTAAAAGTAAAAGTATCTTTATAGTGTGGAGCTGCAATAGATTTTAAATACGTAGTATCAGAAAAGTTGGTGTTTGGATAATCTCTAGTAATGCTTAAAATGATAGTGGTGTCGATAGCTTTGCCTAAATTGGTTACAATTACATTTACCTCAAAAGAATCTAATGCTGAAGTGACAATATTCGGATTAAAACTAATCGATGCCTGGTTAATCATGTAATCAGGTTTTTCAAAGGTGTGCAACTTTATTGCTGGGTCTCCATGGTAAGTAATATTAAGAGCTGTTGCATTATCAAAGTTCTTAATGCTTGCTCCTGTTGATTGCGTGGTATAAGCTGTTGTACTTTGAATATGTTCGGCAACACTTTTTCCATAATTTTTGTAGGAAATATTCTTATAAAATTCATTGGCAAACTTATTTAAGGCAAAAGAAGTCGCTAAATCTACAGAAGAAACAAAACCAATTACACCACTGTTATCAATAATAACATGCTCCTCACTTGTGCTATTGGCTCCGGGCAAATGAATATCTCCTGCATAACAAGCCAACCCTGTTAACAACGGGTATCTTCCTTGTTGATTAGGCCAAAGATGTGGATCGTCAATATTTTGATCAAAACCACCTGTTGCTGAGGCATGCCCCAAAAATGTCATCATAGCAACGCCATTGCCTATTAAACTTTTTATAGAGTCTGATAAAGTAATATGAATTGGAGCTGTAGTAGTTTTTGTAAAGGTAGTTACATCTCCACCAAACAAAGTATCCTCAATAATATTTTTATAACTATTTAAATAAGTTTGAAAAGTGTTTTGCTCACTAGAATTTACTCCCCCAGCAAAATGCAGTACTTTTTTCATCCATTCTGTTTCGCCATTATTGCCCAACAAAGGGTTTTCATGTTGTTGTACTTTGTTTAAATACCAAGTTATTTCTGTATTATTTTTTGCTGCCAACCTTCCTGTAGGGATTGCTGTTGAAAACAAATTAGTGCCTAAACCTGCTGTTATCATATTGTCGGAAGCTGGTTCTCCATAAGAAGGCACTAAGCAATTTTGAAAATTAACAGAAGACTTTCTTATCTCTTTCGACTTAACAGATTTCCCTAATAAAAACAAATAATTAGGTTTTGTTGGCCAAGTATTCAATAAATAATCTAGAAAACTTCTTATTGCCAACGGATGTTTTTCAATACCATAAGCAAACTGTTGATATATTTCTCCCACAGTAAAAATTGCAGGATTTTGTGGATTAACATTAAAGGCTGGATTTTGTCTGTAATTAGCATAATCTGTTGCTCCACTTAATAAACTTTGGTGGGTAATAATTAAAAAAGCGGTATCAATAGGATTGGCAGCATAATCTGTAAAAAATCCTGTACCATTAATCGGGCTAAGAGCTGTAACATTTTGTACTTGCCCATCTGATGTTAAATAACATGCTTTATATCCATTGGCATTTGGAACTAAACATTTAAAAAAACCTGAATCTTGTACTACAGTTATTTTCTTGCTGTTTGTCAAGTCATAAAAAAGTACATTTCCAGAAGGATTAAAATTGGTAAATCTTAAGTATGATTTGGATTGGAAGATATTATCCTCAATAAAAAAATTATCAAAAACAGTAGTGTTTTCCATATTTGGTAAGTGTGGATAATGTAATTTAATATAAGAAATTGCTTGTCTGGCAACCGAAGCTCCTAAATCATTAATACTTGAAAATGTAACCGAAGTAGTATTTGTCCCTAACATATTAGGGGCTAAACTCATCAATACATCAATTTTTTTATACCCTTTAAAAATAGAATCGTATTGCTGACCAGCAACAGCAACTCTAAGATGTTGATTGTTTCCTGATATATTGCTAGCATCAGACTGCCCCAATACCACAGCCTCTAACTTAGCATTTGGTCCGGAGGTATATACCTCTTTAGAAATAATGTTTTTAGTAGTAGATCCTCCTAAATTATAAGGCAAATCGAACCACCCTTCTGTAGAGGCATAACCAAAAAGCGAAACTCCACTTCCTCCAATGTTTATCGTTTCTCCATCATAATAAGGGTTAGAAGTTCCATTTCCTGCAGTATAAAACTCAACATTCTCTTTGGTAAAATAAGCTATTGGTGTATATGCAGAAAAGTTGGTATCTGTTTCTACAGCAATTCTATTATTAATTATTGAATTATTCCATGTAAGAAAATACGAAATAGTATCTGTTGTTAAGCTATAATAAGGATTAGGGTGATCTGTTGCACTTCCATAAAGTCCTTCATCAAACCAACCGTCATTATGCTGAGCATAAAATTCTATAAAATCATTTTGATTGAAAATGCCATCACTTTCTCCTTCAATATAAATTGGAATTTCTTGCCCTCTAGCAAATAGTTGAAAATTCTGTGGGTTTATAATGCTTAAAGGAATTCCTGCATTAAAAAGTGTTGTAGAATCAATCCTGTAAATACCTGTTTCAGCTATTTTAAATTGAAAATATTGCTGATTGTAATTAATCCAACTGTTATTAAAAGGTTGAGCTTTAAGCGTAAAAAAACTAGCTAAAAAAATAGTTATACAAACAAAGTGAAATACTATTTTTTTAATGTTTTTCAATGGGAAGTAATTTTTCTTATTTTAGTTTTAAGGTGTTATAAAGTTACAAAAAATAACTAACTGAAAATTATCCTTTTAATTAAATTTTTCAGCAGTAACTATTTTTTTATTGATTTCAAACTTTAATGAGAACACATTGGAATAAAGTCCTTCGGATTGATCACCAATATCTGTAAATGCATAATCTAAACTAATTCCTTTAAACTTAACGCCAATACCAAAATTAGGTTGCCACGAAATTTGATCCGCCTGATAAATATCTGTTGTTTTTTGGATATTGCCTACCCCCAACCTTAAAAAAATCAACTGACTATAATTGGCCTCAATTCCTGCATGAGGATCAACGCTAAAAGGCTTTCCTGTAATCAATACATTTCTTTTTCCATCTGTAGTTAAGTCAAAATTCACTTCTCCAAGTACACCAAATTTATTACTGATTTTAGCACTTTTTGCAACTCCTAAAATAATCTTTGGAAGTGTAATTTCTATTGAGTTGTCAGGTATTTCATTGCCCGTAGCTTCAAACACATCAAGAGTATTTTGATCTAATGAAAAACTCCACGCATTAAACGTAGAAGTAACATCTCTTACCATAATAGCAAAAGCCCATTTATTTTTAGTGAAATATTGAGCTCCAGCATCTAAACCAAAACCCCATGCTTTAGCCATATCTCCTACCTGACGATAAATTACTTTTACGTTTGCTCCATAACTTAATCCTTCAATTTTAGACTTTCTTGCGTAAGAAAAAAGAAAAGCATAATCAGCTACAGAAAAAGAAAAAATTCTGTCATAGTCTATGTTTCCATTGGCATCAATTAACTGAGTAGTATTTGGAATGTCATCCACTCCAAAACGAATTACAGAAAACCCAAAAGCACTTACACTATCAATTTTTGTAGCAAAGGCTCCATAATCGTATTTAGCTATTCCTGCAAAATATTCTGCATGCATTAAATCTACTTGAAAATCGCCCGTAAGTTGAGTTAATCCTGCCGGATTCCAATAACCTGAAGTAACTCCATTTACTGATGCTACTTGTGAATTTGACATTCCTAAAGCTCTTGCACCAACACCAATAGCTAAAAATTCATTACTATATTTTGGTGCAGAAGTTTGCGAAAAACCTTCAAAAGTAAGTAATAGTAAAGCTAATATAAGGAGTCTGTTTACCAAAAAAATAATTTTTTAAAAGATAAAATTAGTAATTTGTAAGCAATTAACATGTTTTCTGTTTTTTTATTGCTTTATGTTCATTTCTGTTTAATAGAATTAAATTGCCTTTCTATTATTTTTAGCGTTATTATTAGTTATTTTTGGAGCCAAAATCAAAATTTGATATGAAGAAACATATCCCAAACTTAATAACCACAGGCAATTTATTATGCGGCTGCTTAGCAATTGTCAACGCTTTTGAAGGCGATTTAGCAATGTCGTGTTATTTATTAATTATTGCCTCTGCCTTAGATTTTCTTGATGGTTTTGCTGCAAGAATGCTGAAGGTTTCTGGTGGTATTGGTAAAGACTTAGACTCTCTTTCAGATATGATTTCTTTTGGATTGGCTCCTGGTTTACTATTGTATCAATATGTGAAAATTCTTAACCAAAATCAGCCAATAGAGTTGCTTACAGCATATCCTTGGTTAATGTATATTGCTTTTATCATTCCTGTTTTTTCATCGTTCAGATTGGCAAAATTTAACAACGACACAAGACAATCTACTACTTTTTACGGATTACCAACTCCAGCTAATGCCAACTTTTTTATCTTTTGTATATTGCTTTATCTTTTTCCTGATTTACCAATGATAATAGATTTTTCGGGCATTGTACAACCTATTGTTTCTAACCCTTTAATTATGCTTGGGTTTGGAGTTATATTTTCATTTTTATTAGTAGCCGAAATACCCATGTTTGCTTTAAAGTTTAAATCTATGAAATGGTCTGACAACAAATTGCCTTTTTCTTTTGTATTGCTTTGGTTGGGATTATTAATTTTTACCAACATAGCTGCCATGCCAATAATTGTACTGATATATGTTATTTGGTCGATTATTGCTCATTACTTCATTTCTTCTGAGGCTCAAATTACCAACTAATGTTAGCTGTTTTCTCTGATGAATATTTTATGAAAGAAGCCTTTAAGGAAGCTCAAAAAGCTTTTAATGAAGACGAAGTGCCTGTTGGGGCTGTAATTGTTTGCGACAATAAAATTATTGCCCGAGCTCATAATATGACAGAAAGATTAAACGATGTAACTGCTCATGCAGAAATGTTGGCTTTTACTTCTGCTACCGATTTTTTAGGTGGTAAATACTTGAATGAGTGCACACTTTATGTAACGCTAGAACCATGTGTAATGTGTGCCGGAGCGAGTTATTGGACGCAACTCAAAAAAATAGTTTTTGCGGCAAGCGATGAAAAAAGAGGTTTTGAAAGAATTTCTCCTTCACTTTTACACCCAAAAACGCAAGTAGTAAAAGGTGTTTTAGAAAATGAAGCTGCTCAATTAATTCAAACATTTTTTCAGAAGAAAAGAAATTAAACCTAACAGATTTTTAAAAACCTGTTAGGTTAGCATAGGATTTATTTCTTCACTATTTTATGATGCAGTCTATTGTTTCCATCTTGAATGACTACAAAATAAATTCCGTTAGAAATATTGCTTACATCTACTACTGTTTTTGTTGAATTAATGATTTGCTCAGCTACTTTTACACCCATTAAATTATAAATTGCTAAATACGCTGATTGATTTTCTGTTTCATACTCCACAGTAAATTGATTGTTAAATGGATTGGGGTAAATTACTAACTGTTTTTCTGTTCTTTCTACATCATCATTAATACTATTAATTAATGTATCTCCACAAACCGATTGAAAGTCATTTAAAAAATAACTTCTTATAGAATCTACTCTTTCTTGCATTATTAGTAATCCAGCTAAATTACCTTGCGTAGTGTAATCTATCCCAGATACAAATGCCATAGTTAGCTCTACACTTTGTTGCGGTGCAAAGCTAAATGGTCCTGTAGAACCCATTCCTCTTTTATCATAACCAGAGTTTGGAGTACCACCTGGCTGTGCATTAAATTCACTCCATGGAGCTTGTGCTACTCCTCCTGTTCCATAGTGATAAGTATCTGAAGCATCAGGAAACATATATTTTGCAGGAACCGTCCCTCCACTTGAAGAATGTCCATTTCCTCCATATACAAAAGGAGTACTATCGCGCCATTTTCCAGATAAATAATAAAAAAAATCTAGATTAATAATCGGCTCTCCATCTCCAGAAAATTGACCACCCCCTCTATGATAAAATAGAAAATGTTCCATACCCCAATGTTCATTATCTATTATTCCATCTCCAAAACCATAGCCATTTATAGTTTCGTAAGGAGCGATGCCAAAAGCATTATCTATCCCATCATCATCTTGTTTTGCTCCTTTTAAAAAGGTTACGCCTTGATAGGGAATATAATTTCCATAGCCATATCCAAATCCACCATCTTCATCAAAAGCATCTCCATTATATCCATAAAATGTACTTCTATCTACATCACATCCTACATAATCATCTTCAGGATTGCCTATATCAAAATCCGTAAACAAACCAATATAAGTACTATCATACGTTTTGTTAGAACGATTATAAATGGTTAAATCTAAAAATACGGTGTGATTAAGTGCTGAATCGGAAGGACAATCGTAAACATAAGCCATACCATGAATTTCACTTTCCATAGGTTCTTGAACTAATTGCTCTCTCATATCATTTCTGATAAAATAAATGGCTTGTTGCCCTTTAAATTGAGGATAATCTCCATCATAAGGATTATAAATTCCATCATTATTTTTATCGATAAAAGGTGCTAAATAAAAAGCTTGTCCATTAGTAGTATCGCCATGTGCAGGCCAATCTAAAAAGACTTGTGGTGGTTGATAATTTGGATAAAACCAATTGGCAATATGGTATTGTAAATCTACATTGGTTACTTTCCAAACCCTATCCCATTTTAAATGAAAATCATGCTTTGGGTAGTTATCGGAAATAGGTCCTGCAATACTCTTTTTTAATCCCGCACCAGAAAAATCACCAAAAGTTATTGTATTGGCATATACTGTATCATTATTTTTTCCTACTACCCATGGATTTGCTGCAAAAATGGTGTTTCTACCACTCCCTTTTGGAACTTCAAAGCCAGCAATTGCTTCTGTCATATTACCAAACAAAGTATTTAACTCAATACGTGCTTTAACATTATTTAAATCTAAAATTTCATAATTTTTTTGCATCACAAAAACAAAAATAAAACCTGTATCCTTTAAAGTTGGTTGATTATAATCACTTACTATGTATTGAATAGTATCCCACCCCTTAAAATTAGACTGTGGTTTATAATATATATACGAAATATGAATACTGCTGTGTTGCTGTAATAAAAAATTATTTCCTGTATAAATTAAAGTATCTATTTGTAATGGGTTATTATTAGGATTAATATCATTACTCGTAAAGTGTATAGAATATCTCGTAACTGAATCATTATGATAAACATAAAACGTATCATTTACTGCTACTGGTGCTTGATTTTGCCCAACTGCTAGTTGGCTAAATAAAATGGCTAGTATAAAGTAAAGTTTTTTCATGGATTATAAATTTTTGTTAGTTAATTTACTGCTTCACTATTTTATGATGCAGTTTGTTGTTTTATAAAAAGCAACGGATATGGAGGTTGGAGGTTAAGCCTCCATACCCAAAGCTTTAAGGTTTAACTAAAACCCATTTAAATCAGTAGGTTTAATAACACCGAACCATTTAAGCGTTCTTTCTCCTATATTAGGTACATCTACATGCATTAAATATACTCCTCCTGCTACCGGCACATCTGCAAAGTTCTTCAAGTCCCAATCTAAACTTGTTTTCGGATCAGCTTTGTTGAATCTTCTCATTAATGTTCCATTTACATTATAGATGGATATTGTACACTCTTCTGGTAGGTTTACTATTTTTATTCTATTATCTAACTTACCTGTTTCGTATGCTGAATTAGCATAGTATGGATTCGGAACTACATTTATCATTGCTAATACAGAGTCTTTTAATAAATCTGCATTGCCCTTTATAGTTTCTAATCCTGTCATATCAAATCCATACATTGGTAATCCACTATTGGTGGTTGATGCAGTGCTAAAGCTTGTGTATTTTCTTGATACACGTAAACTTACTTTTGCTGTTGTTGATAGTAGGCTTTGTCCTTCTGCTAACATCGGCACCCCTGCCCATACACAGCTACTAAATGCTAACATTCTACTTAAATCTGGTCCGCTTGCCATTATGTTAGCTAATGCTGAACAACCATCATATGTTGGTAAACTTCCTATCGGAGCAGGCACGTTTCCTCCTCTAAATACATATACATAGTGCTTTCCTCCCATCATTCCTGACGCATCGTTTGTTGTTGGATTCCACTTCATGTCTCTTCCATTCTCACCTCCTAACCAACTGTCTTCTGCAAAGGCTATGTTTAATCGTTCGCCTGTTTCTACATTTATTGCATAGCCTGGAAACCACCCCATTCCTGTTCCTGTTCCATCTGGGTTACCATTCTTATCTACACTTGGCTCACTTCTTAAATGGATGTGCTTTGCTCCTCCTTGTGCTAAGCCTGTTTGAGTTTGGGCTTCTAACACCATCGCTCTACTCCATTTACTCTTGTCTGATGTAAATACAATATCTACTGATGGAACATTGGTTAAACTCGATCTTTTTACTGAGTTTCCACTCAATAATCCTAATCCTACAGCATCTAGCTGAACGTTCGCATCTGATATATAGGATACTAACCTATATGGTGCCCAAGTTCCGCCTACTACTCCTTCAAAATATTGCTCAGGATCTACAAAACCTGTCGAATTACTCACATCTTGTGGGGATAAAGAGTAATCATCATATGGGTCTGATCCACTTGGTGCAAATTGTGATGTTCCTGAGCGTATCCAGTTGTCATCTGTCTGCCCTTCTCTATCTCTAAACCCTGTTAACCATGGCTTGCTTGGGTCTGAAAAACTTATACTCCCTCCTATTAATCCATTACCTAACTCTGCTTCTTCTCCTGCATTCTTTGCTTGTACTATACTTATTGATATCCCATGGTCTAATATGATTTGCTCGTTTTCTATTTTTATACTTTGATCTGAGTTTATCACATCTCCATTTGGTGCATATAGTGTCCAATAAGCATCTCCTAAATTACCAAGGGTTGCTGTATCGCTAAATTGTACTCTATACGCTCCTGCTGATACATTTAATGGATCTACTACTTTTACATTGATTGGTCCATATCCTTTTTCATAAACCAAAAAGTCATCAAAGTTGTTGGCTACTATTCTTGTTTCTGTGCCTGATGTAAGTTTTAAATCATTTCCTCCATTTCCTTGCCCTTCCACTCTGGTTATTTGTGGTTGATCTCCATATACTGAATTAGCATAAGTACCTCCTGCCTCTGGTGCTGGATTATGTGGTATCGCTGCAAAAGAGGTTATTCCTCCTCCTCCGCCTGTTTTTCTACTGGCTATATATGGCTTCTTTTGTCCGTCTAACCTTAATGGATCATTTGGATCATAACTCTTAAAATTATTGTATCCATAGGCTATTGCTATATAATAATACGTCTTATGGTTTACTAATCTATCATCACCTGATGCAAATAAATCTCTGGTTACTCTAAAGGAGTGTTTTATCCCTTTGTCTTCTCCATTTACCATCTCTTGTGGTACGTTAGCATTTAAGCTCTCATCAAAGGTGAAGTTTACTAATTGTTTTACTCCATCTTTTATATCTACTTGGGCTAATAACCTTGATACTTCTGGTTCATACAACTCTTCTACGCCTATGGATGCATTTTTTACTTGAAATATCTGATAACCTTGAAAATCATAAAATCTTAAGGTATCTTTATCATCATCTGTACCTTGGTATACTCCATCCATAGTATCTGGTATCGCAATAAATGGATCTTTCATGTTGTATGTCTCATTGTAATTATTGGATACTACTTTGTTGGTTAAAAACAATATCAATTCCCTGTCTAACTCTTGAAAAGTAATATCTGGTGCGTCTGGTCCCTCAGCTATCTTAAAGCAATTGTCAAATAAAGCTTGAGCTTTATCATCGGCTGTTTTTAGGTTTTGTATGGAGGCTAAATTATTTCCTGTTGCTGCTCTTGCCCATACTACTCCTACTGTTAAATCGTTTACTGCTCCTGGCTCTAAGGTAAATGGCCCTGCTGATTGTAAAAACCTTCTGTCGAATGCTGTATTTGGCGTCCCTCCTGTGTTGGCATTAAACTCATTCCATGGCACTGGAGTTGGTGTTACTCCTAAGGTACTCCAGTGTAATGGGTCTGAATCTCCTGGAAACAACAAGTCTGCTAGGATAGTCCCGCCTGATGATGGGTGTCCGTTACCGCCCCATACCATTGGTGCTCCATCTCTCCATATCCCTTTTAAATAATTGTAATGTTGTAATGCATTTACTGGGTCTCCATCTCCTGGAAATTGACCTGATCCTCTATTGTAATAAATAAACTTTCGCATCCCATATCGCTCATTATCTACTATCCCATCTCCATAACCTAATCCTAACCCGCCATATGGTATCCCTAATGAATCTATCGCATCTTGTACTACTTCTGTTAATGGATTGTCTATCGTATCATTATCCATGTATGGCCCTTCAAAAAAATCTACTCCTATTGCTGGTGGTGTGGCTCCATATCCTAATGCTGCCTGGTTATCTTCATCTAAAGCATCTCCATTATAACAAAAACCTAAACCTCTTTCTGCATCACAGCCTACATAATCATCTTCGGCATTCCCTAAATCAGCATCTACCCACTGACCAAAAAATGTCTCTGTTAAAGTAAAGGTAGACCTATTTATCATCTCATAGTTGTAAAATGTCATATTATTTACCTCATCATTAGTCGCAAAGGCAAATGCCTGACCTCTTATCTCCATCCCTATCGATGGGCCTTGTGACTCTGAATGAACATTTCCTTTATCATTAAACACAAACCATATCGTGGTATCTCCAAATAATCTGATATCTCTTGTTGTTCTACAATCTATATCGCCTATCAAATCATATTTAGGATAATCGCCTTGCGTTGGATCATAAAAATCATCGCCATCTCTATCATAAAATGGGGCTAAATGCCAATCTTGTCCTAATCCAGGGTCTCCATGGGCTGGCCAGTTTAATATTATATCTGGTACTTGATAACCTGGAAAGTTATCTATCTGTGTTGTTGTACCATTTATTATATCGTCTTGACCTGCTTGATACCACGCTACAAACCTATCTACCATTGATCTTGATATCCCAAAATGTTCGTCAAACTTTTGACATGTAGCAGGGTCTATCTCTGCTGTTGATGTGTTTAATGGTCCTGGCCAAAAATCATTACCACTTGACCTAAAGGTTACTGCTGCTATCTTTAACTGACCGTTTACATCTCTTCCTCCCATCCATAATGAACCAGCAAATATTGATGTATATCTAGGATCATCTGCCGTCTTTTGTTTGGGTACATTGTACATCGATAAATTGTTAGCTCTATCCATCCACATACTCCCTCCTGTCCCTTCTACTCTCGCTCTAATGTTATTTAACTCCAATGTAGCTATCGCTATCGCTGGTGCACAATCCGCTGAACTTACCGGACCATTACCTCCTCCTTTATTACCCCCTCCTGAAGTAGGTACATTGCGGGCGGTAA
>JAPHUD010000003.1 GCA_026196775.1 Flavobacteriales bacterium
CATGGAGGGTGTTGAATTCAGGTACATCCAAAGGTATGGTAAACAAGTGTGTGTATTCAGTTCTTGAATCCAGCTCTAAGATGATTATTTCCGTTTCAGGATTATATGAAATGCCTACTTGCCAGCCTTGCAGGTCATAGTAGTTGATGGCATTCGTATACTGAGGAAGTTGTTCAGGTAATTCCTTATTATCATCAGGAATGATACCACTATCAATTATGGTTGTCGTGAGTAGGTCGGATAGCATACCTTTACGTATATTATAAATCTCAGGATGGTTTTCAGGAGAAGCAATGTTTTTCCTTTCTCCTACGATAATGGTTCTTGGAAAGTGAAGATTGACCATACCTGTCTTGGTGTTGAAGGTGATGCTGTAATGACGACCATCTACGGTAAACTTCTTGGTTAACCGATTAGCTTTATTATCCTTTTTTATCTCCTTCCAGTCCAGACAATCCAACAACCAGACAGTTAATTCAGGATTTTGGTGATTGTATTCCAAAGTCGAAATCAATGCAGGGATACTGCCCTCGATAACTTTACCACTAGGTAGCGTTAATTGGTAGAAGTAATTCTGGGGATATACATCTAATTTATAGTGCTTTCCTTTTAGTTCTGTTTCGTATTGTAGATGTTCTACTTCGGTGTGATAGATAGCTTCTTTTTCCATGGTGTATATATTCCCCATACTAAAGGATAAATACCGCCCAGAAAAGAAAGTAGATTACTTAATATGAGCAATCCTATTTGCACCTATTTCAGTATGTAAGATGTAAATGCCAACAGGAATAACATACGAGCCAGTACTACCATTTAATACCATTCTACCAGTCATATCATACAACTGCCATACACCTTTATGGACAGTTAACCTTCCATTGGTGTATGAGAAAACATCGGACAGTAATTGGTGTTTATTAATACCAACAGTAGTTAAAACATAAGGAGGAGAAATCCCAACACATCCGTTAGCATCTGTTACTTCAACAGTATAAGTACCAGTTACTGTTGGTGTATAAATTTGATTAGTTGCACCAGATATTAAAACTCCATTTAAGTACCATTGGTTACCAGTGGTCTCACTAGATACTAGATCATTGTTGGGTTGTAATGAAATGTTAGGGGTTGGTAGTGGATGAACTGTTACCACAAATGGGTCTGATACAGTTGAGCAACTATTGGCGTCTGTAACCTGAACAGTATAAGAACCACCAGTAAACACGATATTGGTATCATTAATTGAAGCGCCAGGAGACCAATAGTAAGAATTCCAATTACCTGTGTATAAGATTAAGCTATCCCCTTGACAAAATGCAGTATCCCCAGTAGTAGAAGCTATTACAGGTTGAGCAGTAACAAACGTATCTAATACTATAGTATCATTAATAGAACAACCAAAATTATTGGTAAGAGTTACATAATATGAACCGGGGTTGTTGTTAGGCGGATTGTAAACCACTTGGTTATTAGTAGAGGCATTATCCCACAACACTTGGTTACAACTATTGGTTGGTACTTGTAACAGAAAACCTGAGTTAGCACAAAATTTATTAGGATCTCCTGTATTCATTAATGAAATGGTGTCTGTTGGATACACACACAAATTAGCATCTAACTTGATTAGAAGGTCGATACTACTAATACCACCACTAATAATGTAGCCACCATCACTTGTTGGAGCAATAGCTGTTCCAGTATTGGTAGATGTACAAGGATAAGGAGAAGTTAATTTTGTTCCACTTCCATTAAAGTAGGTAATGAATAAATTACCATACTGGATCTGATTATTAATTACAGAAATACCCACAGAACCAGTCATCATAATATCACCGTTACTCAACTCCTTCGTATCAAATCCATATCCTTCTAGGTTACCTCCCCAAGATTGTGTTTCATTCCTTGTCCATAAAGTATCGCCATCCACATCTGTTTTAACTAAGTATGAAGATCCTGTGGAATTGGTAACATCATATTGCCAACCAGTATAAACAAATCCGCCAGCACTTGTTGTACTCAACCCTCTAGCCAATTCAAGAAGGGTGGGTTCACCATGCGTCTTAGCCCAAACAGGTGTTCCGGTGTTGTCCAACTTAATTAAAGTAGCATCTAAATTAGATTGACCAGCAATAACATATTTGTTTCCAGGAATCTCAACAACAGAGTTAGAATAGGTTTGAGATTTGATGGGATGCGTATAGTTCCAAACTTCATTACCTGAGACATCTGTTTTTACCACATAAATTCTATAATCAGTAGGTGATAAAAATAAAGTCCCTGTAACTAAGTATCCTCCGTCTGTTGTTTGAATAATGTCACAACCATAACTTTCTAATGCACCTCCATATTTTTTGGTAAAAGTAGTATCACCTGAACTGTTTGTTTTTACCAAAGTAATCTGCCAAATGCTACTGGGTTTAGTAGAAACAACATAAGCATAACCACCATCGGTAGTTTGGGTAACACCAGTAATTGCACTATACTGACCAATTGAAAAATGGCGCCTCGTCCATAAAGTGTCACCAGCTGGGTTGGTCTTTGCCAAACTCCCACCACCAATAATATAACCACCATCACTTGTCTGTTCAATATCGTAATTATTGTTAACCTGACTTGGAAGCACTTTTTCAAAGTTGGATTGCGCTACTATTTGTGTTGAACACATTATAAATAGTAGAAAGTAGATTGGTTTTTTCATAATTCTAGTTTTTCTTTTTTGATAATTCATTAAATATTACAAATGATATAATAGAGAGAATGATGATGCTAATTAACACATAACCGACAGAAGAACCTCCCATTCTTAACTCACCTGTTATCTCTCTTACAACATGAGTTTCGTTTAATTCACCGTAAAGTATTCTAAAAACAAATGCTACTACTCCTATAACAAGAGAAGCCAACTTAAAGAGGTTTGCATATCTATTGATGAAATTCATCTAATTTATTTAGGCTTTCACCCAAACATGTTTTTTGAGTTGTCTTTCACCTGATCGACATACATCTGACGACATTAAAGATTTCTTCTGTCCACAGTATTTACAAACTTGTTCTCCACCAGTTGCTAGTTTAACTACTTTTTTAAAAATTCCCATAGCTTAATATTTTATATGATTCAACCAAATTGGTTCATTAAAATTAGATATTGTATTATCCATTTTATGGGTTCATTTCAATCATTTAGTTCATTCAACTCACTACACTCAAACTATTTAATTCATTCTATTCGTCCATTACACAAATCGAGTCCCGGTTATGGCTATTTTCGTAGAATCACAGAATTACTATGCTGTCAAGAGTCATAAAAAATAAAATAGAATCACAATTCGGCCATCAAGTGCGTTATCCAAAAGATTGCGAAGCTTTGGCTGCTGATATAGCTGATAAAACGAAGCATTACATTAGTGGTTCGACTGTCAAACGATTATTTGGTTTTGTCAAAGGAACCAAAGAACCAAGAGAATACACGCTTGATGTAATTGCAGAATACCTAGGGTGTTCTTGTTATGAAACCCTTCTCAATGAATTGAACTTTACACAAGAAGAAAAAGAATCCATCATTGAAGAAATTGAGATTTCAAAAATTCGAGAAGATCAAACCTTGGTCTTAAAGTTTGGAAACAAAGAAGAAATCAAACTTAAGCTAACGGGAAAATATCAACTGGAAGTAATTGAAACGACAACTCCTGACTTAAAGAAAGGTGATAAAATTCTTCTTAGTAAAGCGATACTCCACTACCCTTTATTCATTAAATCCCACATCAGAAATGAAGACGATCTTGGCTCTTGTACCTTATGTAAAATCTCTGGCGTAACTTTAATTGAATTAGAATAAACTATCGCTTCTGACGAGCCTGATCATTTACACTAGCAGGTAGTAGTCGGTTTTAATCTGAATATAAGCTGTTCTCATATTCGCAAGCCAACGAATAAATAACTTTCCATGTTTAAAAATACACCCCTTAAGGTTAATCCCAAAAATCTTTTCATCTTATCACGATGTATCGGAATAGCCCATCGATAGGGAGCTGTAGCCGTGATAAGTTGGTAAAGTAGATAGAAGTAAATAATCACTATATCACGCTTGGGTGGGATTAATGAGCTTCTAACCAGTTCTCACCAACACCAATATCAACAACAAGAGGCACATCTAGCTTTACCACATTTTCCATCACATAACGAATGAGCGGAACAACTTGGTCTAATTCTGATCTCGGTACGTCAATCACCAACTCGTCATGAATCTGTAACACCATCTTTGCCATAAACCCCTGACGTATCAACTCCTGATGCAGTACGAGCATTGCCTTTTTGATAATATCGGCTGCCGAACCCTGTATAGGAGTATTCACGGCAATACGTTTAGCAGCATTTTTTTTAGAAGAGATAGAAGAGTTAATATCAGGAACATCACGCCTTCTACCAAACAAGGTTTGGCTATAACCGTGTTCCAAGGCAAAGAAATACGCATCTTTCTGGTAACGAGCAACACCGTTAAACTCCTCAAAGTATCTGTCCATATATTCTTTAGCTTTGTTGACATCAACATCTGTTTTAGTTGCAAGTGCAATACTTTCGGCTAAGCTAGCAGCAGACATCATGTAGTTCAACCCAAAGTTGACGGTCTTAGCAATCCTACGTTGAGTGCCTTCACTATTAATTTGTTCAGGGGGAACACCAAATATTTTAGAAGCCGTTGCAATGTGAATATCTATACCATTATTAAACGCATCGATTAGTGCAGGATCTTGTGAGAAATGCGCCATTACTCGAAGCTCGATCTGGCTATAGTCAGCAGCGACCAACACGTGAGCATCATCACGAGGCACAAACGCTTTACGAATTTCCTGACCGAGCTTTGTTGCCTTCGGAATGTTCTGTAAATTGGGATTAGAGGAGCTCAACCTACCAGTAATCACAGTAGCTTGTCTAAAGGAAGTATGTACACGTCCCGTAACAGGATGTATCTTAGCAATAAGCGAAGCCAAAAAATGAGATTTTAAACTTGACAGTTCCTTGTACCTTAGTATTAACGGAATGATAGGATGATGGTGTTGTAATTTTTGTAGTACCTTTTTTCCTGTGCTTTTATTTCCAGTAGGTGTTTTGGTCGGGGAATCTAACCCCAATTGAATAAACAGTAATCCACGAAGTTGGGCGGGTGATTTGGGTTTAAACCCTGCTATACCGGAGAGCTCGTCTAATTGTTTACTGATAGTAATCAGCTCCTCATTAACTTTAGCAGCAACATTACCCAGTAAATCTGCATCCACACGTATCCCTGTATATTCCATGTCCGCCAATACATAAATAAGAGGGCATTCGATAACCTGGAATAACTGAGTCAACTTCTTTTGTGCTAACATAGGTTCTAGTATGTTTTTTAACTGCAAAGTTTGATCAGCATCTTCACAAGCATACACAGCAACTTCCCTAGTGGGAATGTCACGCATGGAGCGTTGGTATTTTCCTTTACCAATCAAGTGAGTGATTTCGATTTGTTGGTAGTTCAACAACTCCTGAGAAAGAGATTTTAAACCGTGTTTACCAGCGGGGTTACACAAGTAATGAGCAATCATCGTATCAAATAAAGCACCTTGCACATGAACCCCGTATCGCCTCAAAACATTAATATCGTACTTTAGGTTGTGTCCAATTTTTGGAATGGTAGGATTAGAGAATACAACAGCTAGCTGTTGAACAAAAGAAGCGGCCGCTTTCGGCTCTTGAGGAACAGGTAAATAATAAGCTTCCCAAGGAGTAACTGCAAAGGAAATTCCAACAAGAGCTAATGAATGTATGACGAGTGCATCACCCGGTTTATCACCAGCAGTTTCGGTATCAAAACAAAATCCATTTCGTAATTTATGAAGGAGCTCATGTAGTAACATCGTCTTTATTTCTAGGGGTATTTATCACCATGTAATCATGAGCCTTGTCAGCTAGCGTATCTAGTTTAGAAGTAGGAACTTCTTCTGTTGTGTCATCAGGCATAGGAATATCACCCCAACCAGTTATGTTGATAATCTTCTTTGTTGCAGCAGGGGTTTCGGTATACTCCATTTTCTTGTATTCGAAATACTTATGCACCTTTCGGATGAATCTATTTTGGGAGGTGTAAAACCTTTTCTGCCCTGGGTTCTCAGACAGAAACTCAGCAAATAAATCTTTTTTGTTGAATCGATTTTCAACCCTCATGTACATTTTCTCGTCCAGGAACTGAAGTAAATCTGGGCTACCCAGTTCTGAGATCAACCTACGTAATTCCATGTTTTTTGAAGGAGGGCTAATGATGCCCGAGGTTAAATATTTCTGAGTACAACGAGCGAAGAAATTGAACATTTTGTTGTATTCAACATCGTCCCAGCCCTCAAAAAAATCTCTGCCAAACTCGTCTTTGGGTTGTTTATCAGCACCATAATAAGTACCTATCTCTAGCTCGATTTTTCTTCGCTCCGTACTATTCCCGGGAAGGGATCGAATCGGAAAATTGGAGGTAATAATAATCTTAGGCGAATACTCCCTGTCAATTTTGAATGAAGCCTTAAACTTCTGGTTCACTTCCACCCCTGTGGATATGATGGAAAACCAATCCTCAAATACAGACGACCTAGATAGGTCGTCCACAAAAAGTATTTCAGTAGCACTAGTAACACGTTGAAATGCAAAGTCTTTACTTGCTTTAAAGTTTTTCCCATCAACGTCCACCATATTTCTGACATAAGAAAATCCTTGGCATAACAAGGTCTTCCCAGTACCACCTTGCGCCTCGTCATCACCAACAACAGTTTCATCGAGTAAACATGGTATCACGGATTTTGACGGCATCCAATAACGGTGTAGGATATAACCGATAATCGTCTGTAAGCTCTCGAACTTATCGGGATTCTCATCACAAATCCTAAAGGAAAATGTGGCGAAGTCGCCAGGAGCATCATCAGCAGGTAACAATGTAAAGTCTCTATTCTTGATCTGACTTTTCCATACGTGACAGCCTAATGCAGTGTAACTATCCATTGTAATTGTGGTAGCGGTAACTTTAACTACACCATTGTTAAAGTAAAAGAATGATTTCTCTGGTGTATCTCGGTGCAACTTCAACTTAACAATAGGTAACAAACGTAGTTTAGGATTATTAATGTAGTTATCGATTCCTCTAACAAATAGGTTTAATAAATCCTGGCGTGTAGCACCATTACCTAATTCGTCAGGAACAACATCGCTCATGATAAAGCGGTAAGCGTAATTAGTAATGGAGGTAATATCAGTAGCCTCTATAATGTTTCCCTTTTTTTGGACCAACTGTTTATCACCATCAGTATCTAACCAGCAGAACCCTCTACTGGAAAAAAATTCAATCAACCCTTGATGGTGGATACTGATTTTTCCTTCGGCATCAATGACCCAGAAGTGTTGAAATATAACTTCTTTGTTGGTGGAGTTGGTTTCTGATATTTGTTGTTGGGACATAATTTCTAAGTGTAAAATGGTCCAGCTTCTAATCAGTAGCTGGACCATGTGGATTAATTAATATCTGGCATGTCGTCAAAAGCCGTTACGGGTTCAGGAGTTAGAGAACCTGAGACTGTACCTTCACCACCATCACCATTAGGTGTAAGCTCAATGTCCAGGAGCCTAATGTTGTTGAAGTACCTTGTGCCACCTCCCTTAGGAGGATTGTAAGATCTGCCGTGTATAGCAAACGAAACAGACACGTGGTCGCCCACTTTAAGTCCGTCAGTTTTAGCCGTATCAGCATTAAGTAGTTCCAACACCATGTTGGGGTAAGCACTATCGCCACCGTCATTTCTAACGATAACCACCTCACGTTTTTTGAGGTTGTTGTTAATTGTTGTAATATTTCCAATTAGAAATATTTTACCTTCTGTAGTATAAGTCATCTTATATAAGTATTAGTGAAAAAATAAGAGTGCTCCAACAGAGGAGCACTCTCTTTAGATTAACCAATGATTAAAGTTTTAACCCTAATTGGTAGGCGGTGACCACTCGGTGGAAGCGTTAGCGTTTGTTCTGCTAACTTCTTGGGAAAGTAAAAACCTTTACGGCTTTTGCTAAGTGTAATGTAACCCACCAACGTTTTACCGTTAGTCAGGATCAAACTCACTTGCGTGTGCTTGTTCAGTTGAGTAACCTCCAGTCCGAAGTTGGCTAACACTTCATCGTGTTTGATAAAGCCTCCTTGTGAATCACTTCTGCCAGTACGAACGATACGAAGTGTACCGCCACCATCAGTTTTAGGAGCGTAACATACCACCTCTCTATTTTCATCCGTACTAGGAGAAAACGTAGAACCGCTGTACGCTTCTGGTTCTAAATAAGTATCTTCGTCAGAAGCGACTTCTCCACTAGTTGCAGCAGCAATAGCAGCAGCAAAACCAGTAGTTTGAGGTGAGCTGCTTATTGCAGTTACATCTTCTTGTGGGGTTTCGTCCCCGTCAGTATCAGTAGATACTTCTTTACTAGTAGCATCAACATCAGCTTCTGCAATACCAGCGGTTTCTTGCACACTACTTAATGTAGCGGCATTTTCTTGTGAGGTTGAAACCTCTTTTTTAAAGTCTTCCATCTTTTTAGTTTTATGGAGTTATGCTTCCTGTTTATCAGAAAACTAGGGCAAAGGAAAGACCGATATGCAACAAAGTAGGTTAGCTTAACATTGTGGTAAACTTTTGAAAAAAAGTGTAATTTAGAGGTCAAATACAATAGATAATATGTTAGAAGAAAAATACCCTAAAACGAAAGCAGCTATTGAATTTATGGCTGCATTCGGTGAAATAAAGATGATAGCTACAGTACAAGGCATAATTGATATGCACGTAGAGGATATTTCTAACGAAGCATTAGTTTGCTTCGATGAGTCGGGATCAATTAAGGAGCGGTTAAGCGTATCTGATGTTATAAAAATGAGTGACAGTTCTGTTCAAAAAGAATGGCAGAGTTTTATTCTTAGGAATGTTAGAACGCACCTTAATCAAATGACTGAAGAACTAACAGGTTGGATAAAGGTTGAGGGAGAAAAAACGTGTAAATTAATAATGAAGCAACAAGAAGATCAGTATGCAATCCTACAAAAGAAGTTGACTAAAACAGCAATAACATCTAGAGTCATTACATATAATAAACAACTACAAGAGTCTAAAATAAAAATAGATCCAGATTTGAAACTAGATCCAGATTTAACAAAGTACATGGAGTTAGTAAACAATATGTTAGATATTTTTAATTATCAAAACTCAAAACTAGTTAAACAATACAAGAAACGAATTAACGAATTAGAAAGAGATGGTAGGCTCCAATCTCAGCAAAAAGAATTCGTAGTAGATCATCGACTCAGGTGGAATTCTGATGTAGAAGCTTTGGAGGATGGTTTTAAAGAGCTAATCGAGCAAGGTGCTATTGGACTTGTATCAGGAGAAGATAACCCAGAGAAAATAATGAGTATACTAAAGATGGTATTTGAAGAAATTAAACCACCTAAATCTAGAATGGATGTTAACACATCTAATGGTAAAATTAAGATGGATAAAAAGCCATTTGTAATCCCTGAACTATTAATTTGGAAGGCTGACAGAGATGGGTTCAAAAGCGCAATATCACCTCTAGTAAAAAATCCAAAGTCCATTTTTATTGAGGTATTTGCAAATAAAGAGCGCGGAGGGGAAATAAGACGTATTGCCAAAATTCTACAACAGTTCATGATTATGCCTTCAGGTGCAGATGGAGGAGTATGGAAAGAAAGTGTTGTAGAAAATTACCTTAACGATCCACAAGAAGGAGGACTAATTTTTAAACGTAAACAATATTAGCTTTTCGAAACTTACCACAATGTTAAGCTAACCCAATTTCCACCCCTTACTCTGAACTTTGATTTTTAATTAAATCAGTTTCGGATGAATATAAGGAGTAAAAAATCTACAACATATATAAAGGCGCTAGAGTTAGTGCTCGGGCTCATTAAACTTGGTTTATGCACTAAACAGGAGCGTGTATGCAGTTTACAGCGATATAGCTATTGTAATAATCTAGGTTTAGGAGGTTTAAACACCTCTTATACACCACACCACATTTTCCACTTTACGGTTTTACGATGCGTCAGCTACGCGTTGTTAGGTTTTCCTTTTGGAAATTTAAAATTCTTTAAAAATATAAAAGGTTTAAAATCCCTCCCCACCACCATTATGTTGGTCTTTGGTGATATGGACCTAGGTACCACTACCTTTTCTTTCAGCACTAAAATGGACTTATGGAGACCTTAAAACCTTACATAACAGCCATGATACCACTGTACTGTGTTGACTTGGATCAGTTGTTTCCACAAAAGATACAAGCGGATAGGGCACGAGCAATGTTGCAACTGATGTTTGTGCAATACCACATTTATATGGTTAACAATCCCAAGTATGCACCATACCTAGACCGTAAAGAGCGGTACTGTTTTCTGGAAGCGAAGAAGCTCCAACTAATAGGAAAAGGAACTTACAAGCAAGTGCTATCGACACTCATTTCAAACAACATTATACAAGTTAACGCACACCCAACAACAGGAACCGAGCATTATCGTCCCGGACGAGCAAAAGAATACCGGATACATCCATGGCTTACACACCAAGCTAAAATAGCCGGAGGTAGAACCTACCGAAGAGAGCGTATCGAAACACCAGCAGTAATTAATGTCATCAAAAAAATGTTCGACAACCAATACCCTAACAAGCTAAAAAGCATTAGTAGTATGAAGCCAATGTTCGGTAAAATAATGACGTTCACGGACTCATTAGTACTAGATATTGAAGCCATAGAGCAAGACTTGAATAGAGGTAAACTACCTGATCCAAAAGAAACCCTGTACAGTATCGCTGAAACTTATGCCGGAGGATACAACCGCCACGTAAAATTTGATAAGCTAACGAAAAGACTCTACCATCACCTTTGTAATCTACCATCGGAATTACGAAATTATTTGGTGCATCCTGACGGTGAACCATTGGTGGAGTTGGACTTTGTTAATAGTCACCCATGGGTATTAAGTAGCTGTTTACTGAACCCAGAAATTTTTATTGAGTTTGCACCAGAGTTTAAACCAGTGTACGAGCGAGTACTACAAAAATATAGCAACTGTAACGATGTGAAGCGGCTTCACCACGTATGTTGCATGGGCGAGTTTATCCCCAACTGGTTATACGTCACAGGAGTTATCAAAAAATTGGGAGATCCGTACACCAAGGGACAGAAGCAAGCAGCTAAAGAACTAGTGTTTCACCATATTATGTATGGTGATTCAGCGAACCACTTCAAAAAAGGAACACCAGAACACGAGGAGCGATTCAAAACGGAATTACTGTTTAAAACCGAATACCCTAATGTACATCAAGCATTATTAGAACTGAAGCGAACACCAGAAAAAATACTGCCATTTATTAAGCACATTCCAAGAGCTAACGGAAAGAAGGGTTTAATGAGAAGCACCCCTTCGGTAATGCTGCAAGTGATGGAAGCCTACCTCGTGTATCAAGTTATAATCCCACTATTTCAATCTGAGGGTATAGCATCGACAACGATCCATGATAGCTTCATACTAAGTATTAACGATAAAGACCGTGCGTTGAAAATCATTCAAAACGCCTTTATGGAGCTAGGAATCAAACCACCCAAGCTACGTGTAACAAGACTTGGAGAGACCAACATATAATATAGCACCTCAAAAATGGAGCATAAAATGAAACGAATTACGAACAATATACAATACCTATTATGAGCAACATCGTTAGTAAAAATAAGACCCAATGGGTATCCCCACTCAAACGGATTGGCTATACTGCGCCTATAAAAACAGTAAAGATGCAGCAAACAAACACCTTATTACCGGAGCTACAACAGCATTTACAACGCTTATGGGAGTCTTTTAATACAGGCATACGTTCCGTAAAAGCAGTGAAGCCCAAGCAATACTTAGAAGATAAGGGATTGGATTACCAACAACTCAATATTGGGTTTTGTAGTGGGCAGTTCCACCACAGAAAAGATGATGCGTGGCGTCAACCCTATATTGAGCTAGGTATTTTAACCCCAAGTGATGCCCCAGTGAACCATGTGGATCGAAAAGCCTATACCTGCTTTGGAACTTATAGTGTGGTATTTCCACTAAAAGATGTAGCAGGAAAAATAGTGAACCTGTTCGCCATCAGAATCAAAATGGCATCAGCACCAGAAGAATACCTAAATAACTTAGGAATTTATCCCTGTTATCCACCACCACTAACCAGACGTTTATACATCACATCCACATTAATGGATGCAGCAAGTATTATTCAAGCGAATGTATTGGATAGTAGAGAAGCGGTTATCGCCTTACACGATGGCAAATGGTTACCCCAACACAGTAGCATAATACAGGATTTAGAAATGTTAGAAGAAGTAATCCTTATCAAAAACTAAGAAAATGACAGCAGCAAGCATCAACAAAAAGATCAAGGCAATCAAGCCGAGCCTAAAGGTTAATATAGTAGATTTACCAAACGGTAAATCTATCAACAACCTATTAGTAGCAGGTAACATCACCACTTTAGATGAATTACTGCATCACCAACCACAAGAAGTACTGACACCAGTTGTACCCAATGAGGTACTACCCATTTCTATCCCTGCATTAGCACCAGAAGAAGAAACAACATCTAATTTCCAAGTTATCAGCGACCAACACACCCAATACAAAGGAAGCGAAGCCATCTACCATGCTAAAGGAAACCTGTCCAACGACCAAAAAGTACTGGAAATACTGCTAGTAGTAGAAGATAAGTATAGTAAACGGAAGCACCGCTACCGAGTTGATTTGTATAAGAAAGATCACTTACGCACAGTAGTAGAAGAATTGGAAGCACTAGAAAACTATCAAGTGTCAGCAGTAAAAGAAGATTTGAATAGCTTCACCACTTTGTTGGAGGAGCACAGGGATCAACTACTCGCCCCAATTCAAACTAAAACCACAACCAAGAAACAAGCAACACCAGCACACTACCAAAAAGCAATGGAACTGTTACAAGACCCTAAACTGTTCCAGCACTTAGATACATTAATTGCACAAGCAGGAGTAGTAGGCGAAGAAAAAACAAGGTTGTCCCTCTTTGTGATGGCGGCCAGTTACAAAATACCCTACCCACTACATACCCTTTTACAAGGTGAATCAGGATCAGGAAAAAGTCATTTACTCAAAACCATCTCCTCCTGTATTCCGCCAGAAGATGTATTGTCTTTAACTAGGGTTACCAGTAAATCCTTCTACCATTATGGTGAAGGAGAGTTACAAAATAAACTGTTACTCATTCAAGATTACGATGGATTAGATACCGACGCACAATATGCCTTTAGAGAAATGCAATCAGCAGGAGAATTAAGCCTAAGCACCACATTGAAAGATCGCTGGGGCAACTCCAAAACGGGGGTTAAAGTAGTAGATGCACACTTTTCGAGCATCATCGCCACTACCAATGCAGAAGTATATCAAGATAACATGAATAGAAGCGTGGTGGTAGGAACCGATGAATCAGCCGAGCAAACACAAAAAATACTGCTTCACCAAAACCAGTTAACCGCTGGAATGATTAATCAAAAAAAAGTAGAGCAAGCCAAAGAAATTTTACGGTGTATCATTCGTCAAGTGTACACTAAACCAGTAGTCAACCACTATGCAGCAAAAGTACTGTTGCCCCTAAATGTAAAATCCATCAGGAGGCTCAATAACCAGTTTCAATCCCTAGTTACACAAGTAACTCTATTACACCAATACCAACGAAGTACCGATGAACAAGGGCGTATCATCACCACCATAGCTGATCTAACAGCAGCAGTAGAATTATTTGCAGAAGCGATGTATATGAAAACGGATGAACTAGATTCCTCCACCAGACAATTTTTTGAGCAGTTGAAACAATACGTCAAAACACAAAGCAAAGGAAGTACCCAAACCTTTGGTTCACGAGAAGTGCGCCTCGCCTTACAAACCAACAAAACACAAGTATTTCGCTGCATAGAAAAACTAAAAGCACTAGAATACATTGCCGTTAGTGGAGGAAGTTCCAACAAAGGATACAAGTACCAGATCACCTACTGGGATGACGTAGCTAAAATGCGCCATCAGATAAAAGAGCATTTTACCCAACAAATAAAACAACTTGAACCATTAGAAGCGAATGGTAGCAACTTATATGACGCTAGTGGTTCAACAAACCAGTAATAAGAGTAAGCCATGAAACCACTATACAGCAAAGAATTTAAAGAACTGTACACCGTATTTGATCACTTGGTGCGCTCCAAAGACTATAAAACAGGAGGAGGAAAAATGTATCAATCCAACCTAAAGGAATTCTTCCTATGGATGGAACAACAAGGGATTACTACCATTGCAGCCATTACTACTCCAAAAGTAAAAGAATACCTGGAGCATTTGATTGTACGTCCCAACAAAAGAAAAGAAGGAGCACTCAGTGTATCCACCATCAACCACCACTTGTTTAGCCTAAGGTTGTTTTTTGAGCACCTACTCATTATCAGCTACGCCACAGAAGTACCAGTAGTTCCCAATAACTTACCTAGAAACAATATGGAGCGAGCATCACTAACACTAGAAGAAGTACAACTGTTGTATGCACACGTGGAAACCCCATTAGAAAAAGCAATACTAAGTACCGCTTATGGGTGTGGGCTTCGTAGAAATGAAATGGAACGGTTGAGTATGGCCGATTTGATATTTCATAAAGGGGTGTTGGTAGTTACCAAAGGAAAAGGAAATAAACTGAGGGATGTGATGATGAGCGATGCTGTTATCAACGATTTGCAAGAATACGCCCATACGGAGCGTTTAGGACGAGTTAGGAGCACCCGAACTACTACCGGAGCATATTTCCTTAACAGCAAGGGCAATAGACTATCAGGGGATCACATGAACAAAACCTTAAAAGCACTAGTAGAAAGAACCGGTAGTTTAGCATTACAAGAAAAGAAAGTGTGTTTACACAGCTTACGCCACAGCATCGCTACCCACTTAGTAGATAGAGGGATGGGTATGTTAGCCATCCGAAAATTTATGGGGCACTCAGAAACAGATACCACCTCGCTATACATGGCCAGACGAAAACAAAAAAATAAGTTTATCATATAAAACCAATCCGGATGAAGAAAGCACCAGAAACCCTTATGCAGTATTTAGAATCAATCCACACCACTAAATCAGCCGATAGCTATCACTACAGTATCGTTAAATTCTTATGCACCAATCCCGATGCCGAAAAATACACCTACCAACACATTGTAGATTACTTGTTACAACTAAAAGATGAAGGAGCAGCAGGAACCTATCGAGCAAAAATATTGGCATCCATCAAAAAATATTACGATTATTTAATCGCTATAGAAGTTAGAAACAACCATCCCTGCCGAAGATTACAGATTAAAGACAACAGAAAGAAAGGGCTCAACTTCGAGGAACTGTTTAGCATGGAGGAACTAGAACTACTGTTAATTAGAGAAGAACGCTACCGGTATCTGGGGCATCGTAACAAACTACTCATTTCATTGTTAATCTATCAGGGATTAACCAGTGACGAAATTGTTAGGTTAACGGTTCAAGATATAGATGTAGAAGAAGCGACCATCAGGGTTAAAGCATCTAGGAAACTAAGCGGTAGAACCTTAGCCATGCACCGTAAACAAGTAATGTTAGTGGACAGGTATTTAGAAGATGCACGTCCGTTTCTGCTAAGAAAAACGATACCTACCAATAAACTAATGATTACTAAATTAGGTAAACCAGAGTCAGTAGATGGTATTCATTCCATGTTGGAGCAACTAAAAGGATTGTTCCCACATAAAAAATTACACTCGAAATCGATTAGAATGAGTGTCATCGCCAACTGGTTAAACGAACGAAAGATACCGTTGGAAGACGTACAACTGATGGCGGGGCACAAGTGGCCATCGTCAACAGAACGGTATTATCGGGAAAATTTAGAAGAGCAACGGAAGCTGATAAACGAGTTTCATCCCCTGAATAGGTAACATTGGACTGGTTTTTGCCGTTAAACAGATTAGTAAATCACGTGAAAAAATAAAAATGAACACGCACTTTGCTTAAGATTTAGTATTTTTCCCGTGATTTTTCGTAAACACCAAGATAAACTTAGTACTTTTGTATTGAAATTATGGTAGCAATAGAGTTAAATAACGACTGGGTATTGTCCTCTGAAGATTATCAGATTAAAGAAGAACCTACTTCATTAGGAGATAATTTTATACGATTCTACAGTAGAATGTTGCATAAATACTATGCACGCCTATCCCATCAGAGATATTCACCAAAAGAGTTGTCGCCTCAGCAAGCTATATCCTACTTAAAAGTAATTGTAAAGGAAAAGCGAGCCTTTAAGAAACTGTTAAGAATGTATGAAAAGGTTATAGATTATAGTCCAGAGATTAAAGAAATCTACCTTTTATTCGTAGCAATTGTTGACGAATTGGAGATAGCTGAGGAGAGATTAGAAAAATTAAGTGACCCTGAAATCCATTCTAGACTACTACAAACAGTAAATCAGCTAGAGTATTCATCTTTTATGAGGGACTAAGAATGGCACATAATCAAGGTGATATACTATGGTTAGATATGGGATTCTCTACTGCCGATGGAGGGAAAGAAAGACCTGTGTTAATCATTTCAAATTCTTCTTTACAATCTTATGATGATGTTATCGCTGTTAAGATTACGAAGACTCATATTAAGGATGGGTTTCATTACAAATTAACAGATGATATGTTGAGTAAACCTTTACCAGAGAGTTCTTCAATTCATTTTAGTAACATTTTAACGATTTCCGCTTCAATCTTTACTTCAAGGAAAAAACCGATACAACTTAAGCAGAAGTACTTGGATGAAGTGTTGGATAAGATCAAAGACCTTATTGAATTAGAGTAGTTCTAAACTACAAACCCATTTAATTTTTGTTAGTTAGTATAACTTGGAATACAAGATATTCTTTGTATTTTTGATGCTATGTTTTCATCTACAACAACATATAGAAGCGACAGCCATTTAGTAAACGGGTGTGTTAACTCTTATAGGTACGGCTTTAACGGACAGGAAATGGATGATGAAATATTTGGAAGTATGGGGACTTCTTATGATTTAGGAGCAAGAATGTATAACAGTAGATTGGGAAGAATGTTTAGCACAGATCCTTGGACAGAGAAATATGCTTGGCAATCACCTTATGCTTATCATAGAAATAGTCCGATAGCAAATATTGATTGGAAAGGATTTGGAGATCCACCAGCAAAAGAAAAAAAAGAAATTAAAAAATCTTTTAAGAAAGCACTTGAGCAAAGAACGCAACAAGATGCTGAAAGAATGTTTAATAGTAGTGTTGAGCAACAGTATGAGTCGGATGATGTAGACCTCGCTAAAACTAAGGTCGATTCCAAAGTAGAAGTAGACAGAGGTGAAGACCCTTGGTATACAAAAATAGGAGGTGTTCATGAAAGGAAATGGGAGGAAAAGGTAAAGGTAGCTAGTAATTCTGATGAGGAAGCAACTGTTGAATATTTCTATTTACCTGGAGAAGATGCTTCTTATAATGTAATAAATAAAGTTGAATTTCATAAAAATGCATCAGTTCCATTTCAAGGAAGAATAGGTTCATTTATTCTTTTTAAAGGAAAAAATAAAAGAACGGTAGGACATATTCTTTTTACAAATCAAAAAGAATATGCAAACTTTACAAAAGCGTATCAAAAAAATGTTAAAGTAACTGTTCTCAAGCTAGCTAAGGAGTACGATACAAAAAATGGAACAAACACTTATACTAAATGGAAAAAATATTATTCAAATGAAGGTAACTAAATTAAACTATAAATATTTTGGAATTATTATTCTAATTATTGTACTCTTTTATTTTTTATTAGAGTACCGAATTTATCATGAGAAAAAACTTTCTCTTCAAGATTCAGGATTTGGAATTAGTCTTATGAATTCGTTTAATAATTATTTATTAGAAAATGAAGAACCTAGTATTGATGCTTTTTTAAATTATTTAGAAGCAAAATCTAATTCAGATTATAAAGGACTTCTTGAACGAGAATGGAATCTTGGTATAAAAGTGTTAGATAATGATACAATTATATTATATGAATATGGTTTTGACAATAAAGATGATAAAAATCCTCAAGAAGTTAATTTAGAGGAGTATAATTTTGTGAATTATCTATTTGATAATTCAAAAGATTTTCAAATTTTTGAAGTAGAGTTAGGTGGGAATACAAACCTATTTAAAGATGATATGGAAATCGAATTAGAGGAAGATATTAAAAACTTCAAGGCTTTTAGTGATAGTTTAGATTTAATAGAGAAGAAAGTAAATTAGGCACTAAACGTGGGAACTAATTTTTCAACAATTCATTATCTTTAGACCATTAGATAAATACCATGTGGATATTAAACGCTCTCTTCGGGGTAGTGTTCCAGAAATGTTGATTTGATAAAACAAGAAAATAACTTACTGATAATCATTAGGTAAATATTTTAAATACTATAAAATTAAGAGAGGGATAGCATCATGTTATCCCTTTTTCGTTCTTTATAGCTTCTTAAAATCAATAATTGTGTTTTAGATGTATCAAAAATGTGGATGGAAAAAATGAAGTGTAAAAAGTGTAATCAAATATGCGTAAAAAACGGTAAAACAAAAAGTGGAGAGCAAAGATATTACTGTGTTTTATGTGAAAAATCGCAACAAATTAATTATACCTACCAAGCCTGCAAACCGAAAATAAATAATAAGCTTATCGCTTTGTTAAAAGAAGGCTGCGGCATAAGAAGCATTTCAAGACTATTAAAAATATCTCCTACCACTACTATACGCAGAATTCTTACTATTTCAAACCAAATTAAAAGTCCCTCTATAGTTATGGGTAAAATGTATGAAGTAGATGAATTATGCACTTACATAGGCAATAAAAACAGAAAAAGATGGGTAGCCTATAGTTTAAGAAAAGACACCAAAGAAGTGGTCAATTTTGCAGTAGGAACACGAACAAAACGAACATTACAACAAATTATAAACAGTTTGTTACTAGCAGAAGCAAAAACAATTTTTACCGATAAATTGAATATTTACAAAAGTCTGATACCGTCAGCAATTCACTGTAGCAGACAATATAGAATAAATCATATAGAAAGAAAAAACTTGACCTTAAGAACTCATTTAAAAAGATTAAACAGAAGAACAATTTGTTTTTCAAAAAGCATTTTAATGCTTACAGCATGTTTAAAAATCTATTTTTGGGGATGAATGAATAACCATGAAGATTAACTCAAAATAAACTTATTAGTACTAAATCGCTGTTTGTAGCTTGCAGCTACAAACCGAATTACTTTCCTATTTTTCACAGAATCAATTCTACCTCAATCAGTCCAACTTCCCCGGCATAATTTTTAGCACTACTATAAAGGTATTCTTCAGGCTTTTCAACCCAACCTGCCTCCACAGGATTATTATGAATGTAGTTCATTTTTTGGTCGGTAAAATGGTTGGTATGCAACTCTATGGGGTGATTACTTTGTTTCCAAAACTGAAACTGTTTATTCCGAGAGTTATTTAAGCCTTTACGTTCAAACAAAGGAAGCATCCATTCACGTCTGCTTTCAGGTTCTTCGTGTATAGCTTCAATAATTTTTTTACTCGTATAAGATTTGAATTCCCTAACCGTATCGCTTAGTTTACCAGTTTTACTAGAGAGAATACAATGTACATGGTTACTCATAATCACATACGAATGAATAGCCAAGCCTTTTTCCTTTTGGCAATGTTCCAAGCTATCAAGAATGATGTCTTTATAACGCTTTCTGGTAAAAACATCAATCCAATCAATTACCGTAAACGTAAAATAGTGTTTAGCATATTGGTCTCTTATTTTATAACCTCCAACCGACATAAGAATTTTTAATTATCACAATAAAAATACAAAAATATCTTTCAGAAATTACACACTTTCTTACCGTTAAAAAAAAAAATGAACCACTTCATTTTTAAAACTCCTCCTACTTCTAATTTAGAACTTTACTAAATTCTAAAAAAATGAAGAAACACAAAAAGCTAAAAGCCTATTCCATGTTGCAAATTATGGGGGCCATATTAATAGCAGGTATCTTAACCGCTTTGGCAGTACCATCCATTATGAAAGCAGTTACCAAAGCCAAACAAGGAGAAGCAAAAACACAATTAGAACATCTATATTCATTACAACGACTACATTTCTTAGAATTTTCTAAATATTCACCCGATTTAGAAGAAATAGATTTCGACCAACAAACCTTAGTTACAGAAGAGGGTGGAGCAAGATACAAAATAGAAATTGTAGAGGCCGGTACTACCACTTTTACTGCCAGAGCTACTGCCGTACAAGATTTTGATGGCGATGGCGTGTTCAATGTTTGGGAAATCAATCAGGATAGAAAACTAACGGAAACTATAAAAGACTAATGCAGCCTATTTTATTAACCATATTAATCGCTATTTTATTGGTAGTAGTGTACCAAGATTTTAAAAGCAGAGCCATCAGTTGGTTCTTAATTCCCTTGCTTTTAATAGTGGTGCTTACCAATGCAGTAATGAGCATCAATATACAAGAACTCACCATTTTTTCAGGAGTCAATTTATTGTTGGTAATTGTGAATTTGTTGGGAGTAACGTTAATTATTTCCTTAAAAGAGAAAAAACTTAAAAACATCATTAATAGTTATTTAGGGTTAGGAGATGTGCTTTTCTTTTTGGTGTTAACCACCTTATTCTCTCCCATCAATTTTGTAGTATTTTTTATAGGCAGCATTTTTCTAATAACACTTATTTATGGAGGAGTAATACTTTTCCGAAAACAACAAAACACCTTAATTCCTTTAGCAGGAGCAATGAGTTTAGTATTAATAGCAGTACTACTTGTTCAGCAATTTACCACCTCTTTTCACCTGTATCAAGATTTATTTATTATTAATGAATGAAGGCAAACACATACCACTGAGTGCTGAAATTCAGCAGACTATTTCCACAGATCAGGCATGGCATTACCATATTGTACCCAAAAGTATGGATGAAGACGTGTTTGTCTTTTATGCCGATGAAGATAAAATGGATTCTAGTTTAAGTGATGAATTAGAAATGATTTTCGGTAAAACGATCAAAATTATTCCAACATCCACACAACTGATTCACCAAACACTAGGCAAATATTACAGACTGACCTATAAAAACAAAAGAGCAGAAACCATCAGTTTTGATGCCAACCAATCTGAAGATTTTGTATATAAATTGATAGCCGAAGCAGATGATTTAGGATGTAGTGATATTCACATAGAAAAATATGAAGAACGTTGCAGAGTAAGACTTCGAATAGATGGTAAACTAATTGAAAAATACGTAATTCCGGCCAATGATTACCCTGCATTGGTTAATAAATTAAAGATTAAAGCCAACTTAGATATTGCCGAGAAAAGATTGCCTCAAGATGGTAGGATTACCTTTACCAACGGAGGAAGTAAGTTTGATATACGGGTTTCACTCTTGCCCACTTTGCATGGCGAAAAAATAGTGATGCGTTTGTTAAGCAAAGATGCTACAGACATAGACATCAATACTTTGGGATTTGACAATAAACAATTGTATGACTATTTGGAAGGCATCAAAAAACCAAATGGAATTATCCTCATTAGCGGACCAACAGGTTCAGGGAAAACAACCACTTTATACGCAACACTAAAAATATTAAATGAAGAAAAAACCAATTTACTTACCATAGAAGACCCGATAGAATATACGCTAGAAGGAATTAATCAAGTACAACTTAAAGAAGACATCGGATTAGGATTTGCTTCCGCTTTACGTTCATTTTTACGACAAGACCCGGATGTAATTATGTTGGGAGAGATTAGAGATGGAGAAACTGCACAAATGGCAATAAGAGCATCTTTAACAGGGCATTTGGTGTTATCTACTATTCATACTAATTCCGCCTGGGGAACTATTTCCAGAATGGTGGATATGGGCGTGCCTTCTTATTTATTAGCAAACACCTTAACACTAAGTGTGGCTCAACGATTAGTAAGGTTGTTATGTCCCAATTGTAAAGAACAAAAAGCTTTTGATGCCAACTTATTTCCTAATAACTACAAAGCTCCCAGAGCAGTGGAACACCACTTTGAACCGGTAGGCTGTGAAAAATGTTTTTATACTGGATATAAAGGCAGAAAAGCGGTATACGAAGTTATTCCCATTGATTATGAATTATCAGAATGCATAAAAAATGAAAAATTTAATGTGCGAGAAGAATTAAAAGCCAAACAAATTAATCAACTAATGGACAATGCTTTTGAATTGTTTGAAAAAGGCGAGACCTCTATAGATGAAGTTTATGCCATGTTGATGAGTAATTATTGATAGATGCGAAAATTAATATACATATTAGGAATTGTGAGTTGCTTGTTATGGAGTGTAACCACCTATGCCAACGACAGAATAAAACAAATAGAAAACCAACTTTCAGCTATGACTGCCGAGATGCCGGGATTAGAAGAAAAAGTACAAATGTCGGTAAGTGGAGTTTCTATTCAGGAATTCATGCGAGGCATTGCAGATGCTCATAAGTTAAACATTAGTGTGGATCCCGCCATTCAGCAAGAGGTGGTGAACAACTTTGCGAATGCCACTGTTTCCGATGTGCTGATTTTTATCTGTAAAGAATATGAGTTAAGTATTAATTTTATCGGGAGCATCATGTCTATTGTAAAGTACAATCCTCCCCAACCGGTTGTTGTTGAGACACCTAAAAAAGTACTTCAAATTAATTATGATAAGGATGGAGACAAATTGTCTTTAGACTTAAGCAATGATTCTTTAGAAACTGTGGCAAAATTGATTACTCAAAAATCTAAAAAGAACATGGTATTGGCTTCGGGAGTAACCCCAAAATTGGTAAGTAGCTATATAGAAGACATGCCTTTTGATAATGCCATGGAAAAATTTGGTATTGCCAATGATTTGAGCATTACCAAAACAGAAGATGGATTTTATTTGATAGATAAAAGCTTCACCACCAATGAAAATAACATCAATAAAATTGACAATAGAAATACCAATAAATCTAATAAAACAAACAATCGTAACTCAGGTGGTAGTGTTGCTGAAGAGTTTAGTTTTAATGCTAAAAGTAATTTAGATATTTCGGTATTTGGAAGTGATGTGCAAATTGCAGATGTAATTAAAAGCGTGGCAAATGAAACAGGAACAGACTACTATTTTGTTTCCGATATTAAAGACAAAACTACGGTAAATGTGCAATCAACCACTTTTCAAGGCTTGTTAGAAAATTTGTTTCAAGGTACTGAAATCACTTATGAGTATAGAGATGGTATTTACATTATTGGAGAGCGAAAAACAGAAGGGTTAAGGATGACGAAAGTTATTCAGTTACAACACCGATCTGTTGAAAAAGTAACCGAAAATATTCCGGCTAACATTAAGCAAAATGTGGATGTAAAAGAATTTGTTGATTTAAATAGTTTGATTTTAAGCGGCTCTCACCCTCAAATCAAAGAAATAGAACTATTTATTAAACAAATAGACAAAGTTGTTCCTGTTGTATTGATAGAAGTAATGATAGTTGATTATTCTAACAAAAGAACTAATTCAACAGGTATAGAAGTTGGTTTAGGAGATAATCCTGCAACTACCACTGCCACTATTTTGTCAGATCCAAGTGTTGGTTTAAGTAGTAGTTCAATCAATGATTTAATAGAGAGTTTTAACGGTTATGGGATATTAAATTTAGGAAAAGTAACACCTAATTTTTATGTGAATATTAAGGCATTAGAATCACAAGGAATTTTAAATATAAAATCGACTCCTAAGTTGGCTACTCTTAATGGACATGAAGCTACTATGAGTATTGGAAATACAGAGTATTACTTTGAACAAACCAATAACGTAATTACCAATACATCTACTCAAAATATCACCACAAAAACATATAAATCAGTAAATGCTGACTTATCAATAACCATAAAACCTTTTGTGTCAGGAGATGATCAAATTACCTTAGAAATAACGGTAAATCAATCCGATTTCACAGAAAAAATAGAACCTGGGGCTCCTCCGGGAAGTGTTTCAAGAGACTTTACCTCCTATATAAGAGTGAAAGACCAGGAGATGGTACTGTTGGGTGGATTAGAAGAAAAAGCTACACGAGAGTCAGGAAATGGCGTGCCTTTTTTATCTCGTATTCCTATCATCAAATGGTTTTTTAGTAGTAGAACCAAAGAAAAATCAAGAAGTAAACTCAACATTTTTATAAAACCCACAGTAATTTATTAATGCTCAATTTTTTAGATAAATATCAATTAATAAGAGGACAAACTGCTTTTGGTGTTGAGGTCATTTACAATTCCAAAGATAGTTATACGCTTATAGCATTAGAATTAATAGCGAATAAAGAAGGCGTAAAGGTAGCTCGAAAGTTTACAGATGTTTCTTTAGAAGAATTAGCAAAAATTAATACCAAGAAAGCCCCATTGTACTTTGCAGTTGGAGGAAAAGGAATAGTACATAAAAAAGTAAAAACAAACGAGCATTTATCCGAGCAGGACTTATTAAATCAAGTACTTCCAAATGCAACATTAAAAGATTTTTATTTACAACAAGCAGTCATTTCTCCTTATGAATCTTGGGTTTCTATTGTTAGGAAAGACCTGTTAAATTCATTGGTTGCAAAAATACAATTGTTGCATCTTTTTGGTGTTCAAATTTATTTAGGTCCTTTTACGTTGGAGAACGCTATTCAACTCATTAATAAATCGGTAATTACAACTACAACACACGAATTACTGATAGCAGATGACCAAATTACTCAGATAGACAGTTTAGGAAGCGTTGCCGGAGGAGAAGAATACAATATAGAAGGAGAAATCGTTAATTCACATGAGTTAATTGCTTTTGGTGCAGCACTAAGCCATTTTATTCTACCAATTAAAATTCATCCAATAGTATGCGAAGAAGTAACCCATTTCAGGGAAGAATATTTGCATAAGAATAAATATACGGTGGTTGGTTTTGGTCTGCTGGCTTTTTTCTTTGTGCTTACCATTTCAAATATGATGATAGCCAATAGTTATGAATCTTCTAATAATGAGTTACAATATCAATTAAACAGCAAACAACAATTTGTGGATGAGTTAGAAATCTTAAAAAAAGAGCTGCTCATCAAAGAAGAATTTATTCAAAACAGTGGTGTAACCAAAGCAGATAAAATCACTTTCTATGCTGATCAAATTGCCATGAGTGTGCCTGCTTCCATTCAGTTGGATCAGTTATTTATTAATCCATTAACTAAAAGAATTAACAAAGCAGAAGATATACATTTTACCTATAATACAGTTAAAATTATAGGCTCAGTAAGCAGAAGCATTGAATTAAATAATTGGATAAAAAAACTAAAAAAATACGAATGGGTGAATGATATTAATATCATCTCTTTTATACAAGATAACCTAAAAACACCGGGAGAATTTGAATTACAAATTGTGATCAAACAATGATGAATAAACTGACATACAAAAAAAAGTTGCAATATGTATTAATCATAAGTGGAGTGTTTATGGTGGTATTGTACCAATTAGCCTTGTCCGATACCATTGATTTAGCTATAGAAACCGGTGTGATGGAAGAACAAGTAGCCAATAACAAAAATGCACCCGAAGAAATTGCAATGATCAAACAAAAACTAGCCAAAATAGAACAATTAATAGGCACTCAAGTAGCTCATGATTTGGATGTACATCAATTATTGTTAGAATCTGTAACAGGTTATGTACAAACCAATAATTTGGTGTTGAAAGACTTTCCTCAACCTTTCTCCATATCAGATAAAGGATATACCACTAAAACAGCACTGGTAATTGTAGAAGGAGACTTTATCCAATTACTCAAACTAAGTAATTATATCGAAAATAATTACCAAGGAGGAAAGTTGGTCGCCTTAGATTTTAAAATCAATAATGAACTTAGAACACGAACAAGAAAATTAAATTCTACCATTTATTTACAAAACGTAAAAGCTGAAAACCATGAAGAAAATAGTTAACTACAGTCTCATCACTTTGTTGTTGTCAACAATTATTGCTTGCAACGATTTTATTGAAAAAGACATTGATAAAGAAACGATTACTTTGTTAGCACCTGCCAACAATTTAACCACCATACAATTAACCCATACCTTTTGGTGGAATTGGTTAGATGGTGCAGAGCAATACAACATGCAAGTAGTTGAAGGAAGTTTTACTTCAGTAACTAAATTTTTGTTGGATACTACCATCTCCAAAAACAAATTTGAATATACTTTATATCCCGGAACTTTTCAGTGGAGAGTAAAAGGAATGAACAACGGCAGTGAAACCAATTTCTCAACATTTACTGTAACCATTGATAGTTCATTAGACATCAGTAGCCAACAAATAGTTTTAAGTGCTCCTATTGATAATTATATTACCAATAATGACAATATCACATTTACATGGAATAATCTTCTAAATGCAGATGATTATTTGATAGAAATTCATGAAAATACATGGACAGGAAACTTAGTTTTTGGACCACAAATAACTACTTCCAATTCAATTACTACCACCTTACCTGAAGGAACATTGGTTTGGGGTGTTCAAGGCAGAAATGCTACCTCAAATACTTCTACTGCATTTTCTATCCGAACATTGACCATAGATACCACCTCTCCGAATATGGTTACCTTAGTTGCTCCTGCAGATAACGCTACGTTAAGTAATGGTTATCATACTTACTCCTGGACACAAGGAGCAAACACAGGAACAGCATTAACCGATGCTATTTTCTTTTACTCAGATGTTTCAGCAACTAACCTGATAAAATCTGCACAAGCTGTTGGCACATCTCATCAGGATTCATTAGGGGTTGGTGTTTTTTATTGGAGAGTTCAATCTACAGACGCAGCAGGAAATATTGGACCTATGAGTAACATCAGAAAATTAACCATACAGTAAGCATGCAGCAGAAGAAAAAAACCATATACATTTTATTGCCCATAGTGATTTTGGTATGGGGCTTTGTGTTTTACCAATTATACGGTTATTTTTTTTCAACGCCTAGTTATGCGAATACCGAAGAGAAAACCATCATTAACATTGACGAAATAAAAAAAGATACTTTTTCTATCGTTGCCAATTACAGAGATCCCTTTTTAAGTCAAAAGAAGATACAAACAGTGAACCATCCGGTTGTAAGTAAAACCAATCGCTCAACAACTAAAAAAAATAGTGCTCCAACAGTACTTAAATGGCCTTCGATACAATACAAAGGAATGATAAAAAATAATAACTCAGAAAAACGAGTAGCAATAGTAAATATTGACGGCAAAGAACGCATCGTAAAAGAAGGAACAACATTGAACGAACTAAAAGTAGTTAAAATTGAAAAAGAGACTATTACCGTTTCATTTCAAGACGAACAAAAAACGATAAACAAATGAACTTAGCAGTGAAACATATCATTACCGTAGTAGCATTTTTTCTATTTTTTACAGCATTTACTTATGCTCAAAAAATAAAAGAAATAACCCATAGAGATATAAGTGTGCATTATAAAGATTCATCTGTTAATGCTACTGTTTTATTAGAAGAGAAGAAAATCAGATTGAGTACCAATATTGATTATTACTGGTATCAGAACAATGCCATTAAAGTGAACCAAGGGGGATTTAAAGGACGATTGTTAGATGGCGACTATCAGGTAATCACTTCAGATGGAAGCTTAATCGCCAAAGGAGAATTTAAAAAAGGATATAAAACAGGCAAATGGAAAACATGGGAAAAAACAGGAAAACTAGCTACTATTTATCAATGGAACAAAGGCTACAAAAATGGAAATTATGAATTGTATGTGGATGGGAAAGTGGTTGAAGAAGGCAGCTATAAATCAGGAAAATTACACGGTTCATTTTTAAAGTATGAAGCTGAAGAAGTGGTAGAAAAAGGAAGGTATAAAAAAGGCAAACTGCACGGAAAAATCATCACCTATAAAAACGATACTATTTTTAGTGTTACCAACTATAAAAATGGCAAAGAAGTAATGTCAAAAGAAAAAAAGGCTAAAGAACCTAAAAACACAACAGAAAAAACTAAAAAAAATAAATCAGAAGAGAATGTAGCCGATACTAAGACTAAAGAAGATAAAGAAACCAATAAAAAATGGTGGCAGTTTTGGCAAAAGAAAACTGAAGATGAAACAGACAAAAAATCAACAACCAAAAAAGTAAAAGAACCTAAGGTTGATGCTCACAAAAACGGAGAACAAAAAGAGAAAAAAACTAAAAAAAAGAAAAATGATTAAGGCAGGAGCATTACTATATGCGATGTTCTTGGTGATTGTTATTTCAATCATTACTTCCTCTATTATTTTGGTGAACTATTACAACAATTTTTATGTGTTAGGAGCATTCAAACAAGATCAACTTTTTCAGGATGTGTATTCAGGAATCAATTACGGATTGGTTTTTAATCAAACGCTTCCTTTAAATCAAGCGACCAAAATTGATTTATATGCAGATGCTCAACACGAAGTTTTGGTAACCAAAAAAAGTTGGGGAGCTTTTTATGTCATTTCTTCCAAAGCAACTTGGAGAAACAAAAACGCCTCTAAAACAGCATTAATTGGAGCCAATTTAAATGCAGGTGAAAAAACAGCCATCTATTTAGCGGAACAAAACAAACCATTATCTCTAACAGGACTTACTATCATTACAGGAGATTGCTATTTACCAGAATCAGGGGTTAAAAGAGCTTATATAGAAGGAAAAAGCTTTGTTGGTCAACGCTTGATTAACGGGGCAAAAAAAAACAGCAATAAAAACCTGCCTTCAATCAATAAAGAATTAATAGACGAAAATTACCATCGTTTTATAAATTCCGGTAACGATAGTGTTGTGGATTATGAAGCTGTTTTAGGACAAGATTCCATTGTTAATACATTTGATAAAAATACTTTGGTGTTGTACTCTCCCTTTACCATTTCGTTAGCCAATAAAACAATCGAGGGAAATGTAATTATTCGTTCCGATAGAAACATCATCATTGAAACCTCTTCTAATATCAATAATATTATTTGTTATGCTAAGGGAATTATCATTGAAAAGAACAGCAGCATTAATGCTCAGTTTTTTGCACAAGATTCTATTGTGGTTGAAGAAAATTGTCAACTCAATTATCCTTCTGTGTTGGCAGTGTTAGGAAAAGGTAATTCAACCATGCAGCGAAAAATCAGTATCGCTGAAAATGTAACATTAAAAGGAGCTGTTTTTTTGTACAATGAAAATTACGATAGAAAAAATCAAGCCTTGGTGAGTGTTGGCAATGACAGTAAAATAATGGGACAAATTTATGCTTCTGAAATGCTTGAAATAAGAGGCGAAGTCACGGGAGGTGTTTTTTGCAACAACTTTTTGTTAAAAACACCCTCATCTGTATATCAAAATCATCTGATGGATGTAGTGATAGACAGAGTGGCATTGTCAGAACATTTTGTAGGCGTGGCATTAACAGAAGCCATTCAGCAACATCAAATAATTAAATGGTTAAACTAAAAAAAATACAAGCATTTACCATATTAGAATCTATGGTAGCCATGGTTATTGTGATGATTGCTTTTGGGTTGACTTCTGTTACATTAATCAACATTGCTTCATCCGGAATTACCAAGGAAAAACAGCAAGCAGCAGCACTAGTAAAACTCATTAGAAACGAAACATTGCAAGAAAGCAGGTATTTAGATGAAACTATCACTTTTGAGAATATAACTATCGAAAAAATGATAGTAGCACATCCCTTATCCGGTGAGTTAAAAATATTGCAAATTGAAGCTTATAAAGACAAAGAAAAATTGTTTGAAGGCAAAGAAATAATACTGTTAAAAGACTTTATAACAAATGAAAATTAAAGCTTTTTCATTTTTAGAAATCATGGTTGCCATTGTTATCTCCGGGGTAGTAATGAGCACGGCTTATTCTGTTTATATATTTGTCAACAAGCAGTATATCAAACTAAACACCATAAAAGCTGACGTAAGAGATTATTTTGAGTTCTCATCTACCATTAGTCGTGATTTTGAATTAGCAAAAAAAGTAGTTAAAACAAATGATTACACCATTTCTATGGAGCAAACAGATAAAACCATTAATTATCAATTTGAGCATGAATATGTATTGAGAAATATAAATTTTCAAACCGATACGTTTTCCTTTTCAGCAACAGATATATTAATCAACACCCTAGCTGAATTTAAAGAAGAACAAGTGGTTGATTTTGTGAAAATGAAGGTGAAAGATAATGATTTTTCTTTTTACAAAAACTATGGAGCAATCGCTAAAATTGAAGAATAAGTATGGCAATTAAAGTATCTCATATTAATACAACCGTTCCATCGGCAGCTAAAGAAAAGCAGCAGAAAAGCAGTATATTGCAATTGCTCAATCAAGACATTAGTTTTAGCAAAAGCTATCCCGATAAAAAGAAAGAACAATTCTATTCCGAAATCAGCTTGTTGTTATCCGCAGGAACAGACATTAAAACTGCGTTGGAATTGATTGTGGAAGAAACAGAGAAAGACAAAGATAAAAAGCTGCTGGAAGGCATCAAAAATGACATCATTAATGGAGCCAGTTTTTCTGAAGCCCTTCAGCATACAGGCAAATTTACCGAGTATGAATATTACTCTTTAAAAGTAGGAGAAGAAAGCTCTCGGGTAGATTTAGTACTGACCGATTTAGCCACTTTTTTCAAACGAAAAATAGACCAAAAAAGAAAACTCTCAGGAGCGTTGTCTTACCCCATAGTATTGCTACTTACTGCTTTTGGAATGGTGGTATTTTTATTAAAATTTTTAGTCCCTATGTTTCAGGACATTTTTAAAAGTTTTAATAAAGAATTACCGGGAGTGACCCAGTTTGTAATTGATGCTTCCGACACCGTAAGCAGTTATTTTTTGTTGATTGTCTTATTCATACTGGGAGCAATTGTTTTTGTGATGCTCAATAAAAAGAAAATGTGGTTTAGGAAAATTACTTCTACACTTATTATCAAAATTCCGGTAGTAGGGGAGATGGCTCAAAAAATATATTTAACCCGTTTTTGTCACTCTATGAATTTACTGATCAGTGCTAGGAATCCCTTATTAAATTCCATTCAGTTGGTAAAAAAGATGATAGCTTATTACCCTTTGCAACAAGCCCTCGAGAAAGTGGAGGATGACTTGATGCATGGAAAATTGCTCAACGAAAGCATGCGAACCATGCCTATTTTCCCGAAAAAGATGATAGCCCTGATAAAAGTAGCCGAAGAAGTGAATAAGCTGGATGCTATCTTTAAAAACCTAGACGAGCAATACTCCAAAGATTTAGAATACCGCTCGGAATTGTTTGGAAAACTCCTCGAACCTTTTGTGATTTTGTTTATCAGCGTTATTGTAGGCTTTATTGTCATTGCCATGTACATTCCTATGATGGAAATTAATACGGGGTTGTTTTGAAAAAAAAACGACCGTTCATTGGTCAAAAACGACCGTTAGTTAGATGGATGGATCATTTTTTTGTTTTTAATCATTTTTAGTTTATGTTTGATAAATTATTTATAATTAAATGGTTATCAGTAAAAATTAAAAAAAATATGTTCATAAAATTAAACTAACATAAAAACACATAAATTATGAAAATAGAAGCGATTAAACCTGGACCAAAACCAAAGAAAGATGATGGTACTTTAGACAAAAGAAGAAGAGATAATAAAGATACACCAGGAAACAAGCCCTCGTTAAAACCAAGTAAATCAACTAAGAAGAAATAATTATAATATGATAATTAAAAACTACATATATGTAAGTTAGCATTAATTAAAAAAAACGATCAATATGTTTAAAAACGCTTACGAAATTGCAAGTCAATTTACACATCCAGTTATTCTGTCAATTAGATTTTATGACAAATCAGTTGAGAGTGGATTAGGAAGTTTTATTGTTTTAAATGATGAAGGATGGATTATAACAGCTGCTCACATTCTTGACCCTGCTTTTGCACACCAACAACATTCTGCAGAAATAATGGAATTTAATGAAAAAGTTGATTTAATTAATAATAACGATAAATTAAAACATCACCTAAAACAAAGACAGTTAAAAAAATTAGTCCCTAATAAAAAATGGATAACTAATTATAGTTTTTGGTGGGGTAATGATATATTCAAAATAAACAACTTTAAAATATTAAGAGAAAACGATTTGGCAATTGGTAAAATTGAGAATTACGATAAAAGATTTCAGAAAATATATCCAAAGCTAAAAGACCCAAGTGACTTAAAGAATGGCACAAGTTTATGCAAGTTAGGCTATCCTTTTTATAACATCAAAACGGAGTTTATAGAAGAAAGTAATTCTTTTAAACTAGACCCTAATGTATTTCCTATTCCTCGATTTCCTCTTGATGGAATTTTCACTAGAAACATTTTAGCTGGTAAGTCAAAAGATAACAAATTTGACATCAAGTTTATTGAAACTTCAACACCTGGCTTAAAAGGACAAAGTGGAGGACCAACTTTTGACATTTATGGAAACATCTGGGCTATACAAAGTCAAACTCACAATTTAGATTTAGGCTTTTCGCCTAAAATTAAAAGGGATAAAAAAGAAATCGAAGAAAATCAATTTCTAAATGTAGGTTGGGGAGCACACGTGGACACTGTTGTAAAATTCTTGACAGATAAAGGTGTGAGTTTTGAGCTATCAGATGAATAAAAACTAATGCTAACAATGTATATAAAAAATAGGCGAAAGATCAGTAAAATCAAGGTTTTTAGCTCGTATCAAACTTTATACTTAGCTCAGCAATTCAATGAGCGAATTGCTAAACATTATAAAAGCATAACAAGTATTGATAATTAAATAAAACTAATAAATAATATAAACAATGAATCATTTTAACATCATTGATACCAAAGGAAATAATATTGGAAATGGAGGTATTACAACCAATAACAAAGAAGTTATTATTAACGTGATTGAATATAATGGAATACAATATGCTGAACTTAAAGGAAGTTTTAAGGCTTCAGGTTGTTCTTTGAATTTTAAGACGGGAGAAGGTCCTGTATTCCATATATCAAATGTTAATTCTCAATATTTTAATCTCTCTGATTTAAACAATAACCATGTAGGTGTTGCAAGGCTTAGTAATTCATTAAAAATGAGAAAATTAATGTTGAGGAAATAATATAGTCGAAAAATCAACTTATTAATACTAATTTATATGAAACAAGTTACAAAACAAATATATGATGTCCTTAAAAATGAAGAATTAATTAAACAGCTTGATAATCATGTTGCTGTAAATCCAAAATTGCTACATGGCGATGTGGAATTAGAAGAAGGTGTAGAGCGTTTTAAATTTCTAAGAAATGTCATTATAGATGAAATTGATTCTGGAATATTTGATGAAATATCTCACAATAGAAGAAATGCAATATATAATATAGTGAACACTATTTTCCAACAAAGAGGCAATCCAAATCAGGTGCTTTCTCAAATTGAAAATCTTTATGATAACATTACTATATCTGGACTTTTTTACAGACAAATTGGTAAGAAAGATTACGAAAATGAGTTGAAGTCTCTAACTAAATTAAAGTCAAGTTATACAAAGTTTGTTAATCAATTTGAACAAACAAGAAAAAGTCTAGAATTTATTGCTAAGAAAAAGACTGAACTAGAAGAAGTTTTAAATAATACAGCAGAAATTAAAACTAAAATTGAAAATTTAAAACAAGAGTCGAGTAATATATTAAATCAGATAAATGAAAATCACAATAACACAAATAATGTTCTTAATAAAATAAAAGAAGTTGAGGGAGATGTTGAAAAAAGAAAATTACAAATTGTTGCCTTTCATGATAATGTTGATGAATATAAAAATAGCATTGAAGAATTAGAGCAAAAGGCTAAACAAATAATCGAAAAAGAAAGTGAAATAGATAGATTAATTTCAGAAGCCGAAACGGCTTTAAAACTTAAATCCGCACAAGGTATTAGTGCTGCATTTTCCGCTCAATATGATGCGGCAAGTAACCCAACTTTGTCTAAAAATTGGATAAGAGGTGCTATTGGACTTTTATTAGTTGCTATTGCATTAACTGTATGGATTGTTGGTGGATGGGGTATAGAAAATAAAGACGAAATTAGTTCGATAATTGGAAGAGTTGTTGCTGTAGCAATAGCAATATCAGGGGCTACTTTTTGTGCTAAACAATATATTAAACAAAAAAACATAGCTGAAGACTATGCTTATAAAGCTACGCTTTCAAAATCAATAATTGCATTTACTGATGAAATCAAGAATAGAGAAAATGAAGATGGAAACCAAGTTTCACAATATTTGGAAAAGGTATTAAATGAAATACATAAAGATCCTTTAAGAGCAAGAGATAAAAGTATTGAAGGCACTGGAAGTTTAACAGAAAAAAACGTAAATATTGTTGAAAAAATAGTTAATCTATTTAATTCCAAAAATTAAGTTGATTTTCAATAAAAAGAGACTATTAATAGTCCCTTTTTTTTAACCGATTTTATCTGACAAATACATCAGATTTTAGTTTGCGTGAGGCTCGAGAATCTTTAGCAAACATAAAACAATAAAGACAAATATAAATTTGGACATTAGATAACTAAACAAAAATATTATGGAATTAATGGAAAATGAACAAACAATTAAAACTTCAATTAAGGGGCTTGTATTAACTAACTATCGAATAAGAAGTGAATTTAAGATCTTAGGAAAAGGAAAAATAAGTAGTATAATGTTAGAAGAACTATCATCATCTCAACTGACTTACAAAAGTAAACCAAAATTATTGTTATTTGGATTTATAATTCTAGTAATCTCAATAATGGGCGGAGCCTATATGGGGGTTGTGTTACATAAAGAACGAAACGGAATGGACATTGCAATTTTTGGTGCTTTTTTATTTATTATTTTTATTGTTTTATACTTTGTCTCAAGACATCATATTGTGTCTTTTTCATCTTCAAGCTCTTCTATTGACCTCAAAACAAGAGGACTTGATTTTAAAGAAATAAGACAATTGATTGATACAGTTGAAAATGCAAAAAATGCAAGAGAATATTCATTAAAATAAATAAACCCTCATCATGATCTAAGCTCTATAAGAGTAGAAAGGGAGGTTTCTTAAGTCTAGCAAATATAAAAAAACATAACTCGTTTTTTGCAGTGTAACGGAAAAATCCTTTGAAAGCTTTATAGGTACTAGCATACATTAAAATAAAATACATTTTCTTAGTAGTTATGAATCGCTGTTTGTAGCTACAAACTGAATTACTTTCCTATTCCTTACCGTTAAAAAAAATGAACTTGTAGCCACATCCCCATGATGGAAATTAATACTGGATTGTTTTAGTAATTTAGTACTTAATAAACACTTGAATAAAAAGGACGTGTAAGTTGACCAAATGCTTTGTCAGCTTTATGGATTGAATTAGGAGTAGATTAAAATTGTTTATGCACTAGTTGAGGTTTTGATTGGGATTTGAAATTGAAGAAAATTTTAGTAAAACAAAGAATATATAAAGGTTAAAAATTTATCCCGAAGTGGTGCCAAATTTTTAACCTTTATATACTGCTTTTCCTATTTGTTATAATCTATTAAATATCCTTAGTGTTACCATAAAGTATAATATCAGAAATAATATATCTCAATTTATCTTTTAAATCATAGTCTATATCTAACTCTTCGGCTTTATTACACATTTCTATAAGTTTTGAAAAATTACTAATCTCATTACGGATTTTTCTGTTAAAAATATCTGACAGATTTTTCATTGTTTTAAAAACACTTCTAGGGCTGACTATCTTAGCAAGAATTCTAGCTCTTAATTCATCAGGTGTTTTAATCGCTTTTATACTATTGATTTCTTTAATAAAGCTATCAGTAGTATTCAAAATTTCTTCCATGTTACTTAAAGAAGTAAAAACATTTTTAGGTTTCGTATTATGATTAATTATCAAAGTGCTGTTTTCTATAATTGAGTTCTTTTTTGGTATTAAAAAGAAACCATTAGTACCTACTTGATTTACACTAATTATATTAACAAAATTTAAAGATCCTGTACCTAAATCGTTTGTCGTGATTTTAATTGCTGTTGAAACCTGACCAAATGAACCTCCGTCTTTTGTGAATTTTTCAGCAGCAATTATTTCTAATTTTGATTCACTAATAGCAGCACTTTTTATTCTGTATTCTGCTGTACCAGGGTTAGCTTTCATATTTTTATAAAGACTAAGCATAGCAACTACAAAAGTGAAATCTATACCGTATTCATAGTAACCTAAAGATGTTATACCTCTTAGATAGGTTGTTTCTTCAAAATCTACAAGTCGGAAACTCTTTTCCTTATTATAATTCTCACTCTCTTTAGCTTTATTTTTAAAGTACTGAACATTATAATTAGCTAAATCAGCGTGGCCTATTTTAAATAAGTTATTCGCATATTTAGTCATTTCGTATTGATCCAGAAATGTATTTTTTGCATCATAAATAGCAATAGCTTTTAGATTCTTTTTTACTTCATCAACTTCAGCATATTCTTCAAACTTGAAAATTATATTTGGTTCTTCTGCTGCTTTAACTGATTCTTCAAATACATCAATATCTTTAGTTTCAGCAGTTATTTTATAACGTTTATATTTAGTCATAAGATGAAGGACCCTGTTATATATTAAATCAATATAATCTATCCAAATGTATTCATCTTTAATGTTATTAACTTTAAAAGTTCGAAAAATTTCATCCTTATATGGATGGTTTTCAATTAGAGAGCAAAGCTTCTCTATCTTTATTTTTCCTGTGCTATTGTTTGCATCAAGAAATATCTGTTTTTGTTTAAAATTTTCTTTCATATAATTATTGTAATAACAGTTTTACGTCTTGTTTAGGACATTAATAAAAATGTTTTTTTTAAATAAGCCAGCCCTTATTGGACTGGCTTTGTAATTAACTTAATATTCTTGCAATAGCTAAAGCTACAAACATAAGAATGGCAAAAGCTACAACTGCCGTAATAATACTGGCATTTTCATTATAGAATTTAGCACATACATCATTGTAACAGATTTCTGCTTTATTTTGATAAAGATTATTCATATAAATAATTTTAAGTTTAACGTTCTCCCATTCAAAGCGGTGGGAGTTTCGCTTGTTTTGGTGTTATTTCTCTTTTCTAACACCTTTAAATTTTCCTCCTGTAGTTTTCACATCCATAAATTTTCCTGTCGATGTATCTCTTTTTACATACAACCCAGTTTTAGGATTTACAACTTGAGAACGATTTTTTACTGATCCTTTGCGAGCATTATCTCCCGTTGGTTTATTTACCGCCATTATTTTACACCTCCTTTTATACTTATTTTAATAATAATTTTATTAATTTTATTGTCAAATCTATTTTTACAACTTGTAATAGTTTAACATGCTCACTATTAAGACATAAAATCATAACCTATGGTTTTTTGTATTAAATGTGTAGATTAAAAGAGTATTTGAAAGCAGAAGCTTACATAAAGGAATCAACTGAAGATTTAGTGCAATATGTTAAATGGCATGAAGACCCTGAATATAAGGAGGCTTCCAAATATGCCCTCGAAGCATTATATGAAAGATTTGGTCGGGTTGTGACAGAAAAATGTGAAATTATAGCGTCTAAAAAAGGTCTTTCTAGCTCAGATGCTTTAGAAATAGTTGAAAATGTTTTTAAGAGCTTTTATAAATACTGTAAATTTAAACCTGAACAACATGAAGATTGTGATAAAGGATTAAAGTATTATTTATACACTATTGCTTATAATGAAACCATTAACCTTTGGCGAAAAAGAAATGGGATAGGAGTTTCTCCTTATACTGGATATGAAGAAGTGATAGAAGAGCTCCCTAGTTCTGATAGTTATGAAAATGTTGGTTCTATAAGCAGAAAACAATTGGAAAGAGAAAGAGAAATTATTCAAATTGGACTTGACCGACATTCTGTAAAACATCAAATTATTTACCTTACGTATCTTTTTCATCAAAAAAAGGGACACAAGATGCCTCCTCACCTTCTTGATAATTTAAGGAAAAAAGTTGGTTTGCCCCAACCCACTATTCATGCTTATTTGAAGGAAGTTAAAGATACTGTTAAAGATTATTTAATAATATATGGAAAACAAAAAAAGTAAACATATTACTTCTGACAATATTAGTCAATGGATTAGTAGTTTGGGCTTCTCATTTCCAAGAAATGAAACTGAAGAGAGAGTATTCGATAAACTTTATGCAAATTTTGAGTACAAGTTGACAGGTAAAGAACTCAATATTGGAAAACTCATTGAGGAGGTGGAAAGTGAAGAACAAGAAGTTAAGATGATTAGAGATAGTTCTAATTGGAAAATGGCTGCTAGAAACATTGATAACTCTAACTTGCCTGAACATATACTTAAAAAAATGATAAAAAATCAAAATGGTAAGAACTGAAGTTTTAAAGGACATAAAATTAATTACGGAATTTCTTCATTCTAAATATTCAAATGGTTTTTTCATTGATTTAGGAAAAATTGTAAAAGATGAAGGAATTTATATTTACTATGATGATTATGATAATGCTTTTGATGGGATGTTAGTAATAGATGAGGGGGATTATCACATTCATCTGAATACAACAAGAGGTAATTATCCAAATTCAAGTAGATCAAGATTCTCTTTAAGTCACGAATTAGGTCATTATTTAATAGGTCGTCACCATACAGACATGTTAAATGGCGAGTTAAAGCCTCATCCATCATTTCTTAAAAATGAACAGGCAAATATTTATGAAGTTGAAGCAGATCATTTTGCCGCCAACCTATTAATGCCTGAGAGTAAGTTTTATAATGCGTGTGGAGGTAGGAAATTAAGTTGGAATTTGATATTGGATTTATCAAATAAATTTGGGACAAGTCGTTTGGCTACTCTAATTCGATTTAGTAATATCATTAGACATGAATTGATGATCATTGGTTCACAAGAAGGTATTGTTAAGTGGTTTTTATCCAGTAAAGACTTCCCGAAAATGAAACATAAGTTTGAACGTGGAAAAAAGTTGCCTACCGAAGCTTTGGCAAATCTTAATATAGTATCTATTTCTGAAATTCACGAGGTTGATTCTGATGATTGGTTCGTAACATGGGGAGGTTTGTCAGAAAGACAAATGTATGAACAGTGCTATTTTGCTGAGGCATACAATCAAACGCTTACATTGTTATGGTTCTTATAAATACTTAATTATGCCTTAATTTTAGTGAATAAGTCATTTATAAGTTTTATGTTAAGAGATAATCTATTTAAGAATTTTAAGGTAATTTTATATGAAAATTTAACAACAAAATGTCTCGTAAAAATTCGATACTTGCGGTTTCAATAATAGCTATGATATTAATCTTTTGGTTAATTTTTGAATTGGATAAAAAAGACAAAAAGATTAAGGAGTTAGAAAAGGAGAAACTTAAAGGGTTGAAAAATAAAATTAATCACGAGGAATTAGAAAAAGATATTAAGGATCAATTAATCAATTTGATAGATAAATATCAAGGAATAAACCCAAGAGTAGCTTTTGAACTAGTTAAAGCTTTAACTAATTTAAATATAGGTAATCGACCATCAACTTTTCTTATTTTAGTTAATATACTTGAGAATATTTTAACAAATAGCTATTCTAAAGATATTTTGTTTGTTCGATGGTTTATTGATAACTCGAAGAATAAAATACCTTCAATCAACGATTATGTTTCATATGCAACTATTTTAGGAACATTAACTGAGTCAGAACATGATTTTATAGTTAGATTAACCAAATATCGTAGTAATATTAATGAAAATAGTGAAAAATGGATATCTATAAACCTTCTTGAAATAATAGAACTCATATTAAAATTAGATACAGTTTCAAGTCCTCAAATACTATCTATTGGTTATGGTAATAGATCTATTGAGGAATTTATTTTAATTCTTAAAAGGTATCAGATTTCAAGTTTAATAGATGTTAGATCAGCACCTTACTCAAAATACAATTCTAAGTTCTCCCAAAATGATCTTAAATCATATCTTAACAATAGTGGAATCACATATGATTTTATGGGAGATAATCTAGGTGGAAGGCCCAATGATTTAGCTTGTTATACAGAAGGTAAAGTTGATTATGAAACAATTAGAACTAAAGAATTTTTTAAAAAAGGAATCAATAATCTTTTAACGAAAGCTTCAAAAAAGCGAGTTGTAATAATGTGTAGTGAAGGTAAACCTCATGAATGTCATAGGTCAAAACTTATCGGAAAAGAATTAGTTAATAATGATGTGTCTATTATTCATATTGACCACAATAGTAATTTAAGATCTCAAAATGAGGTAATGTTATTAGCAACAAAAGGAGTTAATGATACGAGCTTATTTGGTGAAGAACAATTAAAATCTAGAAAAAAATATATTTAAAAATGAATATGCAATTTTACACTATTGGAGTATATCATTCATCAGAGTTAGATTTTTTTGAATCTTTAAAAAAAAATGAAATTGACACTTTTTGTGACATAAGGCAAAGAAGAGGTGTAAGAGGGGCTAAATATTCATTTGTAAATAGTAAACGCTTACAAATAAAATTAGCTGAAATTGGAATTAAATATCAGCACATACTTAACCTTGCACCAACAACAGAAATTAGACAATTACAATATGAAGCTGATATTAAGGAAGGAGTAAATAAACGTGATAGAGATGAATTAGGACAAATTTTTAAAATTACATATAAAAATAAAATACTTGATAATTTTGATTTAAAGGAATTTATTAAGTCTTTAGAGTATGATGGAGCAAAAAAAATTGTATTATTTTGTGTTGAACAATCGCCAAAAGCTTGCCATAGATCAATAATAGCAGATAAACTTTCAAGAGATTATAACTACGAAATAATTCATCTATAATGGGAAAAGAAGTATTAATATTATCTAAGACTCATGTTGGAGTTGGTTTTTGCGTAGGAGGAATAGTATTAGATAATAAACAACAAGTCAGACTAATGTGTGGATTAAATGAATACCAACCAGGTAACACTCCTTTTGAAATAGGGCAGATATGGGATATAGAGTTTGAAGAATATCCTGATATACCACCACATATAGAAGATGTATATGTTCGAAAAAAGAATTATTTACGAGATATAAATAACATTGTAAATTTTATAAACACGAATTATAATATATGGAGAGGGAGTCCTGATACTATTTTTGATGGTTATTTAGGGTGGACTGGAAATGGAAGTGGGTATTTGAATCACAAGAGCAATTTACCAGCACAAAGTGTTGGCTTTTGGATTCCAGATAGAGACTTAAAAATAGAAGGAGAGAAATATGTCTACGAATACAAAAGACCTTACATGAGAAATAAACATTTTCCATATAAAGGAGCAGAACCAATGAAAGTAATTATTGCTGGAACCCTTTGTCGTGTATCTTTAGGTAGATGGTGGAGTCCCGATGAGAGGGAAAAAAGATGTTACTTACAGCTTTCTGGACAGTACTAATAACTATTTTAAAAGAGAATGAGTTATAGTATATTTCTAATACATATTAGAAATTTGAAAATATTTTATTTTTAAATAAATATAAAACTTCTTTTATAATTTCGCAGGCTTATTATGGAAGAAGAATTTTATACAATAGTTAATGCTGTTGATGCTTTATTCAACAAAAAGAAAGAAGTGTTAAAAGAGAGTAAGCTACTAACAGCAGCGAAAAAAGAAGAGTGTAATAATGTAAGTAAGAAAATAGCTGCTCTAAAAGACTATATAGATGAAATAAAACAGCTAAACTCCAACAACCCAAGTTTGCTCATTAATTTCAGAAAAAGAGCTTCAGACATTTCGGAAGAGATTATGAAATGGTAATTTTTTTTTTTAGTTTTTCAAGGTGATATTTTAAGCTGAATGTTCACTTTTTCTCTAAAGTTTTCTATTTTAACTCCAATTTTTGCTTTAAAGCAACTGATTTATCCACCAACTGGCCTGCTAATTTAAAATCCTTATTACTTAATGCAGTTTGTCTGGCTTCAGCAAGTTTTTCTATTTCATCAAATATTAGTTGATTAAACTCTTGTGTGTTATCTTCAAACTGACTTAAAAATTGCTTAGATGCTTTTATAAATTCAATGTTTTCAGCAATAAGTTCTAATGAATTTACATTATCATTCCATTCTTTAATGCTATTTTTTAATTCGCTTCTAAGTTCAGGTAAATTACTTTCGGCTCTATATTTTTCAGCTAATTCATATCGTTGATTTTTTATTATTTCAGCCCCCTGATTTTCAATAGCTGTTATTGTATGAATCTGTTTTAAAATATCATTTCGTAATTCTTGAAAGTTTAGTTTTTCCATAGTCTTTAATTTTTTAGCAATTTAATTAATATTTTATTTATTACAAAAAAAGCCAACAAATTAATGTTGGCTCTTATGTTTATTTTCTTATTTGAATATTTGGTATTATTATTCCAATACAATTTTCTTAATAGCACTTCCTTTATCAGTAATAATCTTTGCAAAATAAATTCCGGATGAAAAAGAAGTTAGATCGATTGTTGTTTTATTGTTATTTATAACTAACTCTTTTACTGTTTCTCCTGTAATAGAAGTTATTTCTATACTTTCCATATTATCAGCTTCAATTGAAAATATTCCATTAGTAGGATTAGGATAAATGGATATAGCGTTAGTTAAATCGTTTTCATTAATAGCTGTATTTAAATCTCCGGTTAATAATATATCATCTATATAAACTCCCATATTTGTAAAACTACCATCAGACACCATTCTAAAACTATAAGTTACACTATTTGGAAATCCGGAAATAGTGAATCCTTTCTGAACATAATTTCCTGTTCCATCACCAGAACTTTGGTTGTTATATGTTCCTGCCATTTGAAAACCACTTCCAAAATCAAAAGAAACATTGCAATAATCCGTAACTCCAGTTGAATTTTCTAAATCAAAATTCATCCAAAAGGAAAAAATTAAGTTTACATAGCCAGATGTATTAATTGGAGGATAGTTTGCAAACGCTGAATTCATGTTATTAACATGGTTGGTGTTAGAACATGTGGGATTGCAAGCAGCACCATTTCCAGCACAATAAAGACTCCAATTTCCTGATTTGGTAACACAATTTACATCTTTCCAACCACAATTAGCAGCACCAGTATTACTTATGACAAAATTGCTTCCGGGAACTGTATTTGCTTCAAAACTATCATAGTATAAATTCACCTTGTTTTGTGATACATTTAATTTTGTTGGCTCTTGTTTGCCATAATTAGGCAAATAGATACAATTAATGCCCTCTTGCAATAATCTATCAATATCTATTTGGGGTAAATATACAATTAGTTCGTTTTGAACATACGTTGGAATATCTATACCCATTTCATGTAATAATGATTTGCTAAAACTATTAATAACCACTTTAATATAACTAAATGCTGATTTGTAAATTTCTAATGCTGAATTGTCTAAAGCAGTTATTCTTGAATAATACTGAGGATAATCTGTAATTATAGGTGTGAGAGCAAATTCTTTTTCTCCATAAGGTCTGAGCCAACCTATATTATTTATTACAAATATTTCTGCTGAATTTTCTAAAAAAGGAGTTTGTTGTTTTTCATAAAACTGTTTTAGTTCTTTTTGACTAACTGTTTGTGAAGATAGGTTAACACTAAAAAATAGTACTAAAACTGAAATGTAAAATGTTCTCATATTCTATAGATTTAAAAGTTCAGTGTAAAAATATAAAATATAATTCATAAAAAGACCAATTGGTCTTTAATTTTTCATATTAAATATATGACCTTTCCATTTTTATAAAAGGTTTATTTAATGAAACAAGGGGTTGATATAGAGCTTTTAAATAAGATTGCTTTAAGAATTAAAACACTTAGAGAGGAAAAAAACATCACACAAGAAATTTTTTATAACGATACAGGAATAAACATAGGTAGAATAGAACGCTCTAAAAGAAACTTCTCAATGTCAACACTAAAAAGAATTTGTGATTACCTAGAAATAACTCTAAAAGATTTTTTCTCAGAAGGATTTTAACGAACCATAAAACAGAAAAATAATTTCAATTTTTATTTTTTGCGTCTTGTTAGTATTGATATGTTACAACTCCTACTAATATAGATGAAATAAATATAATACCAATAAAAAATTTCTTTCCAGAAATGTTTTTTTTTAGTTTTTCTATGACATAATGATATAAAAAATATGTTTCTCCTCAATCGTTGAAAATCGTTGAAAATCGCTGAAGATCTCTGAAAATCGATTATCAGTGGTTATAAATGTTTTTTAGCATTGCTCATCGTTATTCATCAATAATCACTGATCATGCTTGAATTTCGATGCTTTTTTATCCGTTTCTTCATTTGCTTGGTAAACGGATAAAGCTATATATAATGATATAGTAATTATGCCAACAATTATAAAAGTATTATTTCGTTTTCTTCTTATATCACATAAGGTATATTGGATCATCAATATTAGTTTCGTTCATTATTATTAATTTTTTCAATTGCATATTCTGTTTCTGACAAATAGATGAGCCAATAATTTCCAATTTCGAAAAATATAACTTCATTATCATCCTTTTCTTGGCTTTTAACGTATTTTACATCAAATCCTACTTGCTCCAATGTTGTTTTTAAAACTTTACTCAATCCATTAGTAAAAATACCGTCTATTATTTTTACGTTCTTTTTATATTTTTTCTGCCATAAAACTTCTTCTGCATTTTCAATTGAAAACTTGATATAATTCGCCCTGTTTTTACAATTTAGAGAACAATAAATTTTCTTGCTGTTTTTCCGTTGGAAAACCTTGTTGCACTCAGGGTTTTGGCAGTTGGTGGATAATGCCATAATTAGGGAGTTATTACGTTATTGTTAAGTAGTTGAATTATATCTTCTAAACGATAATATACTGTTCTGCCAATCTTAGAGATTGAGATGTTATGTTTCTTATGAAATTCACATATAGCAGTAGCTTTTAGATTTAAAAAAGCTTGGATTTCTTTGCGAGGTATCCATCCGTTAAGGCTTTTTGACGTTAAATCGTTGAGTTGGTTTTCGGTGGTGTTTTTTTGATGCATTTTTTTAGTTTTTTTATATTATTCAAAACTAAAAAAAGCAAAAAAACTATAAGTGAATTAAAAAACTACGAAAACCAATTTCTGGCTATTTTTGATTTATAATTATTTACGTTATTTTTATAGTAATCTTTTATATGTATTTTATCATCATCTTTAAAATAATCTTTTTCATGAGAAATAGCTTTCAAAAGATCATACAATGCAACATAGAATTCGGTCTCATTAAATGCTTCTCCCAACACATCCTGATTTAGTTCTTTCAAATAGAAAACTATAGGTTGATATGCTATTTTGTGAGGGTGGCTAAAACATTTATTAAACTTATACTGAAATGGCTTATTTCTTAAAGGTAAGTTTAAGTTTAATATACTAAGTTGTTTACTAGATTCACTATCATTTTCTTTTGTTTTTTGCATTAATACATATAAAAATTTATCCTCTTTTTTGCGTGGTGGTTTTTTGTTTTCTTTTAATCGTCTATTTGTCTTTGAAATTGTAGATAAAAAGTTTTCATAAAAAGCTTTAAAGCCTTCGTCTGTTTTAGATAGTTCTGATGCAATTTTACTTTTTAAATAAAATGAAGAGTAATATAAGAAAAAAGTTATGATTTTTTTTTCATTAAAATAAAAAATAGTTTTATTGTTAATGGTGTTAATTACATTAATAATATTATCTAATTCAATCAGTCTTTTTTTTAGTTTTTCATTAACATAAATTTGGTCAAAGTATTCTTTTTTCACTTCTGATTTATATAATCCAAAAATCATAGCAGTATTTACACAAAAAATTAGTTTTTGAGCGTAGTCTAAATTTTGTTTTGACATTAAAATTTCGTCAAAGTTTTTATGTAGTTTTTTATAAGTGATTCTTAGGTCATGTATGTTGTCTGTTTCAAAGAATTTATCATGACTTACAACATTAAGTTTGTTGTCAATATTTTGATATTCCATATTTTTTTAAATTTTTATTGTTGAATAAGTTAAAAGTGAATCAAAATAATCATCCAATTTACGTTTAATTTCGATAAATGTCTTTGGTTCAACAGTATAGTAAACAGCATCTATTATGCCAAATGTAGAATGTCCCATCAACGTTTTAACTTCTACTTCTTCATATATACCGGCATGCTTTAAAGATTGTCTAAAAAACCTTCTGGCATGGTAGGTAGTTAGTGGGTGTGGAAAGTTGGCTAAAGCACCAATAATTTTAAGTTTTTTATTTACCTCGTTTAAGCATTTTTTAGGTACTAAAGTATCTAAGATTTGAACATCAGGATGATTTTCGTATTTTGCCATAATTTCAATCACTTTTTTAGGTAAAAATTGCTGTACAACTCCGTTAGTTTTTACTCTTCTATAATCAAGAAAAAATAACCCAGAAGATTTATATAAAAGTTGGCTTCTTTTTACCTCAAATAAATCACCAAAAGCCAAGCCTGTTAAACACATTAAATTGAAGATGTCTATATATAATTCTACATTATTAAAATTATATAAATTTATATGATTGATATTATAAAAATGTATAGGCTCTATTCTAGTTTGTTCTGTACGTGTGAACCTTATGTTTATACGTTTAAACGGATTCATTCTTATTATATCTTCTTCATATTTTCGTTCGAAAAATGGTTTTACGTTTTTTAATACACTTTGGGCAGAAACATACATCATTTTATTTGTTAAATAAGTCTTAAATCCATTAGCATGTTGAGGAGTGAAATTTTCTAGTTCAATTTTATATAAAGATGCTTGCTCTAAATACATGTTAAAATGAGTAAAAGATTTTCTGTAATTTTTTTTAGTTCCAATGGTTAAATTAGGATTATTATAAATTTCATTTTCTAAATAATCGTTATAATGAGAGATTAATGGTTTTTCCTTTTTTTTAGTTTTTCTTTCTAATAAAATGTCTCTTATCTCTTTTGCAGTTAATTGATGAAATGAATCACGTTTTATAATTTTTAATTCCCGGAAGTTTTTATTGATTAATGCAATTATTTCATTGTACTCAGGTAAAATGGATTCAAAACGTTCTTCTTTGTCGTTCCATTTTTTTAATTGTTGAGCAGTAACGCCATCAATTTCTGTAATCAAGCCTTCAGCTTTAACCTCATTATGAATGATTCTTAAATGGAGTGGGAAGAGATTTGATTTCTTGTTTAGTTGTTTTTTGATAAATACTTTTTTCGTTGTTTTCATAGCTTTGATTTTTAATGATTTATAAATTTGAGTGAAAGTTATTCCAAATGAGTGAAGAATGAGTGAATAAAAAACACACGAAAAAGCGAATTGAAATGAAACTTTTTGAAACAAAAAAAACCTAATGACTTGAAAATCATTAGGTTTTGAAATGAAGTGAAACTTCTGTGTGACCTGGCTGGGATTCGAACCCAGGACCCCTTCATTAAAAGTGAAATGCTCTACCAGCTGAGCTACCAAGTCGTCCTAAAAAAGGAGTGCAAATATAGCAGTGTATTTTTTATAAAAAAAGAATATCCTAGTTTTTTTTAACCTTTTTTTTCAAAGGGTTGATTAACAGTTTTATTCTATGATGGGACAGCGTTCAAAAGGTTTATTCCTATCAAATAAATAACGGTAAGTATGGTAGGTTCTATACACTTCTGCATCTAAATCTTTGGCAATTCGCAACATTTTTGGATTAAAATCGCCTATCCATGTCAAAACCGTTTGTTTATATCGCTTTTCTTTTAATAAACTTTCGTGTGTCCACTTAATCATGGCACCATCAACACCTTTTCCCTGAAAACGCTTGGCAATACCAAAAACAATACCCACCATCGTTTCCGGAGGGTGTACCATTTTATGGTAAAGAAATTGAAGTTTTCCCCACCAGTTTAAGTTGCCGTTTACATATTTAAACAGTTCGTTTAATTCAGGAATATTAATGTAAAAAGCAATAGGCTTGTTTTTATAGTAAACAAAAATCATAATGGAAGGATCATAAATAGGTTTTAAGTTTTGCATAATTTTTCGGGAGGTAGCCGTGGTCATTTCCTTAAAATTATCATGATTCGCCCAAGCACTGTTGTAAACCGTTTTAAAGTTATCGGCAATTTCATTTAAGCTGAGGTTTTTCACATTAGCAATACTGTAATTGCCATCAGCCAAAATACGTTCACTTTTATCTTCAAAAACTTGTTGGGTAGGCACTCCAATAGAACGCTTAAACATAAATTGTTGGTAGTAGGTTTTAAAACCATATTCCTCAAACAATTGTTGATAGTAGGGAGGGTTGTAATTCATTCCATAACTATTAGGGTCGGTAAAATTTTCAACCAATAAACCCCAAAACATGTTTTTCTCACCAAAATTAATAGGACCATCCATTGCTTCCATATTGTGTTGTGCCAACCAATCTTTAGCGGTGTCAAATAATGTTCCAGCAGCTTCTTTATCGTTAATACATTCAAAAAAACCAACACCACCGGTAGGCTGTTCATTACTTTCTGTAGTCTCAAAGTTGATGAAGGCAGCAATTCTACCAATTACTTCATTGGTGTTATTAAATAGTAGCCAGCGTGTTATTTTTCCGTTAGCATGCGCTTTATTTTTGGTGGGGTCAAAAACTTTTTCAACATCTTGTTTAATATGAGGAATCCAGTTGTTGTCGTTTTTATATATAGAGAAAGGAAGTTGGTGGAATTGTTGAATTAATTTGTTGGTCGTAACTTCTTTTATAATCATGCTTCACGGTTGCTTTTAGTTAACAACCTCAAAAATACTTAATATAAATAAGATTTTTTAGTGTCTGAACATAAAGTAGACAGACTTTAACTAATTGTTATCAACTATTTTCAATTTGTTTTGTCAATAATTTTATAAGTAATAAATTAGCCGATATAAAAATAAACAGCTTATGGTAGAGAAAGTAGTTATTATTACAGGAGCATCATCCGGAATAGGAAAAGCTTGTGCCATTCGTTTTGCAAAAGAGAATGTTGCTATTGTAATTGCTGCCCGAAACACAGAAAATTTGCGTGTTACTGCTGAAGAACTAAAGCCATACACTCCCTATGTTTTGCAGGTAGCTTGTGATGTAGCTAAAAAAGAAGATTGCGAAAGATTAATTGAGGAAACCATTAATGCATATGGAAGAATAGATGTGTTGATTAATAATGCAGGTATTTCTATGCGTGCGTTGTTTAATGAAATGGATGTAGAAGTACTTGAAAAAGTAATGAACATTAATTTTTATGGAACAGTTTACTGCACCAAATATGCTTTGCCTTATTTATTAAAATCTAAAGGAACAATTGTTGGTGTTTCTTCCATTGCCGGTTTTGTAGGTTTACCTGCCAGAACAGGTTATTCGGCATCAAAATTTGCCATGCAAGGATTTTTAGAAGCCTTGCGTACAGAAAATTTAAAAACAGGCTTAAACGTGCTTATTGCTTGTCCCGGATTTACATCTTCCAATATTAGAAATACAGCCTTATCAGCTGATGGAAATGCCCAAAAAGAATCGCCTAGAGATGAATCTAAAATGATGACCTCTGAAGAAGTGGCAGAAGAGATTTACAAAGCAGTAGCCAAAAACAAACAACGTTTAATTTTAACTTTTGAAGGAAAAATGGCGGAGTTTCTAAGTAAATTCTTTCCAAAATTAATTAGTAAATTGGTATATAATAAAATGGCTCAAGAGCCTAATAGCCCTATTAAGTAATGTGGTAATGCAAGTACTTTCTGTAAATATCAGTCAACCTCAAACAATTGTTGTTAACGGAAAAGAAGAACAAACAGGTTACTTTAAAAAAGCAGTAAATAAGCCCATTTATTTAGGAAAAACCGATGTAGAAAATGATTGTGTTATAGATAGAATACATCATGGAGGAGAAGACAAAGCTTGTTATTTGTACGGATACAATCATTATGCTTTTTGGGCAGAACAATATCCTAAGTTGGATATAGACTTTGGTTTGTTCGGAGAAAACATCACCCTTGAATTTTTAGATGAAGCAGCATTGAAAATTGGAGCAGTTTTTCAAATAGGAGAGGCTGAGATTCAGGTGACACAACCTCGTCAACCGTGTTATAAAATGGGGGTGAGGTTTAATAATCAAAAAGTGGTAAAGCAATTTCGATTGGCAGCATTTCCTGGAATTTATGTGCGAGTTTTAAAAGAAGGAAAAGTAAAAAAAGGAGATGTGCTTACTTTAATTGATAATCCAGAAAATGAACTAAGTGTTTTAGAGGTTTATCGATTAATTTACAGTAAAAAACCAAGCGAACATAAATTAGCAAAAGCGATGGAAAGTCCTTATTTGGCGGATAGCTTGAAAAAATATATAGTCAATAAATTTAAGTAATCAACAACTTTTTTAACCTTGAATATAGAAGAATATAGAGCATATCGCATCGATAAGAAAGGGGTAACAGAAAGCTTCCCTTTCGACCAAAAAACATTGGTTTTTAAAGTAATGGGAAAAATGTTTGCTTTAGCAGATGTAGATAATTTTGAATCGATTAATTTAAAGTGCGATCCTGAAAGAGCAGTTGAATTAAGAGAACAATACATGGGCGTTTTACCCGGTTACCACATGAATAAACAACATTGGAATACGGTTTTAGTAGATGCTGATGTTAGTGACAGAATGTTGTATCAACTAATTGATGATTCTTACGCACTTATCGTAAAATCGTTGACCAAAAAATTACAAAACGAATTATTAAACTTGGAATAGTTAACCTTTAATGGTTTCAATTCGTGGATTAATGATAGTTTTGCAGAAAATTACCTTATTGTATTATGTCAGTAATTAGAATTACAAAAGAATTTAAATTTGAAATGGCTCATGCCTTGCTTGGTTATGATGGACCATGTAAAAATATTCACGGTCATTCATACAAATTAAATGTTACCGTTAAAGGAAAAATAAAAAATGGCACTTCAGATTCTGATGAAGGAATGGTGGTAGATTTTGGTATTATCAAAAAAATTGTAAATGATTTAATCGTTCATAAATACGATCATGCCTTGGTTTTAAATGAAAAGATGGATATTGATTTTACACAGTTTGATTTTATGCCCAAGCTAATCATTGTACCTTTTCAGCCAACTTGCGAAAACCTGTTAATACATTATGCGGAGTTAATTAAAGCGCAACTTCCTTCTAATATTACCTTACACAGCTTATTTTTAAGAGAAACACCTACCTCTTACGCAGAGTGGTTTGCAGCAGATAATTAACAAAAACATATTAATCAGGCTGTTTTAAGTTAATTAATCTTTTGTAATAAAATAACAAAGGATAAAGTGAAAGCAAAATAAATCCTGCTCCAATAAAGTAAGTCCAAATAATATTATTTTCTTTAGAGAAAAAAGCAAGCGAAAAAATACCAATAAAAATAAACCTTAAGAAAATATTGATAGATTGAAAAACGCTGCCTGTTCTGCCAATAATATTATTAGGAATATGATTAAAAAGATAAGTTACTCGCATAATTCTTGAACCTGAATTGGTTAATCCTAGTACAAAGCAACTTATTATCAGTACAATATGATTTTTAGTAAAAACTAGCACTATTAAAGTAATTATTGCTAAACTCATCAAAATAATAATAGCTTTAATAGTATTAGTTTTCATAAAAACTCGATGAATTCCTAATCCTGCCGACAAAGCTCCTAATGCTTGTAAAACTTCTGCGGAAGCGTAAATAGAAGCATCTTGCTTTAGGTGGTTAGAAATATAGATGGGTAACAGTTGGTGAATGTGTATAAGTACAATTACAAAAATGGCAAAAGAACCAACCCCAAAATGAAAAATTAAAGGATGCTCTTTAAGGTAAGAAAAACCAGATTTTAATCGGTTGAAAATGTTGCCTGAGTTCATGGTTTCTATAAAGTTTTTTTCGTATTTAATAAGCGATATTAATCCTAAAGCCAAAGCATAAGTAACAGCATCAAGTAAGAAAATTTCGTGCATTTTCCATGGTTCTATTAATAGGAAATCAAAATTTTCCAAACCAAGTTTTGCAAGAAAATCAGTGTTAATTCCTGTAATTAAAATAGCAGCCAACGCTCCAGCAATTATACTAGTTGACTGACCTTGAACTTCAATTAAGGAGTTAATTTTTCTATAGTCTTTTTTGTCGCTAATTTCTTGTCCGAAAGCATAAAGTGTAGGGTAGTGGATATTATAAACAAACATAGTGTAGCAAAAAACCGCTCCAATGCTAATAGCAGAAAGACCACCGTTATAAAAACCAAAAGCAGCAATACTACCTATGAATAGCGTGCCGACTATGGAGATGGTTAAAAAAATATTTTTTCTAGAATATTTGTCAATGAGTGTTCCTACATATAAACCCCAAAATAAGGAGAGGATGGTTGCTGTTCCATACATAATACCAAAAGAAGAACTTTGTTTAAGTACATCTGCAAAATACCAAGGAATTGCCAACATACTAATGCCCTGTGCCATGCCAGAGACTGCATTGGCACTAAGTAACAAATAAAGTGCTTTTTTGTTTTTCATTCCTTATTTTCCTGAGAAATAAATAATTTTAAATTGTTACAGGTAACCTACGTATAAGTTTTTTCATTCGTTTGTGTAAGTTTGTAAATGAAAAACCTATATCGGTTTGAAATGCAAAAGTACCTCTTTTATGGCTCAATATTTTAAAAATATGCAACCCGAAAAAGCTTTAGAAAAAGCCAAGTGGTATTGTTCTTTTCAGGAAAGATGTAAACAACATGTATTGAATAGGTTAATAGCATGGAAAGTTGAAAAAAAATATGTTGATGACATTATTGACAAACTGACAGAGGATGATTTCCTGAATGAAACACGATTTGCAGAAGCATTTGTAAGAGGAAAATTTAATATTAAAAATTGGGGAAGGGTAAAAATTACTGCTCAATTATATCAACTTCATATCAATAAAAATGACATAGATGTAGCGTTGGCAGTTATTGATGAAGAGGAATATTTTAAGGCCTTAAACCATTTGGCTGAAAAGAAAAAAGAGCAACTGAAAAAAGAACAAGATTCAAATGAACGAAAAGCCAAACTTTTTCGTTATTTGTCTTCAAAGGGGTACGAGTCAGATTTAATTTATAAGGTTTTGTAAGCGTGTGTAAATTGCTGTTGATTTTGTATTTTTGTTTCCTAAACTAAAAACAATTTATGGAAGAATTTTTAGACATATTAAAATACATTTTACCATCGTTGGTAGTGTTAGCAGCTACTTTGTTGGTAATTAAAAAGTTTATGGATGCTGAGCAACGTAAACACATGTATGAAATAAGAAGAGAAAACCAAAAGATAACTACACCTTTGCGCTTACAAGCTTATGAAAGAATAGTGTTATTTTTGGAAAGAATTTCTCCTGAAAATTTAGTTTTAAGAATGCATAAACCAGGTATGAGCGCTAAATTATTGCAAGATAATTTAATTATAACAGTTAAAACAGAGTTTGAACATAATGTGGCTCAACAAATTTATATTTCATCATCTACTTGGGATGTTATAAAAAAAGTAAAAGAAGATATTATTAGAGCTATCAACATTGCAGGATCTCAATTGCCAAGCGATGCAACAGGTGTAGAGTTTGGACAAAAACTTTTTGAGGTGATGTCGAAATTAGAAAAATCGCCAACCCACGTGGCAATAGGAATTTTAAAAAATGAAATAAGACAGTTATTTTAACTTTTAATTAGTCTTACTAAATAACCATAGTGTTCATCTTCAAAAATTAACTCACAATTTAAGCTAGCTTTTGCAGCATGTTCTTTTAGCTTTTCAAAATCCACAAATAACCACGAGAATTCTGGTGACAAGTTATTTTTGTATTTCATTTGGTAAGTAACTTCACCGTAATATTCTCCATATAAATTCAACCAAATAGAACCATCTTTTTCTGTATACATGTACTTGATGTCTGATGAGTCTAATAAAACCTGTCCTCCATCATTAAGTAAACTAGCAGCATGGTTAAGAAAATGAGTCAGCTTATTTAATTTTTGAGCAATGCCAACACCATTCATCAATAATAAAATAGTATCAAATTGTTGATGGTTAAACTCCATAAAATCTGTTTGCAAAGCATTTAAGCCACGTTCTTTCATTACTTCAACAGCTCCTTTAGAAATATCAATAGACAATACATCTAAGCCTCTATCTTTTAAGATTAAACTATGTGTGCCACTTCCTGCTCCAACATCTAATACTTTTCCATAACAAAGTGCTAAAGCTTTTTGTTCTAATTTGGGTAATTGGTTAGCTTTACGAAACAAATAATCTAAAGGGAGTTCATCATCTTCGGCAATAGAAGAAATTACTGTAATGTTTTCTTTGTTCTTACCTTTGAGGTAATCTTTTAAAGCAGTTCCTAAAATATCGTTGTTGGACATATTAATTAGATGAGATGTCTTGATTTTATTTCTAAATATTTATTAATAGAATTGATGGTTAAATTTTCGGGAGCGGTATATATAGTTTGAATTCCATGCTGATTTAGTTTTTTCAATATGAGTTTTTTCTCAAAAATAAATTTCTCGGCAATGGTTTGTCTGTAAACATCAGTAGTGTTGTAAGTCTCTTTTTTAGTGATAGTGGTAAGTTCAGTGTTTTCAAAGAAAATACAAATTAAAAGATGATTTTTAGCAATACCTTTTAAGTAAATAAGTTGTCTATCCAAACTATCGAGTGTTTCAAAATTGGTAAACAGCAGCATTAAACTTCGTTGCGGAACTTTATATTTTATAGTGCTGTAGAGCATTTCATAATTACTTTCGGCAAAACCTGTTTTTTGTTTATAAAGCAATTCCATAATTCGTTGCATTTGCAAGCCAGAATTATCTGTTTTAAGTACGTTTTTAATTTTATTATTAAAAGTAATAATACCCGGTTTATCGTATTTTTTAGCAATTATATTAGATAAAACTAATGAAGAATTGATAGCATAATCTAACAAAGTAAGCCCGTTAAACGGCATTTTCATACTTCGTCCCATATCAATTATGCAATATACATTTTGCGATTTTTCTTCTTGATATTGGTTAATCATTAATTTTCCTTTTCTAGCAGTAGCTTGCCAGTTGATGGTTTTAAAATCATCACCTGCAGTATATTCATTAATTTTTTCAAACTCGGTATTTCTGCCAATTTTTCTAATTTTTTTAATACCTGTTTGAGTAAGGTGATTAGAAAAAGCAATAAGTTCATACTTTTTCATTTGCAAAAAAGAAGGATAAACGGCTACATCTTTTTCTTCTGAAAAAACAAATTTTCTCTCCACAAAACCTATGTTGGCAGCCGCATAAACATTAAGTTTCCCGAAGTTATATTCACCACGTTGGGTTGGTGTAACGGTATAGTTGATTAGTTTCTTTTTGCCCTTTGGTAAACTAAGGTTAAATTCTAAATTTCGTTCTTGAAATTGGATAGGAACTTCATCAATTATACTTAAGTGAGCATCAAATGGATAATTATTTTCTACAATTAATTGAATTTTATTGGCATCTCCGTTAGAAAGTCTGTCGCTAACTAATCTGCTGGCAACAATTCCATTAGCTTGTTTGTATAGTAGTAGAATATCAATAACCAATAAAACTAAAATGGCTATAAAAGCGAAAATACCAATAGAAAAAAAGATGCTGAAAATAAATCCTACACAAAAAACCACTACTAAAGCTGAAAGGCAATAGAAGAGCACAGGTTTTAGGTATAACGATTTTAAAAACTGCATTACAATTATCTTGGAATTTCTATTTTTTCAATTAATCTATCAATAATTTCGTGAGGCAAAGCACCTTCCATTTCTTTTTCTGGAGTTAGAATTATTCGATGTTTTAATACATGTGGAGCAATAAATTTCACATCATCAGGTGTGATAAAATCTTTACCATTCATTGCTGCGTGAGCCATCGCACTTTTTAAAATGGCTAAAGAAGCTCTTGGTGAAGCTCCTACAAAAATAGCAGCATCGCTTCTTGTGGCTCCAACAATTTTAGCGATGTAGGCAATAATGTTTTCATCAGCATGCACTTGATTTACTTTTTCCCTGAACTCAGTAATTTGGTTGGAAGTAAGCATTTTATCTACAGCAGAAATATCAATTTTGTTTTTTTGCTGATGGAAGTTGAGCAATAATTGTTTCTCGGCATCCTCACTAGGGTAGCCTACTTCAATTTTAAATAAAAAACGATCTAATTGAGCCTCAGGAAGACGATAAGTTCCTTCTTGTTCAAGCGGATTTTGTGTGGCAATTACTAAAAAAGGTTCAGTCATTTTATAGGTGGTTCCATCACTGGTTATTTGGTGTTCTTCCATTACTTCAAACAAAGCTGCCTGCGTTTTTGCTGGTGAACGATTAATCTCATCAATTAAAATAATGTTGGAGAATAAAGGACCTTTTCTAAATTCAAAATCAACCGTTTTTGGATTAAAAACAGCAGTACCTATAATGTCTGAAGGCATTAAATCGGGTGTAAACTGTATTCTGGAAAAATCTACAGAAATGCTATGCGCTATTAGTTTGGCGGTAAGTGTTTTGGCAACCCCTGGTACACCTTCGATTAACACATGCCCATCAGAAAGAATAGCAATCAGTAATAAATCTATCATTTGTTCCTGACCGATAATTATACTGTTTAGCTTAGTTTTTATTTGCTGTGTTGCTTGTTGAATTTCAGATAAATCTATTCTTGTTTTAAAAGAAGAGTCGTTGTTGTTAGCCGATTCGTTTGGTAAATTTTCTTCCATGATTATCGTATTTTGTTTTTATGAAAAGTGTTAATTAATTGGTTTAAATGTAATAATTCTGTTTCAGAAAGCGATTTTTTAGTTAAAATAGTATTGAATTCGTTGATAAGTTGTTCGGCAAACTTCATTTCTACACCAGACTTTCTTGCCAGTTGTTTCTTAAAATCATTATCTAATTGCTGAGTATTGAGTAAGTAATTAGTTCTCACATTTTCAAGAAAATAAATGATTTTTTTATTAGCTAAATCTAAATGATTTTTTTGATGGTAATACATCTGCGAAACAACTTCAACAAAATCTGTAGTGGCATTGCTTAAAGGTTCAATAACAGGAATAATGCGTTGTCTTCTTTTAATATTAAAAACAATGTAAATCAATAAGCTAAAGATGGCTAAAAAGTAAGCAAATTTTAAAGCAGGGTTAGATAAAATAAACCGAAGTGGAGAAGTAATGATAGGTTTTCCAATTTTGTAGTAATCATCCCAAATGAGGGTATTTTTATCCAAATAACTTAAGGCATTAAAAGCGTAAGAATAATTTAAACTATCAGTTAAAAAATAATTGGTAAAAGCAGCAGGGAGGGTGTTGATATAAATTTTCCCTTTACCATGTTTTATTGCTATAAAGTTGACTTCTTGTTGATAATCAACATTTCCTAAGTTATAAATTTCGGAATGCCCTAACACTGTTGTATTGGCAGTATCAAAATTAGTAAGGTAAAAATGGAAAATGTTTTTATGAAAAATATAGGGAGAATCTTGTCGGATATTTTTGTTTTCAAAATTGATATGAATAGGAGAATTATTTTTTTCATTGTAATAGAAATTATAATTTCCATCAGTAACAATATTAAATGTGTCGGCAAAATGCCCATAAAATTCCCGTGCAGCTATAAAAGCAGTATTTCCTTTGTAAATGGCATTTAAAAGTTTTTCGGTTTCAGCTTTATCAGGGCTAAATTCATTATTAATAAACAAGTAGTTAAAGTTATTTAAAGAATCTAATGCGGTATAAATGGGTTCGTTTACGTGTAGTATTTTTTGATTTGGAAAAAGTTCAGGAAGCAATTCGTGTAAAACAAAACATCCGTAAGGAACTTTATCTTTTTTAGTATAATTTTCAGCCCAGTTAATAGGTTTGGGAGCATTGTATTGAAAATATACAGCCAAAATAAATAAGACTATTAAAACTAGATAATATTTAATGTATTTTTTCAAGTAAGTTTAATGGTTGGTTATTTTATTATGCATATCATTAAAAATAAGCATGGTTTCATCAAAATGATTTTCGTTAATGGTAAATTCTCCATACCAAACATGCTCAAAAACCACAGTAGTCTTTTTGAATGGTGTTTGCAACGGAGATTGTTTTAATTCGGAAATATAATCTAAATTAGTTTTGTCAGCTTTCCAGGTAATTAAATCTTCATCCGTAAGGGTTTTTAATAGTTTTAAATAAGACAAGCGGATAGCATTTTTATAATCTTTTTGAGTAATAGCATCATTAATAAGTTGGTTAAAATCCATTTCATGAATATTTTCATCTTTATGAATAAAATCAACTTTATTGGTTGCAGATTTACCTCTAAAAACGCTTTTTATTTCATGTCTGAACAGTCGGTAGATAATTAAAATAAGAGCAGCAGCAACAATTGTCCATATTAAAATATCCCAAAAAATGGGAGGAAGATTATTGCTTACATATTTATTAAAAAGTTTGTTTAACCAACGTTTAAAAGCTTCCCAAGGAGACTCTGCTGGTGGTGGAATACGGTCGTATAAAAATTCTTTATCGTTTGTGTATTTCTCAATAGATTCGTCAGCTACTTTTTTTACATCAATGGTACTTGAAGAGTCAATTTTTACTTTTAGTGTATCATTACTGAAAACACTTAGCTTCAGACTAAGCAGACATAGCAATATAAGGTAACGCAGTAATAATTGAACATTAAGCATAAATTAGAGTAGCTTGTTTAAATGGTTATATCTTCGTTGTCTTCTGAAGTATTACCAATAGCGTCAATTTTTTTCATCAGACCTCCTCCAAAAACTTTTTCATTACAGCTAAAATATTGGAAGACAACGATAACTAAAAATACCACATTGGTTAGATTGGTCCCTATGGTGGCTATAACATTAAAGCTAGTAAGTAAAACAGAGCTAGTTTCTACAGCCGCATTTTGTATGCTATTTAGTTGAATCATCACGGTATAAATAAACTGAGGCAAACTAAAAACAAATCCAATAGCACCAACAATTAATTGAGATATAAAAATTAATATCCAAGTATTTCCGAAGTTGTTTTTAGCTAATAGATAAGCTTTGTTTAGAGCAGCAAAATTTCCAATACGCTCTTTAATTCTAATTGGATAAACAGCAGTTATAACAAATAGAAGAGGAGGGCCAACTACCATTAAAGCTATAAAAAGAGCAAACATAATTAAGCCCATCAAAATTCCACCCATCATGGCAAAAAGTCCTATAATGATACCTAAAGCAATTAGAAGTAGAATAAATATTCCTACTAAAAAAAAGAAAGTAGAAATTAGCATTCCCAGATCTTTTAGGAAAGCATTCCAAACATCATTAACAGTAAATTTTGCACCATTATGTTTATCGTACAGAAAAATATATTCGTAAGTAATGCCAAGCACAACAAGGCTAGAGACTATAGAAATAATGATAACTAAAAAATATATAGGAGAGAAAAATTGTAAACTTTCAAAGTCATCAGGGTTGAAGGTTTGAAAATTAAATATGTTTTGTACATAGATACTCATTAAAATTGCATTAAGCAATAATAATGGTCCTGCTAAAAACAGTAGTGAAGAGAAAAAAAGTTTAAAATTTTCTTTAACAAAAGTAAATGAAACAGTTAGCGTACTACTAAAGTCTCTTTCTTTTTCGAAATCTATTCTTTCTTGATTCATAGTTGAAATATTTAAATAGAAGTATATTTTTTATATATGTTATTAGGGTAAACGATAAAATACCAAATGATAAAAGTTAGTGAGCCGAAGATAATAAATAATGATAAATAAATTGGCATTTCTGTATGTCGGGTTACAAACCCCTCTAAAAAACCAGCAGTTATAAAAATAGGGACTAAGCCAACAACTATTTTTATTCCGTTTTTAGCACCTTTAATAAAAGATGTAGCTCTAGGGTAAGTTTTTGGAAAAAGTATGCTGTTGCCCATAGTTATTCCTGCTGCTCCGGCAATAATTATGGCAGAAATTTCTAATGTTCCATGAATCCAAATAGTGAGAAACGACTCAAACAATAGACCTTTAGCAGCAAAAAAATATTGAAAGGAACCTAGCATAATACCATTAAAAAACAAAATAAATCCTGTCCCAAAAGAGAAAAACAATCCAAGAATAAAAGCGACAAACGAAACACGAATATTATTTATGGTAATTCCCAAAAACATATCTAATTCTTTAGATTTTTTATAAACCGCCATAGGGTCATCATTTTCAATGTTTTCCAATGTCATATTTACATAGGCATCACCTAAAATAAGTCGTACAAAACTATCGTCATATTTAGCAGATACCCAACCTATAACTCCAGAAATAAAAAAAATAAGAAAAGCAATAAGTAATTGTTTGTGGTGATTTTTTATTACTAAAGGCAATTCTGTTTTCCAGAAAGTAATAAAACGCCTGTTGCTTTCTTTTTTATTTTGGTAAATCTCATGGTGAACAGTAGCAGCAAGTTGGTTAAGATATTCAGTAGTAGTAGATTTTGGATAATAAGTTTTAGCAAAGGCTAAGTCGTTAGTAAGTTGGATGAATAAATCAGCATTTTCATCAGGCGTAATTTTTACCTTTTGATGAACGAGCTGCTCCATCTTTTTCCACTTATCAGCATTCTTTTTTATAAAAACGACTTCTCTCAATAGGTGTGTGTTTTATTTTCTGGATACGACACAGTTTTCCATTACCAACATGTCCATTTCTGTTCTTAAATAACAAGCTAATGCTTCTTTGGGAGTGTTTACAATAGGTTCATTTTCATTAAAGGAAGTATTCAGTAGAATTGGTGTTCCTGTTTTTTGTCTAAATCTTTCAATTAAATCGTAGTATCTATCACCTTTTTCAACAGTTTGTAAACGTCCTGTACCATCCACATGAGTAACTGCAGGAATTTCGGCATGTTTTTCTTTTTTGATAGGGTAAACCTTTTCCATAAAAGGAACTTTATCGGTTTTTTCGAAATACTCCGAAACATATTCCTCTAAAATAGAAGGAGCAAACGGACGGAAGCTTTCTCTACGCTTTATTTTAGCATTTAATAATTCTTTAGCATCCGTTCTTCTCGGGTCAACAATAATAGAACGATGTCCTAATGCTCGAGGACCAAATTCTGCTCTTCCCTGAAACCAGCCGATTACTTTTCCATCTACTAATGCATTCGAAACAATTTCTAATAATTCTTCATCATTGTATTTAGTGTATTCAATATTATCAGCTTTCAGGCAAGCTTCCACTTCTTCGTTAGTTGATTTAGCACCGGTATAAGCATTGTAAATAGCAGGAAGTCTGTCGTTTTCTAAGATATGATTATATAACCATAAAGCAGAGCCTAAAGCTGTTCCCGCATCGTGTCCTGCAGAAGGAATATAGACATTTTCAAAAGTAGTTTTTTCTAAAATTTTACCGTTAGCTACTGAGTTTTGAGCTACGCCACCGGCAATACAAATATTTTTTAAACCTGTTCTTTTTTGTAAGTGGTTTAAAATGTGAAAAATTAGCTCCTCAGTTACACGTTGCACAGAAGTAGCAATATCTTTGTGTTTTTGGGTTAATTCTTCTCCATTTTTTCTAGCAGGACCAAGCAATTTTTCTAATTCCTCTGAGAAAATACTATCAATATGAGGGTCACCATTTTCCCAACTCATGGCAACGCCTTCTTTTGCATGTTTAAAGTATTTGGTATTCAACTCAAATAATCCATTCTCTTTAAATAAGATAATTTTTTTAAGTTCATCAACATATTTCGGTTCACCGTAGGGTGCTAGTCCCATTACTTTATACTCATCTCCATAATGAGGAAAACCTAAGTATTGTGTTAATGAGGTATAGAAAATTCCTGCTGAATGTGGGTAAATTATAGTATCTAACACCTCAATTTTGTTTCCTTTTCCGGTAGCTATCATGGTAGAAGTGAAATCGCCAAAACCATCAATGGAAAGAATCGCTGCTTCATTAAAAGGAGAGGCAAAAAAGGCACTAGCTAAGTGACTTCTGTGATGTTCAATGTTTCTTATTTCAGCTTTAATTTGGTCTTCAGGAATGTTAAAGACTTTACTTAGTTCAGCTTTTACACTGCCTACTTTTTTTGTATTAGCTAAACGATCTTTTAGAGCTTTAACTGAAACTAGATTTTTGGCAGCATGAAGAATTTTCTTATGAATGTTGGCTGAAGGATCACGAGAAATGGTAATGTAATCTACTTGAGTAATATCAATATTAGCTTCGCCTAAACAAAATTTAATAGCCTCAGAGGGAAAACCTGCCCAATGTTTAATTCTTCTGAAACGCTCTTCTTCAGAGGCAGCTATTACTTCATCATTTTTTAAAATACAGGCAGATGAATCGCCATGATATGCATTTATTCCTAGTATGTACATGTTTTATTATTTCATGTAGATTTTGCAGGTTACCGCAAGTTTTTCTACTTTTATGTTTAAAATTTAAGTTGCTAAATTAGTAATTCCCTTTACAATTGAAAAAGTTGTTTGTATTGTTCAATTAATAATTGGTTATTAGTGACTTGTTGGGCGTAAAGAAAAGCATTTCTAGCCATTTCATTGAAAGTAGTTTCATCTATACTAGCTAGTTTATCAATAGTAGTAGTAAATTGTTTGAGATTAGCTAAATTAATATCAAACCCAACATTTTCTGTTGCTAAGTTTCGCCAAGGAGTTTTGTCGGAAATTATCGGTACACAAGCATTCGCCATAGCTTCAATAATTATATGCCCGAAATTTTCACCTGTAGAAGGAAGAAAAAGTGCATGGTATTGTTGCAGAGTAGTGTCAATTTCATCGTGAGGTAAAGCTCCTTTATAATTAACGTTAACGTTTACGGGTAACTCATTAATGGATTTTAAACATTTGCTCCAATATTCTTGGTTGTAAATAGGACCAAAGATGTCAAAATTGACCTTACTTTTACAATTTTTCAATGCTTCAATGGCATATAAGGTATTTTTTTCTGGAGCAATGCGAGCAACAGAAACCAACAAAATACTATTTTCAGTTTTCCTTTTTTCGATAAAAGAATAGGTTTTTTGTTCTGGTAAATTATTGGCTACAATAACAGTTGGTTGCTTTCCAAATGTATTTTCAATGTCTTGTTTTTCCTCATTAGTGGTAGCGTGAAAAGTGATTTTTTTGAATAAGCCTACCCATTTAATAAAATTAATAAAGGTTCTTTTTTTAGCTTTTTTCACATTTAAAGAACCTTTTGAAAGCATTCCTCTAACAGCTAAAATGGTTTTTATTTTTTTCTTTTTTGCATAATGAATGGGAATTAAAGAAAAATAGGGGGAATAAAAACTGTTGCAATATACTATGTCGGGTTGAACTTCATCTATTAGAACATGTATAGTACTTCGTTTGGTATTTTCTTTAGACAGATAAAAAACCTGAGCGTTATCAATATTATTCCATTGGTTGGTATTGATGTTAGAGTAGGGGGTAGTTTCTAAATAATCGGTATTTCGGGTAACAATATAAAACTGAAAATGATCTTTCAACGCATCCACCATATTACTCACCGAACGTATGGGACCTCCTGCTTTGTAGCCTGGCTTATACCAATCGATGAATATTAGGATAGTGTTTTTTTTCATTCACTAAAATTATAAAACATATTGAAAACTCAGCCTTAAAACCATGATTCTTTTTACTAAGATTGCTGCAAAACCAAATCGTACATTTGCTGATATTGATTAGCAATAGTTTCGGGTTGGAATCGCTTAACGTTTTTTAAGCCTTTTGAAATCAGTTCCTCTCTCAAATTACTATTGTTAATCAATTGGTAAATGCCATCTTTAATATCGTTGACATCCAAAGGATTTACTAATAATGCACCATCTTTTGCAATTTCAGGCATAGAAGCAATATTAGAAGTAATAACAACTCTGCCACATGCCTGAGCTTCTATAATAGGTAAACCAAAACCTTCATAAGTAGAAACAAATGCCAACAAATCACAACTGATGTATTCTTGAATCATTTGTTCATTGCTTAAATTGACTTTAGAAATATAATTAATACTATTTTCTTCAAGGATTTTTATTATAACGTTATCTAACTTTCCTATAAGAACGAGTTTGCATTTAATATCTTTTATAGCAATTAGTAATCTATTTAGGTTTTTGTTTGATTTAGTTCCAATATGGAGAATAGTAGGACATTCTTCATTAAAAGTTTTTGGTGTATAGGTAATTGGTAGCGTAATTGGATTATGTATTACTTGAATTGGAGTTTTATAATTGTTTAAGCTTAACAATTCATTTTTAGAAAATGATGAAATGGTGTTAACATAAGTTGCTCGCTTTATAGGCCAATCAAACCATAATTTTTTTAAAAGATATCTTTTTAATCCAGTGTTTCTTTTAAGAACTTCTATATCGTGTATGGTAAGTATGGTTTTTTTACGAGGTAAACCTAAAATTAAATAATGGTCATGACCGGTTATATGTATTAAGTTAGAATTTAAATTTTTTACAAAACCAATGTTTCGCCATCTTTTTAAAAAGCCTGCACTTGTATAAGGTAATTCTACTTTTTTAACTTTTAAATAAGGTAATAAGGCATTAAAAACATTTTCTATGCTGTAAAAAGAGGTGTTAGATTTACGATATATGAGGTGAATTAATGGCATAATTGATTAAGAAAATATAGCTTTTTTGAATCCTATTAAAGTTTCGTCATAAGAATATTGTTGAATTATTTCAAAAGAATTTTCACCCATTTCTTTCAGTTTTTCATTGGAAGCTTCAGAAAAGAAAGTTAATTTATTATTTAATTCTTTTAGATTGCCATATGGGTAGGTAAAACCATTTACTCCTTCATGAACAAGATTGGCAGTACAGCCAACTTCATCTGATATTAAAACAGGAAGAGAATGAACCATGGCTTCATTTACAACGAGTCCCCAAGTTTCGCCATAACCAGAAGGAAGGATGAAAAAATCAGCAGAAATATAGTATTTATATAGTTCTGTTTGATTAACAAAACCAGCAAAATGAACATTTTCCAGATTATATTTTTTTACAAGTTGTTTCATTTTAGTTTCTAATACACCTGTTCCTACAAAAACAAAAGAAAGATTTTGTTGAGGGTTTAAAACATATGCCTCAAGAATGTCTAATGGTCGTTTTTTAGTAATAAATTTCCCACAAAATAAAGCAATTCTGTTTTTAGTTGGGATTTGGTATTTTATTCTAATATCATCAGTTACTCTATTAAACGTTTTAGCTGTTTCAATAAACCTTTTATTATCTACACAATAGGGAGCATAGAAAAGTTGATGTTCTTTAACACCTAAAGATTTGTAAAACGCTTTATTTTCTTTTCCAATATATACAAACCTATAACAAAGCTTGATAATTGTTTTTTTTAGTAAGGTATTTAATTTTCCTTTGTTTTTTTCTTGTTTTAAGGGACTTTCAGCACGCATAATTACCTTAATTCTTAAGATAGTAGCTAGTGTTAATAAGAGTATATTTGAAAAATAACCCCATCCATGCATGATAATAACATCTGGTTTATATTTAATTAAATAATTAAAAATGCCCCAATTGATAAGCCCCCAAAATTTACCTGAAACAGCGGGTTTTTTTGCATAATTCTTTAGAAAAATATAATTATAACCATTTAATAATGGGATATCCCATGTAACATTTATGCCGAATTGTCTATCTAATCCACCTATGGTATGGTCAGTAAAATAAATTACTTGTAAATCTATATTTTCAAGGGTATTTAACTTTTGAAGTAAAGGAGTTTGGTATTGAATAGGATGAGAAAGAAAATAGGCTACTTTTTTTTTCATTGTGTAAAATTAACACTACAAGATGATTTATTAAATTGTTTTATTCAATATTTGAAAAGATGGCGCTGCTTTAAGCTTTTCTTTAATAACACTAAGTTTAGAATTTCTGATGTATAAGGTATTGGCTTCATGATGAAATTGAGTTAATGCTGTTAATTCTCTGGTAAAAGGGTTATAATCATATTTTTCAAAACCATAAGCAACTAATTGCTTATCTACCATTTCGTCACTTAATTCATATTTATCGCTACTTCCGTTAAGTTCTACAATTAAAGCCATTACGTTTTCATTATTCAATGTGTTGCTTCCTCCAGAAAGTACGTGATATTCAAAACCTTCTACATCGAGTTTTATAAGTGTAGAAGATAGGGAAGTATGAGAAAGTAAGTTGTCTAAGGTATCTACTTTTACATTAATAGTATTTTCGGATTTTACAGCTGTAACGTGGTTGATGGTATCTTTATCTTTAGTGAAATGAAGTTCACCTTTTTTGTCAGACAATCCTATATTATAGCAGTTCACTAAGTTTTCTAATTGATTAAGTTGTATGTTGGTTGTTAAGTATTGAAAAGTTTGAGGAATAGGTTCAATGGCAATGGTTTTACTTTTTTGAGTTCCTGCGGCTAAAAGTGAATAAACACCAACATTTGCACCTATATCAATAAAATTACTTTTTGCATCTAAAAAATGGAGTAAAAATGACATGTCATTAAATTCAGGTAACCCTACATAAATACAACCTGTAGCACCGTGCATTCCTTTATGCATGGATAACTTTAAATTGCCTATCCATTTTATCTGTTGACTATTTTTACTTAAACGAGAAGTTATTTGCCAATTAAAAAACCGTAGTAGGGCGGACAATTTACTATTTTTAGTAAGCGGATGAGTATAAATATACCTTATTGGAACAGCAATTTTTTTAAACATGAATAAAGTTTAAGTAAACCGCAAATTAACACTTATTACATTAATAAATAGTAATCAAGTGTAAAAAATAATTACTCCAATTCATCTTTTTGGTTATTAGAACTGAATAGTTGAATACCAATAAAAGATAATCCGACATTTACTATCATAAAAAATATTAAAGATTTTACGAGATGATTAAATATTTTAATAAAATCAGTTTCTGCCTTAACTACTTGAAAGAAAAATAAGATTAACCAAAGAATCATTAAATAGGAGCTTTTACCTAAATATTGCATTATTAAGGTTATAGATATGGAAAGTAAAAGTCCATATAAAAACATGGCTATCCATCCACCAGCTATGCCGTAATTAGCATAAAACTCAGCTATTAATGAAAGCCCCATTGATGCATTCTTAGAAAGACCTAAACCAGTAATTTCTTTAAAATTAACAAGTGCCTGATCTGCTCCGGCTTTATCTGGAGCTAAAAATCGAGGTAACAGACTAGCTTCTATCGCTTCTTTAATTGTTTTACCTTCTAAAAATGGTTTTTTTGAAGGAACATTATCAAGTACCTTGCTAATTATCCAACCTTGATTCAACCTGTTATTAGCATCCGCACTTTTTTGTTCTTCTTTTTGTTGTTGAAAAGTACCAAGCGGCTGTGCTTCAGTTTCTTTTTCTACTAAAAACTCTCTCTCAATTAAATCATAAAAAACTTCTACAGGATTAACTTTTTTACCGCTCCATATAATTTCTCTAAAGTCTTTTTTCACCACTTGTAACATATAAATAAAGAATGCACCTAGAGTGATAACCGTTAATTTTGTAACGAAAGATGTTTTATTAGGGGTAACTAAGAAAGCAAAAAAGGAAGCGATAATTAACATGTTATGAAACATGCCACTTCCTAAAGAAGTAACAAAGGTGATTCCGAGTGTAACGAAAAACAGATGCCATTTATATTTTGGAAATAAAAAAAACAAATATCCTATACCTACATATAATAGTAAAGAAGAAAGGTATAGAATAAAAGCTAAGCCACCAATATTAATAAATTTATTAATTACACCAGATAACAAACCAATTGCTACCAATGTGTATGCAGTAGAAATATTAGTTTTTCTATTGTTTTCTATAAACCCTGTTTTAATTTTATCAATAGGTAAACTATTTCTAATTAAATATAAACCAAAGGTCATTGCTAATACACCTGGCACTACATAACTCATATATACATCTTCTTCTACGTACATATAATACTTATGATGTGTTTTCCCCAAAGAAAAAGAAATTTTAGCACCGACTATCCATTGTAGGGAGGCTATTAAAATAATAAATTCTTTAATAGGAAATGTTTTTCCTAATTTAGATACAAAATCAATAAAAATATAAAGTGTAAATGAAAGGCCAAGAGAAGAGTAAAAAATATAATCTTTTAGTATATAACAATAAAAAAAGTATAGTAAAGAAAATAATATAGTAATTAAGTTTACTCTCATGAAAGTTGATTAAAAACAATTATTGGTTAGAAATTAATGTTTCTATAATGCGTTTACTTGAGCGTCCATCTCCGTAAGGATTTTTAGTATTTTCAAAAATAGGGTTAAAGTTGTTAAAGGCATTAATAATTTCTTGTTTATTCATACCAACGAGTTTTGAATATCCTAAATTTACTGCTTCAGGTCTCTCTGTGGTTTCTCTAAGAATTAATACTGGCACGCCAAATGTTGGAGCTTCTTCCTGAATACCTCCAGAATCACTTATTATTACTTTTGATGAGGATATTATTTTTATTAAATCTAAATACTCTAATGGTTCTGTAATAATTACATTGTGTTTTTCATTTAAAACAGAGTTTTCAACTTTGCTTTTAACATTTGGGTTAGGATGAACAGGCCAAATAAAAGTAAGATTTTTATTAGCAGCACTTAATTCAGTAATTGCTTCAATTAAGTTATTTAAATTTAAGTGGTTTTCTCTTCTGTGACAAGTAATTAGTACGGTAGTATTTTTAATATTGTTCAAATTAGCATTAGAGAAATTATGATTTTCTAAAATTTTATTTTCTATAAAATAATTTAACGTATCTACAACAGTATTGCCGACTACATGTATTTTTTTTTCATTTATATTTTCTTTCAGTAAGTTTTCTCTAGCTATTGTTGTTGGTGCAAAGTGATAGTTAGTAACTATGCTTGCTACTTTTCTATTAAATTCTTCTGGAAAAGGGTGTTGTAAGTTAAAACTTCTTAAACCTGCTTCTATGTGAGCAAATTCTATATTATTATAAAAAGCTACCATAGCTGCGGCCATGACTGTTGTTGTGTCTCCTTGAGCTAAAATAACGTCAGGAAAAAATTCCTTGTTTATTTCTTTTAGTAATTCATCAATACTTAAAATTGCTTTTGAGGTTAATAGGGTAAGATTTTGTCCTTTTTTTATGATATTAAGTTCATAGTCGGGTTGAATATTAAAAACATTCCAATAGCTTTCAAGTAAATCTTTATGTTGCCCAGTAGCAACTATTTTATAATTAGTGTAGTTTATACCTTTTAAATAATTTATAATGGGGAAAATCTTTATTAACTCGGGACGTGTGCCTATTATAAAAAGTAATTTTTTCGACATAATTATTGTAGTTTATAAATGTGTTTTTCTAGTAGAGAAATATAAATTTCAACATCAAGGTTTTTTTTAAAATAATTAGTTAAGGTCAATTTATTTTCTTTGGGCAAATTTTTCAATTTAGTTATCGAAAGCACAATTTTTTCTTCATCATTAAAATCAGTAAGTTCTCCTAAAAAATCAGTTGTAAATAGTGGTATTAATCCCTTTAATTGATGAGCTAAAACAGGGATTCCATTAGACCAAAATTCATAAAGCTTATTTGGAGCACAAAATTCAAAATTTAAGTTAGTACCCTTATATAATATAATTCCTAGATCAATTTTAGGGTAAATTTTCAAAAGCTCTTCGTGTGGAATGGTTTCTATAAAATGTACGTTTGAAAAATTGTTTTGGGATAGAAAATCATCTATTTCTTTTGTTTTTCTACCAATAAAAATAAAAGCAGTTTTATCATTTGCTGTAAATTTATTAGTAGCGTTTAAAAAAGTTGTAAAGAAATGACCGTTTGCACCAACACTACCAACATGTAAAATTTTAAAATAATCATCAGGAATAAAATCAATAACGGTTTTGTTTATTTCTTCTGTATTATTTGCTACTGAACAAGTATTGGGAATTATAATTGATTTTGAGGGAGTGAGACTGCTATTAGATATGAAGAATTCAGCTCTGTTTTTTTCGGGAAAAATACACAAATCGATCCTATTTGCATTTTTCAGCACATAGTGGAACATTAACTTACTAAATTTCCCCAGATAATTACTATCAATTAGTTCGAATTGATGATAGATTAAACGGGCTTTTGTATTAATTAATAGCTTTAAAAATACAACTTGGTAATCATTGGTGTAAATGATATCTTCTTTTGAAAAAAGTAACCACTTAATTGTTTTTAAATATTTTGTAACGGTTATTTTTTTTAATCCTTTTTTGTACTCATTGTAATCATTGAATTCAGCTATATTTTTTAAGATTAATTTTTTATTTCTAAGGTAATTGTTAACGCTTTTTAGATGAATTTCACTAATGGTAATATTCCATTTTTTTTGGATAAACAAATCGATAATAAACCTTAATGAAGGAATATTAGTTAATGGATTAATAGATAAAAAATGAATATTCATTTTTCAAAATTAGTTATGATAGAAAACATCGTTTCTAACCGATTTCTATATGTATGTTCTTTTATAGTACGTTGGTGTCCTGCTTCAATTATTTGTTGTCTTTCAGTTTCGTTAGTAGGATCTAAGTAATAATTTATTTTGGCTTTTAAATCATTAAAATCGGTATAGGTAACAATTTCTTTACCTATTTCAAACAATTCATTAATAGCATCTCGATGGCTGGTAATTTGAAATCCGCCACACGCAGGAATTTCAAACATCCTTTTATTTACGCCATTAATTACAGCAGGATGCAAGTTGTTTAAGACAATTTTTGCTGCACTAAATGCTTTTGATTTTTCATCGTTAAACACAATTTTCCCGGTAATCATTTTAGTTACTTCAGGAACAGTAAGCCAAAAGGAGGGTTTGGGCCCCCACATTTTAAAATCATATTGCGTTAAATGTTGGTATAATGCCATTCTACTCGGGTAAAAATTACCCGCATTTGTAATATCACAACTATATAAATCTTTATCTATTTGTGTTGATTCAACTACTCGATGAGCTTTTGGGTTACAGCACTGTGGCAAATAAAAGGTATTAAGTTTAAATTCTGATTTCAACTTCTCTACAATGTACTTATCTACAAAAAACAAATAATCATAACCGGCAACAAAAAACATCCCTTTCTGAAAGTTGCTAATAGCATCAGGAAACCACAAGACAATAGGGGAAGGAGTTATTCGCTTTATCGTGGTTATTTCTTGTTTGGATAAAAAATCATGTAGTACTATCGTTAAATCAATGCGGTTTTTTTTATAGATTTTATAAATAGCATTAGCTTTAATGTTTCTAATTTTAGGAATTTTTGATAAAAATTGATTGTAAAAGGTTTTAGTGATATTACGTCCTCTAAAACCTAAGAGCTTATATTGCATAAAGTTAACTTCTGCTTCAATCCTAACAGTGGTATGACCCATTTCCTGCAAGGTTTCTTCAATATGGTTGGCAGCACTCTCTTTATAAAACTTTCCTATGATGGCAATATTCATTTAAACTCTATTTTTTTAGTTTTAATGCATTTTTAAAACCAATTAATTGGCAAAGGAGTTGAAATTTTTTTCCTCCAATTTTCCATTTTTCATCCACATTTAGTTTTTCAATTCTCTGCCATGCAATATTAATTAATTCTTTTTCCTTCTTATGATATATGTAAATAAACTTAGCATAGTTAAAAGCCAATGCTTTTCTAACTTCAGTAGTATCTTTTAGTTCAAGTATTTTTTCGTAACTAATGTATGATTGTAACATGGAATTAGCTCTTTCGGGAATATGTTTATTACTAATACTTGTTTTAATTTCTCTTCGATAAAACATATAAGCATTATCAACAAACTTAATTCCTTTGCTTTTTAATAAGACCCGAAAAAAATATTCACCATCTTGATTTACTTTTAAAGTCTCATCCCATTTGCCGGCTTGTTCAATTAGTTTTTTAGGTGTTAACCAAATACCAACCGCTCCCGACTTATTTAACCAAGAAGTGCTTAACCAATCAATAGGACTATCAAAATCTTTATCTATAATTGTTTTGAGTGGAAAAACCGTAGGTATATTTCCTGTAAAAGAAATCCATTGGGAAGAGTAAATATAGTCATCACCGTATTTCTCGACCAACTCCATTTGGTTTTTTATTTTGTCTTTATACATGATGTCATCTGCATCAAAAAACACAATGTATTCTCCTGTAGAAAGTTCCAATGCTTTGTTTCTAGCGGCACATCCACCTTTATTTTCTTGTTGAAATACTTTTACTTTTTCTGAAGCATAAGTTTTTGCTATTTCATAACTGTTGTCGGTAGAGCCATCATCCACAATAATGATTTCTATGTTTTCGTAGGTTTGCTTAATGATAGAGTCAATAGTTTCTGCAATGTATTGCTCTGCATTGTAAAGAGGTATTAATATGGAAACTTTTTTATTCAATTTTAAATGACTTTTTCTAACCAGATATTTCCACCAAAATTTTTGTAGGTAAGAGGCATATCTTTAAACACATTTTTGTGAAGTGTATGTAAATAGTGAGAGAAAATCTTTATTTCAAATGCATTATTAAACATTAAGAAAGCTCTCAATAAATAATCTTCATTCCAGTTTTTACCCCCATATACCCAATCTTTTGGGTATTCAAAAGGATAAAAAACATCATGAATATGAATAAATACTCCTTTTTTTAAAATAGGTAACACTTCAAAATATAAGAAGTTAACATCACTCCCTGTTTTTGATACATGCGTACTGTCAATAAATAAAATGTCACCAGCTTCTAGTTTTTTAAATTCATCTAAACTCACTTCTTGTACAAATTTTTTAAGAATAGTGGTGGTGGTTTTATCTTTTAAAGTAATAAGTGATTCTAATCTTTCGGTATAGGGTTCAATAAAGGTTAATTTAACTTGATTGTCTAAAAACAAATCATTAACATCTAACATTAATGCGGAAGTAAATCCAGATCCTACTTCTATAAGCTGCTTTGGTTTTAAGTGCCTTAACATATTGTATAACATAATACCATCTGTATAGGAATATAATTCATTTTCAAAATAATATCTTAAATTTTCTTGTTTGTGTGCTTTAAAAGGTATTTCATTGTAATACTTATTGAACTCAGCTATTAACTCAAGTTGTTTTGGAGTGTTTAAATTAATTCCATTAATAGCATCAGCAAGATTATTTTTCCATATGATATTTTCTTTTAACTTTATTTCATCTATATTAATTATGGGAGAATAGTAATGTCCTGCGGGAAAACAGGCATTTTTATCAAAATTAGCTGTTTGCTTAGCTAATCCCTTTATGTAGGGTAGTTGATTGAGTAAGGATTTTAACTTATTTTTCATTATAGTTATTTGTTTCAATAATTAGAGATTTTATAGCTTTAATTCGGGTAGTTGGATTACAAAGATTTAAAATATGCTCCTTTCCAGCTTTCCCCATTTCTTCAGCAACAATTGGATTTTTAATTAAATAGATGATTTTATCAGCCATGGCTTCATAATTATACTCAGGAACTAAGTAACCTGTTTTACCATCGATTACATTTTCTGTAATTCCATTGTGAATAGTAGAAACCACTGGTAATTCGTGTAAAGCTGCTTCTGCTAAACTAATAGCAAATCCTTCAGTATCTCCATTAATTGGAGTTACACTATGTTGAGCATAAATCCAATGTGATTTTAAAATAGAATAACTTTTTTCTCTTGGTAATGCACCATAAAGTTTTACTGATTCATTTAAACTTAAATTGTTTATGGTAGTAACCACTTCATTTTTTAATTTGCCATCACCAATTATAGAAAGGGTTGCTTCAGGAATTTCTTGTAATACAATTTTAAAGGCATGTAATAAGGCAATGGGGTGTTTTTTATCAGTAAGTCGTCCTAAGAAGATAATTGAAGGAGAAAGTTTAATTTTTTCCGACCAAGGAATAGGTTCTATATGCTTACTATCTATACCTAGTCTTATTACTTTAATTTTATTTTCATCACAGCCAAGTAATACCAACCTTCTTTTCATGTATTCACTTGCAGCTATAAAAAATGCAGCTTTTTTAAATAATATCATCAGTTCTTCTGAGTATGCCTTATCGTTTAATGAGGAGGTAATATCATGGCCATGCACATGAACAATAAAAGGGGTTTTTTGTTGGTCTAAATAATCCATTAGTAAAATAGCTGTATCAGCAAACTCAATAAAAGCAACATCAAATTTTTTAGTAACTTTTTTAGTTAAGGCTTTCAATGCTAACCACTTTTTCAAGTTCATTTTAGCACTACTACCATCTCTTCCCAACAGTTCATTTATTTTATACCATCTAATTAACCAAGAAATATACTTGTGGCTAAAATTTACTGTCAGATTGTTTATACTAAACTCAGCTTGTAATGATTTTTCATGTTTGGAAACATAAGTAAAGTCGATGTTTTCATCATTGCTAAGTGCTTTTACCAAGTCGAAAACAAACGTTTCACTTACTCCAAAAAGTGCTTGCGTAAAATAACCTAGCTTTATCATTTTATTTTCTTGTTAAATCTATAGAAAAGTTCATTAAAAGAAAGAAATACAATTTTACTATAATTTAATGAGTTATCAGTAAATTGATAGGGTTTAATACTATTGAATAACAGCATTTTTAAGGGTAATATGCGTAGATAATTAGCATAAACCTTTTCAATTTTTTTTAAATAAATGCGGTTATTAATTTGATTTTTAATAAGCGAAACTACTTTTACTTCTTCTATTAACCGTAGTTTCTTTTTAGTTAAATTACCACTCATTCGTGTGGTATTGGCATGAGTTCTAAAATAATTTAGGCTGTCTTTTATATAAGCAATATGGGTGTTGGGTAGTAAGTTCATCCAAAACCACCAATCTCCTGCCATTTTAAAAGAAGTAGGAAATTTTGAAGCTAAAGATTTACGAAAAACAACAGCACTTGCATTGGGGATAGTACATTTATAAAAAAGGTAGTTTTTACACTCGTTTAAACCATTGTTGGCATAGTTGGTTAGCCATCTATTTTTATCTAAATCATCCGTCCATTTAGTATTGATGTATAGTTCTTGGTTATTTTCGTCAACCACTACACTTTGGCAATAAGCTAATCCAATTTCTTTATTAATTAATAAAGGTTGAGCAACTTGTTCTAAAAAGTTAGGAGCAGCATAATCATCACTTTCGGCTATCCATATTAATTCACCATTAGCTACTTCAATGCCTTTTTGCCATTGTTTAAAAGGGCTACCGCTGTTTTGTGTATTTACAATTAAATGTGCTGTTTTTGGGTGACTTTTATAAGTATTCAAAATTTCAATACTATTATCGGTAGAAGCATCGTCTAATAAGATGACTTCAAAATGAGGATATGTTTGGTTATAAACACTCTCTAATCGCTTTTTTAAAAACAATGCGTGGTTATAGTTGGGAATGATAATGCTTATTAAGGGATTCATTTATTTTTTAATCTTTATTTTTTTCAATAACCGTTGTATAAAGATTTTAACTAAATCCATTGAAGAGATGCTTTTTATAAAGTTTTTTTGTTTACAAAATATATAAAAGTACTCATAAATGGCTAATGTTAACTCATCATTTTTTGTAATGTTTTTGATTTCATTTACGGTAAATATTTTGTCAGTATCTCTGAAATATTGTACAATTTTATTTTTAAGTATTTTGGCAATTTTAGTATTATTTTTAGTGTTAAAATAATCATATAATAGAGCTCTACATGTTGTCATTTTTTGGTATTGAACATTATTATCTAAAGAACTAAAAGTACCAACATGTTTTCTATACACCGTAGTATATTCATCAATAAAATAAATTTTACCTTTTTCGGATAACAACATATAAATAAAATAATCTCCTATTGGTGAATTGTTAAATTGGTTAGGGAATTCTTTGATTATGTTTTTAAATACTACTGTTGGTGTATGTATATAATTACCAATATAAGCAAGTGTTTCAATGTTTTCATAGTTTTTTGGAACGATTAAATTATTGTCAACCAAACTAGTATTAGTTTTAATTTTTGTATTTGTAAAACATAATACATATTCAGAGTTTGCCTCCAAAAAATCCACTTGTTTTTGTAGCTTGTATGGGTCTGTCCAATAATCATCTCCTTCACAAATAGCAATGTATTTGGCATTGGATTGTTGTAGCGTATATATAAAATTAGGCATCATACCTATATTTTTTTCGTGCTTAATGTAATTAATCCAATAAGCTTTTTTATGTGTGTTTATAATATCATTTATAATAATATCAGTATTATCAGGAGAGCAATCATTTACAACAATTAACTCCACATCAAAATTACATTTTTGCATTAAAACACCTTCAATGGCTTTTTGAATAAACTTCTCATGTCCATAGGTTATCATACAAACACTTACTGTATAATTTTTCAAGTTATCTATGGTTTAAAGGGTTTGATTTTTGATAATTTTTCCAGGGACGCCAACAACTAAGCAATTGTCAGGGATATCTTTTGTAACCACAGTACCGGCACCTATAGTTACATTATCACCTATAGTAATTTTTGGTAAAATGGTAGCTCCTGCACCAATAAAAGTATTTGCTCCAATTTTAACATTTCCTAAGATATTAGCATAGGGAGCTAATTCACAGTTTACACCTATAACCACATCATGATGAATATTTACATTTCTATTTAGTAGTGTACCTTTCTCAATTGAGACGTTGCTACTAATAATTACATTTTGCATTATATCAACGGTTGCGTCTATAAAGCTATTAAATTTACCTATTTTGCTAAAATCAACTTGAACACCTTTCCAAATAAAATTATTATTTAATGCCAATTCAGACATTTTTTTTCTGATATAAACCCCTCCGACACCTAACATAAAATGTTTATGAACTTTAGGAACATCACTAAATTTATGATAGATTTTAAATTTATTATATAACTCATTCTTATGATTTATTGTGTTATCAAATAAAACAATATCTTCATCTTGAATAGAAGTTTCTATTAGGTCTAATACTTCTTTAGCATGTCCGCCAGCTCCAACAATTAACATATTTTAAATAAAAATAATGAGTTATTATAAGTTTATCTTTGTAAAATCAATTAAAAATAGCTCATGTAAGAAAAAAAAAGGCTGCATGATTGCTATTTTTATGTGTTTATTTGTTCTTTGATTGCAAACAAAAGTAGTATTTTTTTTAAAAAGGTTATTGTTTATTAACTACGTTATTGATGGGGGGTAGGTTGGAATAATGTTTTACGTGTTTGTGTTAGTTTGAGATTTGTGGTTATCCTTATTGATTAATGTTACCTTCATGACGAATTCAAATAACTGTAATTGAGCGTGGTATATGAAGCAATCTGTCTAATCGAAGTACAGATTACTGCACTGCGTTCCGTTCGCAATGACGGTGAGGTGCAATAACGGTAACATTAAACAGATTACTTCGCTACGCTCGTAATGACGGTATTAATCAGGCTTACAATAAGTTCTAAGTCACTTTCTGAAAGACCAACATAAAGCGGTAAACACAACACACAAGGAGCAATACTATCCGTAATTGGCATAGCCACCTTAGTTAAATAAGGCAAGGTATTTAAAGAGGGGTAAAAATACCTGCGAGGTATAATATTATTGTCATTTAATACTTGTTGCACAGCTAGTAGTTGTTCTTCACTTTCAAAAATAACAGGATAATAACTGTAATTCCAATTGGTATTTTCTCGGATTTTTATTTTTTTTAAACGGGTAAAATCTAATTTAGCGTTGTAGTAATCCACTACTTTTTTACGTTCTGCAACAATAAAATCGATATGGGGCAAAACTGCTAAACCCATAGCGGCTTGTAATTCACTCATTTTAGCATTAATTCCTACTCCATAAAACTCCAGTGTACCTTTATGTCCGAAATTATGGAGGTTAAATAATGTTTTTAGTAATGCTTCATCCTTACAAAGGATGGCACCACCTTCTCCACAATGAAACAACTTGGTAGCATGGAAACTACATGTACTTATATCACCATAATTAAATATACTTTGCTTGTTATAACTTACTCCAAAACAGTGGGCAGCATCATAAATTACTTTTAATTGGTATTTATTTGCAATTTGTTCAATTATTTCAACGTTACAAGGGTTCCCATATACATGAGTTGCTAAAATTGCGGTAGTGTTAGGAGTAATGGCAGCTTCAATTTTATTTTCATCAATGGTTAAGTATTCGGGATGAATGTCAACAAAAACTGGAGTGCAATTTTCCCAAACGATGGATGATGTAGTAGCCACATAGCTAAAAGGTGTAGTAATAACTTCGCCTCCATTTCCAAATAATTTCAGGGCTATTTGTATGGGTAGTGTTCCATTAGTCATTACAATAATATTTGGAACGGTAAGGTGTTTTTTTAGTTTTTCTTCTAACTCAGTTACCAAAGCACCTCTATTGGTTAACCATTGGTTGTCCCAAATTCGCTGCACTTGTGCCTGATAATCTTCTAAAGGCGGGAAGAAAGTTTTGGTTACAGTTATCATTTATTTAGTTTTCCCAATTAAAAGTATCAAAGAAACCATCTTTTTTTATAAATGCAAATTCAGCTAACCAAAGAGCTTGAGACTTAAATGGTCTATTTAAATCGGTCATTTCAAAAACTTTATAACCTTTTCCATCCATATAATTAACAACAGTTTTAATGTCATTTGGCATTCTTTTATTATTTATTGTCACCTCTACTAAAAATAATTCGGTTTTACCAAATAAATCACTGGCACCTTGTAATACTTCTAAATCTAATCCTTCAGCATCAATCTTTACTATTTCAGGTATTTTATTTCCATTTTCTTTAATAATGGTATTTAAAGTTTTAACAGGTATCTCAATTTGTTTAAACCCTCGATCAATAGCTTCTTTTTCTGAAAAACTAAATGTTGAACTATCATCTCTGTCAGCGTTAATTGTAAACTTAAAAGTTCCATTTTCTTTGCCAGCTCCTATAGGTAAATAAATTGTATTAGCATCTAATAAGTCTTTAAATGAATTTTCTAACCAATTCTGTGGTTCGACAAGAATATAATTAGATTCAGGAAATTCTTTTTTCCATAAACGAGTCCATGTTCCATGATTAGCTCCTATATCAATAATTAGTTTTGGTTCAAAATTCTTTGATTTGATTAATTTAATTAAATTGAGCAATAAATAATTTTTTTCATAGATATTATAATTATTTGATTTTATCACGAAACCTAATTTTTTATTTAAAGGTGCAAGTAATTTTATTAGTATTTTTTTTAACTTATTTTTCATAGTTTCAATAAAATTTAAAGTATTTTCAATTGTTTTCGATACAAGTTAGTTTTTCTTCCAGCTTAGTTAGCAAATTACCTCTGTTGGTTAACCAATGGTTGTCCAAAATTCGCTGCACTTGTGCCTGATAATCTTCTATAGGCGGGAGGAAAGTTTTGGTTACAGTTATCATTTATTTTGTATCAAGTAGGTTAATTATTATTTCTTCCAATTTATGGGTGTTGATAACAACCGTTTCATTGGAGTGCATAAATTCTATCCAGTTGTTCGATTTACAAGGATAATAATGGTGAATTAATTCTATATTCGATAATTGAGCTAAATTAGCATAAAAATTAGCATTACGTACAATATCAGGCATCCAAATTACTCCTTTTGTATGTTCATTGCAAAAAATTAAATTAGCCCATGCTCCTCCAGTTGGTCCTGCAATAAAATCTGCACCATTCATAATATTCATTTGCTCTTCAACGGTTAATTTTTCAAGATAAACGGCTTCAAAATCATATTTTTTTAGTATTTCATATACTTCATCTTGATTATATGCCCTTTTATCTTGGGTTCGTGCTAAAAATATTCTTTTTTTTGGGTTAAAATTATTTTTAGGAATTAAAAATCTATTTTTAAAAACTTTCATTAGCTCCCAATTAAAATTGGTGTCCAAAATAGTTAAATTGGCCCTTTTGTGTTTAAAGTCAGGTGGTGATATTACTGGAGAATCAAGCCAAACTAAATCTTTTATTTTATACCAAATGACGTCTTCTAAGTAAATTAAAGTAGCATTTGGAAAAAGCTGATTTAAAACACTTATATGATTTTTGAAATTTTCAATCTTTTTAGGAATTAATAGCGGGTAGTTTTTGTATTTTTTTGGTAAAAACTCATAGACTTCTTTCTTGGGTAAAATTTCTATTAACCAATGATACCAACCGTGTGGCCAATGACCAGATAAAAAAATTCCTTTTTCTATTTCAACAGTTGGGCGTATCATTTTGATAAACGCATAACCTGCTGTTGCTTGAATTATTAAATTGGTTTTGTAGTTTACATTTTTATCAGGATGTGATGTTGTATAATTTTGTTTATATAATTTATTTTCAAATAAAACCATTGAAGAAAAAGGGGAGACGGTTCCATTAGGAACAATATTATAACCAATTGAGGCTTGTTTTTTATATACTTTTTCTGAGGGTTTATTTAGTTCAGCTACTGTGTAGATATAATCTAAATTCGATTCTATTATGTTGGTTCGGTTAATTAAATTTTCAGTAAAATCTAATTTTACTATTCGATATTTATTTCGAGAAAGAAGCTGTAGCATTTTTCCGGATATAATACCTAATTTATTATTCTTAAAAAATAACCTTGTAGTTAAGTTATTTAATAGATTAAATATAGCTGATTTAAGATATTTAATTATCGAACTCATTAATTGCTTTAATTACTTTGTTAACCTCAATTATATCCATCACAGGGCTAATAGGTAAGCTTAGCACTTCTTTGTGTAGTTGTTCAGTTATAGGTAAAGAAAAATGGTTGTACTCACTATATGCTTTTTGTTGATGAGGCGGGATAGGGTAATGAATTAAGGTTTGTATATTGTTTTCAGTTAAATAAGCTTGCAATTGGTCTCGCTTACTTGTTCTAATAACAAATAAATGCCAAACATGTTCTAATTCCTTATCAGGATAGTTAGGAAGTATAATGTTCGAATTTTTTATTTCATTACAATAACGTTTAGCAATAGCTCTTCTTTTTTGATTTTCAGCATCAATGTATTTTAACTTTATAGTAAGAACACCTGCTTGTAATTCATCTAACCTGCTGTTTAATCCTTTATAAGTATTAACGTATTTTTCGTTAGAACCATAATTGGCAATTGTTCTAATAGTAGTTGCTAACTGTTCATCTTTACAGGATACTGCACCTCCATCTCCTAAAGCACCTAAGTTTTTTCCGGGGTAGAAACTAAACCCGGCTGCATCTCCTAAATTTCCAGATTTTATGCCATTTTTTTCTGCACCAATTGCTTGTGCATTGTCTTCAATAATTTTTAATTGGTGTTTTTGAGCTATTTCTGTTAGTTGCTCATTAAAAACGACTTGCCCATAAAGGTGAACAAGCATTATGGCTTTCGTTTTTGGTGTAATTTTTTCTTCAATTTTAGTACTATCAAGATTATAATTATCGATAGTAGGCTCTATAAAAACAGGCACTAAGCGATTGTCTGTAATGGCTAAAATAGATGCAATGTATGTATTAGCAGGAACAATTATTTCATCACCTTCTTTCATTACGCCAAGTGCTATATAGGCTTTTAAAATTAAACGTAAAGCATCTAGTCCATTGGCAACACCTATAACAAATGGAACATTAAGGTAAGCTGATAGCTTTTTTTCAAATAATTTATTTTGTTCTCCTTGTAAATACCAACCGCTAGTATATATATTAATTAGCTTGCTCTCTATCTCTTCTTTGTATTGAAGATTAATTTTCTGAAGATCTAAGAATTTAATCATTGGGTATTAATTTATTATTTTTAAAGATAAAAGAGCTATTGTCATCTTTCGATTTTAGATTTAAATCAAGTAACTTACCTTCTTCAGTAATATAACCCATTTTTTTTGCGGGATTTCCATACCATACTTCATTTTTTCCAATATCTTTTGTTACCACGCTACCAGCACCTATTAGTGCATACTCATTTATAGTTATACCAGCTACTAATGTAGCATTAGCTCCTATGCTTACTCCTTTAGAAATATGGGTTTTATCCCAAACTTCTTTATATTGTTTAGACCTAGGAACTTTATCATTTGTAAAGGTAACGTTAGCACCAATATGTACATTATCCTCAACTACAGTGTTATCCCATATTTGAACACCACTTTTTATAGTAACGTTATTACCAATTGTAACATTATTTTCTATAAAACAATGGCTACAAATGTTACAATTTTTGCCTATTACAGCACCTGGTAAAATAATTACAAATTGCCAAATAGAAGTATTTTCACCTATGTTTTCCGATTGAACATCAGATAATTTATGTATAAACATTATTTCGTTAAATTTAAAAACTCATCATAATCTCTAATATAATCTTTTTCATCATATTCAATACTAGCAATGCACATTTGTACTGCATTATGGCTGTATTTCATGGTACGCCAACTTTTTTTTGGTATAAAAACTCCTTTATGGGGGGCATCTAATACAAATTCAAAAATTTCTCCGGTTATGGTTTCTATTTTTAAATCTATTTTGCCTGCAACAGATACCAATATTTGTTCTAAATGAATATGGGCATGTCCACCTCTTTCTACATCTTCTGGTGTAAAATAGGTCCAGTATATACGCTGAGGTATAAATGGTAAATTTTCTTTTTCTGCAACAGAAATGTAGCCTAAAGCTGGACTACCTATTTTTTTAAAATCAATTATGTAAGGCTTTTTATTCATACTACAAATATAATTATTTAGTATAGAGTTTAATAATTTCAATTTATAGTGCTCCTACTATTTCTTGAAATTTTTTCCACTGGTTTTCTTTAGAAAATAAAGTGTGTATTTTTTTTGAAGCACGTTCAGCAAATTCTTTGTAATCATCCCAGTTCATCAATACTTTTTCTATAACACTTTCCAATTCATTATAATCTGAATAAGTAATAAAGTCTTCATCTGGAATTAAGCCTTCAGGGTAATTACCTCGTTCAGAAATTAATAACGCACCATGACCAATAGCCTCAAAAAGCCTCATGTTACTTTTATAGTCCTGATTATTATCACCATAAGCATTCACTACTATTTTAGATTTTTTTAACGTGTTGGATAACTCTTGTCCATATAAAGGAGGAAGTATTAATTTTCGAATCTTTTTTGAAGGGAAAACGGTTTGTTGAATGTTGATTTTTGGCAACTTTAAAATCAAACGTTTTATTTCTTGAACTTGAAGATGAACATTTATTAGATAGGGACTACTTTTGCTATATAGCATCAATTGATTAATCAATTCATTTCTTTTATTGAATATGCCTTTGTAATATTGACCGTAAAATAAAACATCTATTGTTTTTTCTTGAGGGTTATTTAACCATTTATCTATTACAGCAGGCTGTAATTCATTTGCTTTTAGTCCTAATTTTTTCCAGTAATTAACAAAAGGTTGATGTAAAGTTAAATGAATGTCATAAAATGGAAAAGTTCTTGGTCTTTTCTCAATAAAACCATTCCAACATATATTATAAGTTTTAACTCCACTCTGTATCAAAAGTTCAATAAAATTATCATCAGCAAAAGGAGACATGTTGTAAAATACATCGGGCTTAAATTTTTTAATTTGGGCCAGTTTAATTTCTGTTAAGTCAGTTGTGGTCAATCCATTTTCTTTTGCCCAAAGCAATTGTAAACGTTCGTAATTCCATATAGTAAAAAAAACCTCATTAGTTTTATGTTCTAAAGCCGGCTTTAAAATGTAAGATGCTGCATAACCATCATTAACCAACAACTTTCTTAAGGCTTCAAATGTTAATGTAGAAGAATCATTTATTCCATGCATTTTTTCAAATAGCGGAATATGAGGCGGATATTTATGGATGCATTGGTAGATTTTCATAAATTATTTTTATTGTTTAATATATTACTCAAATACTCTAGTCGTTTTTCCTCAGAAAATAGGTTTGATATTTTTTCAATATTTGATTGAGTTTGCTCTTCAGATAAAGGCTTTGAAAACTCTTCAAAGGTTAAATTTTTTATTGTTTTTATGTCAAAAATATCAACCCCAATTGTTTTAAAAAATTGATATAACGGATTTTTATTTTTTAGATATAATTTTTTTCCTAAGGTTAAAAGTGTGATGCAATTCCCCAATGCTTGACTTCTGTTGTGGAACATGATGGCAACATCTATTTCGTTCAATTTTTTAAGATACTCTTCTCGTGGCATAAATTTTTCTAGTGCCTCAAATTTATTATTAAACACTTGTGTACAATACTTTTTAACTACTTCTGCATAATCTGGACGACCATAAGATAAGGGGATAATAAGTTTTATTTTTTCTTTTTTAAACTTTTTTAATACTTTAATGCAATCCATGTGGTTATTAGCTCCTGTAGCTGAATTTCCAATTTGGATGTTTAAAAAATCATTATTCTTTTTATATTTTTTTAGTTTTATAGCTCTATCGAAGTTTTGATTGTAGCCAAAAGGTAATTGACTTATTTTAGGTGCGTCATATATTTTTCGAATTAATTCGATTTCATGAAATAAATTTGGATCAATCAACATAAAATTAATTCTTTGAACTGTCTTTTTCTTTAACAGGAAATCTTCATGTATACTTCTTTTATTTTTTAATAACGTTAATAATTGTTTTAAAAATATATTTGGTCGTTTAGCCCATTTTTTTGGGAAGATGTATTTCTTTCTAACATATTTTAAAGTAAGTTTGTCGTGTATCCAATTTATATGGTATAAATAGGGGTCTTCATAAAAGTCTCCACCCCAGCAGATAACATAAATAGGTATGTTTTTATCAATGGTGAGCATTAATTTACCTACATCAAGACTATACCAATGAATGAATATTTTGTCTGAGCTAGTAATTTTGTTTAGTATTGCTTTAAAATCATTGCTCCAAATGTCTTCAACCCACTCTGCTTTAAGGTGTTTTACATGAATTGCATTTTGTCTATTTCCCCTAATAAAATATCTATTCGAATTTTTTGAACTGACTTTTTCAGCATCATCAATGAAATCATCAATGAACTTATCATCTATCATGAGGTGATAATTCATAATTTCATATCTTTTATAAGGTTGATAATTTTATTTATATCACCATCTTTTAATTCATAGAAAAAAGGCAAACGCAATAAGCAGTCTGTGTATCTATCAGATTGTGATAATTCTATACCTTTATATTTTTTATTATAATAAGGGCTTTTATGTAAACTTAAATAATGAAATACCGCATAAACTCCATTTTCTTTTAAATAGCTAAGAATTTTATTTCGCTGATCTTCAGACTTACATACCATGTAAAACATATGGCCATTGTTGGTAGCATAAGTAGGAATTTCTGGTAGTTTTATATTATTACTTATCGCCCAATCGGATAAACCATCAAAATAATGATGCCAAATTTCAATTCTTCTTTTCTGAATATCAGCAAGATTCTCTAGTTGTGCCCATAGATACGCTGCAATAATTTCAGATGGTAAAAAAGAGGATCCGGTATCTACCCATCCGTATTTATTTACGTCTCCTCTAAAAAATTCAGAGCGGTTAGTTCCCTTCTCCCAAATAATCTCAGACCGTTTTATGAATTTATCATCATTAATAGCTAATAAACCACCTTCGCCAGAATTAATATTTTTTGTTTCATGAAAAGAAAAAGCAGCCATATGTCCTATGCTACCTAATGGTTTACCTTTATAATAAGAATCAATAGCCTGAGCGGCATCTTCAATAACCAATAAATTGTATTTATTTGCTAAATACATGATTTTATCCATATCACACGCTACTCCAGCATAGTGCACAGGCACGATTGCCTTTGTTTTAGAGGTTATTAGTTCTTCAATTTTATCTTCATCAATACCTGGATGGTCTGCTCTGCTATCTACAAACACTATTTTTGCTCCTTGTCTTACAAATGCAAGAGCAGTAGATACAAATGTATATGAGGGAATTATTACTTCATCACCTTGTTTTATATCTGCTAATATTGCACACATTTCAAGCGCATCAGTGCAAGAGGTGGTTAGTAATGCTTTTTTAAAGCCAAATTTTTGTTCAAAAAAATTATTACATTTTTGTGTATATATTCCATTGCCAGAAATCTTTCCAGAAAGTACAGCATCTTTTATATATTCTAACTCTTTTCCTGTTAAATATGGCTTGTTAAATGGTATCATCTTCAATAGTTAAAGAAATTTTAATTTTAATTTTTTTATTAGTTTCTTCATCATAAAAATAAGCATGAGAGTATTCACCAAAAGATTTAGATCTTAGTATATTTATAAATTCATAAAATGTACCTTCCATATTTAAATCTATACAATTTGATTTTTCAAATTTTTCTCTACTATTATAAGAAGAATTTGCTTCAATTTGATTAGTTGAATGTTTCCATTCTGATCTATTTATCCATATTTTTTTGAATAAATTTAATGCTAAGCTATCTAATTTTTCCAAAAGTGATTTAGAGTCATCATAAATTTTAATTTCAATTTTAGATTGGGCAACTATTTGTCCACTATCAATATTATTGTCTACAATATGGTAAGTTACTCCTGTTTCTTTTTCACCAGAATATAAAGCCCAGTTTATAGGATATACGCCTCTGTTTTTTGGTAATAAACTGTAATGTAAATTTAAGGTTGCTTTTTTTACAATATTTAATGTATTTTGATTAATTATATGTTTCCATGATAATAATAACAAATAATCAGGTTGGTATTTTTTTATAAAAGTATAAGATGAAATATGGTCAAACAAAAGGACATCAATATTAAATTTATTTTCAAGATCTTTTAAACTTGGCCACCAAGATTTTTCAGTTTTATTTGTAAATACCCCAACTATTTGAAAATCGATTTGATTTTTCAAAAGGTATTCTGTTATATTAAATCCAATTGTATGGTCAGCAAAAATAACTACCTTATCCATTTTTTCTTACAATTATAGTAAACTCATATAAATTATAATCATGTAAAAGTGCTACATTTTTAGAAAAATGTTTTTTACAATAATCAAATAAAAACAACGGGTCAGCATAATATAAATAATCTCTCATATATTCTTTATCGGAATATTTTGTTAATATATTAAAGGCAAAGCCCATTTTAGAAAGGTTATCAATTTTATGTAGTGTTTCCGTTATATAATTTAACCATTTTTCATCTGAATTTTTTAATCTAACATTAAAAATACCACTAGCTATAGTATAATCATATTTTTTGGAGTTATTCAAGCTATTTAACCAATTAGAATTGTTATCATTAGGATAAAACTCTAAAGCAGCATCTATCATTTTTTGTGAAATATCATATCCTGTATAATTGAAGTTAGTATAGCTTTTTTTTAAAAAATCATACATAGACCCAAAACCACAACCATAGTCCAAAACAGTAAAGTTTTCATCTTTATCTATGATATTAGACAATACTTTAAACCTAAGGTATTGTGATTCAGTTGAATTCCAATCAACTCCTTCTGGAGTTGCACCGTTTTGTGTGATTTTATCGGAATAATAGTCATTTACTTGTTTGAGAATATTATTATTCATGAGTTAGGTTTTTAAAATAATTTTTAGCGTTTTTGCCAGTATTAAATATTAAATCAATAATTGATACATAATGAGTGAAATCATTATATAATTGAAAGTATGTAGGATATTTTGAATAATCAAAATAGTGTACATTAATATTTTCTTCTAAAAATAGTTTATTATCCATATAATCTTTAGCAGCAGGACCAGTGTAATAATCAGTTGCATTAAGTTTTTTGCATATATCTATAAGCCTTTCTACTTTGTCATCTAGTAAAGTGAACTCACGAGAATCAATAATTTTAGTATTAATATCAAGTATTTGATTAATTGTTTGAATAAAGGATAAATTTATATTGGTAAGGCTATTTATATTTTCTTTTCTATAAAGTTCTTCAAAAACATCTTTATATTCTTTGAAATAGGGGGCTTTTGAATAATTAGCCACAATAGTTTTCCAGTGTTTTTGTCTCCAATTTTTATCAGCAACTTTAGTTTCATTAATTTTTTGATGAAACTTTCCCTTAACTTCAACAGGGATAGTTAACCATAACAAACCTTGTGGCGTTTTTATTTGATTCCTATTTCGCCAATCTCGTTTAGTAAATTGCATATCATCATAAACTACAAATTCATCAACGCTATCAATATTATCAAAATAACCTTTCCATGGGATATAATTTGATTGTGTTATTAATACTTTTTTTTCGTTTTGTTTTTCAATTTGTGTCATACAACCTTTTCTCTAAATTAAGTGTTATTTGATGAATATACTTTATATTTTCTTCAAAAAAATCATCTAGTAAAATATTTTGGTTTCCTTTTGGTTGAAACTGTTTGTTTTCTATGTCTTTAATATCGAACTGTGGGTTTAATCCTACTGATTTTGCAAGTTTTACTATTTCTACTTCTTTGTTTTTTATAAAATCTTCATATTTTATGAGAATAAACCTTTCTTTATTTTGCAAATAAATATTATTATACTTTACCCACATGTCAGCAAGTTTTTCAATATAATGATTTTTTGAGGAGTAATAATCATAAAACAAAGATTGCCAACTTTTTGGAAGCTCATCGTAAGCTGTAAAGTCAGGTAGGTTTCCAGGCAAATTTAATCTATTTAAAATGCTTCTTATATTATCTTTTGGATTCCTTACAATAAAAATAAACTTTGCCTTTGGGTATAACTGATAAAACTCGTCAAAAAGTAGTGTAAAGTTAGGCTCTTTTATAATTTTATTTTTAAGTATGGAACTATGTTTTATTAAATGATTTTTTAGGGTTATTTCTTTTTTTAATAATAAGAAATTATATGGATACCAAAAAAAAGGAGTGTCTAACATTGTTTTCTGCCCTGTTTTTTTTCCTAATAAAGCAGCAATAGCTGTAGTGCCTGCTTTTGGCATGCCCATTATTATTACTGGTGCAGGGTTATTTATTTTGCGTATTATGTATTTTATTTTATTCAAACTTTTCTATAATTTCAATAGGCATATAAGACAAACTTAATTCTCTTGGAATTATACCGTTGTCATTATTTTTCTTATTAATAACTTGTATTTGTTTGGCTTTTTGTAATTTATCTGATTCAGTATCTTTACTTATTTTATCAAAGGCAAGTTGATAACTAATGTAATATGTTGAGGCTCTTAAATTAAAACTGTCTATTTTAAAATACAATTTACTTGTGCAGTTAGAAATTTGTTGACATAATTCATCAGTAACCCAAAGAACAAGTTGTTTGTTATATTTATCAACAATAGAAAATGCTAAAGCAATTTTTTCATCCTCTTTAATTTTTCTATCAAATTCAAAACAAATATATAAGGTATCCCCTATAAATAATTTATCAATTTGCTCTTTATTTTTATTAAAAAAAGTAATGTCATTTACTTTGAGTTTGCCGCTTCCTTCTCTATCAGTTCTTTCAGCTATTTTTATTTGTTCATCAAATACAGTGGTTAATAAATATTTATCTAAAACATCATCTATTTCCCCGTAAGCAGTTATTCTTCCTTCCTCTAAAAGCAAGCCTTTATCACAGAGGCTTTTTACACTAGCCATATTATGGCTAACAAACAATACGGTTCTACCACCTCCACTAGAAATATCTTTCATTTTACCAATGGCTTTTTTTTGGAATTCAGCATCGCCCACTGCCAATACTTCATCTACAATTAAAATTTCGGGTTCTAAAAATGCAGCCACAGCAAAACCTAAACGTACCCGCATGCCTGAAGAAAAACGTTTAATCGGTGTGTCAACATATAGCTGACATCCGGCAAAATCTATTATTTCATCAAATTTGGCTTTTATTTCTTTTTTGTTCATGCCTAAAATGGCTCCGTTCAGGAAAATGTTTTCTCTAGCAGTCATTTCAGGATGCATACCAGTGCCTACTTCTAACAAAGAAGCTATTCTTCCTTTGGCTTTTATCCTTCCTGTAGTGGGGGAAGTTATCTGCGATATTAATTTTAATAAGGTTGATTTACCACTACCATTTTTACCAATTATCCCTAATACCTCTCCTTGTTCCACTTCAAAATTAATGTCTTTTAACGCCCATACAAAATCACCTTTTGCTTCACTTGTTCTATCATTAGCTTGTCCAATTAAGCTATAAGGGTCTTCCTTTCCACGCAATTTGGCATAGAAACGATTTAAATCTTCACCTAAAGTTTTTGAACCTACCTCCCCTAAACGATAAAGCTTGGATAAATTCTCTACTTTTATGGCTATATTTTTCTGCATCTGTTTTTTATTATATTTTATCTACATTGTCCAATTTAACCGTCATTGCACCTTCTTACCATCATTGCGAGCGTAGTGCAACGAAGTGAAGCAATCTGTCCTTTGTTTAAGCAGATTGCTTCAGCTCCAACCCTCAATTCATTTTCCTGTGCCGCAATGACGGAAACGACAAACAGATTCCATCAGCTGCCTAAGCTCTTTCCATCCACTGAACCTCATAATGACGTTTAGGATTAAACCTCCAACTCCTGTCTCCCGTCTTCTATACCGTATCCATAAACTTCTGCTCAGTTTTATTAAAAATAAGCACGCCCAAAGTAAGTGTAATTAAGGTAAATACGCAAGCATATATCAAACCGTTGGTAGAAAGTTGTCCGCTACCCAAAAAAGCAGTTTTAAATGTTTCAATAATATGGGTTATTGGGTTCAATTTTATCCAAAATTGGTATTTCTCAGGGATGGTGCTTAATGGGTAAATAATAGGGGTGGCATACATTAACAATTGTACGCCAAACTGCATTAAAAACTTTAAGTCTTTGTATTTGGTAGTTAAAGAACTGAAAATCAATCCAAAACCTAAGCCTAGCCCTGCTATAATTAATAACAACAGCGGTAACAAAATAATAAGATAAGAGGGATTAACAGTATTATTGCTTAAGTAATAAAAAAAGACAGTTAAAAACAATAAGAACTGAATGAAAAACTTAATTAAATTAGATATAATTTGAGATAAGGGAACAATTAACCGAGGAAAAAAAACTTTACCAAAAATACCTGCATTACCAGTAAAAGTATTCGCTGTTAAACTAAAACAACTTGAAAAATAATTCCAAATGATTATTCCTGAAAGATAGAACAGGGGTTGAGGAATGCCATCGGTAGAAATGTTGGCTATTTTACCAAATACAAATACATAAATAACCATAGTAAGTATAGGCTGAACAAAAAACCAAATAGGACCTAATATGGTTTGTTTATATATGGTAATTACATCACGTTTAACAAATAAAAACAGCAAGTCTTTGTAATTATATAGTTGTTTAAGGTTGATGTCTAAAACACTTCTTTTGGGTTGAATGATGATGTCCCACTGCTTACTCATACTTATTTAATTTGCTTATGATTTTTTTAAAAATGAAAAAATACCTTTTTTAGCGGAATGTTCTTCGTCATAGTATCCATACCCATACCCATACCCATACCCATACCCATAGCCATACCCGTATCCATACCCACCATAAAATGTTTTCTTAAATTCAATGTCGTTCACAATAATTCCCAACTTGTTTTTATCTACAGACAGTTCATTAATAATTTTGTCGAAATTGGCTTTGATGGTATAGCGTTGTCTAACTACATAAAGCATAATATCAGTATAGTCGATTAACAAGCGAGCATCAGAAACCAACCCAATAGGAGAGGTGTCAATAATAATACGTTCATAGCTGTCCTTTAACAATTGTATTAGCTGAATAAATTCAGGAGATGATAGTAATTCTGAAGGGTTAGGAGGGACAGGGCCAGAAGCAATTAGATCAAGCTTTTCAAAGTCTGTTGACTGTATAATTTCATCAAAAGAAGCTTTACCTATTAAGTAGTTACTTAAACCAATTTTATTCTGTCGTTTAAAATCTAAGTGTATTTTAGGTTTTCTTAAATCGGCACCAATAATTACGGTTTTTTTACCTTGTAGGGCATAAGCGGAAGCTAAGTTGGCAGAACAAAAAGTTTTTCCCTCACCACTAACGGTGGAAGTTAATAAGATGGTTTTAGCTTCTTTTGTTCTGGATAAATAGCGAATATTGGTACGTATGGTTCTAAAAGCTTCAGCAATTACCGATTTAGGTTGGTCTAGTAACACCAAAGTTGCTTCTTTATTATTTCTTGGTATGCTTCCTAAAATGGGCAAATCGGTAAGGGAAGTAATGTCTGTCTTATCAATAATCTTGTTATTAAAAAATTCGATAATAACAATGATGAAAATTCCAAATACTAAGAAGAGTAAGATGTATTTTTGGTAATAAGAACTTGGTTCTGGGCTTACTTTATATACTCGATAAGGAGTGGCATAATCTAATACTCGGGCATTGGGTATGCTGGAAGCTTTGGCAATTTCTGCAGCTTGTTTTTTAGATAACAATTCGTTGTATAAGGTGCTTTGAAGACTGTAATCTCTGTAAGCAATAGTATGTTGTCTTTGGGCTTCAGGGATATTTAGAAGTTGTTGGTCAATTAATTCTATTTGTGATGCTAAAATCTTTAAATCATTTAAGTCTTTAGATTTTCTAGAGATTAAGTTTTCTAATAAAATTTCTTTCAGGGTTTTAATTTCATTGTTAATAATATGCATTTGGGTACTAGTTTCTTCCACATTATAAGTTAATCTATTTTTGTCAGCATACTTTTCAATTAATTGGTTCATTAACTTATAAAGTACACTAGAGCTATTAATAAAGTAAGGAATTATCAAGCCTTTAGCATCATCATTTTTAAGAATATAGTTATAGGTTTGGTCATAAAAATCTATGGTAAATTCCAATTCCATTTTTTTAATTTCTAACTCATTAATCTCTTTAATGGAATTGATATCTTTTAAATTTATCCGACCTTCATTCAGTCCTTCTTGAAATTGTTTTAATCGGTTTTCGGCAATATGAAGCGCATCAGCAATTACATCAATTCTATCGTCAACAAACTCAATGGTATTTATAGCAGTTTGGTTTCGTTCTTCCAGTCCGCTTTTAATATAGGTATCCATAATGTTGTTTAGTACATCCATTTCTTTGGTGTAGGTTTTTCCTTTTAAAGACATGATGAGAATGGAAGACTCTTCATCTTCAGGGTTTATGCCGATACTATTTTGATAATAACGTGCTAAATTCTCAGGGTTATTAAATTGAAACATGAAGGTTTTAGAAAGCAGTTCTTCATAATAACGAGGTAACTTAATGGTAACAACATTGTCATTTAAGTTGATGGGTTTGTTGATGGTATAGGTTTTACCTTTGTCGTCTTCAAAATTGTCGGCAGAAAGAGCAAATTGATGTTCATTTAAAAACCTTAAAAAATACCTTTTGTTATAAATTTTTTTGTTAGATAGTTTGTTATAGTTCACCACAAAAGGGCTTGATTTGTATAATTCAGTAGATTTAATATTACCTATATCGTAATAAGAAATGTGTAACTCCGGCATGCTATTTACTACTCTTAACATGAGCGGGAAAGTACGTATAATACCAATCTCATTAACCAATCGATTTCGAGAGGAAACTAACTCCATTCCCGGTAAAAAATATTCTTGTCCCCAAGAGGCGTATTCGTCTTTCACCAATACACGTCCATTAACTTCGTAGTTAGGAACATCATAGCGAGCGTAATAATAACCTACCACTATACCAATTACAATGGTAATTAAAGGAATGTACCAATAACGCAACCCTTTAAAAAGATATACTTTTATTAAATCGAAATTAATACCTGTTTGTTCGTTGTTTGTCATTGATTTTTATTCAAATGGGGGCAAATATCGTGAAATAGTTTAGTTTTTAACATAAAAAAAGAACTTAAATTAATAAACAATTTAAGTAGAATATTTAATAATTTTACCAATGAGATACCTCTTTACATTTATAATGGATAAAAAATATAAAATAATACTTTTCTTTTTTTTAAAAGCTGTATTGATGTATTTACTTTGGTTTGTACTCTACGAAAAATGGCTGTTAAGGGTTGGTTGGGTAGATAAAATTGTTATTGATAATTTAGTGATGATGACAGATGTTCTATTGCAAGGAGTAGGGTACGAAACTTTTGTAGTGGAGCATGCTATTGGCATACAAGGAAGTCATGGTGTTTTTATAGGTACACCGTGTAATGGTTTGGATTTAATGGCGTTGTTTGCTGGTTTTGTTATTATTTTCAATGGTAGTTGGAAACATAAGTTATGGTTTATTCCATTAGGATTAATCATTATACATTTATTGAACTTATTGCGGGTAATTGCCCTAACCATTATGGCAAAAACTGCCCCTGAATATTTAGATTTCAATCATAAATATACGTTCACTATTATTTTATATGCATTTGTATTCTTAGGTTGGATGCTATGGGTGAAATATTTTGCTGTTAAAAATAATGATTCAAACTGAATCTTCATTGCGAAGCCCATCGACTTCCGTAAGATTAACGCAATAGTAATTAACTTGTGGTGAATTTATCTTTGATGATAATCTGGTTCTTTAAAAACATTTCAATTTCACTAATTGTCACAAATTTAAAACATCAAAGATGTTTTTTTGTGTTCATTCTTTTCCCAATCTTATTAACAAATTTGTGTAATCAGTGATAATTTGTGTTGGTAATGTTGAAATAATAGGAACTTATAATCCCCTTGTTTTCTATCGTCATTGAGAGTGAAGTGTAACGAAACGAGGCAATGACGGTAAGTTTAATGTGTACGTTGTTGCGATAACAAGAAATCCTTATAACACACTAATGAATTAAAAAATAAATCAGTAAGATTGTAAGGTAAATTAAAAGCAAGTGAAGCAGCAATCAAAGAAAATAATAGCCATTATACTAACCCTAACGGTTATGGGTTTAACATTAATAAGAGAAAACTTGTTTTTGGAAATCAATGCTGTATTGAATGGAGAGCATATAAACAGAGCTAATTTTTATTTGTTCTATGATTATTTTGATTCATTCTCTCTTGAAAAATTAAGCCTGCTAAAATGGGTGTTTAGCATTGTTTTTATTGTTGTAATAGCAATAGCATCTTTTTTTGCCTTACATTTTTGGTTTGAAAAAAAACAATACAACAAAATAACGGGTTGGTTTTATTCAGTAATTATAGCAGTGTTATTACTTCTAGTAGTTGGTACAAAATTAACAGGAGTGTTTGATGATGCTTATGTTATTTTGAGAAAAATGATAGGTTTTTTGCAATCTCCATTACCTTTATTCATTTTGTTTAGCATGTATTTTTACTTAAATAAGTCGGTAGATATACGTAAATTTAATAAATAAATGATAGAGCAAGCAACTAATTTAAATTCTAAATCGTATTATTGTAGTAAATTTTATTATTAAGGATTAAATATTTAAAATGCTTTACAACTATAATAACATTAAACTATACAATATGAGAAAAATTACTTCCTTCATTGCAGCGATAATAATTTCTTTATTTTCTATAAGCTTTGCTCAATCTCCAGGAGGTGTAGCCGCAGGTGCTTCTAATCAAATTTGGTTAGATGCTTTTCAATTGGGTGCCACTAATGGACAAGCCATTCAAAATTGGACAGACTTTTCTAGTGGAAGTAACACAGCTTCACAAGCTACAGGTGCTAGAAGACCTATTTATCGTACCAATGGTATTAATGGTATGCCTGCGTTAGATTTTGATGGAGTGGATGATTATATGGAAATATCATCTAATCCATCTTCGTTAGATGGAAACCTATCGTCTCATTTTGTAGTGTATGAAACGTCTTCTCTTAATGCTGGCAATAATATGTGTTTCAATATGGATTTTGATCAATCTTCGAATTTACTTTATACGTTTGCAACTCCTACTTATGTAGGTAGTTATATTAAAAACTCATTGGGTAGTGTTAGATTTTTCACGCATGGTCCAGTAACAACCAACCACATTGTTTCTTATTTGTGGGATGGTGCTGCAGGTACTATTAATGGGTTTTTAAATGGAGTTACTAAAGCACCCACTACTAATGCAACTAATTCAGCAACAGGACATAACAGAACCCGTGTAGGTGCTTTTAATACCAATTATAAGTTTAATGGAAATATAGCTGAAATCATTTATTACACCTCGGAATTAAATTCAGCAGAGCGAAATATTGTAGAAAATTATTTAGCTGCTAAATATCAAATCGCTGTTGCAAATAGTTTGTATGGACATGAAACTACACATAGATATGATGTAATAGGTATTGGCCAAGAAGCAGATGGTAATAATTTATCTGCATCAGGAACTTCTAATCTTACGTTGTCTGCTGCTATTATGAATAATGGAGATTATGTGTTGGTAGGTCATGATAATGCAGGTTATGTTTCAAACACTACTGATGTTCCTTCAGGATATAATCGTTACAATCAAGTATGGAGAAGTACTTTAACTAATTATGCAGGCACGGTGAATATTGCTTTTGATGTAAGCAGTTTGGGTTTAGGAGCTGATACAGCGTATAAATTGTTAGTAGATGCAGATGGTGTGTTTGCGACAGGAGCAACAGAATACAATGGAGTATTTGCTGGAGGCATAGTTACTTTTACAGGAGTAACTTTAACCAGTACAAGTTATTTTACGTTGGCCAATGCAGATTTTGCTATTGTAAGTACAGGAGTGACCAACGATTGGCATTTACCAACAACTTGGACTTGTGGATGTGTTCCTACCTTAGGAAGTGATGTAACCATTTTAACTGGGCATAATGTTTTTATTAACGGACAAAATGCACAGGTGGGGAGTTTAACTATTGATGGTTCGTTAAGCTTTAATAGTACTGATACCTTACAGGTTAATGGTGATGTAACGAACAATAATACCGTAAGTCCGGGTACCGGAACTTTTAGGTTTACTGGAGCATCATTAGCACAAAGTATCTCAGGAAATTTGCCTATGTATAATTTTATTCTAGATAATCCGCTCGGATTAACGATAAATAACAGTGCCAGTGTTCAAGGGTGGTTAGATATACTTAATGGTATTTTAAATACTAATAATAATTTAACGTTAAGGTCTAATGGAAGTGGAACAGCTGCTTATTACAGACCTATAGCAGGAGAGATTAATGGAGACATTACAGTAGAAAGGTTTTTAAATGAAGGTGAAAGTTATTATTTATTAGCACCAGTAGTATCAGGGGGTAATTTAGAAGATTGGAATCAAGAATTTGAAATGCAAGGGTTCACTGGTACAGAATGGCCAGGAGGAATAAGCTCGGTGTATTATTTTGACCAAAATAATATTGTAAGTAATTATAACCAAGGATACACTGTGCCTAATAGTACGTTTGATGTAATTGATCCAAAAGTAGGTTATGAAATTTATGTGGGAGATGATACCAAAGCTACTGGATCAAGAACAATAGACATTACTGGAACACCTGTAGTAGGAAATGTGACTTATAATTGCCCACATATTGTTAAATTAAGTAGTCCTGCAGATGATGGTTGGTCTTTAATAACTAACCCTTATCCGGCTCCTGTTAAATTTGGATGGACACAAAAAACAGGAAGTTTTGATAGAGCTTATGTGAAAAGAAATACAGGTGCTTATCAAGCAATTAACAACCAATGGGTGTTAGGTTCTGGAGAAGCATTTTGGGTGCATGCTAATCCTGGAGGAGCTACAGTTACTTTTCAATCATGGATGGCTGGTTATGAAAAAGACCTTACTGATACCTATAATTTTAGAACAACAGCTAATAATGAAGAGTTAGTTACAACCATTAAATTAGGTTACACTCATAACAATGCAATTGAATATGATATTGCTTATGTTGGTTTTGATGCTAATGCAACGGATAATAAAGATAGTGAATTAGATGCTTATAAATTAAATAACATTTTTAATCAAAAACCTAATTTGTCGACTATTAGTGGTGAGGGATATAGATTAGAGATGAATACGTTAAATACAAATGTTAATACGCTTGTCCCAATTAATATTGTTACAACTATACCAACTCAATCTTTAAACAATTATACATTAGTATTTGAAGATATTGCTACATTATTAAAAAATAATAAGGTATTAACTTTTGAAGATACAGAGCTTAATATAAGTTTTAAATTAACAGAAGATACTGTTTACTCTTTTACTATGTATGATACGGTTACAACCAACAGATTTTTACTTCATGTTAACACTCCATTAGTAACAGAACAAAATAATGTTACTTGTTATGGTGCTGCAAATGGAAGTTTAGCAGCTAATGGTTATGTTAATGATGCTAAAAATTATGTGTGGAAAGATGAATTTAATAACGTTGTAGCAACTTCAGTTAATAAGCTTGGAGCAGATACAGTTAAAAATTTAATACAGGGTATTTATACAGTTGAAGTTACTAATAATGTTACTTCAGAATCAGTAATGAATACATTTGAAATTACAGAGCCACAAGATATAAGCTCTTCATTTCTTACTTTAACTAATAATGAGAATGAAGAAATAACTTCTTCAGCTACTGTTGATACTGTAAATGTAATTAAAGGAGTAGAAGTGTTTTTCGAAAATAATAGTGAAAACACAACCATCTTTAACTGGAATTTTGGAGATTTAACCAATTCTTCTTTAGAAAATCCAGGGCATATTTACTTCAATACAGGAGTTTATAAAGTTGAATTAACATCATCTAATGGTTCTTGTTCTAAAAAATCAGAACAGTATGTAAATGTAGAAAATACATTAAGTATTGATGATGTAGAGAATAATTTAGATTTTCAGTTAGTAAATATTTCTAATGGATTTGACTTAATTTTAAACAACGACAACGTTTCTGATCTTTCAATCGTTATTAACAATAGTTTAGGTCAAGAGATGTTGAGTAAAAACTTAAGAGTTGATTCAAATTATAGAGAACGTTTTCAATTAGAAGATGCACAAGGTATTTACTATGTTACTTTAAAATCAAGTAATACTTCTGTAACTAAAAAAATTGTTTTAACTAAAAATTAAAGAATAAAAATATTACATTTGCAACCGTTTACAGAATAAAACTATGAAATTGATTTTAAAGCTATTGCTTTTATTTATAGGGTTCTTGCTATTTAACGATATGGAACTTTTTGCAGCAGGACCTCCGGGACCTCCTGGTGGAGGCGGACCTCCTGGTGGTTGTTGGCCTCCTTCAGCCTGTATTCCAATAGATGGAGGAATCTCTTATCTGTTGGCTTTGGGAGCAATATATGGAGGAAAGAAAATATATGATATATCTAAAAAAGCTGAGTAACCCTCAGCTTTTTTGGTTTTAATTGTTTCTTAATATCTTCAATGCTTACTCGCTAAATAATTATAATCTCCGTAATTTAGCTTTTTTATTTTCAGATGTCAAAACTATACCTTATACCAACGCCTATTGGTAATTTAAAAGACATTACTTTTAGAGCCATAGAAGTACTAAAAACTGTTGATTTAATCTTAGCCGAAGATACTAGAACTTCTTCTAAATTGTTAAAACATTACGATATTAATCAGCAACTGATTGCCTTTCATCAACATAATGAACACAAAAATTTAGATAAAGTAATAGATAAATTAAAATCAGGATTAACCATTGCTTTAGTTAGTGATGCTGGTACGCCCGCTATTTCTGATCCGGGATTTTTATTAGTAAGGGCTTGTGTGGAAAATGATATTGAAGTAGAATGTTTGCCTGGAGCTACCGCTTTTGTTCCTGCGTTAGTAAATTCAGGATTTCCTTGTGATAAGTTTGTCTTTGAAGGCTTTTTGCCTCACAAAAAAGGTCGACAAACCCGATTAAAGTTCTTGCAAGAAGAAACTAGAACCATAGTTTTTTATGAATCACCGCATCGATTAATAAAAACACTTACCCAATTTAATGAATTTTTTGGAGAAGATAGAAGAGTTTCTGTTTCCAGAGAGTTAACTAAAATTCATGAAGAAACAGTAAGAGGAACTGCCAATGAATTGATTCAGTATTTCACAGAAAACACCCTAAAAGGAGAAATAGTTATTGTTGTTGATAGTTTGAAAGGTTAGGAGTTTAAAAAGTTAATAGATAGTTCACGATTAACAAATAACAAATAACAAATAACAAATAACATTTTGTTTGTTAAATAACTGTTGAAAGATTAACATTTTCATAACTTTTAAACTGAATTTAATCAAAAGATTGGAGTTACTTTTGCATAGAAATTTAAAGTGATTACCTACATGGATTTTCCTAAACCATTTTAAATTCAACCTTTATGAGTAATGATTTTTAAAGTTAATGGATTAAAAACTTTATTTTTAATAACAATAATTTTTCTAGCTTTAAATGTTAAAGCACAAACTCCAACTACTTGTTTCGAAATAGAAAGTATCCTTGTAGATGCTTGTGGTTCTCCAGAAGGAGAAAATGAAATGGTTCGTTTTGTTGTAGGAAATACTCCACTTAATGTTGCTAATATGAATGTTAGCTGGGCAAATTCCTCTAATCCTTGGTTAAATACTTGCAAGAATACCACTACGGCAAATGCTGTTAGTGCATTAAATGCTACTGTACAGGGTTGCGGATTATTACTAGAACCAACCAATGGGATTTTGCCAGCAGGAGCAAGAGTATTGCTTGTAACAAGTACTGCTATTGATGTAAATGCCAATTCTTTTGCTAACTTAGCGGATACCATGTACGTTATTTTTCAGTGCGCAGGAAATACTGCAGGGCATTTTGCTAATTGGAGTACTTCTCCAGGAATGAGAACCTTATCTATTTCATTTTCATCTCCAAGTGGATGTTCAGATGCAGTAACTTACGACAGAACATTATTGGTAAATCAAAACGGAACTATTGGTGGGGCATCAGCAATAAGAGATGGAGCATTGGCTAATTTCGATTGGCAAGGTAACGTAACGTATGATAATTTTGCTTGTCAAGCACCATTTATTCCTGCTAATATTAGTATAACAGCATTGTCACCAACTACCATTTGTCCGGGAGATAATGTTCAACTAACAGTTTCAGCAAGTAGCTCTTTGCAAAACTTACTTTGGACTGGCGGTAATGGATCTTTTAGCTCAACAACAAGTAACTCAACTACCTATACATCATCTCTAAATGACACAACAGATTTTTATATTTATGTAGAAGGTTCAGCAGCTTGTGGAACTATTACGGATAGTATTTTAATTACGATTAATCCACCAGCTACTGCTACTCAAAATGCAAGTATTTGTCAAGGACAAACCTACACCTTGCCAGGAGGAAGTCAGGTAAATACACAAGGAACATATATTGACACACTTATTGGTGGTGCAGCATCAGGTTGTGACAGTATAATTACCACTAATCTTGCGGTAAATAATTTTACTACAGGTTCAACAAGCGTAGCTATTTGCCAAGGGGATAGTATTTACCTAGAGGGAGCTTTTCAAACTATAGCTGGAAATTATATCGATACACTTGTTGGTGGAAGTAGTGTAGGTTGTGATAGCATTATTACAACTACATTAAATATCAATCCTACAAAGTTTAGCACCCAGAGTTTTACTGAATGTCCCGGATTTAGTATAACTGTTGGAGGGAATGTTTATGCCTCAACTGGGATTTATACAGATAGACTTACCACTTCCTTGGGATGTGATAGTATTGTTGAAACCAACTTAACTATTATTGCAACGAGCCAAGTAAATATAGTGCAAAATAACGTCACCATTTGCAGAGATGAATTACTAACAGGTTTTGTTATAAATGCCGTTGGAGGAGCTAATTTAGTTTGGAGTTCAGGAGAAACAGGAGTTGATTCTATAATTGTTTTTACCGAAGGAATTTATACCGTTACGTCTAATGATAATGGTTGCACTTCTGAAGATCAAATAGAAATTATTAGAGACGAATGTTTAGTGCCAACTATTTTTGTTCCAAATACTTTTACACCTAATAATGATAATAATAATGATGTCTTTATGATAAAAGGCAGTGAATTTGATTTTTTTGAAGCAACTATTTTTAACAGATGGGGAGAACAGCTATTTTCATGGAAAGAAATAGATGAAGGTTGGGATGGAACTTATCAAGGAAGTATTGTGCCAACAGGTACTTATTTTTATTTGATTGATGTTACTTTTATAGGAGGCAAAAGAGAGTTTATTAAAGGCTCGGTTACATTGCTTAGATAAGAAAGCAACACTTAAGTGATTTTAACGTTTTAGCTAATAACAAGAATAACAGAACTGTAAAATGTTTTTCTACAACTTAAAATATAACTTATCAAACGTCACTTTAGCTTTAGTGCTTACTTTGTTCACTATAAATTTATCGGCACAAGTATGTTCCTCAGGAGCTATTTATGTAAGTGGGTCAGGCTGTGGATGTATTGGAGGTTGTGATCTAACACCTTTAGGCGGCCCAAATTGTGGAAGCGGAACTAGTGGGAATTGCGATGCTGGACATCAAACTATGTCAACAACATTTGAAGTCCCTGGAGGATGTGATGTAAGAATTACTGCTGAAATGAAAAACAGAACAAGTCCATGTACAGCTTCTGGTGCTGATGGAAGCTCAACAAGTGGAGATAGACTTAGAATTAGAAATGCTGCTGGAGGAACACCTCCTTGGCAAATTGGTGGAAGTAATGCAAGTTTATTCGATCAAATGACTGTTACTGGACCAGCAACCATTATTATTGAAGGAGCTGCCAACAGAAGTGATGAAATTATCACTTACACTATTGAAGATGTTGGCTCTTGCAATTGTAGTCAGATTTTACCCATAGAATTATTAGATTTTTCAGGTGAAATATATGATGATATTTCCAATGTGTTGAAATGGGCTACATTAACAGAGGTAAATAACGATTATTTTACGTTGGAAAGAAGTACTGACGCCATCAATTTTGAAACTATAGCCGTTATTCCCGGTTCAGGAAACTCATCTACCTTTATGAATTATAACTTTATAGATGTTCTTCCTAACAAGCAAATACCCACTTATTATTATAGACTAAAACAAACAGATTTTAATGGAAAGTTTGAATATTTTGATATGGTTGCTATTTCAAGAAAAAAAGGAAATCAACTAAGTGCTTTTGTTTATGATAATCAACTTAACATTCAGTCAGAAGAAGCTTTCGTTATACAACTATTAGATTTAACAGGACGAGTAGTATATTCCAACGAATCTCAAGAAAACATCATCGATTTGTCTTTTTTGAGCAAGGGAGTTTATATCTACCGAATAGAACTTCCTGCTACCATTTTATCAGATAAAATTATAGTGCAGTAATTTATAGCAAGTTCATTATTTCATTTCATTAAATCGAATTACATTTGCAGCATTCTAAGAGATTTTGTTCATGATTACTATTATTAACTACAATGCTGGAAATATTAAGTCCATTCAAAATATGCTAAAGCGTATTGGGGCTAAATCAATTATCAGTTCTTCTGCTGAAGAAATTGCTCAAGCTGATAAGCTTATATTACCTGGAGTAGGTAGTTTTGACTATGGCATGAAAAATCTACAACAATCCGGCTTAATTGAGATACTCAATGAAAAAGTTATTAATAATAAAACGCCTATATTAGGCATTTGTTTGGGAGCTCAGTTGTTAGGAAATAATAGTGAAGAAGGAATAGAAAAAGGGTTGGGTTGGATAGATATGGACATTGTTAAATTTGATAAATCTAAAATGACCGAGCAACTAAAAATTCCTCATATGAGTTGGAATGAAGTTGTTGTTAGTAAAAAATCGATGCTAATGGAAGGACTTGAAGATGAAGCTAGATTTTACTTTGTACATACTTACCACATGCAACCTGAAAATGAAAATGATGTGTTAACCAAATCTAATTATGGTTACGAATTTGTTTCGGCAGTAGAAAAAGAAAATATTTTTGGCGTACAATTTCACCCTGAAAAAAGCCATAAATTTGGTATGAGGTTATTACAAAACTTTGTTAACCTATAAACCAATGCGAAGAATAAGAGTTATACCGGTACTTACCTTGCAAAACGAAAAGTTAGTAAAAACCATTCGTTTTAAAAATCCTAATTATATTGGTGATCCAATTAATGCCGTTAAAATTTTTAATGAAAAAGAAGTTGACGAAATTGTAATTTTAGACATTACCGCCACCAAAGAAAAAAGAACACCCAACTATAAAAAAATTGAAGAAATTGCTGAAGAAGCTTTTATGCCTTTTGCTTACGGTGGAGGAATAAATTCTTTATCCCAAATAGAAAAACTTTTTAAATTAGGTATAGAAAAAGTAGTTATTAACTCGGCACTTTCAACTAATTTAAATTTAATTACTGAGGCAGCTAACATATTTGGTTCGCAAAGTATTGTAGCTTCTATAGATGTAAAAAAAGATTGGTTGGGCAAACAACAAGCTTATACCGTTTCCGGAAGTAAAAAAGTAAAAACACCACTATTAGCATTTATACAACAAATAGAGGAAAGTGGAGCTGGAGAGTTATTTATCAACTCTATTGATTTAGATGGTACTTTTTCAGGATATGATTATTCACTAATTTCAAAAATATCGGAAATAAGTTCATTGCCTTTAGTTATTTGTGGGGGAGCAAAACAAGCGTCAGATTTTTTAACAGCTGTACAACATGGAGCAAGTGCTGTTGCAGCAAGTAGTATGTTTGTTTACCAAGGAGCTCAAAAAGGAATTTTAATAAGTTATCCCTCGCAAGAGAAGCTTGTGACAGAAGTGTACCAGCATATTTAGGTTAGAAGTTTATAATGAACCATAACAAATAAATATAAACAGATGAAAATAAATAAAAGTGCAGCATCACAATAACATTTCAATTCATCCATCAACAACAATAATAGTTGTAATACCTTGCTACAACGAACCCAATTTGGTTAAAAGTCTTCAAAGTCTTTATGATTGTGAACCGACACAAACAAATGTGGAGGTAATTACAGTAATCAATTCTTCAGAAGCAGATTCAAAAGAAGTTTTAGAACAAAATCAATATAGTTTGAATGAAGCTTTAGCTTGGTCATCTACTCATCAACGAGATAAAATTCATTTTTCATTTATTGAAGCAACAGGTTTACCAAAAAAAGATGCAGGTGTTGGCTTAGCTCGAAAAATAGGAATGGATGAGGCATACAACAGATTGGCTTCTATTGGCAATAAAGATGGAATTATTGTTTGCTTTGATGCAGATGCTACATGTGCAAAAAATTACCTCTCAGCGATAGAATCCCATTTTAATCAACACCCTAAAAGTGTAGGTTGCTCCATTTATTATGAGCATCCCATAGATGGAAATGAGTTTCCGCAGCAAATTTATGATGGAATTATTCAGTACGAACTTCATTTGCGTTATTACAAAGAAGCACTGCATTATGTTGGATTGCCTTATTCCTTCCATACTGTTGGCTCAAGCATGGCAGTTAGAGCAGCTATTTATCATAAACAAGGTGGTATGAACAAACGGAAAGCAGGAGAGGATTTTTATTTTTTGCAAAAAGTAATTCCATTGGGAAACTTTACTGAGATAAATACTACCACAGTTTTTCCTTCTCCCAGAATTTCAGAGCGAGTACCTTTTGGGACAGGAAGAGCCATGCAGCAATGGACAAATAATAATGATGAAATTTTATTTACCTATAATTTTAATTCTTTTAAAGATTTGAAAATCTTTTTTGATACTAGTGAATTACTGTTTTCCAAATACGAAATTCCTTTACCAAAAAGTGTATTAGCATTTTTAAAAGAAAATGATTTTGAAAGTAATTTAAAGAAAATTAGAGCGAATGCTACCAATTCAAAACACTTTAAAGAATTACTTTTTAAATGGTTTAATGCTTTTAAAACGCTAAAATTTTTACATTTTTGTAGAGATTATTTTCACCAAAATCAACCAATAAATGAAGCTGCCAATGTACTTTTAAAAACTATTAATTTAGAAGAACAAGAATCGATGAAAGATTTGCTTTTGAAATACAGGAACTTACAAATTACAAAATGAACAAAACTGACCTTATTGTAATATTAGGCATTACTGCTACTGGAAAAACTAAGTTGGCAGCACATTTGGGCGAAAAGCTTGATGGAGAAATTATTAGTGCAGATTCTCGTCAGGTTTATAGAGGGATGGATATAGGTTCAGGAAAGGATTTGAATGATTTTATGGTGAATGGAAAATCCATACCTTATCATTTAATAGACATAAAAAATGCAGGAGAAGAATATAATGTTTTTGAATTTCAGAAAGATTTTTTAGCTGCTTTTGAGGATATAAAAAGTAGAAATAAACAAGCTATTTTATGCGGAGGAACAGGTTTGTATCTCGAAGCTGTTTTAAAAGGTTACCGCATGTTAGCTATCCCTGAAAATACAGAACTCAGAAATGACTTAGCACTAAAAACTAATGAGGAATTGGTGGGAATCCTCAAAAAATACAAACAATTACATAATACCACAGATACAGCAGATAAAGAGCGTTTAATTAAAGCCATTGAAATTGCTTCTTTTCAGCAAGAAAATGAGGCTTTAATAAAAGATTTTCCGACATTTAATTACCATTTATTTGGAATTCATTTTGAAAGACCAATTATAAGAGAAAGAATCACCACCCGTTTACAACAACGTCTTGAAAATGAAGATATGATAGGAGAGGTAGAAGGGTTGATAAAAGCAGGAGTTTCTACAGACAAACTTAAGTATTACGGATTAGAATATAAATTGGTAACCGCTTATTTGTTAAATGAAATAAGTAAAGAAGAACTATTCAATCAGTTAAATATTGCCATACACCAGTTTGCTAAACGACAAGCAACATGGTATAGAAAAATGGAAAAAAACGGCTTTAAAATTAATTGGATAGATGGTAATTTAAGCCTAGATGAAAAAGTGAATGAAGTGTTGGATAGTTTATGAGTTTATAAGTGACTGTCATGTTGAGCAATATTTTTCATTCCGAAGTATGAGGAATAGAAAAATGCTGTCGACCGCGAAGCCGCAACAATTCATTAATTTAAAATAAAAGAGTTATTGTTAAACATCTTCTTTCTTTAAAACCAATACAGCTAATTGAGATTTCAAGTCCCCTAACCAATAAGATATCTCTAGCTTCATTTTACTAAACTTCGTTCCTCAGTTTGTAAAATATCGATCGATATGACAGTGATGAATTAACTTTGTGCGTTGGCAACTCCTCCCCTTTGGGGAGGCTGGGAGGGGCTTGGAATTAGGAAGCTAACTTAGACTGCAACCTATACCAACCACCGCCATTATATACTTTCGTATAGCCTTGCGATTTTAAGATACGTTTTGCCATTGCGCTTCTTGCTCCCGAAGCACAGCAGGTTATAATTGGTCTGTTTTTATCCTTAAGATGCTTTAAGTTACTATGTAAAACATCTACTGGAATGTTAATAGATTTTTTAATGTTGCCCGATTTAAACTCATTTTTTGTTCTTACATCAAGAATAATGGCATTTTGTCTGATTAAATCAGCATAGTCTGTTGCCGGGCCGAAGCCCAACAACTGCTTTAATGTATTTAGCATAACTTATTTAACGTTTTTAGATTGATAATAATTTACATCTAACCAAGAACCAGCATTACAACATTCAATACCGTTTTGAGATAAAAATTGCTCTACCATGCCGCTTCGGTTACCAGAGGCACAACATAAAATTAATGGTTGAGGTAGGCTTTTTACTTCATCTATTCTGCTCACTACCTCTTGTAGCGGAATATTGATAGAACCTACAGGATTTCCTGACATAAATTCTTCAGGGGTACGTACGTCTATAATGGTACCTTTATTTTCTGAAATTAATTGCTCGATGTTCATAGCAGTTGGGTTTTAAAGTTGTTTTATTACGTTTTCTAGTTTATTACTTACTTGCGTGGCAATATCTTCTAAGGCATCATTTTTTACAGCCATCATAGAAGCCATTGGGTTAACTGCCGATACTTCTACCTTACCATTGTCTAATTGCTGAACAATTACATTACATGGTAGCATAGTACCAATTTTTTCTTCGGCTTGTATCGCCTGATGAGCAAAATGAGGATTACATGCACCTAAAATTCGATAAGGTCTGAAGTCAACATTAATTTTTTTCTTAAAAGTAGCAGTAACATCAATTTCGGTAAGTATGCCAAAACCTTCTTTTTGTAATTCTTCGGTAACTTTTTCTATGGCTTCATCAAAACCATAATCGGTAATTTTTGTGTAGTAGTAACTCATAGTTATAAATTTAAAAGTTTATATTTTTTATGATACAAAGTTCAACAACAATATTTAAACCTACAGTAACATTTGTTACAAAAAACCAATTTTTCTACTATTCACCAATTTACATCTCTCCTTTCAAAGCGTAGCGAAGATAAGGAGTCCAATACCTATAAGTATTTATTGTTATAATGGATCTCTGATCTCCACTACGTTTCGTCAGAGAAGAAAAAGAGTAAAGCAATATAAAGAATTAAGTAGTTGTAAATCAATAATTAAAATCATTTACAAACGACTACAATTGATAATAAGCGAAAGTAACTAATTAGAAACCGAGTGTTTTTTTAGAGCCGTCTTTACTTTGCACCATCAATTCTGAACGAATCAGGATTACTAAATAAAACTTTTTATAAACCATTTAAATTTTAGTATTATGAACAATTTAAGAAACAAAGTACAATTAATCGGAAACTTAGGTAATGCACCTGAAATTATTAACTTAGAAAGCGGTAAAAAATTAGCCAAATTTGCTATTGCCACCAACGAATCGTATAAAAATGCCAAAGGCGAAACAGTTAAAGAAACGCAATGGCACAATTTAGTAGCGTGGGGAAAAACTGCCGAAATAGTAGAGAAATACCTTACTAAAGGAAACGAAGTAGCTATTGAAGGTAAGTTAACCAGCAGAAGCTATGAAGATAAAGAAGGTAATAAAAAATACATTGCCGAAGTAGTAGTAAATGAATTACTTATGTTAGGCGGAAAGAAATAATTTTTTACAACCTAAACAAAAAAAGACGGACAGGTGTTCCGTCTTTTTTTATTAAAAATAAAAAGGTAATTAAAATGTTATTCTTTTACTATTTTTGATGAATTATTTTAATGTTTATGGTATTATAATTAACAATATGGAAAAAAAGAAAGAAACCTTTATTGATAATTTTTTAAAGATATTCTTGAGGTTTGAACAAGTTATTACAATTGTTCTAACTTTAATAATAGGTTTAATAGTACTTGCTTCAATAGTACGTATTGGTCAAAATTTTATAGATTTATTTTTTAGAGATATCTTTAGACCAGAGGAAATAACCTTTGAGGATTACCAATCAATTTTTGGAAAAATTATGACTTTACTAATAAGTTTAGAATTTATGTCTTCTATTTTAAAAGTTCTAAAAACTCATGAAATAAAAACATTAATACAAGATGTTGTTCTAATTACAGCCTTAGCAATAGCACGTAAACTAATTATATTTGATTATGAACATCATGATGCTGCTTCGACAATTGTTTTAGGAGGCGTGTTAGTTTCAATTGGTATATTTTATTTTCTTATAAAGTTTGAAAAAAAAAATAGTTAGGTTAACTACATTTTAACAATGTTATTTTAAATTAAATTTTGTTATTGTTTTAATAATTAGAGTAGGAGGTAGCAAAACAACCATTAACTATGGAGGAAGGTTTAAAAGATACCATGTGAAATAATATATTTTTTCAAGTATTTAATAAACGTTGCATCATATTCTAACACCGATAATACAAACATCATCTACTTGTTCATTATTTCCTTTCCAATCTCTAAATTTTTCTAGAATTAATTCTTTTTGAGTATCCATAGAAAGGTCGCTTATTGAAATTAAGAAGTTTTTAAATTGTTTAGACATAAATTTCTTTCCTCTTTCTCCTCCAAATTGGTCAGAAAATCCATCTGAAAAAATAAATAAGCTATCTTCTTTTTGCAATGAAATAGTATTTGTAGTAAATGGTGTTGGGTTTAAGGTTTTCCCAATAGGTTGTTTATTGGGTTTATATTCAAATAACTCTGTTTCTTTATTTTTTAAAGTTCTTATTAACCATAACGGACTATTGGCTCCTGCCCATTTTAATGAGGAGTAGAAGCCATCTTTTTCTAAATCATTTTTATCTAAAACACAAAGAGAGATGTCCATTCCATCTTGAATAGATGTAGCTTGGTTATTAAAAGCTTCAACAACAATTTCTCTTGCTTTGCCCAATATTTCATCAGGATTAGTCAACCCAAAATCATTAACACAAGTATTTAATGCATGATTACAAATTACAGATACCATTGCAGCAGGAACGCCATGTCCAGTACAATCTGCTACTGCATAAAAAACTAAATTATCTTTTTGTTTGTGCCAATAAAAATCTCCAGCAACAATATCTTTAGGTAAATACACTAATAAACTGTTGGTTAAATTTTGAGTAATTTCTTCTTTTGAGGTTAAAATAGCCGATTGTATTCTTTTTGCATATTGAATACTGTCTTTAATTTCTTTGCTTTTTACCTCAATACTTTTATTAACCTTAGAAATTTCGCCATGTTTTCTTTTAAGTAATAAATTAATTTTTTGATTTTGGAAATTATAGTACAAAACAAATATTAAGAGTATTACTAAAATAACAAAGCAGCCAATAATATAATATCTTGAGTCATTAGATATTTCAACTAAATCATTTTTTGGAATTACTGTACCAATATACATTATACTACTTTCATTTAAATAAAATGGTTTTATACTTGCCCACCAGGTTTCATTACCATTTTTAAATTTAAAAGTTTGAGTTAACAATGCTTTATTTTTATCCCATTTATTAAATGCATTAGCTACAGCAGGTATATTCACTTTATTAACGGATTTTAATAATGCTTCTTTAGTATTTTTTATATTTTCATTTTCAGGAAGTGCTAAGTAGCTTAAATTCTCGGAAACAATAAAGTTCATGGAGTTAGGTGTAGATTTAATGTCTCTTGTAAAAATTGATAAATCTGATAAAGTAACATCAAATGCAAGAATTGTGATTTCATTATTGTCATCATTTTCCCAACCTATAGATGCTGTTAAACCAAGCTCGTTATTAGTATTAAAAACATAAGGTGTAGTCCATGTTACTTCATTGTCATAGAGTTTTTTCATAGCATTGGTATGCCAATCTCTTTCAGTAGGTAATTTTATTAACGGATTTTCCCAAGACTTAACTATATATAAAGAATCACTTACTTTTTTCCATTGGTTAAATTGAGCTACATTTGTATTTATGTTTAAATCAACTTTTCTAGTAAAAACTTCAGCATCATCACAGAACAAATCAATTTCGTAAGATTTTTCATTGGCTATTCCTATTGAAGATATTTGACGGTAATTTTTTAGTACAGGCATAAAGTAGTCTACCATCTGTTCTTCTGACATGGTTAAGTAAGATGTCTGTTGCTTTCTTTCTTTTTCAACCAAAATAGCCCTACCTACAGTTACAAAAAAATCGTTTAATTTATGTTCTGTGGTAACCATAAACTTTTTTGTAAGGGAGTTGGCTAAGTTGGTTTCAGTGCTTCTTAACTTCAACATTATCATGGTCATAACTATTAAAGATACTGTAATAAGTACTAAAATAATATTGGTAATAATGATTTTTGTTAGGTATCTCATTTGGTTTTAGTTTACGAGTACAAAATAAGATAATCATAAAGTTTATTTAGTAAGCATGTTTTGGTATTTTAGGTTTTTAATTAGTAGTATATATACTTAGTTAATTGATAAATAAAATATTTAAACACTAATATCTTTTTTAGATTTAAGCCCAAAAAAAGACCGAACAAATTGCTTGTTCGGTCTTTTTATTTCTTATTATTTTAGTGGAATTTTAACCTCCAAAATCATCAAATCTAACATTCTCTGGTGGGACTCCCCAATCATCACACATTTTTGTAACAGCATTATTCATTAAAGGAGGTCCACAGAAGTAGAATTCAATATCTTCTGGAGCATCATGTTTTGTTAAATATTGGTCTATTACCACTTGGTGAATAAAACCTACAAAACCATCTCCTTCTTCATCATGAATATCTTTTTTTACCTTCCAGTTATCAGATTCTAATGGTTCAGAAAGTGCTAAATAAAACTTAAAGTTAGGGAAATCTTTTTCTAAATCTCTAAAATAATGAATGTAAAACAATTCTGCTTTAGATCTACCTCCATACCAATAAGTAACTTTTCTGTTGGTTTTAATGGTTTTAAATAATTCATATAAGTGAGAACGCATTGGAGCCATTCCTGCACCACCACCAATATATAACATTTCAGCATCTGAATGATTGATAAAGAACTCTCCATAAGGACCTGAAATAACTACTTTGTCTCCTTGTTTTTGGTTGAAAATATAAGATGATGCTACACCTGGGTTTACATCCATCCAATCACCTTTATCTCTATCAAAAGGAGGTGTTGCAATACGTACATTCAACATGATTTTTCTTCCTTCAGCAGGATAAGAAGCCATAGAATATGCTCTAATTACCTCTTCATCATTTTTCATCACTAATGGCCATAACTTAAATTTATCCCAATCTGGTTTAAATTTATCTGGCTCACCAGGGTGATCTTGTGGGTGAGCAGTAACATCCATTTCTTTATACTTGATGGTACATGGTGGAATTTTAATTTGAATATATCCACCAGCCTTGTAGTCCATATCTTCAGGGATTTCTACAATAAACTCTTTAATAAAAGTAGCTACGTTGTAATTAGAAACAACCGTTGCCTCCCATTCTTTAATTCCTAGGATCTCTTCTTCAATTTCAATCTCCATGTCTTCTTTCACCTTCACTTGGCAACCTAATCTCATGCCTTGAGCAATTTCCTTTCTAGAAAAATGAGGTTCTTCTGTTGGCAAAATACTTCCACCACCACTTTTTACTTCACATTTACATTGGATACAAGTTCCACCACCACCACAAGCAGACGGCAAGAAAATTCCTTGATTACTCAATGTATTTAACAGAGTACTACCTGCTTCTACTTCTAAAATTTTATCGTGGTTAATGGTAATCTTTACCGGTCCTGAACTTGTCAATTTTGACTTAGCCCAAAGCAGTAATAATACTAACAATAATGTTACAATTGTGAAAACTATAACTGCAACTATAATTGTTGCTGTGCTGATTGCTAAAAACATATCTGAATATATTTGTTACGTAATTTTTTTATTAAAATTAAAGTTCAATTCCCATGAAGCTCATAAAAGCAACTCCCATTAATCCACAAATAATGAATGTAATACCTAAACCTCTTAATGGACCGGGAACATGAGAATACTTAATTTTTTCTCTAATAGCTGCAATGGCAACAATTGCTAACCACCAGCCCACTCCAGAACCTAATCCAAAAACTGATGCCTCGCCAATGTTGGCATACTGTCTTTCTTGCATAAACAATGCACCACCAAGTATAGAACAGTTTACCGCAATAAGTGGTAAGAAAATACCTAGTGCACCATATAAAGCTGGAGCAAATTTTTCAACAGCCATCTCTACTATTTGAACAGTTGATGCAATAACTGCAATAAACATAATGAAGCTCAAGAAGCTTAAATCCATAGTTGCATATTCTTCTCCTAACCAAGATAATGCACCTTCTTTTAATACATAGTTTTCTAATAAATAGTTAATAGGAACTGTTACTCCTAATACAAATATTACTGCCAACCCTAATCCGTTAGCTGTTGTTACTGTTTTTGATACAGCTAGGTAAGAGCACATGCCTAAGAAATAGGCGAAAATCATATTTTCTATGAAGATACCCTTTACGAAAATGTTAAAATATTCCATGAGTCGTTAATTTAATGCTTTTATAATTAATGATTTTCTTCAATTAGTTTTCTGTTTCTACTTCTTTGTATCCAAATATAGATACCCACGGTAATTAAAGCCATTGGAGGTAGAATCATTAAGCCATTATGTTCATATCCTGTATTATTGGCTAAGCTTGTTAAAATTTCTATTTTACCTACCACAGGTAAGGTTAACGTACCTGAACCAAATAATTCTCTGAAAAATGCAACAACAATTAAAATTATTCCATATCCAAAAGCATTTCCTACCGCATCTAAAAATGAAGCTCCAGGCTTGTTTCCTAAAGCAAATGCTTCCAATCTTCCCATAATAATACAGTTGGTAATAATAAGTCCTACGAATACCGAAAGTTGTTTACTTACATCATAAACAAAAGCTTTAAGCACTTGATCAACTAAGATTACCAAACTTGCTACAATTACTAATTGAACAATAATTCTAATTCTAGATGGTATTACTTTTCTTAATAAAGAAACAATTACATTGGCTCCTATTAAAACAAATAACACAGATATTGCCATTACAAAAGCTGTTTCAACTTTAACTGTAATTGCTAAAGCAGAACAGATACCTAAAACTTGAACGGTAATTGGATTATCGTCATTAAGGGGATCCTTAATAAGTTTCATGTTTTTCTTAGAAAATAATGATTCGCTCATAATTTTATAGTATTAAGATTTTAAATATGGTTCGTATGTTTTAAGTGTTCTTACTAACATTTCAGTAACACCATTTCCGGTAATTGTTCCGCCACTAATAGCATCAACACCATGCTTATCACCTTCAGGAGCACCACCTTTAATTACTCTAATAGATTGATACTCTCCTGATTCATCAAAAATTTTCTTACCTACAAATGGTTCTTGAAACCATTCTTGATTAATTTCTGCTCCTAACCCTGGAGTTTCTCCTTTATGATCGAAAGAAGCTCCTGCAACAGTGTTTTTATCTTCTTCAAGAGCTATATAGCCCCAAATTGGACCCCAAAGTCCTTTACCCACTAATGGAATAATGTACTTTTTGTTTCCTTCGCTTTCATAAATAAAAATCGGAAAGTTTTTTTGCCCACCTGATTTGTACTCCTTTAACACGTCTACTTTAAATGCATTACCTTCAATTTTCTCTCCTTTATCATTTAACACAATTGCTTCTGTAATGTATTTATTATAAGCATCTTGAGCTTCGTCTCTTGTTACTTCTATACCAACAGACTTAAGAATATTCTGCATTTTTTCACGTTCTATGTTTTGATTTTGCATCGGTTTTAAACCTTCTGAAGCAAAAGCCAACAATAGTGCTACTATTACTACCATTACGATTGAGAACCCTATGGTATATTTATTACTATTTACATCCATTTTTTTATAGTTTAAGCTTTAACACTAACTCTTTTAAGTCTTCTTTTAATATTTGCAGCGATAACATAATGGTCGATTAACGGAGCCATAATATTCATAAATAGAATTGCTAACATTACACCTTCTGGATATGCTGGGTTAAATACCCTAATCATAATAGCAAAAATCCCTATTAAAAATCCATATATGTATTTACCTGTATTTGTTTGAGAACCTGTAACAGGGTCGGTTGCCATAAATACAGCTCCAAATGCAAACCCTCCTATTACTAATTGGTGTATTGGCGTTAACTCCATAAATGGATTTGCTCCCCATAAGTTGAATAACAAAGCCATTACATAACCTCCAACAAAAGTGGATAACATTATTCTCCAACTTGCTATACCTGTAATTAATAATAATAAAGCCCCTAAACCTATTGCTATTGCAGAAGTTTCTCCAATAGAACCTGGTATAAAACCAATAGCAGCTTCCATAACACTGGCATTCATTGTATTTAAAGCTTCTGTACCTCCTTTAACTGCTTGTGCTAATGGAGTAGCTCCTGAAAAACCATCAACTAATTGCTGTCCTTCTTCTAAGCTAGTATTTACCCAAACTTCGTCTCCAGACATTTTGGTTGGATAAGCAAAGAATAAAAATGCTCTGGCAGTTAATGCAACGTTTACAATGTTCATTCCTGTTCCTCCGAATACTTCTTTACCTATTACAACAGCAAAAATAGTTGCTACACCTACCATCCATAAAGGAACGTCAACTGGTAAAATTAATGGAATTAACATACCCGAAACCAAAAATCCTTCTTGAATAGAATGTTTGTTAAATGCAGCAAAAATAAATTCTACACCTAATCCAACTCCATAGGAAACAATTACTATTGGGAGTACTTTTAGAGCTCCAAAAATAAATTTATCCATAAACATATCACACACATGGTTAGCATTAGTAACTTCTCCTAAGGCTAAAAAGTGTTGATGTCCAACATTGTAAATACCAAACAATAAAGAAGGAATTAAAGCAAAAATTACCATTACCATGGTTCTTTTTAAGTCTATTCCATCTCTAATATGTACCCCATTTTTATTGGTATGACCAGGTACAAAAAACAAGGTGTACATTCCATCCCAAACCGTATAAGCTAAAGGAAACTTCCCGTCAGCTTTCGGTTTTATTTTTTGCATAAAATTGTCTAATGCTTTCATATTATTTTTATAAGTGTAAGTGCTTACAGTTTACTTTTATATTTATTATTAGCTCATTTCTTTTTTAAGCTTATTCAAACCTTCTCTAACATATTGTTGTGCTGGAGTTTTTGAAGTACACGCATATTCGCACAAAGCAAAATCTTCTGGTGCTACTTCGTAAATCCCTAACTTTTCCATGTTATCAATATCATCAACCAATATAGACTTAAGTAATTGAACAGGGTAAATATCCATAGGAAAAACCTTTTCATATTCACCTGTAACAACTAATGATCTTTCTTCACCATTCATATTGGTATTTAAGTCATATTTCTTATTAGGCATTAATTTAGAGAAAAATGTTCCTGAAAGGCTAAACTTATCAAAACCTGGTGCTAACCATCCCATAAACTGATTGTTTCCACCTTCTGGTATAACCGTTAGTTGGTAATCATAAAAACTTAAATAACCATCTTCCGCTATTTTAGTTCCTGTTAATGGGTTACCACTAATGTATCTTCCACCTTCTTCTACATTTCCTTTTACAATAGCGTCTATTTTAGCTCCTAAAACAGTTCTAACATAAGATGGTTTTTTTACTAAAGAACCTGCAAAAGCAATAGAACGAGTTGCATCAAACTTACCTTCTTTAAATAGTTTTCCTATGGTTAAAACATCTAGAGCTTTAAGCGTCCAAACAATTTCTCCTTTATTTATAGGTTCTAAATGGTGAATTTGAATACCTACATTACCAGCTGGATGTGGTCCTGCAATTTTATTAATTTGTACATTTTTAGCACCAGTAAACACTTCATCAGCATTAGCATTTCCATTTATATTTAAGTGTACTTTACCATCTGTAAGTTTTACCAAAGCATCTAATCCAGCCTGAAATTCTGCAGATTTTCCATGAGCAATAAAACCATAATCTGGTGCTAATGGAGCTGTGTCTATAGCTGTAATGTGTATAGATTTTGGCGTATCTTTAGGATTAGCTATTATATCATAAGGTCTTTGTCTGATAAATGGCCAAACACCACTTTTCAACATGTTCTCTTTCACTTCCTCTCTCGATAATGTTGATGCATCTGCTTGTTTAAAAGATTCGTATTGAATTTCAGCATCGGCTTTAACCTTTACTTCTAAAATTTTTCTTTTATCACCTCTAACAACATCTATTACTTCTCCACTTACTGGAGATGTAAATAAAACCTCTTCTATCTCTTTATTATAAAATAATGGAGAACCAGCTTTTACTTTATCGCCAACTTTTACAGAAAGTTTTGGCACTAAAGTAGGAAAGTCGGTAGGTTTTAATACAACTTCTGTTGCAACAATAGTATTAGTGTGTAATTTTTCGGCAGCACCCTTTAGGTTTATATTTGCTCCCCTTTTAATCTTAACGTCTTTTGACATAATTTTTTTAGATTAAATTATAACTGCGACAAAATTATAAAATTCGGTAATCTGGCAAAGGAAATATTAAAAAAAATAAACTTTATTTGACAACTACTGGCTTAACATCGCTTAATATCTTAATTTTACTGACGAATATTTTTATTAACATCATTTTCGGTTCAAATGTTGATGTTTTGATTACCAACATTTTATTTATTTTAACTTTCTCTTTTCAATGAAAAAAATCTTCCCAATAATAGTTATTTCTGCATTTTCTTTTAGCTTATTTATTTTTATATCAAGTTTTATTTCAAATAAGATTTCTGATGATGATTATACCGGTAATAATTATTTAAGATATGAAGACTATATTTATGTTGACCATATAAAAACGGTGCTACTTCATCATACTGGAACTCCATTAAGTAACCCTATTATTCCATTAAACGGAACAGAACAATTGCTGCTAAGCTTTGATGATTTTAAAACCCTTCCCCGAGATTATTATTACTCTGTTGTGCATTGCAATGCCAACTGGACTCCTTCCGACCTTAGACCCAACGAATACATTGATGGCTTTTTTGAAGATATTATTTTCGATTACCAATATTCTATTAATACCGATATTCCTTATTTACATTACCAATTACAAATTCCTAACGAAAATATTTCACTAACAAAATCGGGCAATTACCTGATAAAAGTTTACGAAAACGGAAAAGAAGATAAACCCATGCTTACCAAAAGGTTTATGGTTTACGATAGCAAAATTTCTATTACCATCGACCCCAAAAGAGCTACCAATGTAGAACATCAGTTTACCAAGCAAGAAATTGATTTTAACATAGACCATACGGGCTACGAAATTATTGACCCCTTTAAGGATTTACAAGTGGTAATTATGCAAAATTTTAGGTGGGACAATGCCATTTACAACCTTCCTCCACGTTTTATTAAAGGACAAGAATTGGTGTATGATTACGAAACTGAAAATAGTTTTTATGGTAACAACGAGTTTAGAGAGTTTGATTTAAAAAGTATTCGCTACCAAACTTTAAATGTAGATCGTATTGAGTTTAACAGCGTAAAGAAAATGAATGATGCTTACTTGGTTCCAGATGAAAATCGTTCTTATAAAAGATATACTACCAACCCCGATATTAACGGTAACTTTTTAATTAAAAGAAATGAAGGCGAAAGAAGCGAAGTGGAAGCCGACTATGTTAATGTACATTTTACACTAGCCAATGTTCCTCCTAAAGATGGTGTTTTTTATGTGTTTGGCAAACTAAGCGATTGGAAATTTAAAGATGACTTTAAAATGGCTTACGATTCCGCCTCGAGCAGCTATACTACCGATGTGATGCTTAAACAAGGGTATTACAATTATGCTTATTGCTTGTTAAAAGATGGTGCTAAAACCACTGGCGACATGACAGAAATTGAAGGCTCATACTCTCAAACCGAAAACGATTACATGGTATTGGTTTACCACAGATTACCTAACAGAATTTATGATGAACTTATTGGTTTTCAAACCATAAACACAAAAAACCAGTAAATTAGTTATTTCTCAACCATTAAAATGATAGAAAAGTATTACCTGTTTTACATCCTTGCTTTTATTGCTGAAGTTATAGGAACTGTTAGTGGTTTTGGCTCTTCTATTTTATTTATCCCCATTGCTTCTATTTTTTTCGATTTTAAGGTAGTTTTAGGAATAACCGCTCTTTTTCATGTGTTTAGTAACCTCTCTAAAATATTTTTGTTTAGAAAGGGATTGGATAAAAATGTAGCCATTAAATTAGGAGTTCCAGCCGTAATTTTTGTAATTATTGGTGCTTTTCTGAGCAATTTTGTTCCTCAACAAGAATTGGAGCTGCTCATGAGTTTATTGCTTATTGTATTGGCCATTTACTTAATTATTTATGCCAACAAAAAAATTGAAAAAAGTAACAAAAACCTTTATTTAGGCGGTATGGCTTCGGGCTTTTTGGCAGGATTAATTGGAACAGGCGGTGCCATTAGAGGACTAACATTAACTGCTTTTAGTTTAGAAAAAGACATTTTTATAGCAACTTCTGCCTTAATAGACTTAGGTGTTGATGCCAGCCGAACCATAGTTTATTTCTTTAATGGTTACTTTATTAAAGAATTTTTAGTTACTATTCCTATATTAATAGGCATAAGCTTCTTAGGAAGTTATGTAGGGAAGTTAATTCTTAATAAAACGCCTCAACATTTTTTTAGGATGTTTGTTTTGGCGGTAATTATTCTTACCTGTCTGTTCCAAATTACCAAGTATATTTTTAATTGGTAATTCTTGTCAATCTCATAAACTAATTTATGACTATCATCAGTTTAATTACTATTTAGTTTTTATAGTTTTGCACCTATTATTTTAATAGCAAACTATATGAATGTAGAAAATAGTAAAAGAACTTTTAGTCAGAAAAACATAGCTGAGTTAAATAAAAAATACAGAACATTAACTCCCGAACAAAGAGTTAGTGAGTTGTATATAGATTTTAATGAGGCTGAAATAATGCTTACTTCTTCTTTTGCGGGTACTTCTGCATTGTTGCTTAAACTTTTCTCAGACATCCATCCATCTCAGGAAGTATTGTTTATAGATACCGGTTACCATTTTAAAGACACCATTATTTATAAAGATTACCTTACCCAATTGTATAACTTAAAAGTAACCAGTGTTGGTGCCGAAAAGTGGAAACATGATTTTACCACCAAAGACCAAACCTGGAAAAAAGACCCCGATTTATGTTGCTCCATTAACAAAGTAGAACCCTTAGAAGCCTTAAAAGAAAACCACACCGTTTGGGTTTCGGGGTTAATGGCATGGCAGAGCGACCACAGAGCAAGCTTAGATATTTTTGAAGAGCGTGGTGGTATTCTTAAGTTTTACCCTTTGTTAGATGTTTCTCGTGAGGATAGAGACAATTACATTAGAGAACACCATTTGCCTTTTCATCCCTTAATTTCTAAAGGGTATTTTTCTATAGGGTGCGAACACTGTACCGTACCCGGTGAAGACAGAAACGGCAGGTGGAACAACAACCCCAAAACCGAATGCGGCCTGCATTTGTAATTTCTAATTTATTTTATACATTTACAAATTAAAAATAAGTACACTAAAGGGTGTATATATACAACAATATTATACAAGTATAAGTTTGTAGCAATAAAATGAGAATACTAAATCTAAGAATAGAAAAACTTTACGGTTACATTGACAAGAATATTAATTTCAATGATGACTTAACACTTCTTGTTGGAATCAATGGTTCAGGTAAAACAAGTATCCTAAATATATTAAATTGGATTATTAGTCCTTCATTACCGAATCTATGTATTACAGAATTTAAAACTATCACACTATCATTTCAATTAAAAAATGAATTTTATGAAGTCCAATGTAAACACAATAAAACAACTTTCCATTACAACATAAAATCTTCAAAAAAGAAGTATAATCCATTAATTGTTAAACTACATAAGCACCCAAGCGATATTCATAATGATGAACAATTACGCTCACAATTAATTGAAAATTATACAGGGTTAACCCCTGATGATAAAGAAAAAGAAACATGGGAACTTGTTTCGACTTTCCCAAATCCCAATATTATAGGACTAGACAGAAACCTCTATACAGAAGAATCAGGAAACAAAATTTACTTTGATGAAGGTCCAAAATCTCGCCTAATCAGAAAACAGGGAAAAGTAAATATAAGTCCGCTTGACCGAGTTAAAGAACTAATTAATAGAGAATATAGGAAGCGAAAAAATCAAGTACTTAACCACACTAATTCATTAAAGAACCATCTTATGCTTTCAACATTTGATGGGAGTATTACGATTGAGTCTTTCTCATCAGGAATCCGCTATAAGTTAACACATACTCAAATAGAGAATGCCGAAAACCGAGTAAATGACTATTTTAAAAATTTTGAAGAAACAACATTTTCAAATAGTGAAAGAGAGACAATTGACAACTATTTTGATCAATTAAAGAACATTACAAAACAATATCATAGAGATCCTGAGAATGAAAGCACAAAACTACTATATGGTCTAAATGCTAATCAATTTATAAAAGTTCGGAAGCTACTAACCGAATTTGAAAAATTTGAAGCAAAATCACAAAAAATAATGGAAGATATTCAAGTGTACGTTGATACTTTAAACTTCTTCTTAAAAGATTCTGCAAAAAGAATATTATTCAAAGAAGACACTTCAGAGCTAACCTTTAGTACATTAGATAAAAACGGCAACGTAATTACAGAATACAAAGACATAAACTTCTTATCATCAGGAGAACAACAAGTACTTATTCTGTTTTCATATATAGCATTTAATAGTAGTGATGGTAAAATCTTTATTATTGATGAACCAGAACTCTCCTTACATATTAAATGGCAGGAAGATTTTTTGGAAAAATTGGACTTAATTACTCCAAAGACAACACAATTAATACTTGCTACACATTCCCCAATTCTTGCTAACAAGAAAAAAAACAAAGCAATAACATTACTACCTTATAACGTGTAGCTATGGATATTGGATTTCCAGAATTAACAGATTCATTTTTAGAAGGTCAAGATATCTTCTATACTCAGTTCAATGAAGTTTCTTTTTATGTGGAAGACACGGATCAAGAGCACTTGTATTTCAATATTTTGAAAAGAATGTTTGAGAATGTTAAATTCGATAAAATATTTCCTTTAAACGGTAAAGACAATCTAAAGAATCACGCAAGAGATAATATTGGTAATAAAGACAAAATTTATATAGCTGACATTGATTTTGAAGACATACTTGAGACTAAAGAAGAACTAAGAAACGTCTTCTATTTAAACAACTATTCCATAGAAAATCATTTAGTTGATCAAAAGGGTCTTTTTGAAATCATTAGAGAGAAAAGTCCAAAACTCAAAAATTCTGACATTTCAAATTTATTTGACTTAAATACCAGTCTAAGACAATGTAAAGTCATATTATCTGAATTAGCATGCACATTTATTGTAATTCAAAAACATTCTTTAGGAAAAGAATACTTTGGTTTAAATCCGCCTAGGGATATTGATTTTAGATATAACCCAGCCACTGTAAAAAACAATTTTGTATCGACTTATTTAAGTGAAACTGAGCAACTGCTAAAACTTCAAGATGGAAGGTTTACACTTAAATCAAAGCAAAATACTTTCAAAAAACATTTTAACTCCTTATCTAAAATTGTCAAAAATGTTCCAGGTAAATACTTATTAAATATCTTAAAGTACCAGCTTGAAAAAGCTGGTTTGATTGTTCAGCTGAGCTTAGAAACTTTTACTTACAAACTATCTAAAGAAGGAAGTATTGACTCATTTGAACTACTAAAAAATGAAATAATTGAATACAGAAAATAACCACCCGCTCCCGCGAGTTTAACGAAGTGTAACTAGTGGTATTTAAAAAAAGTATAAATTTGATTGGTGAGTAGCAATGATAAGTTTCATAACAAAGAAAGACTAATCGTTAAAAATTTTTTAAAAATGCTAAATACTAATATTTTTATTTACATTTGCCGAACATTATTTCAAAAAAGAATGAACTTTATACAATTACATCATCATCATTTTCATCATTGCCCTCAGGCGAAGTGAGATTGATATGTAATTAAATTAAAATATCTAAAAACACCGTCTGAGTAAATCAGTCGGTGTTTTTTTATTCCCAAAGATTTACTCAGACAATTAAAAAACAAAAATGAGTAAATTAAAAATTGCAGTACAAAAAGAAGGGCGACTTAATCAAGAATCCTTAAAACTATTAAAAGATTGTGGTATTGACATTAACAATGGCAAAGATCAACTAAAAGTAGTAGTAGATAATTTTCCTTTGGAAATTTTATACCTACGTAATTCCGATATACCTCAATATTTAGAAGATGGCACCGTTGATATTGCCATTGTTGGAGAAAACCTTTTAATAGAAAAACAAAAACAAGTTGAAATAGTACAGCAACTAGGTTTTTCAAAATGTAAGGTTTCTCTTGCAGTCCCTAAAGAAGTTGAAGACGATTCTTTAGAATATTTTAATGGTAAAAAGATAGCAACATCTTACCCTGTTACACTTCAAAATTATTTAGATAAAAACAATATTAAAGCAGAGATACACACTATTTCTGGCTCTGTAGAAATTGCTCCTAACATTGGTTTAGCAGATGGCATTTGCGATATTGTAAGCTCTGGAAGTACTTTATTTAAAAACGGATTAAGAGAAACACAAGTTATCTTAAAATCTGAAGCTGTTTTAGTTAAGTCGCTTCAATTAAATGAGGAGCAAGAAAAAATCTTAAGCAAGCTACTATTTAGAATAAATGCAGTATTAAGGGCTAAAAACAGCAAGTACATTTTACTTAATGTGCCAAATGCCAAAATAGCAGCCGTAACTAGTATATTACCAGTATTAAAAAGTCCAACCATACTTCCTTTAGCTGAAGCAGGATGGAGTTCTTTACACTCCGTAATTGATGAAAATAAGTTTTGGGAAGTAATTGATGAATTAAAAAATGCTGGTGCAGAAGATATTTTAATTGTACCAATAGATAAAATGGTGATATGAAAACATACAACAATCCAACTAAAGAACAATGGGCTGAACTTATAGAACGTCCAGTTATTAATCAAGAGCAATTAATCGAAGCGGTTAGTACTATTATTAATGATGTAAAACAAAATGGAGATAAAGCATTAATAAAATATGCCAGTCTTTTTGATGGTGTTGAATTAACCAATTTGGCTATTTCAGAAAAAGAGATAAAACAAGCTTGTAAAGAAGTTTCTCAAGAACTAAAAGATGCTATACAAATAGCCTATAATAACATCTATGCTTTTCATAAAGCACAACAAAACCAAGAGGAAGTTATTGAAACTGTTCCTGGTGTTAAATGTTGGAGAAAATCGGTTGCTATAGAAAAAGTAGGGTTGTATATTCCTGGAGGTAGTGCTCCATTGTTCTCAACCATTTTAATGTTGGGTATACCTGCTCTAATTGCTGGTTGTGAAGAAGTAGTATTGTGTACGCCTCCAAACAAGAATCAGGAAATTAATCCTGCCATTTTATATACTGCTAACTTGGTAGGCATTACTAAAATCTATAAAGTAGGAGGGGCTCAAGCAGTTGCTGCAATGGCTTATGGAACAGAAAATATCCCTCAGGTATATAAAATATTTGGACCAGGAAACCAATACGTTACCAAAGCCAAAGAATTGGTTCAGCAAAGTGGTGTGGCAATAGATATGCCTGCAGGTCCAAGTGAAGTTTTGGTTATTGCTGACGATACTTGTAAACCAATTTTTGTAGCTGCAGATTTATTATCTCAAGCAGAACACGGAGCAGATAGTCAAGTGATTTTATTGAGTGATAATGAAAATGTAGTTAAAGAATGTTTAACAGAAGTAAATAAACAAGTAGCACAATTACCAAGAAAAGAAACAGCTTTAAAAGCGTTAGCAAACAGTAAAGCAATTGTATTAAAGAGTATAGAAGATTGCATTTCTTTTAGCAATCAATATGCTCCTGAACACTTAATTATTGCATCTAATAACGCAAATCATTTTACATATAGCATTATAAATGCAGGTTCTGTTTTTTTAGGTAATTACAGTTGCGAATCTGCTGGAGATTATGCCAGTGGTACTAACCATACGCTACCAACCAATGGTTTTGCAAAAAATTACAGTGGAGTATCGTTAGATAGTTTTGTAAAGAAAATAACTTTTCAAGAATTAAGTAAAGTAGGAATTAACAACATAGGCAAAGCCATAGAAATAATGGCTGAAGCTGAAGAATTAATAGCACACAAAAATGCTGTTACATTAAGATTACAGGAGGTAAACAATGATTAAATTAGAAAATATAGTTCGTCCAAATATTTTGGAACTTCAACCATACGCTAGTGCTAGAGATGAGTTTAGTGGTAAGGAAGGTGTTTTTTTAGATGCTAATGAAAATCCTTTTGGAGAATTGAATCGCTATCCTGATCCATATCAAAAGGAGCTAAAACAACAATTAGCTAATTTAAAAAGAATTGATTCCAACAATATTTTTGTAGGCAATGGAAGTGATGAGGTAATTGATTTGGCTTTCAGAATATTCTGTAATCCTGGGATTGAAAAGGCATTAACCTTTTTTCCTACTTATGGGATGTATGATGTTTCAGCTAATATTAATAATGTAGAATTGATAAAACTTCCGTTGAATCAAGATTTTCAAATTGATTTAGAGAAAGTAAAACCTTATTTAGCTGATAATGGTGTAAAGTTGATTTTCATCTGTTCACCTAATAATCCCACGGGCAATTTAATGAATAAAAGTGATATTGAATTTATACTCAGTAACTTTAATGGAATTGTAATTTTAGATGAGGCATATATTGATTTTACTGAAGAGAATTCTTTAATCGATTTGATAAATCAATACAACAATTTAATTGTTAGTCAGACTTTTAGTAAAGCTTGGGGATTAGCTGCTGCAAGAGTTGGTTTAGCTTATGCTAATTCAGCAATCATCTCTCTTTATAACAAAGTAAAACCTCCTTATAATGTTAGTGAATTAAATCAAAAAGCTGCTTTAAAAGCACTAGAGAACATTGATGATTATCAACAAAATTTAGCAACTATATTAAATGAAAAAGAGCAATTAAAACAAGCTTTGCAACAACTCGATTTGGTAAAAAAAGTATATCCCTCAGATGCTAACTTTCTTTTAATTGAAGTAGAAAATGCTGATAAAATTTATGTAACTTTAGTAACCCAAAAAATTATTACCAGAAATAGAAATAAACAAGTAACCAACTGTATTCGAATATCAGTGGGTACACCAGAAGAGAATCAAAAATTGATAACAGCATTAAAAAACATACAATGAAAAAAGTATTATTTATAGATAGAGACGGAACACTCGTAATTGAACCACCAGTAGATTATCAATTAGATAGTTTAGAAAAACTGGAATTTTATCCTGGAGTATTTCAGTGGTTGTCTAAAATTGCTAATGAGTTAGATTATGAATTGGTAATGGTTACCAACCAAGATGGATTAGGAACAGCCTCTTTTCCTGAGGATACCTTTTGGCCAGCTCAAAACAAAATTATTGAAGCTTTTAAAAATGAAGGCATTGTGTTTAAGGAGGTATTAATAGATAAAAGCTTTCCAGAAGATAATGCACCAACTCGTAAGCCAAGAACAGGCTTATTGAACCAATACATTTATGGTGATTATGATTTAGCTAACTCTTTTGTAATAGGTGATAGAGCAACAGATATTGAATTGGCTACCAATTTAAAAGCTCAAGGAATTTTTATTGGAGAAGAAAATAGAGATGCTGTTTTAAGTACAAACAGCTGGGCAGATATTTATAATTTTTTAAAAGCAAAACCAAGAACGGGAAATGTAACCAGAACTACCAAAGAAACAAACATTAACGTAATTGTTAATTTAGATGGGACTGGAAAATCAAAATTAGCTACTGGAATTGGTTTTTTTGATCACATGTTAGAGCAAATTGCCAAACACGGAAATTTAGACTTGGAAGTTTCTGTTAAAGGCGATTTAGAAATTGATGAACACCACACCATTGAAGATGTAGCCATTACTTTAGGTGAGGCTTTTACAAAAGCATTAGGAAGTAAAAAAGGAATTGAGCGTTATGGTTTTTTATTACCTATGGATGATTGTTTAGCTCAAGTAGCTATTGATTTTGGTGGCAGACCTTGGTTGGTTTGGGAAGCGGATTTTAAACGCGAAATGGTTGGAGAGATGCCTACGGAAATGTTTATGCACTTTTTTAAATCATTTAGTGATGCTGCTAAATGTAATCTAAACATAAAAGCAGCAGGTGAGAATGAACACCACAAGATTGAAGCAATTTTTAAAGCTTTCGCTAAGGCAATAAAAATGGCGGTAAGCAAAACAGGTAACTATAGTATTCCAAGCACAAAAGGCACCATATGATAGCAATAATAAAATACAATGCTGGCAACACTAAGTCAGTACAAAATGCACTAAAAAGGTTGGGTTATGAAAGTATTATTACTGATGACAGAGCAGAAATTTTGAGTGCTGACAAAGTTATTTTTCCAGGAGTTGGCGAAGCAAGTACAGCTATGCAATACTTAAAAGAAAGAGGGTTGGATGAAGTTATTAAATCTGTAACTCAACCCTTTTTAGGTATTTGTTTAGGGTTACAATTAATGTGCAACAAAACTGAGGAAGGAAATACCTATTGTTTAGGAATTTTTGATACAGCTGTCAAATGCTTTCCTCCTAAGGAAAAAGTCCCTCATATGGGTTGGAATAATTTTACTTCAATTAAAGGAACACTATTTAACAACATTAATAAAAACGATGATGTGTATTATGTACATAGCTATTATGCTGAATTGTGTAAAGATACTGTCGCTGTTTGCGATTATATCAACTCTTTTAGCGCAGGATTACAAAAAGACAATTTTTATGCAACTCAATTTCACCCTGAGAAATCAGCTGGAGTTGGAGAGCAACTACTAAAAAACTTCCTAGAATTATAAACTTAAAATAGTTCTCGATACAATTTTTGATTTTGTCCGTTCGAGTTTATTGTCATACTGAGCCTGTCGAAGTATAAAACAATAAGTATCGAGAACAAAAAATCAAAAACCACTCGAACTGACATTTTAACTAAAATTAAAAAATGAGAATAATACCAGCAATAGATATTATAGATGGCAAATGTGTTAGGCTTTCTAAAGGAGATTATAACACTAAAAAAATTTATAATGAAAATCCTTTAGAAGTAGCCAAAGAGTTTGAAGCAAATGGCATTCAATATTTACACTTAGTAGATTTAGATGGAGCAAAATCGCAACACATTGTCAACTATAAAATATTAGAAAGTATTTGCTCTAAAACTAACTTAAAAGTAGATTTTGGAGGTGGATTAAAGTCGGATAAGGATTTAAAAATTGCTTTTGAAAGTGGTGCCAATCAAATTACTGGAGGAAGCATTGCCGTTAAAAATTATGATGTTTTTAAAGGATGGTTACAACAATATGGAAGTGATAAAATCATTTTAGGGGCAGATTGTAACAATAGAAAAATTGCTACTACTGGTTGGTTAGAAACCTCTGAATTAGATGTTGTTGATTTTATTAAGCAATATGAACAAAATGGTGTAAGCTATGTAATTTGTACCGATATTGCTAAAGACGGTATGTTACAAGGTACTTCAAATGAATTGTATCAAGAAATATTAAATAAAACCAACGTAAAACTAATTGCAAGTGGAGGTGTTTCTTGTTTCGATGATTTATTAAAAGTACAAGAAATAGGTTGCGAAGGAGTTATAATTGGGAAAGCATTTTATGAAAACAGAATAACTTTAACAGAACTTAAAAACATTATTAAATAACGTCATTGCGAACGAGGAACGAGTGAAGCAATCTCACAAAAGAAAATAAGATTACTTCACTTTGTTCACAATGAATAAAATAGATAAAAATGACTTTAAAAAATAGAATAATACCGTGCTTAGACATCAAAGATGGGCGAACCGTAAAAGGAATTAACTTTGTAGATATACAAGATGCTGGCGACCCAATTGAGTTGGCTAAAAAATATGTTGAACAAGGAGCTGATGAGCTAGTATTTTTAGACATCACCGCTACAGTAGAAAACAGAAAAACCTTAGTGGAGTTGGTTACTCATATTGCAGAAGAAATTAATATTCCTTTTACCGTTGGCGGAGGCATTAATTCTGTTGAAGATGTGAGTAGCCTAATTAAAGCTGGGGCAGATAAAGTAAGCATCAATTCATCTGCTGTAAAGCAACCTGAACTAATTGCTGCAATTGCTCAAGAATTTGGTAACCAATGTGTGGTTGTTGCTATAGATACTAAGTTTGTAGATAATGAATGGATGGTATTTGTTCATGGAGGTAGAACGCCTACATCAATAAAAACTATAGATTGGGCAAAACAAGTTGAACGTTTAGGAGCTGGAGAAATTTTATTGACTTCCATGAACAATGATGGAACAAAAAATGGTTTTGCAATTGACATAACAAAGCAAGTTTCAAAAGCAGTAAACATTCCTGTAATTGCCTCTGGTGGAGCAGGAAAATCAGAGCATTTTGCAGCTGTGTTTAAACAAACTAAAGCTACGGGTGGATTAGCGGCAAGCATATTTCACTATGGAGAAATTCCAATACCAGTTTTAAAAAAATATTTAAAAACGAACAAAATAGCAATACGATGAAAATAGATTTCACAAAAGGAGATGGATTAGTTCCAGTAATTATTCAAGACAACAACACCCTACAAGTTTTAATGTTGGGATATATGAATGAGGAAGCATTTGAAAAAACTAAAGCAGACAAAAAAGTAACTTTCTTTAGCAGAAGTAAAAACCGATTATGGACAAAAGGTGAAGAATCGGGTAATTTTTTAAAGGTAAAAGACATTCAAATCGATTGCGATAACGATACTATTTTAATTAAAGCAAAACCTAACGGACCAACTTGCCACACAGGTACTACTTCTTGCTTTAAAGAAGAAACTGCTAAGGGTTTTATTTATAAATTAGAGAGTACAATCAGCAAAAAAATAGATGTTGATGATGAAAACTCTTACACCAATATGCTTTACAAAAGAGGAATTAATAAAGTAGCTCAAAAAGTGGGGGAGGAGGCTGTAGAATTAGTTATAGAAGCCAAAGATAATGATGCTGATTTATTTAAGAATGAGGCTGCAGACTTGATGTATCACTATTTAATTTTATTAAAGGCAAAAGGGTTTCAATTAGAAGATATTGAAGAGGTGTTGAAAAAAAGAAGCAAAAGCAGATAATAAAACCTAAGCTGTATAAAACGACTATTTAGTCAAACCATTAAACCAACTATAATTAAGTTCTTAATAATTGCTTTTAATGAGTTAGTTATCTACTCGTTCATACTTTTAACTCGTGCTTTAAAAAACTAGCGGTATAACTTTTTTTGTCTTTAGCCAATTGCTCAGGAGTTCCTTCGGCAACAATCTTTCCTCCTTCTTGTCCACCTTCAGGACCGACATCTACAATATAATCTGCTACTTTAATAATGTCCATATTATGTTCTACCACCAATACTGTATTGCCAATTTCAACTAATTTATTTAAAACCTCCAACAATACTTTAATATCTTCAAAATGCAAACCTGTTGATGGCTCATCTAAAATATACAATGTTTTACCTGTTTGTCGTTTAGCTAATTCGGCAGCTAATTTTACTCGTTGTGCCTCTCCACCAGAAAGTGTTGTTGATGGTTGTCCTAAATTTATATAACCTAAACCAACATCATTTAATGTTTTTATTTTTTGTAAAATATTAGGATGATTTTCAAAGAAAATTACTGCTTGCTCAATACTCATATTTAACACATCACTAATAGACTTTCCTTTGTACCTTACTTCCAATGTTTCTCTGTTGTATCTTTTGCCATTACACTCATCACACATTACATAAACATCGGGTAAAAAATTCATCTCTATGGTTTTTACTCCCGCCCCTTGGCAACTTTCACACCTTCCGCCTTTTACGTTAAAAGAAAACCTACCTGGTTTGTAACCTCTTATTTTAGCTTCTGGCAAGTTGCTAAATAATAAACGTATATCTCCAAAAACATTTGAATACGTTGCAGGGTTTGAACGAGGTGTTCTTCCTATAGGTGTCTGACTGATATCTATAATTTTATCAATATGTTCCAGACCTTTTATTGTTTTATAAGGCAACGGTTTTTTTACAGCTTTATATATATGTTGATTGATAATTGGATATAACGTTTCATTGATTAATGTTGATTTTCCACTGCCTGAAACTCCTGTAATACAAACAAACATTCCTAACGGAAGTTTAAAGTTTACATTTTTTAAGTTGTTACCAGTTGCTCCACTAAGTTCAATAAATTTGCCATTTCCTTTTCTTCGTTTTTTGGGAACATCAATATTTATTTGATGATTTAAAAATGCTGCCGTATTGGTAGAAAGTTTTACAAATTCTTTTGGTGTAGCTGCTGCAACTACGTGCCCCCCATGTTTTCCTGCTCTTGGTCCAATATCTATAATATAATCGGAAGCCAACATAATGTCTTTATCATGTTCCACCACTATAATAGAATTACCAACATCTCTTAATCCTTTTAATGAGTTTATCAATCGCTGATTATCTCTTTGATGCAACCCTATACTTGGTTCATCTAAAATATACAACACATTTACCAATTGAGAACCTATTTGAGTAGCTAACCTAATCCGCTGAGCTTCTCCTCCGGATAATGTCGCTGCAGGTCTATTTAGGGTTAAATAATCTAATCCTACATCCAATAAAAATTGGAGTCGTTTGTTTATTTCTTTTAAAATCTCCTCTGCTATTTCGTGCTTTTCGTCAAAAAACTGCTTACGATTTTTATCAATTTTGGCAGTCCATTTGCCCAACTCATTTAAATCTTTTGTGGCAATTTCTCCAATATTTTTATCATCAACTTTAAAATACAAAGCTTCTTTTTTCAACCTACTACCGCCACAATCCGGACAATTAATTTTATTCATAAAACTACTTGCCCATCTGGTTAATGATGGAGACGATTTTTCTTCTAACTGTCGCAATACAATATTAATTACACCTTCAAAATCCAATTGGTAATTTTTTGTTTGACCATCCACCTCATGAGTCATGTTAATAGGTTCTGATGAACCATAAAGTAAACAATCTAACGCTTCTTCTTCAATTTCACTTAAAGGTGTGTTTACGGTAAATCCATAATGAGCAGCTATACCCTCAACTTGTTTAAAAGCCCAATTGTTTTTGTAATCTCCTAAAGGTGCAATGCCGCCTTTTTTAATACTCAGTTTGGAGTTGGGTATCACTTTTTTAATATCAATTTCGGAAACCTGACCTAAACCGCTACATTTTTTACATGCACCATAAGGCGAGTTGAAAGAAAACAAGTTTGGTTCGGGTTCGTTGTACGAAATTCCTGTAGTAGGGCACATTAATTTCTTACTCAACAATCTATATTTTGGAGAATTCTTTTTGTCTTCATCAGTCTCAAATTCATAAACCATTAAACTATCATCACCTAATTTTAAAGTTGTTTCTACAGAAGCAAGTATGCGTTGGTAATCTTCATTTTTAACTTTAAGTTGATCCACTACCAATTCAATATCATGAATTTTATACCTATCGAGTTGCATTTTAGGATGCATTTCCATTAGCTCGCCATCAATACGAACTTTTAAAAAACCTTGCTTCATAAATTGAGCAAACAATTCTTTATAATGTCCTTTTCTACCTTTAATAATAGGTGCTAGCAACAAAATTTTCTTTCCTTGGTATTGTTCTACAATTAAATCTACAATTTGATTGGTGGTAAATTTTACCATTAATTCGCCTGTATTATAAGAATAAGCATTAGCTACTCTAGCGTAAAGCAACCTAAAAAAGTCATAGATTTCGGTAATGGTTCCAACAGTAGAACGAGGGTTTTTACTGATGGTTTTTTGCTCAATGGCAATAACGGGACTTAGTCCATTAATTTTATCCACATCCGGACGTTCCATTGTGCCTAAAAACTGACGTGCATAAGCCGAGAAAGTCTCTAAGTACCTACGTTGTCCTTCCGCATAAATGGTATCAAAAGCTAAAGAAGATTTGCCGCTCCCACTTACACCTGTCATTACCACTAATTGGTTTCTGGGAATTTTTATAGAAACGTCTTTAAGGTTATGTACCCTTGCTCCAATTACTTCAATTACCTCTTCATTTTCTATCATTAATAGCTTTTATTTAGCAGCAATTACAGAAATTTCTACATTCACATTTTTAGGCAAACAAGCTACTTCTACGGTTTCTCTTGCCGGAAAATCTGAAATAAAGTAACTTCCATACACTTCATTAATTTGTGCAAAATTATCCATATTTGAAATGAATATGCTTGTTTTTATCACATTTTCAAAACCCATTTCCGCAGCAGCCAACACTGCTTTTAAATTTTCCATCACCATTTTAGTTTCTTCTTTAATGTTACTTAAAACTAACTCATTGGTTGCTGGGTTTATAGCAATCTGTCCAGAGGTATAAAGCATGTTATTTAATAAAACTGCTTGATTATAAGGGCCTATTGGTGCCGGAGCTTTTGCTGTGTTGATAATCTTTTTCATATACCTAAATATTTTATAAAACACCGTAAAAATAAGTACAGCAAAACTTATTTTACATTTATTAAGCAATTTTTATAAAAAAATAACTTCATAAACTTTTTTAACCGTTAATTTCGCAATAAAAAGTTATAAAGAATGAAGATTACTTATTTTGATTTAATTGACCAATCTTATTATTTTCCACAAGAGGGATTTAATATTGAGGATGGTAATTTATTTTTTAATGATACATCAATTAAGTATTTAATTGATAAGTATCAAACTCCTTTTAAGATTTCTTTTTTACCAAAAATTGGAGATCAAATTAAAAAAGCAAAAAACCTTTTTAGTAAGGCTATTAAACAAAATAATTATAAGGGAACTTATAACTATTGTTATTGTACAAAAAGCAGTCATTTCAACTTTGTAATAGAAGAAACACTAAGACACGGAATTAATTTAGAAACATCTTCTAGTTATGATATTGATATTATCCTTAATCTTTACAAAAAAGGGTTAATCAATAAAGACAAAAAAATTATCCATAACGGATACAAAACAGATAGTTACATCCAAAAAATAGCCTTACTTCAAAAAGAAGGTTTTACCAACAGCTTTATTATATTGGATAGTAAAAAAGAATTAGAAAAACTTCAAAAAATTATTAAAACACCTATTCGTATTGGTATTAGAATGGCTATTGATGAAGAATCTCAATCTACTTACTATACTTCTCGTATGGGAATTAGAGCTTCTGAAATTATAGATTACTACAACAATGATATTAAGCCTAGAAAAAATGTAACGTTAGAAATGTTGCACTTTTTTGTGGATACAGGCATAAAAGACACCATGTATTATTGGAGTACTTTTATTAATGCGATGAAACTTTACGCTAACCTAAAAAAGAATTGCGATACACTTAATGCTATTAATATTGGTGGAGGTTTGCCTATTAGAAACAACTTAGGTTTTGAATACGATTATAAATTTATCATTAACCAAATTGTAGCTAATATTAAAGATGTTTGTAGCTCTGAAGGTATTGACGACCCGGATATTTATACCGAATTCGGAAAATATACTGTAGGAGAAAGTGGTGCTATCGTTTTTGAAGTATTAGATTACAAACAACAAAATGATGCCGAGCTATGGTACATCATTAACAATAGTTTAATGACTACCATTCCTGATAGTTGGAGTATGCACGAAAAATTTATTTTACTTCCTATTAATAAATGGGATAAAGAATATACCAAAGTAAATATTGGTGGCATTAGTTGCGACCACTCTGATTATTACAATTCGGAAGATTTAAACCAAGAGATTTATTTACCTAAAATTGATGATAAGGACAAAGAGCCTCTTTACATTGGTTTTTTCCATACAGGAGCTTATCAAGATTCTATTAGTGGTTACGGTGGAATTAAGCACTGTCTTATTCCTTCACCAAGACACATTGTAATCAAACGAAATGAAAACGGTCAGTACGAAGATTATCTTTTTAAAGATGAACAAAATGCTGAAGTAATGTTGGATATTTTAGGGTATAATGACTAACTAACAGGTTTCAGGTTCAAAGTTTGAGATTTGTGAGGTTTGAAGTTTAAACTGTCAACCGAAATACCGTGAACCGAAAAGCAACTAATAAACTATAAACTCATAAACTAACAAATATGACTATTACAGAATTTGCAGAAAAACATTACAAACATTTTAATGCTGCTACCTTGGTAGATGCCTCTAAAGCTTACATTAAGCATTTAGAAAGCGGACACAAAATGATGATTACCCTTGCCGGAGCAATGAGTACTGCCGAATTGGGTATTTCTTTGGCTGAAATGATTAGACAAGACAAAGTTCAAATCATTACTTGTACGGGAGCTAACTTAGAGGAAGACATTTTTAATTTAGTAGCTCATACTTTTTACAAAAGAGTGCCTCATTACAGAGATTTATCTCCACAAGATGAACAAGATTTACTAGACCAACATTTCAACAGGGTTACCGATACTTGTATTCCTGAAGAGGAAGCCATGCGTAGAATTGAAAAACAATTGATTGAAGTTTGGACAAAAGCGAAAAATGAAGGTAAAAGATATTTTCCACATGAATACATTTACCAGTTAATTAGAAATGGTTCCTTAGAGCAATATCATGATATTGACCCTAAAAACTCTTGGTTGATTGCTGCTGCTGAAAAAAACTTGCCGATTATTGTTCCAGGTTGGGAAGATTCTACCTCTGGAAACATGTTTGCTGCTCACTGCTTAGAAGGTATGTTTGAGCCAAGCATTGTAAAATCAGGAATTGAATACATGATGTATTTAGCAAAATGGTACCAAGAAAATGCTGTTGACAAAGGAATTGGGTTTTACCAAATTGGTGGTGGTATTGCCGGAGATTTCCCTATTTGTGTGGTGCCTATGTTGCACCAAGATTTACAATTAGATGGAATTCCTTGTTGGAGTTATTTTTGTCAGATTAGTGATTCTACCACCAGTTATGGTTCTTACTCAGGAGCTGTACCTAACGAAAAAATTACTTGGGGGAAACTAGAAATAGATACACCTAAATTTGTGATTGAATCGGATGCTTCTATTGTGGCTCCGCTGATGTTCCAAATTATTTTAGAAGCGTAATAAACGCATAATAACTATAAAACAAAGCCTACATTTTTGTGGGCTTTGTTGTTTATATCTTTAAATTAAAATGCTAGTAGATAAATAAAGCGAAGAGAATTTTAGGTTTCGTTGAGTATTCTTTCCATCTGCTTTATATGTCGCTCATTGTGGAAAATAACAAAACGAAAAGTATCTCCTAGTTTAATTTTTAGCCATTGGGCGATACTTACCTTCACTTTTACTTTGTTTAAGCTTACTGTAGTTGCTTTATCCAGTAATGCCAATAATTGTGTTTGCTGTTCCAGAAAAACGCTTATTACCGAGTTGTCTAAATTGCTATGTAAAGGATTTTTATCCTTAAAGGTTTTCATCTTGTTTAGCTTTTCTTTAGGAAGCATGCTGTTTGCAAAATAATTGCCCAACCAACCGCTTTTAAAAGTCGCTTCACTTGTTGTGTTGGAAGTGATTATGGCTTTTTCTATCTCAGGGAGATAATAATCGCCATATCGGTTTAAATGCTCTAAACATTCTAAAACATTCCAACTTTCGGGTGATTTTCTGTGAGTAAGTACTTCCTGAGGTAAGTGTTGTATTGATTTAACATAATTGATGTGTTGTTCAATTTTAGCTGCTAATTCCTCTAATAATGTTGCTGATTTCATTGTCTTCTGTTTTTAGACAAAATTGTTCACTTTTCCCTTTATAAAAATTGATTGAAATCAAGATTTTTTCAATCTGGATAAGGTTTCGGGAGTCATTCTTAAATAATTGGCAATGTATTTATTAGGAATTTCTTGAAACAACTGCGGACTTCTCTTCAACACCCTGTTATATCTTTCTTTGGGCGAAGTGGTAAGGATATCTTTTTCTCTTTCTATTTGCTGAAGTACCAAATCTTCGAGCATGGAAATCCACATTTGTTGGTTCTCGTTACTCTCATTAACAAAAGCTATAAATTGCTGTTTAGGAATTACCCTAACTTTCGACTTTTTTATTGCTTGTATATAAAAATCGGAAGCTTGTTCTGTTAGAAAAGAATCTAAGGAAACAATTAAATCATTGTTATAGCCAAAGCGAATAATTTGCTCTTCATCTTCGTCCATAACAAAAACGCAGAGACTTCCACTTTCTACAAAGTAAATGTTGGTATCTGTAGTTCCTCCAAGTTTTAAAAAACCGTTTTTTAGTAAGGTAATTTGTTTACCGTTTTTTACTGTGGAATGAATAAACTCAGCGAGACTCATTTATTTAGCTAATTTTCTACCCAAATACGCCATTGGAAAATAAGCTCCCGCTAAATCTAAAATTAAAAACCAAATTGGTGCAGGCAACATGTAAGCATTTATGGCTCCACCCAAAAAGAAGAAAATTCCTATAGCTAAAGCAAATTTAATTTTGTTGGTAGCAGCAATTTTAGCAGCCACAAATGCTCCTACTAAAGTACCTAAAGCATGGGCTAAAAATGGAAAAATATAATGTTCTGGACCAAACAAGTGCATGGTACTTTTCAAACCTTCCATAGTGGTAATATCTGCTCCGTTTGGTGGTGGAATAATAGAGCCGCTTATCATAATAATTCCCATATTAACAGCACTACCCACTACTAAACCAACTACTACTGCTAAAATATTTCTAAGAATAGGATGCATAGTTTTTGTTTTTAAATTAGATACAAATATATTGATTAATTTTTTTGCATACCCTATTCATGTAGCTTTATAAAAAAAGACCGAACATATTATGCTCGGTCTTTAAAATATAATTTTCAATAAAGGTTGATTTACGAAATAGAAGCAATGCTTTCAGATTTGTAATCTCCTTTAAGTAGTTTTTCTTTTACCAATTTAAAAGTATTGATAGTATATTCTACATCTTCCAAAGTATGCATTGCTGTAGGAATTAACCTAAGCATAATTACGCCTTTAGGAACAACAGGGTAAACCACTATAGAACAGAATAAGTTATAGGTTTCTCTTAAATCTATAATTAAGTTAGTAGCTTCAGGGATATCTCCACTTAAAATAACAGGAGTAACCTGAGTAGTAGTAGTTCCTATATTAAAACCATTTTCTTTTAATCCGCTTTGAAGTGCATTGGCTACCGTCCATAATTTTTCTCTTAATTCTGGGCTGTTTTTTAACATTTCCAAACGTTTAAGGTTACCAACAACTAAAGGCATTGGCATTGATTTAGCATAAATTTGAGAACGCATATTGTAACGGAAATATTCAATAACTTGCTCATCGGCAGCTATAAAACCACCAATACTTGCCATTGCTTTGGCAAAAGTTCCAAAATAAACATCAATTCCATCTTGGCAACCTTGAGCTTCACCTGTACCAGCTCCTGTAGCTCCCATAGTTCCAAAACCATGAGCATCATCAACAAAAAGCCTGAAGCTAAATTCAGATTTTAAAGCAACAATTTCTTTTAAACTTCCTTGGTTTCCAGACATACCAAAAACACCTTCGGTAATAACCAAAATAGCTCCATTGGTCTTTTCTACTAATTTGGTAGCTTTTTGTAACATGTTTCTTAAGCTGTCCATATCGTTATGTTGATATACAAAACGTTTGCCTTGATGTAATCTAACACCATCTAATATACAAGCGTGAGATTCTGCATCATAAACAATAACATCATTTCTGTCAACCAAAGCATCAATGGCAGAAACCATTCCTTGGTAACCAAAATTTAATAAAATAGCATCTTGTTTCTTTTCAAAATCAGCTAATTGAGCTTCTAATTCTTCGTGTAAGTTAGAGTTCCCAGACATCATTCTAGCCCCCATTGGGTAAGCTAATCCCCAGTCTGCTGAAGCTTGTGCGTCAGCTTTTCTTATTTCAGGATGATTTCCTAATCCTAAATAATTGTTTAAACTCCATTGTAAGACCTCAGTCCCTCTAAACTTCATCTTATTATTTAACTCTCCTTCTAATTTAGGAAAAGCAAAATAACCATGAGCCTCTTTGGAGTATTTACCTAAAGGGCCTCTATTGTTCTTAATTTTTTCAAAAATATCATTCATGTGTCTTAGGTTTAATTTTGAGCGGCAAAGATAATTCTTTCTTATGAAAAAAAAGAATTTATTTGATTTTACTATATTTTGGTCAAACCCTTAATTATTTATTAGATTTTGCAGTAGTTTCTAGCTGTAATAGATTTTCTAATGGATAATTCGGGTTTAAGTGCTGCAATATTTTTATTTTTATACCCTTAAAAATATTAGTTTAAAATTTATAAATAATCTAATTGACTTCTAAATTTTCTATATTAAGTATTGTTTTAGTCATAACCAGCTTAGGTTTGTTTATGGCAGATATAGCATTAGGCTCTGTACATATTCCTTTGGTTGCTATTGTGGACATATTATTAGGAAATACAGTAGAAAAAGAAAGTTGGAACATTATTTTATTAGAATCTAGGTTGCCTAGGGCTTTAGCAGCAATTTTGGCAGGAAGTGCTTTAGCTGTTAGTGGGTTGCAAATGCAAACTTTGTTTAGAAATCCTTTAGCAGGACCATATATTTTAGGAATAAGTTCAGGAGCAGGTTTGGGAGTGGCAGTTTTTATTATGGGCTTTTCTGTTATGGGAATTTCTTTAAGTAGTTCTATCTGGTTTGCTAATTACGGTATTGTTATCAGTGCTATTTTGGGAGCAGTTTTGGTACTACTACTTTTAATGGCTGCCATAGCTAAACTAAAAGATATTATGACGGTTTTAATTCTAGGTATCATGATAGGAAGTATAGCTACAGCTTTTATTAGTATATTGGAATATTTTTCTCAAGAAGATAGTTTAAAATCTTTTGTTTTATGGACGATGGGAGATTTAAGTAGTGTAGCTCCAGATAGTTTGAAAATGTTATTTTTTATTGTGCTCATAGGTTTGCTAGCGGCTTTTGCTATTTCAAAACAGTTAAATACTTATTTATTGGGAGAAGATTATGCTCAATCTTTAGGAATAAATGTAAATACTACTCGGTATTTGGTCATTTTTGTTACTGCTTTATTAGCAGGTAGTATAACTGCTTTTTGCGGACCAATAGGATTTGTAGGGATTATAACACCTCATATTGCTAGGATGTTTTTAAAATCTGCCAACCATTTTTATTTAGTGCCATTGTGTGTGTTGTTAGGTATCAATATTATGTTGCTGGCAGATATAATTGCTCAACTGCCTGGAAGCGATAAAACATTTCCTATAAATGCAGTTACTTCATTAATAGGTATTCCTTTTATTTTTTGGATAGTTTTTAAAAATAAAAAAATTGCAGCATTAAATTGAAAAATATACTTTCCATATCATCACTTAGTGTTGGCTATAACAAAAAGAAAGTGTTAAGCAATATTAATCTTGTTGTTGACAAACCTAAACTCATTACACTTATTGGAAGAAATGGTCAAGGGAAATCTACTTTGTTAAAAACACTTACAGGTTTAATTCCATCCATTGAAGGAGAGCTATTTTTTAAAGGTAAAATCAACAAAGAATTAAGTCATAAAGAAAAATCAAAATTATTTAGTGTGGTACTTACTTCGCCACCAGCAATTAATAATATTACGGTTAAAGATTTTGTTGCTTATGGCAGGTATCCTTATACCAATTGGTTGGCAGTAAAAAAAGAAGAAGATAGTTTGCAAATTAATCAAGCAATGGAGCTTTGTGGAATTACCAATTTTGCTACTACAAACATTACTAATTTAAGCGATGGAGAAAGACAGAAAGTAGCTTTAGCAAGAGCTATCGCTCAAAACACACCTATAATATTTTTAGATGAACCTACTTCACACCTAGATTTAGTGAACCAATCTGAATTATTTGATTTGCTTCATCAATTAGTTGAAAAACAACAAAAAACCATAATAATATCTTCTCACCAATTGAATTTAGCGTTAAATTATGCTGATGAAATTTGGTTAATTAATAACGAATCGTTAGAAGTGAATACACCTCAATATTTTATAGAATCAGGAAAGATTGAAGCACTTTTTGGAGGATTAAAAATAAAGTATTTTTAATGTCTTTATTTATCAGTTACCTGCCGTTAGTGAAGAAGAAATAAAAACATAAATTTGCCAACTTACAAAAAAAACATATATGGGAAATAAAGATTACAACGAAGAGCATAATAAGATACACCACGATAAAGATTGGAACGAAATAAAAGCCAATGACTCTTGGGCAATTTTTAAAATGATGTCGGAATTAGTAAATGGTTTTGAAACTCTTGCTAAAATAGGACCTAGTGTCAGCATCTTTGGTTCTGCACGAACAACTCCTGATAATAAATATTATAAACTTGCTGAAGATATAGCTGCTAAATTAGCAGAGAATGGATACGGTGTTATAACAGGTGGTGGTCCGGGTATTATGGAGGCAGGTAATAAAGGGGCTTTTAGTGTACAAGGAAAGTCTGTGGGATTAAATATTGACTTACCTTTTGAGCAGAAGCATAACGATTTTATAGATCTTGATAAATTAATGACTTTTGACTATTTCTTTGTTAGAAAAGTAATGTTTGTGAAATACTCCCAAGGATTTATAGTTTTACCAGGTGGTTTTGGAACTTTAGATGAACTTTTTGAAGCGATAACATTAATACAAACTAAAAAAATAGGTAGATTTCCTATTGTTTTAGTCGGTAAAGATTATTGGGAAGGTTTATTTGAATGGATAAAAACAGCAGTTTTATCAGAAAAAAACATTAGCCCAGAAGATTTAAAGCTGATTAATATATGCGATACTGCTGATGAAGCGGTTAAATGTATCACCGATTTCTATAATGATTATTTACTTCGTCCAAATTTCTGATTTATTAACATTTATAAGTTGAAAAAACTAAGTTTTTTCTAAAAATTCTCACAAAGAATAAGCTATGTTTGTTAAATCTTAAGTTGTTCTTTTTGTTAATAACTTAAGAAAAAAATTAGGAATATCAATTTTTTGTTATATTTTTATTGCCTGAATCGCAATAAATTATATGTTATGATAAGAAAAATTACAATTTTTGCCGTTTTATTTTCATGTGTAATCACACAGAAGTCCTTTGCTCAGAGCGAGTCAGAGGGTAGTGGGTTGAAATATATTCCATCTATTGGAGCTAATTTCGGAACACTTTCTTATATGGGGAATTTACAAGGTTCCAAAGGCTCTTCGGTTTTTACTTATTGGAGACCTGTTTATGGGGTTTATCTAGAAAAGAAAGTAGGAAGTTTTGTAGGAATTACTCTAAATGGAATGTTTGGTACAGTATCTAAAAGCCAGTTAGATGATAATATATTTCACAACTTTGAAACGAAAGTAACTAACTTTGATTTAAACTTATTGTTGGATTTCGATAATGGAAAGATAGTAAATGAAAATTCAGTTTTTTCACCATTTATTTCTGTTGGTTTTGGTTACTTAATGTTTGACCCTAAAGGTGATTTATTTGATAAAAATGGTAATTTCTATCATCATTGGAGTGATGGAACATTAAGAGATGTTCCTGAGAATATGCCAGGGTCAGATACCTCTTCAATGCTTTTGACAAGAGATTATAAATATGAATCATCATTAAAAGATTCGACCAATAATTATCCTAAAACAGCATTTACGATTCCTTTAAGATTTGGATTGAAATTTAAGTTGTCACCTCATTTACATGCTAGGGCAACTGTTGCTTATATTTTAACAACTACTGAGTATTTAGATAACTTAAGTGGAGGAGGAAGTGATAAAATGTTTCAAACATCTTTTGGATTACAATATAATTTTGCTGGTTCTTCTGAATCTGATAATAAATATAAAGATTTTGATTTTTCTAAATTAGATAAAGAAGATAGTGATGGAGATGGAGTAGTAGATTTAAATGATAAATGTCCAGGCACAAAGTCTGGTGTTACAGTTGATGCTACAGGATGTCCATTAGATGCCGATAAAGATGGTGTGCCAGATTATTTAGATAAAGAGCCAAATACTCCAGCAGGAACTTTAGTAAATAAAGATGGGGTTACTTTAACAGATGCTATGATTGCTGAAGAACATGCTATGAAAGATTCAGTTATTACTGAGTATAAAACATTTAAAGCAGAAGATTTGTCAGATGAAGAAATGAAAGAAATACAAGCTTTATATGAGCAAAATAAAGGAGGGAAAATTGGCCAAACTAATATGCCAGCTAAGTTTATTCCTTTAGATACAGATAAAGATAATTATTTATCAGCGAAAGAAATAACAAATGCAATCGACCAATTTTTTGAGGGAGAAAATAATCTTACAGCAAAAGATTTAAATGAGTTGATTGATTTTTATTTCCAGCAATAATTTAAAAAATGATATAAAATGATTAAACAGTTATTTCTAATAGTAAATTTTGTAAGTATTTTTTTCTACCAACTATTTTTCACTTCAGATGTAACTGTTAAACATAATATCCCGGCATCTATTCAGCCTAATGGGGAAATAGATGTAGAGTTGATTGTTATAAAAGCAGATATATCAGGGTTTGCTAAAATACAACAAGAAATTCCTGAAGGATTTACTGTTGAGGCTATAGAAACTCATGGAGCAACTTTTTCATTTAAAGAACAAAAATTAAAGTTAATATGGATGGCTTTACCTCAAAGTAATGAGTTTACCATTAAGTATAAACTTAAAAATGTAACTCACACTTCTGGTAAATTTTCTATTACAGGTAAATTTTCTTACATAGCCGATAATGAAAGAACTAATATTGATATTCCAACGGCAAATATTACTGTTTCTACAGAAGATATAGTTGCAGAAGAAACGGAAACAACATCTAATACAGATACGAATGATGAAGAAAGTCGTTTGCCAGCTTCAAATAATACAGAAACATCCTTATCTGCATCGAGAAATATTGATAATGTTGGTGATAATAAGTTTAAAGTAACACTTAATATCACCAAAGAAAACGTAGAAGGTTTTGCTAAATTATCAGAGTTTATTCCAGCTGGATTTACTGCGTCAAACAATAACTCAGCAGGAGGCGTTTTTTCTACGGAAAATAATGAGGTTAAAGTTCTTTGGTTATCTGTGCCTGCAGAAAATCAATTTGAAGTAAGTTATTTTATAGAAAGCACTTCAGTTTCTGGAATGCAAGAAATAACTGGTGTATTATCTTACCTTAAAGGAGAAGAAACGCAAAAATATCAAATATTAGCAACAAGCTTTTCTGCAGCTGATGAAAGTTTAGCTATAAATGATAATGAAGAAGAGGAAACTAGTCTTCAGGATAAAGTAGATAATAAAGTAGAAGAAGATACTGAAGATGATGTGGTAGTTGATAATATAGAAGAAGAAACTGAAACCAAAAGGACTCCACCTGTAACCAATACACCTGCTCCCGAACAAAATGTTGCTTATAAAGTTCAAGTTGGTGCATTTAGAGAGGGAATAACTATAGAAAGATATCAAAAGAAATTCAACTTAAAAGATCAAATAAATCTAGAAAATCACCAAGGATGGACTAAATTAATTACGGGAAGTTTTTCTGAATATAAATCAGCAAGAGATAAGCGTAACAAATTGAGAGACAAGGTGAAAACAGCTTTTGTTACTGCTTATAATCAGGGAGAAAGAATTACAGTGCAAGAGGCTTTAATGATCACAAATCAAAAATGGGTACAATAAATTCCCAATTTTGGCTTAATTGTATCTTTATTTCTCTATATTCGTATTACATTTCGTTTTAAGTAAAAGAATGAATAAGTATAGTTTGCTTTTTATATGTGTTTTATTACTAGGCTCTTTGCAAATTTTTGCTCAGAGTGATTCCACATCTATAACATCCCCAAAACTTCCAGAAACTACTATATCTAAAGCTCCTATAAACCCTTTTTCACCAACAATAGGTTTGGGCGTTGGAAATTTTAAATTTTACGGAGATATTTTAGATGCTAATGTTGGTACACCTTTTATAAGTAATATTGCTTATGATTTACATATTAAACAACGTTTAAATCATTATTTAGCACTTAAATTTTATGTGCTTTTTGGCAAAGTAAGTGCCAATGAACGTTCATTAGATAGAAACTTAAATTTTGAATCAAGACTTTCTGTTGGTGGATTTGCTTTAATGTATGATTTTGGTAACTTCTTACCTAAAAAACGTTCGTTAAGTCCATTTCTATCTTTAGGATTTGAATCTGTTGAATTTCATTCAAAAACAGATATGTTTGATGAATTTGGGAATAGATACAATTATTGGTCAGATGGTTCTATAAGAAATCTGCCACAACATGCTCCAAATGCTCAAGAAGCAATAGTAATTCAAAGAGATTATGTTTTTGAAACAGATATTAGAGAGTCTGATTTTGATGGTTTAGGGAAATATCCAGAAAGAACTTTTGCAATTCCTTTTGGGGGTGGAGTAATTATGCATGCTACAGAAAACATTGATTTTACATTAGGTTTTATTATGCACTTTACTTTTTCTGATTTAGTAGACGGTGTTGTAGAAGAAAGTGAAGGCGATAGAATTGGTAATCAACCAGGAAATGGTTCTAATGATAAATTTTTGATGAGTTCATTTTCTATCAGTTATAATTTTATGAAACATAAAAAAGATTATGAAATTAAAGATTTTGAAGCTCCAATTGATTATTTAGCTTATGATATGGATGATGAAGATGGCGATGGAGTTATTGACTTTATGGATGAATGTGCTTGGACTCCAGCAGGAGTTGAGGTAGATGAAAAAGGTTGTCCTTTAGATATGGATAAAGATTTTGTACCAAACTATAAAGATGATGAGTTAGAATCTAGGCCAAATGCATTTGTAACTCCAGCAGGAGTAGAAATGACTGATGAAATGATTAAAGAGGCTTATGACAGATATATGGATACAACAGGAGCCTTTGCTACTATTGAAAACAGATCAATTACTGCCGGAAAAAAATCTAAAGTTCAACCTAAAAAGTATAAAGTTCAGTTAGGAAGATTTACGGAAGCAATAGATGCAGCATTGGTTGATAAGTTTTTAAGTGTTTCTGATGTTGAAATTCAAGAAAAAAATGGAGAAACCATAATTACAGTTGGAGATTATATGAGTTTGAATGAAGCTGTACAGAGAAAAGCAAGCTTAACAAGAGATGGCTTTGAAGCAGCTATTGTAGTTGAAGAAACTAAAGATGGAAACTTAGTGTCTGTTGGTGATGAAGCTAATAACATGGCAATTGGTGATGAATTTACTAGTATGGAGAATACCGACAAAGTTGTGTTTAGAGTTCAGTTAGGAGCTTTCTCTAAAAAGCAACCTAAAGAGCTGTTTAGTAATTTAGATGGTGTAATTGAATTAAAAGCTGATGATGGCTTATATAAATATATGGCTCCAGGTGCTTATTCTACTATTGAAGAAGCAGCAAAACAAAAAATTAATTTAGCCTTAGATAATGGAATTAAAGATGCTTTTGTGGTAGCTTACCAAGGAGGAAAAAGAATTACCTTAAAAGAAGCCGGAGTACTTTCTGCTGCTCAAGAAAGCATTAAAACAAAATCTAAAACCTACGATAAAAATAATATTGTTTATAAAGTTCAAATAGGTTCTTATAAAAATCAATTACCAGTTGAAGTACTTACTAAGTTTATGAAAATTAAAGGAGTTGAGCAAACTGAAATTGACAATGAGTTAACTAGATACACCACAGGATCATTTAAGACTTATGATGAAGCACAAGCCTATAAAACTATTATAACTGATGAAAACGGTATTAGTGGAGCATTTGTAATTGCTTTACATGGTGATGAATTAATACCAGTAAACCAAGCAAGAGAATTGTTAGGAGAGTAATATTATATTGCTGAAAGTGTATAATTTTCTTAAAATAGTGTGAAAATCTATTTTACTTTATAATCGTCTAATTTTTTTATAACCTTAGCAGGATTTCCAGCTAATAGCTGATTTCCCTCTGGAAAAGAATCTTTAACTACGGCACCTGCTGCAACAACAGTATGTTCTCCCAATTCTACACCAGGTAGTATGACACAGTTAGTAGTTAATAGGCAGTTTTTTCTTATAACAATAGGTTTATTTTCTTTGTATTCATTATAGTCGTTTAAATCATGGTTCTGACTAATAAGTGAAACTCTTGGTCCCAACCAAACATTTTCTTCCATAATAATACCATTTCTACCATCTAGATAACAACCAATGGCTGTTCCGGGTGCTTTACTAATGTATTGTATTTTTTCAGGACATTTTATAAGTGATGTTGGGTGAACAGGCCAAGGCACATGTTTATTGTAACCAAAAAGTTTTTGTTTTAAACCCATTTTTAAAAAATAGTAAGTGTAATAATAGTTGTCTTTAACCTTTGGAAATAAAAGGTTCATTCCAACTTTAATTAAAGGGTAAGCTATTTTTTTTAGACTATTCTTCATTTGAAAATCATTCTACTTTTTGTTGTTGATACTCAACAGCTTTAACGTCTTTAATTTGGTTAAAGTATATTAAAATACTATATTTTCTAGCATTAGTATGGTGGTAAATTTCCTCAAACGTTTCATTGCTTCTACCTCTAAATTCAACAATATCAACCCTAAGCATATGATCAACTACTTCTGAGAAATATAAAATCATATCACTATTAGGAGCTGTAGAATATTCAAACAAAGCTAAATCTGTTTTAACAGGATGTGAAGAAAAACCATTTTTGTATTTTTCTATATTAGCAGTAAGTTGAGTATTTATTGTGTCGCTTGTAAGTTTTTCAGATTCAGTTAAAAATGGAGCTAAACCAAGAGGAATAATTGTTGGTGAAACGCTAAATAGAAATAAATCTCTTTTATAATCAAAATACTTGTCGTAGTATTTTCTTTCCTTTTTGGTCTTTGTAAACTGAATTTTAATTCTATTTCTGATGTAGTAGTTTCTTGCTAAATAAGTAATAGCACTTAAGTAAAAAGTATCTATTGGAGCTACTTTATAGTTAGAGTCAGAGCTTAAACTATCATTATTATCTCTAGGAGTATTATCATTAACAGGAGTGGAGGTGTTGTTGTTTCTTATTCTAACAAAATCAAATATACCTGTTAGATAAAGATTAGGGTATTTAGTAATATATTTTCCACCATCAGTATTTAAACATTTCCATTTACCAGATTTTTTTCCATCTTTATATCTTCCATAACATTTTAAATACCTATAAGCCCAGTATTTGTGTTTAACACCTTCTTTATAGATACCTTTTATAGCCACTTCTCCCAATTTATCGAAATAGGTAAATTCTCCGTGTAATTTATTATTGGCATAAACGGCTTTTACCATTAAACCTCCAGAAGGGTAATATGCTTTATATAAACCGTTTTGATAATTGTTGGTATAGTTTTTCTCGATAGCAATTTGACTAGTGTCATCAGCAAAAACAGCTATAGCTTTAGAAAAAATACCTTTAGTAATAGTTTCCTTATAAATTACATTATAAGTAACAAAATTTGTATCAATTTGAATAGTTTCTTTTACTATTTTTTGGGCTTTTATTGAAAAGCATACAGAGGTAAAAGAAAGGAATAATAGTAATTTTTTTAACATGGTAATTATTGAGTTATGCATTTGCATTTTCTACTCGTTCATATTTTTCAATCATCTCGAAAACTTTATTCACCATATTTTTAGAACCCATTAAAGCAGGAACTCGTTGGTGCAAAGAAGTTGGTTTAATATCCATAATTCTTTCTTTGCCTGTAGAAGCAATTCCACCAGCTTGCTCAACAATAAATGCCATAGGGTTACATTCATAAATTAAACGCAATTTACCATTAGGAGAACCAGCTGTTGCAGGATAACAAAATACACCACCTTTAATAAGATTTCTATGTATATCAGCAACCATAGAAGCAATATATCTGCAAGAGTATGGTCTACCTGTTGAAGGGTCTTTTTCTTTTACCCAATCACAATATTTTTGAAGTCCTTTTGAAAAAGTATTGTAATTTCCTTCATTAAAAGAATATAACCTACCATCATCAGGAGATTTTATATCGGGATGAGAGAGGCAAAACTCACCTATAGATGGATCTAACGTAAAACCGTTAACACCTTTACCTGTGGTATAAACTAACATGGTAGAAGAACCATAAATAACATATCCGGCAGCAACTTGTTTGTTACCTTCTTGTAAAAAATCTTCTAATTGAGCAGGCCCTTCTTTGCTAACTCTTCTGTAAATGGAAAAAATAGTTCCTATAGAAACATTAACATCAATATTAGAAGAACCATCTAAAGGGTCAAAAGCAACTACATATTTCCCTTTGTGAGAAATTTCATTATCAAAAGCCATGAAATCATCATTTTCTTCGGAAGCTATACCACAAACTTCAGCTCCATATCTAAAAGCGTTTATAAATTGATTGTCGGCATAAACATCTAGTTTTTGTTGGTCTTCACCTTGAATGTTTTCGCTTCCGGCTTTACCTAAAATATTGCCTAAACCAGCTCTTCTAACTTCTTTATTAATAATTTTAGCCGCAACACCTATATCGTTTAATAATCTGGTTAATTCTCCTGAAGCATAAGGAAAATCAGCTTGTCTTTCTAAAATAAATTCGTTGAGGGTTGTAAAATTGGTCATAATACTATTTTTTCTAATTACAAAGAAATGAAATTATCGTGAATTAACTCAGTTTTACTACTTTTGTTTTATGGAAATAACAATAAGAAAAGCTACAAAAAACGACTTGCCTGAAGTACTAAATTTAATTAAAGAACTTGCTCTTTTTGAAAAACAACCACAAGAAGTTACTATTACACTTGAACAGTTAGAACAAGATGGCTTTGGAGAACATCCTTTATATTGGATAATATTAGCAGAAAATAATGGTGAAATTGTGGGGATGTCTTTTTATTATATTCGCTATTCAACTTGGAAAGGAAGGTGCTTATACTTAGAAGATTTGGTAGTAAAAGAAGCATATAAGCAAAAAGGAATTGGTTCATTACTTTTTAAAGCTACTTTAGATGCTGCTAAAGAAATGAATGCTAAATTAATGACTTGGCAAGTGTTAGACTGGAATGAATCTGCTATCGAATTTTATAAAAAGTTTAATGCAGAATTAGATGCAGAATGGTTAAATGGGAAAATAAGATTTTAATATTAAATTTTACAAATGTTGAAAGTATTTAAGTTTGGCGGAGCTTCTGTTAAAGATGCTCAAGCAGTAATAAATGTAGGAAAGGTAATTCAACTTTATGATGAACCGCTTATTATTGTAATTTCTGCTATGGGTAAAACCACCAATGCATTAGAAGAGTTGGTAAATGCTTATTACTTTAAAGATGGAGAAGTTTCTATATTATTAGAAAAGGTGAAAAAGTTTCATTTTGACATAATGAACGAACTTTTTGAAAATAAAAATCATCAGGTTTATACAGATATACATAATACCTTTGTAGAAATAGAGTGGGAGGTAGAGGAGGAGCCTCAAAGAACTTACGATTATGTGTATGACCAAATTGTTTCAGTTGGTGAACTACTTTCCACTAAAATTGTAAGTGCTTACCTTAACGAGGTTAATATTAATAATCACTGGATAGATGCGAGGGCTTTAATCCAAACAGATAATTCTTACAGAAATGCTAATATAGATTGGAAACTTTCCACTGAATTGATTCAATCTACTATTCCAAAAGTAATTAAAGGTGATAATAAATATGTGATTACACAAGGTTTTATTGGAGCAAGTTCAGAGAATTTTACCACTACTTTGGGAAGAGAAGGTTCAGATTTTTCTGCAGCTATTTTAGCTCATTGTTTAGGAGCAGAAAGTGTTACTATTTGGAAAGATGTTCCTGGAATGTTAAATGCCGACCCGAAATGGTTTGATGATACCCAACAGTTAGAACACATATCCTATCATGAAGCGGTAGAGCTAGCTTATTATGGAGCAACAGTAATTCATCCAAAAACCATTAAACCACTCCAAAATAAAAAAATTCCGTTATATGTAAAATCTTTTTTAGAACCAGCACTTAAAGGAACATTAATAGATGAACATACAGAAGGTGATAAATTAATACCTTCATTTATATTTAAAATGAACCAAGTGTTGATTTCTATATCTGCTAAAGACTATTCTTTTATTGTAGAAGATAATTTAAGTCAAATATTTAGTCAGCTTTCAGTAAATAAAATTACAGTTAACATGATGCAGAATGCGGCTATTAGTTTTTCTATATGTATAGATTTTAATCCATTTACCACTATGGGATTTATTGAGGAATTACAAAAAGATTATCATGTGCTTTACAATAAAAATTTAGAATTAGTTACTGTTCGTCATTATGATGAAGCTACTATAAAAAGAGTAACTGCAAATAAAAATATTTTAGTAGAACAAAAAAGTAGAAACACAGCTCGTTTTGTAATGAAATAAATTTAATGAATAATGAATAATGAATAATGAATAATGAATAATAGCTACTAATTTTGTTTTGGTAATTTAATTTTTAATCCACCTATCAAAATAAATAGCCAACCTACAATAATTAAGCTTCCACCAATTGGTGTAATTGGACCTGCCAATCTTAATATTTCAATTTCTAATATGTTTTTTAGAGTAAGTAAATAAATTGATCCTGAAAATAGTATTACCCCCCAAAACACAAATTGAGCAGCTCTATTAAAAAAAGCATGATTGATTTTTAATGAAATTAAAAATAAAATTATCAATACCAATGCATGATACATTTGATAACGCACTCCCGTTTCAAAGGAAGCCAATTGTTCTGGTGATAATACTTCTTTTAAAGCATGTGCTCCAAAAGCACCTAAAACTACAGCTAACCCACCTAAGATTGAGCCTTTTATTAACATAGATTTTTTCATTGACATTATTATTAATTTATTGTTAGTAAAATTCCCCATTTTTATGGAGATAAGTTTTAAATTTTTAGCGAATTTCGAGGTTAATTGTTATAAAAAATTATCATGAGAAAAATTCTTATTATAGGGGCTGGAAGATCAACATCATCGTTAGTTCAATATTTATTGTTTAATGCTGAAAACGAAAATTGGTTTGTAACCATTGCAGATCAATCTAAAGAATTAGCAGTAAAATCTTCCAATAACCATGATAAAGCTAAAGCAGTTGCATTTGATGTAAATAATGAAGAGGAAAGAAACCGTTTGATTGATGAGAATGATATTATTATTTCTATGCTTCCAGCTCACATGCATATTTCTGTAGCAAAAGATTGTATTCGATTAAAAAAACATATGGTTACGGCTTCTTATGTTTCTAAAGAAATGAAAGCATTAAAACAAGAGGCTATCGATGCTGGTGTGGTTATAATGAATGAAATTGGTGTTGACCCAGGTATTGACCATCTTTCTGCTATGCGTTTAATTAATGAAATTAGAGAAAATGGTGGTGAATTAGAAGCTTTTGAAACCTTTACTGGTGGCTTGATAGCTCCCGAAAGTGATAATAACCCTTGGAATTATAAATTTACTTGGAATCCAAGAAATGTAGTTTTGGCAGGACAAGGAACTGTAAAATTTATTCAAAATCATAAATACAAATATATTCCTTATCATAAATTATTTAGAAGAACTGAAATAATAGATATTGATGGACACGGAAAGTTTGAAGGATATGCTAATAGAGATTCTTTGCAATACAGAGGAATTTACGGATTAGAAGATATTCCTACTATGTATAGAGGAACACTTAGAAAACCTGGTTTTTGTAGAGCTTGGGATGTTTTTGTGCAATTAGGTGCAACTGACGATTCTTATATTATGGAAGGTTCTGAAAATATGACAAACAGAGAGTTTATTAATTCATTTTTGGCGTATAACGAGACCGATTCTGTAGAATTGAAATTTAAACATTACTTAAATATTCGTCAGGATGATGTTGATTTGTTTGACAAATTTGTTTGGTTAGGTATTTTTGAAGATACTAAAATAGGTATGAAAGATGCTACTCCAGCACAAATTCTTCAACATATTTTAGAACAAAAACTATCACTTTCTCCAAACGATAAAGATATGATAGTAATGTGGCACAGGTTCTTATTCAAACAGGATGGTAAATTTAAAGAAATTCACTCTTCTATGGTGGTTAAAGGTGATGACCAAACCTATACAGCCATGGCAAAAACAGTCGGACTTCCTGTTGCGATAGCAACAAAAATGATATTAAATAAAGTAATTACAACTCCAGGGGTTCATGTACCAATTTTGAAAGAAATTTATGAACCAATTTTAAATGAATTAGAAAATTATGGAATTCACTTTCAAGAAAAAGAAGTAAATCCACGTTTTTATTAATTCCCCTAAGAGAAACTTTTAAAATCAAATTAAAAAATGAATGTACTACTAGTTTCAGCAACTTATTTAGAGATAGACCCTTTATTAACCCAATTTAAATTTATAAAACAGTCTAACCAAAAATTAAGACATTATGAATTTAAAAACCATCATATAGATGTATTAATTCCAGGAGTAGGAATGACTTTTACTGCTTATTGGTTAGGAAAAACCTTAACATCTAAGATGTATGATGTGGCTATTAATGTTGGTTTAGCAGGTGCTTTCGATGATTCAATAAAAACAGGAGAAGTAGTTAATGTTATTGTTGACAGGATTTCCGAATTAGGTGCTGAAGACGGAGAAAAGTTTTTATCATTAATTGATATGGACTTATTAGAAGACGAAGATTTTACGCTTCAAAATGGAGAAATGATAAACACTATTCCGATTGAAAATACGGTTTCTGATTCATTAAAAAAAGTAAAAGGTATTACTGTTAATACTACCCATGGAGATGATGATTCTATTGAAAAAGTAAAGCGTTTATTTCACCCACAAATAGAAACTATGGAAGGAGCAGCTTTTCTATATGCCTGCTTGTTAGAAGGCATTCCTTGTCTGCAACTTAGAGCTATATCTAATAAAGTAGAAAGAAGAAATAAAGATAATTGGAATATTAAACTGGCAGTGAAAAATCTTACAGAAAAATCTATAGAGATATTAAGAACTTTATAAATCTCTTCCTTTTTCTTTTAAAAGAGGAACAAACCTAAAAGTTCCCAATTCGGTAGTTTCAAAATTATTCTCATCAATTTTTACTATTTTCTTCATAATTTGATGATCTTCATTATCAACAGGAATAACCATAATTCCACCAATAGCAAGTTGTTTTAGTAAATTTTCTGGAACGTAAGGAGCTCCGGCAGTTACAATAATTTTATTAAAAGGAGCATAAGTTGGTAAACCAAGATAGCCATCTCCATAAAAAAGTTTAGCATTATAACCTAACTTAGGAAGAAATTCTTTGGTTCTATCGTATAATGCTTTTTGTCTTTCAATTGAAAAAACTTTAGCTCCCAATTCTAATAAAACAGCAGTTTGGTAGCCAGATCCTGTTCCTATTTCTAACACCTTATCTCTAGGTTTAATTTCTAAAGTTTGAGTTTGAAAAGCAACAGTATAAGGTTGAGATATGGTTTGTCCTGAGCCAATAGGGAAAGGTTTATCTTCATAAGCAAACTGATGAAGAGCAGTGTCTGCAATAAATAAATGCCTAGGGATATTAGCAATAGCGTCTAAAACTTTAGAATCTGTAATGCCTTTTTTTGCTAAAATCTCTGTTAGTTTTTTTCTTAAACCTTTATGCCTATAACTATCCATATCTGTTTTTATTAAGGATTACAAAGTAAGTATTCTTTAACATAAAAACAGCATAAAAAAGAGTCTATATTATTAAAATTCGAGTGTTAATAAGAATTTGTTTTATCAAACACAAGCTAGTAACTATGCACTATTTTTGTTTTAAAATTATTTTAGATGTTAAAGATAGGTCTAGTAGGTTCAGCATATTTAATAGAAAAGCATATTGATTCTATAGTAAGATCAATTAATTTTCAATTAGTTGGTTTCTATAATACAAATGTAAACAGTGGTACAAAACTACCTTCATCTATTGTTAATCAATATGAATATTATGATTTGGATGAGTTGCTACATCAAACACAAGCAATTTATTTATTTAGTCTTTCCGAAGATATCAGAATGCCTATAACGATTCAGGTAATTAAATCTGCAAATCATCTACTAATAGATAAATCTAATATTAAATCAACTATAGAAGCAAAACAGTTACTTGATTTAGCAGAGGAAGCTGGTGTGATAACCCAGATGAGTAATATTTCAGCTTTATCACCTCTATATAAGGCATCAAAAGAACACCTTGCACAACCAATATTAATAGAATCAATTACCAATATTCATTATAAAAACAAATCAGCTTACTTACTTAATGATTTATTATGTGATGAGTTGAGCATGATAATCAATACAGTTAATGCTAACTTAAAAAAAGTAACAACTACTGGTGTAGATATTTCTAACAGGTTTCCGGAAGTAATTAATGCATTGTTAGAGTTTGATAATGGTTGTAATGCCTCTATTACAATTAACACTGTTGCTGATGATGATAAAAAGACCATTATTTTTTATAACGCTGGTGCAACAACTACTGTTGATTTTTTAGATAATAAAATTAAAAAGGTTTACGCTTTAGATAACCAAAAAGATTTTTCTGAAAAAGAGATTGAAATAATAGATAATAGTCAGTTAAATATTGAATTAGCAGCTATTTCAGAAAGTATAAAGCAACAAAAAAGTATATCAACAGATTTACATGATATGCTTAAAATTCATGAAATTCTAAATAAAATTTCAGAAAAGCTAAAAATTAACCTCACTTTAATTCAAGATTGATATTTTTGCACAATAATTAATGTTTATAAAGCGTTAGGAGTTTAATTTTTTCAGATTTGCACTATATCAAAAAAAATAGCTTAGTTAATAAGTTTAAAGCCGCATTTTATATTGTTGTTTTAATAATAACTAATAGTTGCTCCAAAGATAATTTTGAAGCAAAAGTCCCATCATATATTACCATAGATAACTTTACGGTAACTTCAAATTATGCAGTTCATGGTTCTAGTTCATCAAATATTACTGATGTTTGGGTTTATATAAATGATGATTTAGTAGGTACTTATGAGCTACCAGCAAGGTTTCCTGTTATTAAAGAGGGAACTTATAATGTTAAGTTTTATGCAGGAATAAAAGATAATGGAGTAAGTGGACTGAGGGAACGTTATTTATTTTACACACCACATGAAGAGCAAATAACTTTTGAGAAAGGTAAAGAAATAAAAATAGAACCTAAGGTTAGTTATATAAGCTCTACAAAAACGGCATGGTTAGAAGATTTTGAATCTCCATCTACTTCGTTTACTTATTCTACAGGAAGTGATACTATTATAAACAAAACAAATACATCTGTTTTTGAGGGTAATGCTTCCGGGTACGTTTATCTTCAATCTTATATGGATTTTTTTGAAGCAAAATCTCCAGTTTTTTCAAATGTATCATCATTAGGTAGTCCTGTTTATTTAGAGTTAAATTTTAAAACTAACGAACCCATTTTAGTGGGCTTAAAAACAGATGATGATAATATTGGCATTGTAAATTTGAATACAACCTCCACATGGAAAAAAATATACATTAATTTAACTCCAGCCATTAGTCAAAAATCAGCTAACACAAATTTTTATGTGTTCTTTGGAATACAATCTTCTGGTTTAAGTCCTTTTCAAACATCTAACCCTGAATTTTATTTAGATAACATTAAAATATTACATTATTAATGAATAGAAACTTACAGGTTTTTAGGTACGTAGTGTTAGATGTTTTTTCTGCGGCTTTTGCGTGGTTTTTATTCTTTATTTTCAGAAAAGAGTATATAGAACCTAATAAATATGGTTTTGATGTCCCTTTAGTTTTTGATGACAATTTTTATTACGGTTTAATGGCAGTTCCTCTAGGGTGGTTATTGTTTTATTATATTATTGGTACTTATAATGATGTCTATCGAAAATCTCGTTTAAAGGAATTTGGACAAACATTATTAGTTTCATTAATAGGTACACTGGTAATCTTTTTTGTTTTATTACTTGATGATGAAATTATTTCCTACAAAGAGTATTACAAACTTTATTTTGCACTTTTTTTATTACATTTTGTATTAACATCTATAGTTAGGTTTTTACTGTCAACTTATACTGGAAATAGAATCAAAAATCGAAAAATTGGGTTTAATACATTGATTATAGGTTCAGGAAATACGGCAGTAGAACTTTTTCAGGAAATGAATAATCAAAAATATTCATCTGGAAACAAAATTATTGGCTTTACCCATATCGAAAAAGGACAAGAGTATGAGATGGAAAAACACTTGCCTCATCTAGGTAATTGTGTTGATATTAAGAATGTAATTGAAGAAAATGCTATTGAAGAGGTTATTATTGCTCCCGAAAAGACTCAACATAATAAATTAGCAGCTATTATCAATGAACTAGAAGCCACTTCAGTCATAATTAAGATAATTCCTGACATGTATGCTATTTTATCTGGTTCGGTAAAAATGAGTGCTATTTTTGGTACTCCACTTATTGTTATTGAGAATGAAATTATGCCTCCTTGGCAGCGTTCGGTAAAAAGAATGATAGATGTTGTTGTTTCACTACTTGTCCTAATTGTTTTTTTTCCTGTTTATTTAGCTACAGCAATTATTGTAGTAAGTACATCAAAAGGAGGAGCATTTTTTGCTCAGGAAAGAGTTGGTATTCATGGCAAACCGTTTACCATTTATAAATTTAGGTCTATGGTGCGAGATGCCGAAAAAGATGGTCCTGCACTTTCTAGTCAGAATGATGTTAGAATTACTAAGTTTGGTAGGTTTATGCGAAAAGTTAGGTTAGATGAAATACCACAATTTTTTAATGTTTTAATTGGGGATATGAGTTTGGTAGGTCCTCGTCCAGAGAGACAATTTTTTATAGACCAAATTGTTGAACAAGCACCTCATTTTAACCATTTACTGAAAGTTAGACCTGGAATTACCTCTTGGGGACAAGTAAAATACGGTTATGCCGAAAATGTAAAACAAATGATAGAACGACTAAAATTCGATATTTTATATATAGAAAACATGTCGTTGTTAGTAGATTTTAAAATTCTTATTTATACTGTTTTAATTGTATTAAAAGGAAGTGGTAAATAAACTAAGTACAATAGTAGTTTTTGTTGGAATGCTGTTAATGTCTTGTGAGAAACAAGAACTAGCAACAATAAATTTGATAACAAAAAATCCAGCACAAATAAATCTTAAACTAAATAAAGGAGAGCGAATACAGTTTTACTCCGACTTACAGTTGACTTATGATGTAAAACCAGATATAGTTTATTCATTTGAATTTTATCAAGCCAACCAATTACTTTTTAGTGGAGGTGTTGATCCATTAAATGTTACAACAGAAATTGAAAATAATACTCCCAATACTATTAAAGGAAAATTAGAAGGAGAGTTTACCGCTCAGTATGATGATAACTATTCTATAGTGGTAACCTTGATTAAAAATAACACATCTGATTTGAAAATACATCAAGCAAAAATTAGCGTTGTAAAGGATTAGTCTTAAATCATTAACAAAAAAAGAAAAAATCTTTTCCTAAAGTTAAGTTTTGCTTGGTTAGTAAAGTTTTTACTTCTTGTTGTACTATTGGGTTGGCAATGGTTATAATACTTTGGTAAAGGTTAAAATTCTCAATGTTTTTATAATCTATCATTTGTTGGCCATAAATTTCTTTACCTATTTTTTTAGGATTATCACAAATCCATATAAAAGGAATATTAGCATTTAAAAGTAACTCGGCTACCTTTTTTCCTTTTTTTCCGGCTCCCCAAAGAATTAATGGTTGTTGTTTATAATCAATGTTAATAAAATGATGTGTTTTTAGATTAATAAAACTACTATCCGCATAATTTTCATCATTTCTAGAGGTCCTTTCGGGATAATCTCTCCAATAGTGAAGCACTTTAGTTGAAGGTATGCACTTTAGTTTGTTTTTGTAGAACCTAAAAGCAAGGTCGTAGTCTTCTGGATAAATGGACGAATTAAAAGCTCCACAACTTTCAAAATCTTCTCTATAAACCATCCAACAAGGGGAAGCAATAACACATTCTTTATATATATCAGTAAAGTTCGTTCCTGTTTTAGTTAAACTATTTAACCATTCCTCATACCTAGTATAGCCATCACCAAGAGGTAGGTCAGAAAAATAGTTAACCAACCCAATAGTTATATGCTTTTTGCCATATTGAAGCAATTGGTTTTTTAGCGAGGATAATTTTTCAAGAGCCATTATGTCATCAGAATCCATTCGAGTTATAAATGTTCCTGAACTTTTGGAATAAGCTAATTGTAATGCATCAATAATTCCATTACCTGTATTATCCCAGACTTTAATTCGATTATCTTGATTAGCAAAAGAAGCTAGTATTTCTTTGCTATTATCAGTAGAATGATCATTAACAGCAATTAGTTCCCAATTTTTCTCTGTTTGATTAATGATAGAGTTGAGACATTCAGACAGATAGAGAGAAGTGTTTTTCACAGGCATTATGATGCTTATCATAATAATAAAATTGGTAAATAAATTAATAATATATACTTTAGTAAGGTAAAATTAATATTAACTAAAAATTTAAAAGTATGAAAAAAATTTACTTTTTAGCAATTTCTATCATGGGGTTTCAGACAATGAATGCTCAAATTACATTAACAGCAGCAAGTAATAATCCTTCAGTCGGTAATTCATTTACTATGAATTATTATGACGCAAATTCTGTAACCCCGGGTCCTGCAGGAGCAAATATTACTTGGAACTTTGCTTCGTTAACACCTCAAACAACAGTTACAGGAACGATGGTAAATCCTTCAACTTTGTCAGATGGTTCTAATCATCCTGCTTCTAATATAGCAGCAGAAGATGCTTCAACAGGAAATCAGTCTTATATGTTTGTAGATGGTGATGAATATAGCATGGTTGGAGCTTTCTCTCCAGGAACATTTAGAGATACTTATACTGATATTAGAGAATTTGTTAAATTTCCTATTACTTATGGAAATTCTTTTAATGAAACATTTAGTGGAACTTCTAATAATATTGCTGCCAGTCAAACTTATGATAGAGGTGGTACTGTAACGATTACTGCTGATGGATATGGTGATTTAGTGTTACCTTATGGAACAATAGCCAATGTTTTAAGAGTTAAAGCTATTACACTTTATTCAGATGGGCAAGGAGGAGTACCTTTTATAAATTATGAAGATACTTCTTATTTTTGGTATAATGCTTCTACTAACTATATGATTATGAGTTGGACTATATTAAATATGGGTGGCTTTTCAACTGTAAAAACAGGTATGTATTTAGATCAATCTAGTGTTATTACTTCTCTTGGAGATGATTTTATTTCAAATACCCCGATAACTATTTATCCTAATCCTGTTTCAAATAACCAAACTACTATTTTATTAGATAAATTGTATGAAAATGCTCAATTACAGGTGATTGATATTACGGGTAAAATTGTTAAGGCAGAGAATGTTATAGCTACTTCAAAGAATATAACATTAAATTTGGATGGTATGAATAAAGGAATTTATTTTGTTCAAATTTTACACGATAATGCAATAGTGTCTTCGGAAAAATTGGTATTGAATTAAATATAATAAACAATTATGTAAAAAGGTCACTAATTAGCTAATTAGTGACCTTTTTTATGCTTTTAAAATAGGAAGTTTTTATTTTAAGGAGCTTGATAAGCTGGATTAGTAACAAAACTACTATCGGTTAGCGACAATAAAAATGCTTTTAAATTAGCTTTTTCCTGAGCAGTTAATTGTACTCCTCCATTTGCAGCGTGTTCCATCATAGGGTCTATGGTAGCAGACATCTGAACTCCTGTGCTATAATGCTCTATCACTTCATCAAGTGTTTGAAATCTTCCATCGTGCATGTATGGTGCTGTAAAAACTAAATTTCTTAATGAAGGGGTTTTAAATTTACCATTATCAGCAGGGTTTCCAGTAACACCTCCCAAACCTAAATCAGTAAAACTAGCATCTAAACCATTGTTATGAAAATCATTATCTGTCCATAGTGGATTCCCAGCACTACCATGGCAATGAAAACAATCTCCACCTTGTTGATCCATAAAAAGGTTAAATCCGCTTGCTTCTTGAGGGGTTAACGCTTCCATTCCTAATAAATACCTATCAAATTTAGAGTTAGCAGAAATAAGCGTTCTTTCAAATTGACCTATGGCTTTTACTACTAAAACAGAATCTATGGTAGATGTACCAAAAGCTGCATTAAACATGCTTGGGTAAGTAGGATGGTTTTGTAAGTTAGCAACAGCATTTGGCCAAGTATTATGCATTTCTATAGGATTTACAACAGGTCCAAAAGCTTGACCTTCTAGGCCCATAGCTCTTCCATCCCAAAAAAATCTATGACCGAAGTTCCAAGCAGCATTAAATATAGGCATTGAGTTTCTGTTTCCTGGTAAGCCATCAATTCCTGTACTAAACTGGTTGGTATCTGTAAATGCAAGTTCAGGAGCATGACAAGTAGCACAAGATTGAGTTCCATCACCAGAAAGAATAGGATCATAAAACAAATGTCTTCCTAGTTCAACGCCCTCTATAGTTAATGGATTATTTGGTGGATTAAAAGGAGCTGGTAATGTTTGTGCAAATATTGCTGGTATGTTTAAGGTGTATGGTGTTGGCGAACTTCCTCCAGGTGGTGGTGAAATAGGAGTAGGGGTAACAGGGTCTTTATCTTTAGAGCATGAGAATAAAACACTGAACGCTATTATTAGTAAAAGTGTAAGTTTATTAGTAATTGTCATAATGTTGAGATATAAAAAGACCTAAACAAAGTTAATCATTTAGGTCTTTTAATTTATTAAATTAACAATTAATTAGTTTACAGTTCCAAGAGAAAATACTGTTGGAGCATTTTGTTTCATTAGTATTTGAGCATTGTAATTGGGCATCAACATTGTATTGTAAACGTTTAAATCCCAAGTATAGGTGTTTTTAAACCACTCCGCAATGTTCATTTTAATTTCAATATTTACAGCAGAACCAGCAATGGTAACTCCACCAATTTGAGCTAAGGTATAATTTGGATGGTAAATAGTATCATTAGTTAAATTTATTTCTCGTGCTGTTCCGTAGTGATAAGCGTAGTTTGCTGTAGCAGAATTATTATCAATATATTGCCCCTCTAATTGCATGTAATGGTAACCACCACCTAAACCTGCTGGCCAGTTCCAACTTACAGCGTTTAAATCAGGGTAATAATTTGAAATATTGTCAATAACATCAAAACCAATATTGAATCCTATACCGGTGTATGTATCATGACTTACATTGCCTAAAGCATAGCTTAAAGTAGTGGTATTAGTTAAATCAATGTAATTATAACCATCTACAACAACACTATCTCCATTAGCTTTGTAAAAACGAATGTCAGAAATTAAGTATTTTAACTTGCTAATACTCATTTGGTTTCCAAACTGATTAGTATATTGAATAGTATTGAAATCGTTAGCGGTAACAGTTGTTCCATCAAAATTATGAGTAAAATTAATGTTTACAGAAGCTGTTGTTGCTGCCGGAGGAGGAGGTGTTGGGTATATACAAGACCCATCATCTGTTTCTGCTTTTTTGTCATAGTTTAAAGCTACAGGATCAGTACACCCTTTGTCTTTTGAACACGATGTGAAAAATGAACTTAACGCAATAGTTGCTGATAAGATAAGTAAAGTTTTTGTTGTTTTCATAATAGATAATTTATAGTTATAAAATTAATTAAAATAATAAGTTAATTGTGCAATTACTCTGTTTTTATTTTCTGGTTGGAGATCGTTTAGTCGTTGATAAACTGGGGTGTAATACATGAAGTTTAACCCCCAATTTTTAATAAACAAAGTAGTCCCAAAGTTGGCAAACCATACTTCTCCACCAGAACCTAAGTAAGAATAATTTTCAAAAGTGTCTCTATTGCTAAATTCCATAGCTGTTCCTACTGTAGGCATAAGCGTTAAGTTTTTACTTATTTTTCCTAAATAAAATAGGTTGGAATTAGCATTAAATCTATTGGCAAATCTAAAGTTATTCTTATTTGTTGTATTTGCTTTATAACTCAAATTAGAATTTAAGCCAATATTTTTATACTTAACAAGATACTCCAAAATAAATAATGAACTAAATGCTCCCGTTCCCGATTGTAAGTGTGGATCTAATTCTTCTATCGGACTACCTAAAATAACATTAGGTTGTATTTTAGTTTGAAAGCCTACAATAGATTTTTTATTGTAACTTCCTGTAGGAATAGTCATTCCAGTCCCAACATTTACCCTGTGAATGAATTTTTTAGATGTATCAGCAGTTTGTGTGGTGTTATACAACTGGTAAGTAGTTGTAATGGTAATATCACCAATACCGCTAATGTTCTCTAACGTACTATCATTTTTATAGGTATAATTATCAGCAAAATAAGTGTTTACATTAAGTTGAAAACGCTTCGTTAAGTAGAAATTAGCAAATACATCGTAACTTACAAAAGTTTCTGAATAGGTAAATGTTTCGTTCTCACTTCCATTAAAAGTGCTTTCATCTAAATGTTTATCATTTATTACGCCTTTTCGTTGTGCTGGTATATAGTTCATTTTTAAATTTGACGTACTATTAGTTGTTAAAAAATCACTTTCAAATGCTCTATATCGATACCTTACGCCAAAAGAGTTTTTATAATCTTTAGGTTCAATTCCGATATAAATACTGCACAAATCACAAGCGAAGATTTCAACTGCAAAGAGCATCGAAATCATTACTAAAATGATTTTTTTCATTAAATTTTCTTGTAGTTTTTAGGTTAAATAATACTGTGTGTTTTACAGTTTTTTATAGATAATTTAGTTAACCTAATTGTTTTGGTGGTGGAGTAATTAAAAGAAAATATCCATGTTGGATTTCACCTGCATTGATTGGTGAATAATGTTGCTTGTTGCTAATAATTATTTCAGAAATTTTATTTGATGAACTTACTTCAACATATAAAACTTCGTGGTGTTGTTTGGAAGTAGGTATTGGCAGTAAAGGTTTTTTTTCTTCCTCAACATCAACTTTTTTAATTTCTTTAGCTAAATGACATTTTCCATTACATTCGAGCTTCGGTTTTTCTTTATTGATGCAAAAAAGCTCAGTAATTTCTGCTTTGTTAAGCAAGTAGTTAATAGTAATAAAAGACTTAAGATTAGTGCTAAAAAGCAGCACCAAACTCATAAAGACAGCTAATATGACATTAAATGTTTTCATATATGCCAACAAATTTAGGCTTATTTTCTCATTTTAAATATGACAATACTCATATTAGTGATTAATATTTCAATAACTTATATACCACCGTATTTTTAGCTGATATTAAAGATACGAAATATACTCCTGATGAGAAACGAGCAGTATTTATGGTGTGTTTTTTTGAAGAAATATTGTTGTTGGAATAAACTAATTGTCCGTTACTATTTTTAATTATTATTGATGAGATAAGACCTTCAATTCCTTCAATAGTTAATTCATGTTGTATGGGGTTGGGGTATATGTTAAAATAATTTTTATTTATTTCATTTATACCAACAATAGTAACATTTGCAGTGTCTGAATAATTCTGACAACCAACACTATCCGTAACTACAGCATAGTAATTTCCTACTGTCTGAGCAATCCAAATCGTATCGTTTGCTCCACTTATTGGATTATTATTTACATACCATTGCACAGTATTATTGGTAGAAATTATCAGGGTATCATCTCCAATATGATTAATAATTGGTTTGGCTGGTATATTATGATGAGTAATTTGTATAGTATCAGAATAACCTTTGCAGCCACTTTGATTAGTAGCTTCTAAATATACAGTAGCAGTTGAATCTGCATAAATATTATTAGTCGTATCTCCATTAAACCATAAATAGGATGAATAAGGAGGTGAAGCAATATTAACACTATCTCCATCACATACATAAGCATCATTTCCAAGTGAAAAACTAAAGTTGGAAGCTACTAAGGTATTAAAACCATCTACTTTTCCGTTACCATAATTAAAAGTAGGTGTTGTTCCTGTAAAGCTGTCTTTTTTAGCATTGGCAATTATCATATTTTTAATTTCATTCATAGAGGCATTTGGGCATTTTTCAAAATATAAAGCTGCTACTCCTGCTACTACAGGGGAGGCCATAGATGTCCCATTTTTAAGCATATGTTTTCCTCCTGGAGCAATCCACATATGGTTTACGGGGATTGCTAAATAAAAATCAATGGTAGAATCAGGTACGCTACTCATCATGTACCTGCCCGTTGCCGAAATATCTGGTTTTAAATAATTTCTACGGTTGGGACCTAAACTGGAACCAACATCTATAGTTCCCGGAGTTCCGGCAGTAACTTGTATGGTAGAATCGTAGTCCATATAGGTTTTTCGATTTCTGTAAGTACCTACCGCAATGGTAATGGGTGAGCAAGTAAAGCTACTTACCATTGTCTGCAAAGTGTCAGGAAGTTGATAATGAATAATATTAGGATAAACAGCTGCTGATGGCAAACCCGTTCTAACTATTTCAGAAGTGCTTAAAATACCATTGTTGGTTGACCAAATATCTAATTTTCCGGAGCCGGTTGTCATTAAGCTAAATAAATAATTGTTGGAATCAGGTTCTTCTATTTTTACTTGTAACAAATATTTATCTCCTTGTAATTCTCCAAAAGTTTCTACAATAGCCAGTGTATCCCCATTGGTGTTTAAAACGGTATCTGCATAATTTCCAAGCCTGTTTTGAATGTTATGGAAGGGTGTTCTATTTCTTAAAGCAAAACTTCCTGAAGGAAGATTAATGCCAAAAGCAAAATTTACATTGTTTAAATCGGCTGTATCCGACCAAAGTTCATAAAAGACTGCACCAGTTCCCAATACACTTGAAGCATTGTATTTGAACCAAGTAAAAGTAGTATCGCTGTTAATGTTGTGTTGTAAATGGAAAGGCAAAGCACCTGCATTTCCTGCTGCGCTTACTAAAGCTCTACCATTTTTTGCTGTAATCATACTGTCAATTACTACTGCCTGAGCATCTGTTCCATCGTGAGATCCTCTGTAACTACCTAAACTAATGTTGATTACACAAGGCATGTTTAATGCATCGGCAACGGTATAAATAAAGTGAACAGCATCAACAATAGCAGCTTCTTCAGAGGTGAAATCAATCCCAACAGCAATAATGTTAGCATCAGGAGCAACTCCTTTGTAATCGTTTACTGCATTTCCATTTCCTGCTGCAATTCCCGAAACATGTGAACCATGACCTTTGTAAGCAAATGGGTCATGATGAGTGCTAATGCCCAAATTAATATCGCTTGAATCCCAAACAGCTCCGTAACCATAAGCATTTCCATCATGAGTTTTGGTTTGATCCCATAACGATAAAATACGGGTGTTGCCCAAAGTATCTTGAAAATCAGGGTGAGTAATATCAATTCCGGTATCAATTAAACCAAACAAAACACCTTTCCCTGTATAGGTTTGTCGAAGTGGTGCAACACCCGAATGTACATCAACAATATTGTTGTTTATCAACATCGTATCGTTAAGTAGTTGTATGTTTGGAATAGTGTATTCAATATATTCAACAAAATTATTTTTCGCAAAAGCTTCAATTGTATTTACGGGCATTTTTACCTGAATAAAACCTCTAGCAGATAAACCGTAAGTAGCATTGTTTTGTTCTAGATAATTTTTTATTTCGCCAACATTTCCTTTTACAAATAAGGTTATAACTTGATTGTTGGGACTGTATTTTTTTATAGCAGCCTGTAAATCAAAGTTTATTTTCGATTGTTGTGCAAAAGCACTGCAAGAAAATACAAGTGATAAGAGGAAGGTGAAAAAACGCATAATTATAATTTATATAGAAAGTAAAGTTAGTAAAATCTTGTCTAATTTTGATTAAAATTAAATTTTAGCCTACAATGGAAATATTCTTACAGTTAGATACTTGGATAGCTTTATTAACCTTAACTTTTTTAGAGATTGTTTTAGGGATAGATAACATTATTTTTATCTCTATAGTTGCTGGAAAATTACCTCAAGAAAGACAAAAAAGTGCTCGTTTTGTTGGATTAAGTCTAGCTTTAATCGTTAGAATTATAATGCTTTTTGGAATAACCCTTTTAATTGGGTTAACTGAGCCAGTTATTGAATTGTATGATTTTAAACTGAGTTGGAGAGACATTATTTTGGTGATAGGAGGCTTATTTTTAATTGCAAAAAGTACTTCGGAAATTCATCATAAAATTGCTCAAGATACAGAAGAAGGAAAGTCTAAAAATAAAGTAATTACCTCTTTTAGTAGTGCTATTTTTCAAATAGTAATGTTAGATATTATTTTCTCATTCGATTCTATTTTAACAGCTGTAGGACTTACCGATAAAATTATTTTAATGGTTATTGCAGTTATCATTTCTATTATTGTAATGATGGTTTTCGCTAAAGCTATTAGTAACTTTATTAATAACCAACCTACCTTGCAAGTATTGGCGTTATCTTTTCTTATCTTAATTGGTTTTATGTTGCTGATAGAAGGCGTACATTACGAAGTTCCTAAAGGCTATATCTATTTTGCAGTATTTTTCTCTTTAGTGGTAGAGCTTATCAATATGAAAGTAAGGAAGCGATAAAAGAGTTTATATGTTTATAAGTTGAAAAGCGTTAGTTTTTTCAATTATCTAGTTTTAAATATTAATTAATCGGTAAGTAATTTATGTTTAGGCATCAAGGCAAAAACCGTACATTAAAACATAATTTACAAATAGCTTCTCTGTTGTCATTTGTAGCAGGAGTGGTAAATGTTACTGGATTTTTAGCCATACAACGACTTACAACCAATGTAACCGGACATTTTGCTTTTTTTATTGATGATATTGCTAACTTTCAATTTTGGAGAGGAACCATTTATTTGCTTTACATTATTGCCTTTTTAGCAGGGTCTTTTGCATCAGGCTTATTAATTGAACTAGTTGCAAAAACTAAAAAGCTTAATATTTTTGTATTACCATCACTATTGGAAGCTATAGTTTTGTTGACTGTTGTCGTCATTTCTCAATTTTCGTTTGTAAATAGTATAGATATTATTGCTTGTTTGTTGCTTTTTGCTATGGGGGTACAAAATTCGTTTGTTACCAATATTTCTAATGCAGTAGTAAGAACAACTCATCTAACAGGTCTTTTTACCGATTTAGGCATAGAACTTTCGCAATTGTTTTTTCCTAATAAATATACTTTTCGTAAAAAAATACTTTCTACCATAAAACTCAGGTTGTACATCATTTCATTTTTCTTTATGGGAGGGGTAATAGGCGGATATATTTATTCTAAAATAGCTTTTTATACTTTAATTTTTGCTGTTTTGGTATTGTTCTCAGGCTTAATCTACGATAATCTTAAATTTAAGATGTTATTGATGAGAAGAAAATACCTTCAAAAAAAATAATACTGTTTAAGCTTTATTTTTTCAATAAAAAATGCTATTTTTAAGCTGATATTAAAGTGTTTGAAAAATGAAACGTATTATTATTTGTGCTGATGGTACTTGGAATAAACCCGAAGAAAATTTAGAAAAAGATTTTCCTACCAATGTATTAAAATTTTCTAGAGCCATAAAACCTGTGGATAGCAATGGTGTAGCTCAAACTGTTTTTTACGATTGGGGAATTGGTTCTTATCATGATGGGTTTAAAGGAGGTGCTTTTGGAGTAGGCTTAGACAAAAATATAATGGATGCTTACCGTTTTATTGTGCATAATTATGATGTGGGCGATGAGCTTTATTTTTTTGGTTTTAGCAGAGGAGCTTACACCGTTAGGAGTTTAGCCGGATTTATTAATAATTGCAGTATTCTAAAAAAACAACATGCTAACCATATTCACAAAGCATTTGAGTTATATAAAAACCCCAATGAAAAACCCGATAGCGAGTATTCTGTAAATTTCAGAAAGAAGTTCGCTATTGCTCCAAAAACACCTATTCATTTTGTTGGTGTTTGGGATACGGTTGGTGCTTTAGGCTTGCCAACAAGTATTTTTGGTTTTATAAAAGAAAAAAACCTTTTTTATGATAATAAAATAGGAGCTATTATTAAAACCGCTCGACATGCATTATCTATAGATGAGCTAAGAAAAGATTTTGAACCTACTATTTGGAAGCAAGATTATGAGAAAAAAGTAGATTTAAAACAGGTTTGGTTTGCAGGGGTGCATTCGGATGTTGGTGGAAGCTATCCACCCGACAAAAATAAATTTACGCTTAGTGATATTCCTATGTTGTGGATGAAAAAAGAAGCCGAATTAAAACAATTAGAATTTCAGTCGCACATAGCAAATGTTAACATAAATCCATTAGCAGAGCAGAATAATGAGTTCAAAAAACATTATAAATTATTAGGAAAAAAAGAACGTAAAATTTTACCCGATACGTTTATTCATTACAGCGTTAAAGAGCGCTTTGAAGGCGATGCTAACTATCGACCTACTAATTTGTTAAAATATATTGGTCAATATGGCTGGAATAATTTAACAGATTAGAGATAAAAGCTATTTAGAGTTTTGTACAGTAGTAGAATTTAAACTTAGGTCAATAAGTTTAAGCATTGCTAGCAATTTATGAAATATATAATTCTTATCACGAATTATATAAGGTATCTCTAACTTAAAAAACAAAAAATATTATGAAAACAAGAACTAAAGGTTACAATTTAACTATCCCAGTAAATAAATTTCATTTATCTTACGATGATGTAGGTGAGGGGAGTATCCCAATCATTTTCTTGCATGGTTATCCTTTCGACAAAACGATGTGGTATGATCAGCTTGATTTTTTAAAATTTTCTTATCGGTTAATTTCTTGTGATATTAGGGGATTTGGAAAATCAACAGATGAGGAAACATCCTTAAGTATTGATTTGTTTACTGATGATTTGATACAATTTATGGACAAGTTAGGTATTGATAGAGCAATTATTTGTGGATTATCTATGGGAGGATATATAGCCCTCAATGCAATAAAAAGATTTCCTAATCGCTTTAAAGGATTAATTTTATGTGATACGCAATGTATTGCTGACACTCCTGAAGTAAAAGCAAAACGCTATAAAACCATAGAAGTAATAGAAAGAGGTGGGATAGCTAATTTTACTGAAGGAATTATTGAAAGTGTTTTTCACAAAGATTCAATAGCAAATAAAAAGGAATTGGTTGGACAAGTGAGAAGTATTGTGCTTGCTAATTCGGAACATATCATCAAACAGGGATTGGTAGCACTTGCTGAACGTACAGAAACTTGTTCTATTTTGGATAAAATAAATATTCCAACATTAATTATTTGCGGTAGAGAAGATGGGGTAACGCCACTTGCTCAATCTGAAATAATGAATGAAAAAATTAAAGGGTCAGTACTTAAGGTTGTTGATCATGCAGGACATGTATCCAATCTAGAACAACCTCACGATTTTAACCAACATCTTTTAGATTTCTTAGATCGTATTACAAGTGCTGCTTAGAAAGGTATTTACTATAGTTCCTCTTGTTGGGGGAACGGTTTCGGCTATGCGTAGTGCGGGATTACGAGGCGATTTCCTTTCAGTTTACACCAACTTTATTTACGAGCTATAAACGCTCGCAAACCACTGAAACCCGCATGCACTATACCATGTGTTGGCTTGTCGTTATTTTATTCTTATCTCCTTTATTTTATCTGTATCTGGGTCAAATTGAATCGATATATGCCTGTCTTTGAAATGGTAAATATCTCCTTCATCAACAGGGTCGAAAACATACGTAATAATATCATGTTCTATTTTACTTGGTTTTCCAATTTTACTTTTTATTTCATCAGAATTCAAGTGTTTTAATTTGCCCAGTGAATCATTATATAATTTCACTTCTTTAATTAACCCTTTATTTATCTTGAAAGAAGCTCCATTATTAAAATGAATCCATCCACTCTTTTTTATTAAGTTTTGGAACTTAAAATCAATCTGCTCATTTTCTGATTCTCCCTTATAATAAATATCCTCTGTCCCGTCAAGTTTAATGTCAACGATAGACTCATTTATTTTCTTTCCATGATTGAAGTTCAATTTTTTTGATTGAAATTCGGAATTAAATATTATTTCTTCATTGTCGTAATAATTCATATCCCAGTGATTCACATTCCTCTTAATGTTTCTGTAAATGTTCCATAATACCCAATGAAAACCAACTCATCATTATTAGTCTTCATTCCTAATCCAAAAATATTATCGTCATAGTCAAAAACAATTTTATATCCATCTCCATCATCGGTTTCCTCTAAAACAGTCCAAAGTTCAATCTTCTTGTTATCGTTGAAAGAGTCAAGATATGTTTGTCTAATCGGTTCTATTAAACATTTGTCAAGTTCTACTCCATGAGCATTTGATAAGTCAGGATTCCCTTTTAATTCTTCTTGAATAATATTTTTAACATCTTGTCTGTTCATGTCGCTCTCATAATGCACGCCAACGTTTAGTATAAGAATAGTAGCCGATTGCGTGGCACTTTCTTGTCAAGTTACAAGAAAGTTGAAGCGGGCTACAACCCTTGAATTTACTACTATTTCGGCTATTATTTTTATGCATTGTTGGCATTTCGTTTTTTTATTAGTTTATCATTGATTTGACTCTTAATATTGGTTCTGATTGAGTAATGTCTATAAACCTTACTACTCCTTGCTCCCATATATTTTCAATTATTGATGTTTTGTCCGCACTTAACACCCAAGTCTCTGGACTTGAAAAAAATATTGATGGATTTGAAAGGAAAGCTTCTTTTGATATTTCTAATTCTGGATCTCCTCCAAGAGCGCATATTATGAGTGTTGTGTCATTTGAAATTCTATTAAAGAACTCTGCGATTGGCCCAACGGTTAGAAAGTCATCTTCTGATGCTATTTTTGTATTAACAACATTTAAATCATCAACATCAATTTGAAAGTCACCGTGACTACCTCTGTAACCATCTTTGGGTCTGACTTTTATATTGTCATTTATCCAATTGATATATTTGAAATCATAAAATACTTTGAAAGCGAAACTATGTTCTTCTAGATAGTTCAATTCGGGAGCGATTCTTTTGCGCAATTCTTTCAATCGAATCTCCTTTTTAAGTAACAGTTGCTTTTCCTTTAAGTATTCAATTTTATTTCTGTCCATTTTAAATTTAGATCAGCTATGAGTTTAAATGAATGCCAACATGTGGATAAACGTACTGGTACGTTTATCCGCATTGTATCTTTTTCCAAAAATATTAAATCTATTTAAATCAACCTATTTTTAGTATTATAAGTTTTTGATGTTGAAAATTAATTATTAGAAGGTGATGAATTCATATTTAAGTTGTTAAAAAATAAAAAAAGCTTCAGCTTATATATTAGGTCTGATAAAATCAAAAAATCAGTAAAATAGCTTTTCTGGTTAAGTAAGTTATAGGTTACTTACACAGAAATTTTACCATCTTTCATCACCAACTTTCTATCTGCCATATTGGCTAGCTCGTCATTATGGGTAACAATTACAAACGTTTGGTTGGTTTTGTCTCTTAAATCAAAAAACAATTGATGTAAATCTTTAGCTGCAACAGAATCTAAATTTCCAGAAGGTTCGTCTGCCAATACCACAGCGGGGCTATTAATTAAAGCTCTACAAACAGCTACTCTTTGTTGTTCACCACCAGATAGTTCTGAGGGTTTGTGGTGCATTCTTTCTGTAAGTCCTAATAAATCAAGTAACTCAATGGCTTTTTTTTCTGCTTCAGCTTTTGGAGTGTGGTTAATAAATGCAGGAATACAAACATTTTCCAAGGCTGTAAACTCTGGTAATAAATGGTGAAATTGAAAAACAAAACCAATGTGTTTATTTCTAAAAATAGAAAGCTTTTTATCTGAAAGTACAGAGGTGTTTTCACTGTTGATAATTATTTTTCCTTCATCAGCTCTATCTAAGGTTCCCATTAGGTGCAATAAAGTAGATTTTCCTGCTCCAGAAGAACCTACAATAGAAACTATTTCACCTTTTTTAATAGATAAATCTACACCTTTAAGTACTTTAAGGTCGCCATAGCTTTTATGAAGGTTTTCAATAACTATCATGATTTTTTAGTAATAGTAAAATTCTTCTTGTGTTCTTTTATTTAATCTTATAATCCAACCAACTCTAAATCCATAAAGAAAATCGGAATTAACTTTATTATCGGGCATGCCTGTATCATAATTAAATTTTCTTAAACTTTTTGTCCATCCTTGTGTGATATCAACTCCACCAAAAAAGTTGATTAACCTATTTTTACTGAAATACATATAGCCTGCAAAAGCATTAACGGCATAGCCAAAAGAAAAACGATCGTAGCCTTTTTTGTGTTCATCAGTTAAGCTATGAATTGTTCCTTGGTACTTGATGCTTATTTTGTGTTGAAGTGTTCCGAACCCTCCATAAATAAGAATTCCGGAATTTTTGTTGGGAGCTAATACATTAAACAGTCTTCCGCCTACCAAAAAAAATGAAGAACCACGTTGATCAAGAAAAACTTCTGTAGGTTTTCCATCAGAATTGATAACCATTCCATCACTATCTTTAATTTGATCTAGAATATTACTTTGTCTAACTGTTCCTCCCCATAAAAAATTACCTTTAATGCCGTAATACCAATTCTTTTTAGTTTTAACAGCAAAGCTACCCCCTACATTATTGTTGGTGCCAAAACGGTCTGCCATATCAGAACCTGTAAGTTGTACTGCATAAGAGGCTTTGAATAAAGGAATGGTGTAAGCAGAATCTGGAACTACTGGTTGCTCAAAAGCCTGCGACCAAAGTAAATTGGATATAAAAAAAGTGAGGCTTATGGCAATTAGTTTTAGTTTCATTAAAATAAAATTTGGAAGTGCAAATTAAAGCAATTTATAACAAATTAAAACAAAAAGAGGCTGCCCTATGGACAACCTCTTCTGATAACGAATGTTAAATAATATTATTTCATGAATTTACTATTGAATTTAGCATCATTGTTATAAACGTTGATGAAATAAATTCCTTTAGCACCTTCATTGAAAGGAATGGTAATAATTCCTTCATTATTATTAATATTAAGCTTAGTTGAAACTACAACTTGTCCTAATGAATTTAAAATATTTAAGTTGTAAGTTCCTTGAGTAATATTCTCATAAGAAATAGTAATATTATTATTGATATTATCAAAATAAGCAATCATAGATTTTCCATTATTTAGGTCATCAATACTATTACAAACATCAACTACAATAGAACCATTGTGTGTATCTGTTCCACAAGAGTTAGATATTACAACTGCAAAATTGTGTGTTCCTGCAACACCAAAGCTCACTAATGGATTAGCAATGGTTGATGAACCCATTGATGGGCTTCCTTGTGGGAAAGACCAGTTGTAAGAAGTAGCTCCTGTTGATGTTGAAGCATCAAATTGAATATTCATATTCTCACAAATGTTACTGTTTGGTGTATAAGTTACTATAGCAGAAGGTGCCTGATTTACAGTAACTGTTATTTGGTCTGTATTAGAACAGCTTCCTATAGTACCGGTTACGGTATAAGTGGTAGTAGCTGTTGGCGTAAAGGCAACACCATCAGTAACACCATTATCCCAGGTGTATGAAGTAGCATTGCCGCTTCCTGTTAAAGTAACAGATTGACCAGCACAAACCGAAGTAGAAGTAGCAGTTGCTGTTACGGTTGGAGCAGGTGTTACAGTAATTGTTATTTGATCAGTACTTGAACAGCCACCGTTAGAACCTGTTACGGTATATGTTGCAGTAGTTGAAGGCGTAAAAGCAACACCATCAGTAACACCGTTATTCCAAGTATAAGATGAAGCAGTACCGCTTCCTGTTAAAGTAACAGGATCGCCTGCACAAATAGTTGTAGCAGTAGCATTAGCAACTACAGTTGGAGCTGTATTAACAGTAATGGTTATTTGATCTGTATTAGAACAACTTCCGGTGGTTCCTGTTACGGTATAAGTTGCAGTAGCTGTTGGCGTAAAAGCAACACCATCAGTAACACCATTGTTCCAAGTGTATGAAGTAGCACCACTTCCTGTTAAGGTAACAGGGTCACCAGCACAGATAGTTGTAGCAGTAGCATTAGCAACTACCGTAGGAGCTGGATTAACAGTAACTGTTACTTGAGCAGTATTTTGACAACTATTAGCACCTGTTCCAGTTACGGTGTATGTTGTAGTAGTTATTGGTGTAAAAGCAACACCATCAGTAACGCCATTATCCCAAGCGTATGAAGCAGCAGTACCACTACCTGTTAAAGTAACAGGGTCGCCAGCACAAATTGTAGATGCTGATGCGTTAGCTGTAACTGAAGGAAGAGCTTCTACGGTTATTGTTCCATTGTAGGTATCAGTACCACATGCACTAGTTATTTGTAGTGAATAATTATGTGTTCCAGGAGCTCCAAAGCTAACAGTTTCAAATGGGTTAGTAGAAGAGCTAATAGAAGGGCTACCTTGTGGGAAAGACCAACTATAGGTAGAAGCATTGGTTGAGCTAGTACCATCAAATACCACATTTGTTCCTTGACATATAGTACCAGTAGGAGTTACAGTGGCATTAGCAATGGTTGGTAAATTGGTTACATATATAGTTACAAATGCATTGTCATTACAACTTCCTGTAGTTCCAGCAACATTATAAGTTGTTGTTGAGGTTGGAGAAACAGTGATTGCATTAGTTGTTTGTCCACCTGGAGACCATAAGTAACTTGTAGCACCAGTAGCAGTTAGTGTTACAGACGCTCCTGCACAAATTGTATCTGCTGTTGAAGATATGCTTACATTTGGAGCTGGAGTTACAGTTATGTTTACAGAATCAATTCTGTATCGGCTACAGCCTCCACCAACAACTTCCAGATAGGTTGTGTAATTACCAGCAGAACTATACAACACACTATCAATTACATTATTTGAATTTGCTGGGTTCATACCTGGAAAAGACCATAATAGAGTATCTTGTCCTGTTGACCCAGTAGCATCATAATGTACCATCTCTCCTTCACAAATTGTGGTTGGAGTAGCAGTTAAAGAAATTGCAGTGGTATCATTAGTTAACCAAGGGAAAAAATAATGAGTAACACTTAATCCCCAGCCACCAGCACCGTTATAGGCATTCCAAGTATTATCATTCCATTGTTCCCATGCAGTATTTGGAGTAGATTCGGCATCTGCATTAGTTACAACAGCAATGGTGTCACCTACTGCCATATTTAAATTAGCAAAACGTACTCCAACAAATACTTCTCCTGAAGCTGGAAGAGGAACAGCATTATCAAACTCAATAAAAGGAATACCTGGCGTATTTGCCATTACATAAGACATAGGTAATGTTTTAGTACCTAATAGTGCACCAACTGTTCCGCCAGTCCCATCATAAACATTTACATCTATTGTTTTTGTAGGCGTATTAGTAGAGGCTCTTGCGAACCAAACATAAGTACCTATTAAGTAATTAAAACCACTTGTTTGAGTAGCATTGTAATAATTTAATTTAGCTCTGTCTCCATAATTATTTGTACCAGCAACATATCCATTTCCAGCTCCTGCACTGTATAGAGTTGGAGTCCATCCAAAATGAAAAGGACTCCCTGTAGTGTCCATATCAATAATTTCACAAGTTCCAGGTTGAACAACATTAATGTAGTTGGTTTTGGTTTCCGTGTCATTACCATTTGCATTGGTAACTGTTAGTGAAACTTCATATAAACCTATATTATTGTATGTTACCGTATGTGGTCCTTGAGTGTTTGCAGTAGCTGGTACAACACCACCTAAACTTTGATTGTCAAAATTCCACGACCATGTTGTAGGAGCAAATGTTGACTGATCTGTAAAAGTAACAGAACTACCTGCATAAACTGTGGTAACATTAGCTGTAAATTCAGCAACAGGAGGATTGCTTAAGCTGGCAGAAACACATTGTAAAGCCTGAAAAGCATTTATTCTCCCTGCTCCAAGTCGTCCAATATATCCTGGGTTGGCACCATCAATATTATCAGCAGAAGAATACATACAATTAATTAATGCTGTATTTGGCATGGTTGGGTTTAAAGATTTCATTAATCCTAAAAGACCAGAAACCATAGGTGATGCCATAGATGTACCACTCATATAAGAGTAGCTATTGTTCGGTATAGTACTCGCAATATTACTACCTGGAGCGGTAATATCAACAGAATTACCATAGTTAGAAAAACTTGATTTTACGTCATTTGTAGTTGAAGATGCAACTGAGATTACATTGTTATAATTAGAAGGGTAATGTGGAGTATTGTCATTATTTACATTGTCATTTCCTGCTGCAGCAACAACTATAGAACCATTGTTCCAAGCAAAATTCACAATATTTTGACCTGTAGTTGAATAACCTGTACCACCCCAAGAACAATTTATAATATCAGCACCACTAACCGCAGCATAATAAATTCCGTCATATCCATTAGTTACAGAATTAGATCCTGCATTATTTCTTGTTGCTTTAACTGCCATGATAGAAATACCAAAACCAATTGAAGAAACTCCAATACTATTGTCAGTTTCTGCTCCAGTAGTACCAGCAACGTGTGTTCCATGACTAAACTGAGTGCTAGGTGGGTTTGGATTGTTATCGTTATCTCCAACATCATAACCATTTACATCATCAATATAACCATTTCCATCATCATCAATTCCGTTGTTTGGTATTTCTCCTGGGTTAGTCCAAATTTGATTGGTTAAATCAGGGTGTGTAATTTGTATAGCATTATCAACAGTAGCAACCACTATACTAGCACTTCCAGTACTAATATTCCAAGCTTGTTCTGCCTGAATTTGAAATAAACCCCACATGTTTGTAGTATTGTGATATTGATCGTTAGGAGAGTAAGAGGTTTTATATAAAGGTACTTTTTCAGCATAATCAACAGTTCCAGAAGCTTCTAATTCATTAATAAAAGCTTCTATATTTTTTACATCATCAAATTCGATTAAATAAGTGTTTAATAAATCTTGTGAAGAATATGCTTTTGGAAATGGCCTAGAAAGCCTTTTAATTGTATGATTTACAAAAACATTTCTTAAAAAGGGCATGGATGATAATTTTATGTTTTCATCATCATAAGCTTCAATACTACCGTTCTTAGAAGCTTGTTTTACAATAATATTTTTTTCAGAACTTTTTATTTTAAACCAAATTTTACCGTCTTGATAATCTTCATAAACCGTTTGAGAATACCCAATTGTTACAGTAAATAGTGCTATAAGAAGTGTTAAAATACTTTTAGAGAATAATTTTGTTTTCATAATGTAGATGATTTTGATTAAAAATTCGACCTAAAAGTAAGTTTTTTTGTGGGAAATACTTAGTATTAATGTTTGTTGAGTTTTCAACAATTGTTAATAAAACAGACTCATTATGAATGTTTTTGGGAATAATATTTTTTCAAAAAAAATAACCTTATTGAAGAAACAAAAAATGTCCTGCGTTAATTCCAGATTGGAATTGATGATAAAGTTGTTGGTTAGGTGAGTAGATATAAATGGTACTGTTTTGAACAAAATCTTTGGCATCTGAGACATATATTTCGTAAGTTGTTGGATGAATTCCAAGGCTATAAAAAACTTCTCCATTATTGGAAACCCAACTAGATGAAGGTAAAGACATGTCATTTATATTCATTTTATAAATATGATTATTAATGAAATATAAATTTTCTTTAGAACTATCAATAATTAGGTTTGACGGTGAATCGCTAATATTACTAAATACAAAAGTTTGCTCAACAGTTCTAATGTTCGGATTAAATTTTATTAATTGAGCATTAGCTTCATTAAAGCCACCATCGCACATTATCCAAATTTTATTGTTTTTATCTAATATTAAGCTGTTTGGTTGAATTCCTACCGAGATATTAGCTATAATTTGATTGTTAGTTTTATTAATAAGTATTAATTTGTTGTTGCTCATATCGCAAACATAGACTGTGTCATTAAAAACAAGCATTTTTTCAGTCCAGTTAGAGCTTGTCGTAATACTACCCGAAATAGTATTATTAGTTAAGTTAATAATGTCTATTTTGTTTGAAAAAATATTACTCACGTAGGCTTTTGATGAATTTATAGGAAGAAAGTACCTAGGAGAATCGAATCCTGTAATAGTGGCTATTGAGGAAAAATTAGATTTATCAATAACTTCAATTTTACTGGAGTTGTTTATCACCGTATAAATTTTCTTTTCAAAACAGTAAGCAGATTGAGCTACATCACCCAAAGGATAGTTATTTGCTTGCTGAAAAATGCTATTATGTACAGTTTTACTGGTAGAATTGTATAAACTTAGGCTTGCATTTCCAAAACCAAAATTTCCTTCATTAACTATAATTACATCATTTTGAATAGAAGGTGAAATAGCATTTTCCTCACAGTTTATACATTGTGGACCAAACTCTTCTTTTTTACAAGAAGAAAAAATTAACATTAATAATGCTAATCCAACTACGATATTTGAATTGAATTTGCTCATAAATTTATAGAAATGGTTAGCATGTAGTTTCTTAAGGGCATTGGTCTCCAAGTAATAGATTGGTAGGTTTGGTTAAACAAATTATTCACCTGAAAACGCAGATTAAAAGTTGCAGGGTTCACTTCTATTTTTTGACTGATACCTATGTTTGAAATATAGTTGGCGGGTAAATACCAATTATTGTCTGTACTAATATATCTTAAACTAGTGTATTGATAGCCGTAACTCAACGAAGTATTTTTATAAGATAAATTCAAACTTGAATTGAATTGATTTTGAGGTACATAAATAAGTTGTTTATTTAAGGCATTATCAGTGTTTTTAGGTAACTCAATATTTTTGGAGATGATATAGGCATAATTTCCTCTTATGCTTAAATCAACTTTATTGAGCTTATATTTTATATTTAAAGTGCTTTCAAAACCTTTGTTTTCTACTTTTTTTAAATTAGTTGGACTCCAAATACTCCCTGAGCTTGGCTGCCATAAAATCCAGTTGGAAACATGAGCAAAAAAGAAAGTGTTTTCTGTTGTGAATGTAGTTTTTCCAAAAGTTTTATGGTATTTCAATCCAACTTCACTCATTTTAGCTTCTTCTGGTTTTAAATTTGGATTCCCACCGGGTGTCCAATACAAATCGTTAAAAGTTGGGTAATTGTGGTTTATTCCCACCGCTGCTTTCAGTGTTACATCTTCTAATTTAGGAAGTTGGTAACCTAATGAAACGCTTGGAGCTATGGGCTTAAAGAAATCGTCAACAATGGTCATTCTATTAAAAATTGTCCAATTTAAACGTTTAAAATTTCCACTAAAACCTGTTAACCAGCTATTGTTGAACCTATTATGTTCGTTGTCATAGCCATCTGCTTTAGCTTCTTCGTATCTTACATTAACGTTATTAAGAAAAGTAATTTTATCATTTATAAAATAATTGACATCAATATGGTTATCAACTAATAAAGCCTTGTTTTTTGAGTTTATATCAATAAGCTTGTTGTTATAAATTAATTTATCATGAATAAGAGCAGTACTTACTTTGTATGAATATTTGTTTTTAAAACCGTTGGTATGTAATAATAATCGGAATGATTCGTCTTTTTGATTTTCATCATTCTTAATAACTAACATAGTAGGAGGTAAGTTTCTATCACTATTAAAATACCAAAACCTCATACCAATAGTTTGGTTTTTTATTTTCTTATAAATGGCTTGCTGAAATCCGTATTGTTCTAAATCGGCATTTTGTAGTTTTTCTTCAGGACTTTCTTTTTTGGCAAAGTTGTAATATACTAAATTGTTATCTGCTTTAGTATGAAATATTCTGGTTTCGTAAAACCATTTTTTAGTTCCTTTATAAGCAATTTTTCCACTGTGAATTTGCTTATTAAAGCTTCCCATAGCATAATTGTAATTAAGTTTTATCGATTGAAGAGAATCATTAAAATTAGGCAATGAATTTTGCAAGTTAACACTTCCTCCTAATGCCCCATTACCGTCAATTAATCCACTTGCTCCATAATGTAACTCTACCTTATCAAAAAATGGAGTGGGGTATAAAGAAAAATCTATTTGCCCATTCATGGGAGAATTTAAAGAAACGCCATTCCATAAAACACGTGTATGCCCGGCTCCTGTACCTCTAAAAGATACAGAGGCCAAAGAACCTGAGCCATAAGATTTAATAAAAACAGTAGAATTTTCTTGTAATAATTGAGCTAAATTCTCCACAGATTTAGTGGTAGCAGAGTCTAGTTTAGTGGTTTTATAGGTTGAGGATATTGCAAATGCTTCAACAACAAAAGGTTCGAATTTAATGGTGTCATTCACCATTTGTCCAAAAGTGGTTTGAACAATAAGAAAGATAAATATGACACTTGTTAATTTCATTAATATAGTTTAGAAGTTTATGGGTTTATAAAATTATTAGTTATCTGATTAACATTTAACCATTTACAGCTTTATTATTTTATGTGTTGAAATTTGTTTGTTGGCAATAATTTTTAAAAAATAAATTCCTTTTTTTAAATTAGATGTATTAATAGTATTGTTATTTGATGATGATGTTTGTTCAATAAGTGTTTTACCTTTCATATCAACAATAGTATAGCTATAATCAATCTTGATGTTTAATTTTAAAGTTAAATTAGCTGAAAATGGATTGGGGTAAATTTGGTTGACAATTGGTTCATTTTCATTAATGTTGTTTGGTTGTTGATGAATGATACCAATAGCATCTAAATCAAAACCACCAGTAGGAAATGGGGTAGGAAAAGGGTCGTTAATAATATTATTATCATTATCATAAGTACCAAAAGTTGGATTAATGCTGCCAACCACATCAATAATTTTAATGTGAGTAATGTTGTTTATATCTAAGCCAACAATTCCATCAACATCATTTAAATCAAAAGGAGTTCCATATTGAGCTCGGTATTTTCCTGCTAAATTATGAAGGTAAGTAGCATCCATATTAGCATTATTATCTAGCTGAACAGTATCTTGAGTTAGTGAATGGGCAGGAAATCTAAAATAATTGATACCGTCTGAACTTACTTCAACAAAAGCGAGTTCTAAAAACTGTCCGTCAAATGAGTTTTCGAAAATGGCAAAATCTGCACCGGAGCCATTTTTAATGGGAGCTGTAAAAGTTAAAATAGCACTGCCTCCATCACCAAGACTAACAACTCCCCCCGTTCCTGATTTTCCTAAAATATCATTGGTAGTTCCAGCAGTAGTTTTTCCTAAAGATGTATCAGCAATATTTTGCCAACCTCTTTCTATTGTTGCGTTAGTAGCCCAAGCTACAAAAACAGATGAATCTTTATGAATAGCAGTTGTTCCTACTTGACCAACAGCTGGGGCATAAGGTCCTTGAGCAATTGCTTGGTTATTAAAAAATAACAGATTGATTATAAGTATTATGTATAGATAAAATTTCATTGTTTTAATTTTTTTGGAATTAAGTCAATAAACCAAAAGCCATTTGTTTGATTATTGGAAGGTAAAGAACAATCACTTGTTGTTTTTATGTTTAAAGGTTTGTACACTATTTCTTTTTTAATAAAAGGAATCTCATTTTTAAAAATAGGTCCGTCATAACAGAAAGTATGATATTCGCCATTTTCGCCACAAGGATCAACATGAGAAGGAAGTTGTTGGAGAAAAGAAGTATCTATTTCTTTGCCTATCCATTCTTGTTTTAAAAACCCATCATTAATACAACATAAAATGGTTTTAAATTTTTTGGAAATAAAATCATTAATTAAAAGAGTTGTGTTCATTTTCCACAAAGGAAAAATGGCTTTCATACCTATTTTTGATAAGTTATTTTCTCTGTAAACTCTTAAATCCTCAAGGAAAATATCTCCAAAAATAACATGTTCAACACCTTCTGTTTTAGCTTTTTGTAGGGTAACAGCCATTTGCTGCTCATAAGCTTCGTTAGATGCTGTTGTAAGTCCCACTTTTAATACTGGAATTCCTATTGCCTCTATTTGCTTATCCAATAATGCTTCACGAATTCCATGCATAGAAATTCTTTTTACATCTTGATTGATGGTAGTTAAAAGATATGTTACATCAAACTGTTTTTCAGTTAATACCTTGTGCAAACAATAGGCAGAATCTTTGCCTCCGCTCCAACAAAATATGGCTTTTGGAATTGACATTAATTGTTTAGTTTTTGATTACTTTTTTAATGGCAGTTTGATTTTCTGCAGTATATTTTACAAAATAAATTCCGTTAGCAAACGCACTTAAATCAATGGTGTAATTTTTATCGTTAAGATTGTTTTCAACCAAAATGGTTTTACCTGTAATATCTAATAATGCTATTGAATTTAGATTAACATCACTATCAATAGTTAGAAAACTAGTTGTAGGATTCGGATAAAAATTAACGTTATTAGTTTCAGCTAATTCATTAACATTAACTGTTTGGTCATTAAAATTATCCATGCAGAAAAAAGCAGGCGTATTCATTCCCCACTGTCCAACATCTGATGAGTTTAACGTAAAAACCAAACTATCAACATTACCTAAAGAAGTTAAGTCAACCCATTCCCATTGGTTAACAATATAATCTTGGTTATTGTCAACAAAACGATAATCTGCCAAATAAAAATTAACGCTATCAGTAGTTAAATTACCGTTGGTGTAACCTTTTATAGTTAATAAAAACCAATCAGGATCGTTGCCTGTAGCACCTCCAAATTGTTTGGCAAAAGCATCTCCATCTCTCATACTATTGGCAGCATAAGTACCATTGGTAACAAAAACACCTGTTACCGTATTATTTTGAGCAAGTCCTGAAAGTTGAATAATAGCATTGTTTTGAGCAACAACATAATTATCAGAGTTGTTGTAGCCACTTCCTGCTTTAGAGGCATATAGATTCCCAACACCAGAAGTAGAACTGTCGCTTACATTAGAGTAGGCAAAACCTTCCGACCAGTATCCTGGAGCTCCCCAAGCGGTGTCATACACGTTTGGAAAAACAGCAGTTCCGCTACTAAAAATACTGTAAAAAGTACCGTTGATGTGTGTTCCACTGTAGTCGGAGCCATTCCAATAACTGTTAATAGGTAAGTTTAGATTTTCGAAATCTGAAACGGTTTGAGCGTTGATGTAAGTTGCGGATAACATCAATCCGAGGAAAGCTGAGCTTGCCAATTTCATTTTTTTTCTCATCATCTTTTTTTGTTTTAATGAGGTTAATAAATAAATTAACTCAAGCCAATCAAATACATAAATGCAGTAGTTGGTTAACTTGTTTTGAAAAAAAATAAAGTGAAGAGAAATTTTTGTTAGAAATATTCTTCGCCTTTATTCCCGAAAGCATGTTGAAGTGAAACACTTCTGTTAATGGCAGGTCTCCTGACTTACACCTTATTTTTACGCCTTCCCGATATTTAATCAGTGGCAAAATGTAAAAACTTACAGCGTTTACAGTTGCGGGTACAGTTCAGGTTTTTCACCTGATTCCCTATTAATTCCAGACTTTAAATCTGAAAACCAATAACGCAACAAATGTATAACAAAATTTTAAAATGCAAAATTTTATGATGAAATGTTTATGAACATAAACAACTAATTTTGTTTATATTTTGAGTTTTAATTCAATTGATAGTCTATGGCTTATTATTAGTTGTAAGAGTTATAGTGAAAGCTGTTTTTTTTATAGTAATATAATAGTAATAAAGGATTGTAAAGAAAATCTTAAATCTTAAAAAGCTAATGAGAGATAAAAGTTTCAAAAAAATTGTCTTCACAATCAAGTGGTTAAGGGGTGTAAGAAATAAAAGTAAAAAAAAAGTTATAAAAAGTTTTGGGAAAAGGAAAAGA
>JAPHUD010000022.1 GCA_026196775.1 Flavobacteriales bacterium
AACAGTTAAATTAATTGTACCAGTTGCCTTAAATAAAGGATTAAGATTTGCAATCAGAGAAGGTGGTAGAACTGTTGGAGCTGGTCAAATCACTGAAATTCTTAAGTAATTAATTACACTAGAATTTTGTAAAAGTAATATAAAGGTATCCACTATTTAGTGGATACCTTTCTTGACTTTATTTTATTAGTACGCTTTATCGGTATTTTAATTAAGAATGATAAAGTTATTACGGGTGTAGCTCAATTGGTAGAGTAGTGGTCTCCAAAACCATTGGCTGGGAGTTCGAGTCTCTCCACCCGTGCAGAGAATAAAAAATATTATGGCTAAAATTGGAAATTATATAAAAGAATCAACGGACGAATTGTTAAACAAAGTTTCGTGGCCAACATGGAGCGAGTTACAAAGTAGTTCAGTAATTGTATTAATTGCATCTGTAATATTTGCGTTAATCATATTTGTGATGGATAGTACTTTTAGCAGATTGATGAAAGAAATTTATAAGTTATTTTGATTACTATGGCAGAGAATACAAAAAAATGGTATGTCGTTAGAGCGATAAGTGGTAAAGAAAATAAAATCAAAAAATACATTGAAGATGAAATTCTTAGAAATGGTTTAAGTAATAACTTATCACAAATTTTAATACCAACAGAAAAAATATTTCAAATTAGAAATGGAAAAAAAATAAGTAAAGAAAGAAATTTCTTTCCTGGTTACATTCTAATTGAAGCAGACTTAAGTGGAGAAATGCCACACGTTATCAGAAATGTAAATGGAGTTATAGGTTTCTTAGGAGCAGAAAAAGGCGGAGATCCATTACCTGTAAGAATGGCTGAAGTAAATAGAATATTAGGTAAAGTTGATGAGTTGGCAGACAGTGATGAAGAGATGACAATACCATTTGTTGTAGGCGAAAACATTAAAGTGATAGATGGTCCTTTTAATGGTTTTACTGGTTCAATTGAAAAAATAAACGAAGAGAAGAGAAAGTTAGAAGTAATGGTTAAAATTTTCGGAAGAAAACAACCATTAGAATTAAGTTTCTTACAAGTAGAAAAAGAAAGTTAATATAAAGTAGTAATTAATCGTACAGACTCAATATATATAATGCTTCCAATTGAGCGAGTACAAATCTAAATAGTAAATAAAATGGCTAAAGAAGTAAGTGGATTAATTAAATTGCAAATCAGAGGAGGAGCTGCAAACCCATCGCCACCAGTAGGACCTGCATTAGGTGCTAAAGGTGTTAATATTATGGAGTTTTGTAAGCAATTTAATGGAAGAACTCAAGATAAACCAGGAAAAGTATTACCTGTTGTTATTACGGTTTATTCTGATAAATCTTTTGATTTCGTAATTAAAACCCCTCCAGCTGCAGTTCAATTAATGGAAGCTGCTAAATTGAAAAAAGGTTCTCCGGAATCTAATAGACAAAAAGTAGGAACCGTTAGTTGGGATCAAATTAAAACAATCGCTGAAGACAAAATGACTGATTTGAATTGTTTTAAAATTGAATCTGCAATGAAAATGGTTGCAGGTACAGCAAGAAGTATGGGGTTAAAAGTAAGTGGGACTTTTCCTGCATAAAACTAATTTATTAAATTGTATCAGCAATGGCTAGATTAACAAAAAACATGAAAGAGGCTTTATCTAAAGTAGATATTGAAAAGTTATACAACTTGGATGAAGCAACAAAGCTTGTTAAGGATATGACATTTACAAAGTTTGATGCATCTGTTGACATTAGTATTAGATTAGGAGTTGATCCTAGAAAAGCTAATGAAATGGTAAGAGGTACAGTTGCCCTTCCAAATGGTGTTGGTAAAGATGTGAAAATCTTAGTACTATGTACTCCTGACAAAGAAGCTGAGGCTAAAGAGGCTGGTGCTGACTATGTTGGTTTAGACGAATTTATTGATAAAATAAAAGGCGGATGGACTGATATGGATGTTATTATAACTATGCCAAGTGTTATGGGAAAAGTTGGTGCTTTAGGTCGTGTATTAGGACCAAGAGGATTAATGCCAAACCCAAAATCAGGCACAGTTACAATGGACATAGGTAAAGCTGTTACTGATGTTAAAGCCGGTAAAATAGATTTTAAAGTAGATAAATTTGGTAATATTCATACTACTATAGGTAGAGCATCTTTTGAAGCTGAAAAATTAGCTCAAAATGCTAATGAATTATACCAAACAATTTTAAAATTAAAACCTGCGTCAGCAAAAGGAACATATGTGAAAGGTATCACATTATCAAGCACAATGAGCCCGGGTGTTAAAGTTGAACCTAAATCATTTTAAGTTTAACAAAGTATTTAATTTAACCTAAAAGCAAAATGACAAGAGAAGAAAAAAGTCAGTATATCGATGGTTTAACTGAAAAGTTAAACAATGCTAATATTTTTTATTTAGCAGATATAGCTGGTTTAAATGCCGAAACAACTTCTAAGTTAAGAAAAACTTGCTTTAATGGTAATATTCAACTTGAAGTAGTAAAAAATACGCTTTTGCAAAAAGCATTTGAAAAAGCAGATAAAGACTACGAAGGATTGTATAATTCACTTAAGGGGAATACTTCTATAATGTTTTCAGAAGTAGGTAATGCACCTGCTAAAATCATTAAAGAATTCCGTAAAAAAAGTGATAAACCATTATTGAAAGGAGCTTATATTGAAGAATCAATTTATGTTGGCGATGAGAATTTAGATGTATTAGTAAGCCTTAAATCTAAAGAAGAACTTATCGGTGATATTGTTGCATTACTTCAATCTCCAGCTAAGAATGTTGTCTCTGCACTTAAATCAAGTGGAGGTAAACTGGCAGGTATAGTACAAACTTTATCAGAACGTTCTGAATAAATAATTAAAAACAAACAATTAATATTAATTTAAATTTCTAAAATAAAACAAAATGGCAGATTTAAAAAAACTTGCAGATGAGTTAGTAAACTTAACTGTGAAAGATGTGAACGAATTAGCTAACATACTTAAAGATGAATATGGTATCGAACCTGCTGCTGCAGCTGTAGCTGTTGCAGGTCCTGCTGCTGGTGGTGGAGACGCTGCTGGTGCTGAAGAAAAATCAGAATTTGATGTAATTCTTAAATCAGGTGGTGCTGCTAAATTAGCAGTAGTTAAATTGGTTAAAGAATTAACCGGTTTAGGTCTTAAAGAAGCTAAAGAATTAGTTGATGGAGCACCAAAACCTTTAAAAGAAGGTGTCTCTAAAGATGAAGCAACTGCTCTTAAAACTCAATTAGAAGAGGCTGGAGCTGAAGTAGAAGTTAAATAATTTAACTGATACAAACCCAATTTAGGTTTAGGTATTTACCCTTTTTTTAGGAGTAAATTACCTAAGCCTCTTTTGCTTTATAAACCTCTGTAAATAGAAAACTGAGACAGATAGCAATCTATTTGTTGATTTACAAAGAGTTATAGTGTTTGTCTCAAAGTGAATTGATGTCATTTTGAGAAAATTAGTGTACTTAAAAATAAGTGTTTCTAATTAAAGAATAAAAATATTATTTAAACAAACTAAACTCAAAACTACTAATGAACAATACATTAGATAAAAAGGTGGAAAATTCTCGAATTAATTTCGCCTCAACCAAAAACCAATTAGAATATCCTGATTTCTTAGATATTCAAATTAAATCATTTCAATCTTATTTTCAATTAGATACAACTCCTGAAAATAGAGCTTCAGAAGGATTGTTTAAAGTTTTCAGTGAAAACTTTCCAATCACAGATGCTCGTAATCAGTTTGTATTAGAATTTTTAGATTACTTCATAGACCCACCAAGATATGCTATTGAAGAATGTATTGAAAGAGGTTTAACCTACAGTGTGCCTTTAAAAGCAAAACTAAAATTATATTGTACAGATCCCGAGCATGAGGATTTTGAAACTATTGTACAGGATGTATATTTGGGTACTATTCCATATATGACTCCTAAAGGAACTTTTGTGATTAACGGTGCTGAAAGAGTTATCGTATCACAATTACACCGTTCTCCAGGTGTTTTCTTTGGTCAAAGCAAACATGCTAACGGTACTAAATTATATTCAGCGAGAATTATCCCATTTAGAGGTTCTTGGATAGAATTTGCTACTGACATTAATAATGTAATGTATGCCTACATCGATCGTAAGAAGAAATTACCAGTAACAACTCTTTTTAGAGCTATAGGCTTTGAAACAGATAAAGAAATTTTAGAACTTTTTGATTTAGCAGATGAAGTTAAAGTAAGCAAATCTGGATTGAAAAAAGTTATCGGTAGAAAATTAGCCGCTCGTGTACTTAAAACATGGGTTGAAGATTTTGTTGATGAAGATACTGGAGAAGTTGTTTCTATCGAAAGAAACGAAGTAATCATTGATCGTGAAACTATCATCGACAAAAATCATATTGATGAAATTATAGAATCAGGTTCAAAAACTATTATTTTACATAAAGAAGATGTAAACTCATCTGACTTTGCAATTATATACAATACCTTACAAAAAGACCCTTCTAACTCTGAAAAAGAAGCTGTAGAACATATTTACCGTCAGCTTAGAAATGCAGAACCGCCAGATGTTGAAACAGCTAGAGGTGTTATTGATAAATTATTTTTCTCTGAAACAAGATATGATTTAGGAGAAGTTGGTAGATTTAGAATTAATAAAAAACTTGGGTTAGATATAGCTGACGATGTAAGAGTATTAACTAGAGAAGACATTATTTCTATCATTAAATACCTTATTGAATTAATTAACTCAAAAACATTAGTTGATGATATTGACCATTTAAGTAACAGAAGAGTAAGAACTGTTGGCGAGCAATTACATAATCAATTTGGAGTTGGTCTTTCTAGAATGGCAAGAACCATTAGAGAAAGAATGAATGTTAGAGATAACGAAGTATTTACTCCTTCAGATTTGATTAATGCTAAAACACTTTCATCAGTAATTAATTCTTTCTTTGGAACTAACCAATTATCTCAATTTATGGATCAAACCAATCCATTATCTGAGATTACTCACAAAAGAAGAATGTCTGCATTAGGGCCAGGAGGTCTTTCTAGAGAAAGAGCTGGTTTTGAGGTGCGTGATGTTCATTATACTCACTACGGAAGACTTTGTCCTATAGAAACACCTGAGGGACCAAATATTGGTTTGATTTCATCTCTTTGTGTTTATGCAAAAGTGAACAAATTAGGGTTTATTGAAACTCCTTACAGACATGTTGAAGATGGTAAAATAAACTTTAAAAAAGATGTAGTTTATTTAAGTGCTGAAGAAGAAGATAAAAAAATTATTGCGCAAGCAAATGCTCAAGTAGATGATAAAGGTAATTTCTTAACTGAAAAAGTAAAATCTAGACTAGAAGGTGATTTTCCTTTAACAGAGCCAGAAAACATATCTTTAATGGATGTTGCTCCTAATCAAATTGCATCTATTGCTGCATCATTAATTCCTTTCTTAGAAAATGATGATGCTAACCGTGCATTGATGGGATCAAACATGATGCGTCAAGCAGTTCCTTTATTAAGACCAGAAGCTCCAATAGTAGGTACAGGATTAGAAGCTAGAGTAGCTCAAGATTCTAGAGTACTTATTAATGCTGAAGCTGATGGTGTTGTAGAATATGTTGATGCAAAAAACATTACTATTAAATATAACCGTTCAGAAGAAGATCAATTAGTAAGTTTTGATGGAGATTCTGTAACGTATGAATTATATACATTCAAGAAAACAAATCAAAACACTTGTCTAAATTTAACACCTATTGTAAGAAAAGGTGATAAAGTTAAAAAAGGTCAAGTACTTTGCGAAGGTTATGCTACAGAAAAAGGAGAGCTTGCTTTAGGTAGAAACTTAAAAGTAGCTTTCATGCCTTGGAAAGGATATAACTTTGAGGATGCGATTGTAATCTCAGAAAAAGTTGTAAAAGAAGACTTATTTACTTCTGTGCATATTGAAGAGTTTTCTCTTGAAGTAAGAGATACCAAAAGAGGTGAAGAAGAATTAACTGCAGATATCCCTAATGTTAGCGAAGATGCTACCAAAGATTTGGATGAAAACGGTATGATTAGAATTGGTGCTGAAGTTAAAGAAGGCGATATTTTAATTGGTAAGATTACTCCTAAAGGAGAAACAGACCCAACTCCAGAAGAGAAACTGTTAAGAGCTATCTTTGGAGATAAAGCTGGTGATGTTAAAGATGCTTCGTTAAAAGTTAAACCATCTGTAAAAGGTGTTGTAATTGATAAAAAACTTTTTGAAAGAGCTATTAAAGACAGAAAAAGTAGAGCAGAAGAGAAAGCAATTTTAGAGCAACTTGATGAAGAATACAACAGAGAAGTTGCAGCACTTAAAAAAGTGTTGATTGATAAACTTTATGCTGTTGTAAATAACAAAACTAGTCAGGGAGTTGTAAACTACTATAATGAGGTACTTATTCCTAAAGGGACTAAATTTACTATTAAAGTATTAGAAAAAGTTGATGATTTTGTATTTGTAGATTCTAAAAACTGGACTACAAGTGATGAGTTGAATGATTTAATCAAACAAATCTTAAATAACTACAACATTAAGGTAAATGAAATCTTAGGTAAATTTAAACGTAAAAAATATGCTATTTCAGTTGGTGATGAATTACCAACAGGAATTCTGAAATTGGCAAAGGTTTATTTAGCTAAGAAAAGAAAATTAAAGGTTGGAGATAAAATGGCTGGACGTCACGGGAACAAAGGTATTGTTGCTAACATTGTAAGAGAGGAAGATATGCCTTTCTTAGAAGACGGAACGCCTGTAGATATTGTTCTTAACCCACTTGGTGTACCATCTAGGATGAACTTAGGTCAGGTATATGAAACTGTTCTTGGATGGGCAGGTCAAAAATTAGGAAAAAAGTTTGCTACACCAATTTTTGATGGTATTAGTGTTGAAGAAATCAACGAATACTGTATAGAAGCAGGTGTACCACAATATGGTAAAACTTATCTTTATGATGGCGGAACGGGAGATCGTTTTGATCAGCCAGCAACTGTTGGAGTAATCTATATGTTACGTTTAGGACACATGATTGATGATAAGATGCATGCTCGTTCTATTGGACCATACTCATTAATTACACAACAACCATTAGGTGGTAAAGCACAGTTTGGTGGTCAGCGTTTTGGAGAAATGGAGGTTTGGGCAATAGAAGCTTATGGAGCTGCAAACATTCTTCAAGAATTGTTAACTATTAAATCTGATGATGTTAAAGGAAGAGCTAAAGCTTATGAAGCAATAGTTAAAGGAGACCCAATGCCAGAACCTGGTATTCCAGAATCGTTTAATGTATTATTACATGAGTTAAGAGGTTTAGCACTTAACATAACATTAGATAATTAATTTATTTTGAACTAAAAACAACTATATAACATGGCTTTTAAACGTGAACAAAACACCAACAGTAATTTTTCAAGAATTACTATCAGTTTGTCTTCTCCAGAACTTATCTTAGAAAGATCAAGTGGAGAAGTATTAAAACCAGAGACCATTAACTACAGAACTTATAAACCTGAAAGAGATGGGTTATTTTGTGAAAGAATTTTTGGTCCTGTAAAAGACTATGAGTGTCATTGCGGAAAATACAAAAGAATTAGATATAAAGGAATTATTTGCGACAGATGTGGAGTTGAAGTTACTGAGAAAAAAGTAAGAAGAGAAAGAATGGGACACATTTCATTAGTAGTTCCTGTTGCTCATATTTGGTACTTTAAATCTTTACCTAACAAAATTGGTTACCTTTTAGGTTTACCAACCAAAAAATTGGATGCTATTATTTATTACGAAAGATATGCAGTAATTAATCCAGCAGGTGTTAATGGTGTTGATGGAGAACCAATTCAATATCTAGATTTCTTAACAGAAGAAGAGTATTTCGATATTATAGATACACTTCCAAAAGAAAATCAATATTTAGATGATGCTGATCCAAATAAGTTTATCGCTAAAATGGGTGCTGAAGCTTTATATGAGTTATTAAAAAGATTAGATCTAGATAGCTTATCTTACGACTTAAGACATAAAGCAAATAACGAAACTTCTCAACAAAGAAAAAATGAAGCATTAAAAAGACTTCAAGTTGTTGAAGCTTTTAGAGCATCTAAAGAAAATATTGATAACAGACCAGAATGGATGATATTAAAGGTAGTTCCGGTTATTCCACCAGAATTACGCCCTTTAGTACCTCTTGATGGTGGTAGATTTGCTACATCTGATTTAAATGATTTATACAGAAGAGTTATTATTAGAAATAACCGTTTAAAAAGACTAATGGAAATTAAAGCTCCAGATGTAATCTTAAGAAACGAAAAACGTATGCTTCAAGAATCTGTAGACGCATTGTTAGACAACTCTAGAAAATCTAGTGCTGTTAAAACTGATGCTAACAGAGCACTTAAATCTTTATCAGATAGTTTAAAAGGAAAATCTGGTAGATTCCGTCAAAACTTATTAGGGAAACGTGTTGATTATTCAGCTCGTTCTGTAATTGTTGTTGGTCCAGATTTGAAATTACATGAATGTGGTATTCCTAAAGATATGGCTGCAGAGCTTTACAAACCATTTATTATTAGAAAACTAATTGAAAGAGGTATTGTAAAAACAGTAAAATCAGCTAAAAAAATAGTTGACAAAAAAGAGCCTGTTGTTTGGGATATTTTAGAAAACATATTAAAAGGACACCCTGTATTACTTAACCGTGCTCCTACATTGCACCGTTTAGGTATTCAAGCTTTCCAACCAAAATTAATAGAAGGTAAAGCTATTCGCTTGCATCCATTAGTGTGTACAGCATTTAATGCGGATTTTGATGGTGACCAAATGGCAGTACACTTACCTTTAGGTAATGCTGCAATTTTAGAAGCTCAGTTGTTAATGTTGTCTTCGCACAATATTCTTAACCCTGCAAACGGTACTCCTGTAACACTTCCTTCTCAGGACATGGTTCTTGGGTTATATTATATAACTAAAGAAAGAAAATCTACTAAAGATCACCCTGTAAATGGAGAAGGTAAAATGTTTTACTCTCCAGAAGAGGTAATTATTGCTCTTAATGAAGGTAAACTTAACGTTCATGCTAACATTAAAGTAAAAACTACTGATATTGAAAACGGAGAAACAGTTTTAAAAACTATTGAAACTACAGCAGGTAGAGTTATTTTTAACGAACTTGTTCCTGAAGAAGTAGGTTTTGTTAATGAATTACTTACTAAGAAATCATTAAGAGATATTATTGGTAAAGTATTAAAGTATTCAGGGCCAACTAAAACGGTTAAATTCTTAGATGATATTAAAGATTTAGGTTATGATATGGCTTTTAAAGGTGGATTATCATTTAACCTTGATGATATTATTATTCCGAAGGAAAAAGAAGAATTTGTAGCTAAAGCTAATGTAGAAGTTGAAGAAGTAATGAATAACTATAACATGGGGTTCATTACCAACAACGAACGTTATAACCAAATTATTGATATCTGGACACACACTAATACAAAACTTACAAATGTATTAATGGACACCCTTAAAAATGATAACCAAGGTTTCAACTCTATTTATATGATGTTTGATTCTGGTGCAAGGGGGTCTAAGGAACAAATTCGTCAGTTATCAGGGATGAGAGGTTTGATGGCAAAACCACAAAAATCGGGTTCTTCATCAGGTCAAGAGATTATTGAAAACCCAATTTTGGCAAACTTTAAAGAAGGATTATCAGTATTGGAATACTTTATCTCTACTCATGGTGCTCGTAAAGGTCTTGCCGATACCGCATTAAAAACAGCTGATGCAGGTTATTTAACTAGAAGATTAGTTGACGTTTCTCAAGATGTTGTTATTACATCAGAAGATTGTGGAACATTAAGAGGTTTGATAGCTACAGCATTAAAGAATAATGATGAAGTAGTTGAAAGTTTATACGATAGAATTTTAGGAAGAACATCTGTTCATGATATTTATCATCCAGAAACAGAAGAGTTAATTGTAGCTGCAGGTGATGAAATTACTGAAGATATTGCTGAAGTAATTCAAGCAGCAGATATTGATGAAGTTGAAATTAGATCAGTATTAACTTGTGAGCAAAGAAAAGGTGTTTGTGCTAAATGTTATGGTAGAAATCTATCAACAGGAAGAATGGTTCAAAAAGGAGAACCTGTTGGAGTTGTTGCTGCTCAATCTATTGGTGAGCCAGGAACTCAGTTAACACTTAGAACTTTCCATATTGGTGGTACTGCTTCTAAGATTACAGGAATCTCTAGTGTAGAAGCTAAATACGATGGTAAAATTGAAATAGAGGAGTTAAAAACCATTGAAAAAACAAACGAAGCAGGAGAGAAAATTGAATTAGTTATTGGACGTTCTGCCGAAATGAAAATTATTGACCCTAAAACTAACGTTGTATTAACTACAGGAAACATTCCTTATGGTTCTCAAGTATTTGTGAAAAATAATGACAAAGTTAAAAAAGGAGATAAAATTTGTATTTGGGATCCTTATAATGCTGTAATCCTTTCTGAAGTTGAAGGTAAAGTAGCATTTGAAAACTTTGAATTAGGAGTAACTTATAAGGAGGAATCTGATGAACAAACAGGATTTACTGAAAAAGTAATTTCTGAGTTTAAAGACAAGAAAAAAATCCCTTTATTGAATATTGTTAATTCAAAAAATGAGATTTTAAAAACTTATAATTTACCTGTTGGAGCTCACATTACAGTTAATGAAGGAGCAAAGGTTAAAGGTGGAGAAATTTTAGTTAAAATACCTCGTTCTGCTGGTGGTACTGCCGATATTACTGGTGGTCTTCCAAGGGTAACAGAATTGTTTGAAGCTAGAAACCCATCTAACCCCGCAGTTGTTTCTGAAATTGATGGTATAGTTTCTTTTGGAAAAATTAAAAGAGGTAACCGTGAGATTATTGTTGAATCAAGATCAGGAGAAGTTAAAAAATACTTAGTTAACTTATCTAAACACATTTTGGTTCAAGAAAATGATTTTGTGAAAGCTGGAAACCCACTTTCGGAAGGTTCAACTACTCCTTCAGATATCTTATCAATTAAAGGGCCTACTGCTGTTCAAGAATACATTGTTAATGAAGTACAAGAGGTTTATCGTTTACAAGGTGTGAAAATTAATGACAAACACTTTGAGGTTATTGTAAGACAAATGATGCGTAAAGCACTTATCGAGCAACCTGGAGATACTAGATTCCTTGAAAAAGAAATCGTTAACAAACGTGATTTCATGGAAGAAAATGATTGGATTTTTGATAAATATATCGTTACTGATGCGGGTGACTCTGAAGTATTAAAAGCAGGTCAAATTGTTTCTTCTCGTCAGTTGAGAGATGAAAATTCTAAATTGAAGAGAATGGATAAAAAAGTTGTTGAAAGCAGAGAAGCAATTCCAGCTACATCAAGCCCAATTATTCAAGGAATTACAAGGGCATCGCTTCAAACAGATAGCTTTATTTCTGCTGCATCTTTCCAAGAGACTACAAAAGTCTTAAATGAAGCTGCTATTAGAGGTAAAATGGATGATTTAGAAGGATTGAAAGAAAATGTAATTGTTGGTAAATTAATACCAGCTGGAACTGGAATGAAAATGTTCAGAAACTTAATTGTTGGATCTAAAGAAGAGTACGAACAACTTTCAAAAGCTAAAGCTAGTAGCGATGCAATTATTCAAGAATAAAAAATAATTTATAATGGATCAAGATAATCAAGACAACAAGCTCAATATTGAATTAAATGAAGATATTGCTGAAGGAATTTATTCTAACCTAGCAATTATAAGTCATTCTAATTCTGAATTTGTAATAGATTTTATAAGAGTAATGCCAGGTGTTCCTAAAGCAAAAGTGAAATCAAGAATACTGATGACACCAGAACATGCTAAAAGACTTTTACATGCTTTACAAGATAATATTGATAAGTTTGAGTCTAAAATGGGTAAAATTAAAGATCCTGGACCAACAGGAGGAATTCCAATGAACTTTGGAGGTCCAACTGCCGAAGCATAATGAATAATTGTTTTTAGTAAATTAAAAAAGAGGTTGGAGAAATTCAACCTCTTTTTTTTAGCTCATAAAAAAAGCCGAATTAATATTAATTCGGCTTTTTATTTTGTACCTGAGATGGGACTCGAACCCACACGTCTTACGACACACGCACCTCAAGCGTGCCTGTATACCAATTTCAGCACTCAGGTAGGAGCTTACAAAAATAAAACTATAAATGAAAAAATACCGATATTAAAGGATTTAAATTAAATATTTTCTTTTTGAAAACCTTATTTTCATATTGAAAATGTTGTTTCAAATAAACAAAGTATAAAAAGCTATAGATCAATAAATTGATGGTTGTGGATGATTTCTTGGGTGAAAACTTATAAAAAAATTATTAATAACTAAAAACTTAAGAATTATGAAAAAATTAAAATTAATAGTAATTGCGATGTTAGTAGTTAATGTGAGTGCTTTTGCACAGGAAGAAGATAATAGGGATAAGATGAGAGTAGGGGCAAAAGTAGGTTTTAATAAAGCTAATATTTATGATGAAAATAGTGACGACTTTGTAGCAGACCCTAGGTATGGTTTAGCTGTTGGTGGTTTTATTGCCATACCTATTGGTACTTATTTAGGATTTCACCCAGAGTTAATGTACTCACAAAAAGGCTTTAAAGGAGAGGGAACTGTTTTTGGGAGTGAATATAAATTAGAGAGAACAACAAATTATTTAGATGTTCCTTTATTATTAGCTTTTAAACCATCTAAAAACTTCACATTAGTAGCAGGTCCTCAATTCTCATATTTATTATCTCGTGAAGATAAATTTACAGGCTTTGGTGTTAACATACAAGATGAACAGGGTTTTGAAAATGAAAACCTTCGTAAGAATATTATGGGAGCTGTAATAGGGTTAGATATAAATATCAATAATTTTGTAATTGGAGGTCGTGCTTCATGGGATTTACAGAATAATCATGGAGATGGAACTTCATCAACACCTCAATATAAAAACATGTTATTGCAAGCTACAGTTGGATTAGCATTTTAACTTAGATGCTTAATAAAATATTATTTACTACTTTTTAAAACAATATGTCATGGGAAATTTATTATATACAATAGCAATTATACTAATTATTTTATGGGTTATAGGATTTGTAGGTTTTAACCTTGGTTATTTAATTCATGTGCTTTTGGTTATTGCTATAATTGCAGTACTATTAAGAATTATTAGAGGAAATAAACCGTTTTAGTTAAGAGTAAAAAACAAAAAAGCTCTGAAGTTTAAACTTCAGAGCTTTTTTGTTTTTCTGTGACCTGGCTGGGGTTTCACCTATATCATTTAAACGCAATGTTTTCGTATGTTTTATATACATGATTTGTTTTTAGTGAAAAAATAATGAAATTAATTCAAAAACAAATCTAATAAATTTATAATCATTATTTCAAATTTTCTAATAAAAAGGTAAAATCAAATTTATTTTAAAATTCTATCTATAACAGACAAAAATTCACATTTTCTTCTTCTGGATATCTCAAAAGAGTCGTTATTATTCATAATGATTTGATTACTTTTTTTGCTGAACGAATGTATTTTATGAGTATTTATAAGTACGCTTTTGTTTATTTTAAAGAAAAAATAATCATCTAATAATGCTTCAAATTCTCTAATTGATTTAGTAGCCAAAATAATATTATGCCTTTCTGTTATTACATTAGTATAAGATTGATTCGCTTTAAAATATTGTATTTGATTAATAGGAACAAAATTAATTTTAGAAATGCCTTTTATCGGTATAGTTGAAGATTGTCGAATCTTTAATAGTTCTTGTACTTGAGACTCAAGTAAGCAAATTTTTTGCAAATTATTATCTATTGCTTCTTGTAATTCTTTAATATGAATTCGTGCATTTTGTATATTATTTAAGAAATCTGTCATCAGGGTGCTAATATATAATGTTTTAATTTAAAATAAAATACGCATAAATACTTAGTTATATAGGTAAAAATACTTAGTGTTAAATTTTTTAATTCTGGGTGTTTTGAAAAAATAATGACCGTTCATCGGTCAAAATAGACCGTTAGTTAGATGGATTGACCATTTTTTTGATTTTAAAATCTTTTCATTTACGTTTGGGCTATATTTTAACATTATTTTGTTCATAATTTTTTGATACTACTTAAAGAAAATAACGAAACAATAGTTCTGCAAAAAAAATTAGTAGAATTAGAAAAGTTATTGGCTCAAACTAAAAAAAAGCTTCATTATGAAGCTGAATACAACAAACAGTTAGAAGCTATTTTAGAGGAAGAGCATCCTGTTAAAAAGTCAAAAATTATTACCATTAAAAGTGCCACTAAAATAGAGTTTGTAAATGTAGATGATATAATATGTTGCGATGCTGATGAAGTTTATACACATGTTCGGTTAAATGATAACAGAAGGATTACGGTAGCAAAGACATTGAGTTCATTTGAAACCCTATTAGAAGGACACGATTTTTTTAGAATAAGTAAGAGCCATATTATTAACCCGAGTTATATGATAACATTATATAAAGACCGAAATCAAATCCTATTACAAGGAAATATTGTATTAGATATTGCTAGAAGAAGAAGGGTAGAGTTTTTGAAAATACTTAAACATTAACAATAAATAATTAAACCCATATTAATAATCTAAACATTCATAAAATGAAAAAAACAAAACAAATTTTACTATTGAGCTTATTGCTGATTTGTTCAATTAATTCTTTCTCACAACAAATAGTAGTAGGAGAAAAAGACACTATAGCAAATATAAGTTCATCAGGAATAGTAACAGATGCAATGAACAATCAAATAGGTGAAATTACTTCATCAGGAGTAATAAAAAATGCACAAGGAGAAACTTTAGGAAATATTGTTGGCAATGAGTTTAAAGATGTATCAGGATTTGTAAGAGGAGAAAAAGTAGTAGCAGGAAGCGAAACTCAAATTAAAGTAGGTGGAGAAGTGATTATAGCAACTGTTCAGTCAGGAAATAAAATAATAGACACCCATACTAGTCAAGTATTAATAAATTCAGTAGGAGCTGTAAGTGAAACACAACTCATTGCTTATTTCTTATTTTTTTAACACTAATTAAAATTTACAAAGATGAAAAAATTTATATATGTATCAGGACTAATTACTTGTGTATTGCTTTTAAACTTAAATGAAATAAAAGCTCAGATATATTTTGGCACAAACACCCTTAGTGCAACCGGTAGTGCATTAGGTACAAGTAATACATCAAATGCTTCTTATACTTTCGCTTCGGGAATAGGAAATAGTGTTACCGGTAATTATAGTATGTCAACAGGATATTATTCTCAAGCAGGAGGTCATTATAGTGTTTCTATGGGAGTTCAAGCGTATGCAAACGGATATGTATCTTTTGCTATAGGAAATCGATCAAGAGCTACAGGATATGAAGCATATTCTTTTGGATCGTATGCTAGAGCAGAAGGTACTCACTCTTATTCCATAGGAAGACAATCTATTGTTACAGGAGGTAATGCTTACGCTTTTGGATATTATTCAGGTGGTTCTGGAGATTATGCTTTTTCAATAGGTAGTTACTCAACAGCAAATGCAAATAATTCTTATTCAATTGGAGATTATGTCAGCACATCAAGTACTAACTCAATGACGATAGGTAGAGGGATAAACACTTCAAATAAGTTGAACAACAACCAATCTAATACCCTAATGGTAGGCTTTAATAGTGATACTGCTACATTTTTTGTAGGACCATCAACAGGACTAGGAACATTCGGAAAAGTAGGGATAGCCACTAGTAGCCCAATAAGAACATTTGATGTAAACGGTATGTCTCATTTTTCTGATACCATGAGCATAGGAACCAGCAAAACAAACGGTTCTATGTTAGCAGTAGCAGGTAAAATAAGTGCCGAAGAAGTAGAAATCAGCCTCACAACTACCTGGCCCGATTTTGTTTTTAGCTCATCTTACGAATTAAGTACACTTGCTCAGGTAGAAGAATATATTAACCAATACAGTCATTTACCCAATGTGCCTTCAGCCGATGAGGTAGCAGAAAAAGGAATTAACATAGCAGAAATGGATGCTATTTTATTACAAAAAATAGAAGAATTAACACTTTATGCTATTGCTCAACAAAAACAAATTGATGAACAGAAAAAATTAATTGAAGAGCAAAGTAAATTAGTTGAAGCGTTAATCAAAGAGAAAAAATAATTACTCAACTATTTTATTAGTTGGCAAACCATAAATCTAAGTAAATGTTTAAATTATACACTTATTTCCTTAGTTGCTTATTTTTAATAGTTGCTTCTAACACTTTTGGACAAGCAATAAAAACGCTTGACCAACCTGAATCAGGCAATAAAATTCACATAGCGACAGAAAAAATTAGGTTTATGCCTGGTTATAACTACATTTCTGTAGGAACAGATAGTATGTGGGCTTATATATCAACATTAATTGTTGACCATAATACTACTCAAGAAACCCCTGATACCTTAGGAAGCATAGAGTTAATACCAACAAGTGGAACAGACCCTTATTATTATTACTATTGGAGCGATGGAAATCAATCTCAAAATAGATATGGTTTAGAGTCTGGGCTATATAGTGTTACCATTGTTGACACTATTATGGATTCTGTTAGTTTGGTAATACCTGTCGATGTGAAAGTTCAACTTGCAGATTCCCAAGGAGTAACTTTCAATAATCGTTATTTAGAAAAAACAGCAGCTGATGGTTGGGGTACAGGAAAAATGAGTTTTTCAAATACAGTAAAAGGAGATGGATCAGTAAGAGTTGAAGTTGTTAATACTAACAAGGAATGGGCTTTTGGATATAGATTATCAGCTAATGCTCAAGCAGTTTATTATGATAGTTTAGATTATGGATTTTATGTCAATAGTGGAAATACGTTATATACATGGAATAAATCAACTAGTTCATTAACCAATGTAGGTACTGTTGCATCAGGAGATATTTTGAGCATAGAAAGAGAAGGAGGATTAGTAATATTTAAGAAAAATGATAATTTAATCAGTGAAGTAAGTGTTAGTGTTAACAACGAATATCGACTTGATTTTTCCATGTATTCTAACCAAGCCAAGATTAAAATTTATGTTATTAATTTTTTATTTTGGCCCAGACCAAAACCTATAATCACCCATTTAAATTGTTATGAATCTTCTACCGGAGCAATAGATATATTTCTTTCAGGTAATATAAATGGTATTACAGGATTTGAGTGGTCTACTCCTGGCAGTCCATTTACTTGGGCGACTCAAAACATTTCAGGACTTGCTCCGGGAGAATATACGTTAACTATTTTTTACGGAGCAAGTGCAGCACTAACCCGCAAATATTATGTGGGGTATGAAGTGGAATGGAAAAATGTTTTTGAAGCTACAACAACCGGTAATTCCATAACAAAAACAACTGCCAATGGTTATGGAACTAGCGGTGCTTCTTCTATAAATGTATTAAGAACTAATCAAAGCGGTTGGATAGAATTTAAAGTCCCCCAACACCTAAATCATTTTACGGTAGGTTTTGCTGGTATAGATGCTGATCAAGACCCAAACGCTATTGAATACGGGCTTACTTTTTTTTATATCCCTTTTGGTACGTTTGGTACATTTAATTTATTTGGAGTTATTGAAAATGGAACTATTGTTCCTAATACTGTTACATCTTATAATACAAATGAAGCATTTAAAATAGATTATTATCCATCTTCTAATCCCGTACCAGGAAATTATGGAACGATTACCTATTCGAGAGCACACGCTGCTTTTTTGAATTGGTACACGATACCTCCACCAAACAATCACGTCTCTACAATCATTAATTCACCTCCGGGCAAGTTTTTATTAGACATAGCATTATCTGAACAAGGAAAAGGAATAACCGATGTGAACACTTCTTTTGGATGCCCTCCCCCTGGATATGCTATATTGGATAGAAAATTAAATGCAGGGTTTTATTCAACAGTAAAACAACACCTGTGGTTTCAATATAACGAAGAATATAGTAACACTTCAGTACTTAATGCAGTGGTGTATGGTGAAAATCAAACTGTAGTGCATACTATTCCCTCCCAAACCATTACAAAGGTCGGTGCTAATTATTATGATTTAGATTTAACCATGTTATCGCCTGTTTTAAATTCGAATAAATTTTATGTGTTGGAAGTAACTAATAGTAAAAACGAGAAATTTTTGTTACGATTTCTTTATCAATAAATAAAAAATGAAGATACAAAAGCCTATCATAATTATTATTTCTTTAGCAATTATATTGCTTCTAACAGCAGGAGTTACGATTTCTTTATACAGTTCGATAACTCAGCCAAAAATTGCTTATGTTCAAACAGATAAAGTATACAATGAATTTATCTATAAAAAAGAGTTAGAAGTAAAATATGAAGAAGTATTGAGTTACAGAAAGAGAATTCTGGATAGTTTAGAAATACATATAAATGCTATCTCCGTCAATATTCAAAACTCAGAGCATAAAAGAGAAGAAAATATACAAAACTATCAATATTTGGTAATGCAGTATCAAGAGAAAAAAAAGACTTTTGAAGAAGATAATCAAAAAATGCTGCAAAATTACACAGAACAAATATGGTCTCAACTTAATAAATATGTAGAAGAATATGGAAACGCTGAGAAAATAGATTTTATATATGGAGCAAATGGTTCAGGCAGTGTAATGCATGCCAATAAAGTGTACGATGAAACGGAAAAATTAATTACTTACGTTAATGAACGTTATCAGGGAGGAGCATTAAAATGATAAAGACAAAATATTATATATTAATTTTTTGGAGTAGCATAATGTTATTGTCTTGTGCACAAAAAGAAGTAACAGTAGGTGAATATTTGAATTGGGTTAAAAATCCTGAAAATGGACTTGTTGTGAGTAAAGAATTTGAAAATTACAAAATTAGTCTGTTTTATAAACCTGTTGAATTCATTGCTATTAATGAACAAAGGACAACATCTATAGACACTACACTTTTTTTTAATCGTTTAAAACAATTGGAGGAATTTCAATATTATACCTTAAAAATAGAAAGTTTAACAGGAGAAGATGTATTGAAAACAAACATTTCAACAGAGCAGGAATATTTTGATAGGCTGTATTATTTCACTGATGTGCTTGAATATGATTTGATGTTAGAAGAAAACAAGGATACCTTATCCTGTCAATTATGTCATTTTGAACGAAATTATGGTGTTGCACCTTATAACAATATAGATTTAGGCTTTACGAGTTCCGAAATACAAACAGACAAAACACTTGTTTTTAATGATCAAGTATTGGGTCTCGGAAAAATCAAACTCAAAATAGCTAAAAAAGACATTGATAATATACCTAAAATAAAACTTAATTAATATGCTAGTTCAAATAGTAAATAAAAAAAGATTCAAAGCATTAGCCATTTTCATGGCAGTTAATATACTGGCTCAAATAGGATTTCCATCTGTTGCCTTTGCACTTACTAGTGGACCTTCACAGCCTGAAGCAGCTAGTTTTGAACCTATAAATACTAACCAAATGGTAGATTTATTTACAGGAGATTTTACCTACAATATTTCTTTATTGAACGTACCAGGACCTAACGGGGGGTATCCTATTAATTTAGCCTACCATGCAGGAATAGGAATGGAGCAGGAGGCAAGTTGGGTTGGATTGGGATGGAACATTAACCCTGGAGCAATAAACCGTAATTTGCGTGGCATACCCGATGATTTTAGTGGTGATCAAATTGAAAAAACGGTACACATGAAACCACAAAGGAGAATGACTTTTGGTGTTGCAGCACCTGTTAATGTTGAACTTTTAGGCTTTGATGCATTAAAAGGAGTTAATTTGAGTTTATCTAGTTCTATTTATTATGATAATTATAAAGGAATAGGTCAAAATACAGGTATTAATTTATCAACATCTGTAGCACTTGGGTCAGCTGGTGCTATGCAAGGCTCATTAGGTATTTCTATGGATTCCAAAGAGGGTATTGGAGTGAGCCCTTCTTTAAGTTTTGCAGGAAAAATTAAAGGAGAGGCATTTGGGTTTGAAACGGGATTAAATTACAATTCGAGACAAGGGCTTCAAAACATTACATTTGGAGCTAACATCAAGGGTTTTGGTCTAGTTGCCAGTAGTGATGGATCCTCTATGTCTTATTCTGGTTCATATAAAAAATTCTCTGCAAAAGTTGGAGCTGGTACAAGTTTTTCAGCATCAACTTATATTCCTACTATGGATATGCCAAGAGGAACTTATTCTGTTGATTTTGACATGAAATTAGGAATAGATCTTTTTAATGTAGAAACTTCTCCGATAAACTTTTTTGTTAAATATTCTGAAAATAAAATCACGCAAAATACCGTTTCTTTTGGCAGTTATGGGTTATTATATGCACAATTTAACAGCAATAAAACTACCTTAGGTGATTTTAACAGAGAAAAAGATATTCCTATAGATAAAAAAAATAAAAATTTACCTATTCCCTCTGCTACTTATGATGTATTTTCAATAACAGGTCAAGGAACAGGAGGAGCATTTAGAACCTATCGTTCAGACATAGGTGTATTTACCGATCCTAAAATAGAAACTATTAGTGGTGGTGTTGGATTTGGAGCGGAAAGTAACATATTAACTCCCCCTCCTCCGGCTCCTTGGTATATTAAAACCGGTTTTAATCCAGGTTTAAGTGTTATTCAAAGTTATTCAGGTAAATGGAAAAACCATAATAATGCAGTAACCAATTATTACAAATTTAAAGTTTCTAATTCTGATGATCTTTATGAACCTGCATATTTTAGAGCATTGGGAGAAACTGTATTAACGGAACCATTTGCAGGAGGGAACCAAAATAACAATGAATTGCCTTTTCGTTTTGAACTAGGAAAAACGTGGGATAAAATTACGTCTGTACCTAAGGTGAAAAATATCATTGAAACATCTTCTGGATCAAGAGCACAATTAACTGAACCTGCCGTTCTTTCAAAACGACAAACCCGTGTACAAAGTATTGAGTACCTTACTCGAAATGATAAAACAAATGAACTATATACTAGTAATTCACCAAATGATATAACAGGTTATGAGCGTGCTACGCCCTATAATCCGAATAAACCCCACCACATAGGCGAAATTTCTGTTGTAAATCCGGATGGCAATCGTTATGTATATGATTTACCAGCCTACAATACTGTTCAAGAAGATGTAACTTTTTCGGTTGATGGCTCTACTAGCACAGTTAATAGAACTCGCACATATACAGGAAATGAAAATTCAACTTCAAATAATTCAGGCTTATCCAATCTATATTCAAAAACGTCAACACCTGCTTATGCACATTCTTATTTATTAACTGAAGTGTTGTCTGCTGATTATGTGGATTTAACCAATGATGGACCTACCGATGACGATTTGGGTTACTGGGTAAAGTTTAATTACATTAAACAAGATAATTTATTTAAGTGGCGAGCTCCCTATGAAGCGAATAAAGGAAATAATATCGAAGGAAAAATTACCAATGATATGGATGATATGTCCGGGTATTCCTATGGAGAAAAAGAAATGGTTTACTTGGAATCTATAGAAACCAAAACGCATATTGCTAAATTTACGTTGAGTCAACGAGAGGACGGATTAGGGGTAAATAATCCAAATGGAGGAGTAAATACAAGTGATAAGCTTCTTAAATTAGATGTCATTACACTTTATAATAAGTCAGCACCTAACCAACCTATTAAATCTGTTCATTTTAAGTATAACTATAGCTTGTGCCCTAGTACACCAAATTCAATAGCTAGTGGAGGAGGAAAATTAACGTTAACCCATGTTTGGTTCAAGTATTATAAAAACACTAAAAAAGGAGAGTTAAGCCCTTATGAATTTACTTACGGAGATATCAATCATGATGGAAGTCAGATAATTAACCCACCTTATAATATCAATGAAATTGATCGATGGGGGAATTATCAGGCAGAAGGATCTTTTAAAGAAATTTTAACCAGTAATTATTTAGCTCCAAACTTTAACCAACCTTATTGTAATCAGTTTGATGATTACGCTGACAGAAATGCAGATGCTTCTGCATGGAATCTTACTAAAGTAGTCATGCCTTCAGGAGGAGCGTTAACGATAGATTATGAATCGGACGATTATGCCTATGTCCAGAATAGAAAAGCCGCACAAATGTATCGGATAATAGGTACAGGAAAGGCTGATGGTATCCTTGATAACAACCTTACCCGAGATGATCAGCGTATCTATATTGAATTGGATAGGGAGGTCAATTTAACAGAATTAGCCGACTATGTTTCAGGGATAGAGCAAATCTATTTTAAAGCGTACATGAAGTTAAAAAAACCTAAAGATTTTCCGGGTAACCCTACAGCTGTTGATTATGTAGAAGGTTATGCGAAGTTTGAAGGTTCTTACGGATTATATCAACCTTCCGGAGGGGTAAGTAGTAAAGCGTGGATAAAAGTAAATAATGTACCTCCACATCAAGTCATACAATCTACCATTAACCCAATAAAAATGGCGGGATTGAGAGAGTTGCGTTATAATAGGGATGATTTGGTTTCGGGACAAAATACAGGATTGGCAGCTGTAAACTCTATGATGTCTGTAGCGACTGTTGTTCCTAGCCTTATAGGAACAGTGTTAAATTCTCTTCAAATGCTTGCAGGATTCTATAACTATGGAATTATGGCGGGATGGTGTGATGAAATAGAAGTGAATAGTAATACCTATCCTTCTTATATCCGTTTAAACAATACTTCAGGAAAAAAATATGGAGGAGGTTGTAGGGTAAAAGAAATTAAATTAAATGATAATTGGGACGAATTGAATAATAACGCTCTATTCAAGTCTAGCAGTTATGGTCAAAGTTATGATTATACATTAGAAGATAGAATAACCAGTTCAGGCGTTGCAGAATATGAACCTTTAGTAGGTGGTGAAGAAAACCCATTTCGTCAACCTGTTCGGTTTAGCAATGACAGATTAATTATAAAAGACAATGGCTTGATGTTGGAAGAACCTTTTAACGAGAACTTGTTTCCTTCTGCCAATGTGGGATACAGTAGAGTTACGGTAAGAAACATAGAACAAGAACATGGAGAAACAAAAGTTAAAAAAGCGGTAAGCGGTATTATTGTCAATGAATTTTATACTGCCCGAGATTTTCCTGTATATACCAATAAAACAGGAGTAGATTATGAAGGTTATAATTTATCTATTCCTATCCCATTTATAGGTAGTTATGATCATCATAATAATGGATATTCACAAGGATATTCCATAGAATTAAATAACATGCATGGAAAACAATATAGCGTACAGACTTATACCTTGCCTCTAGATCCTTTTGATCCGAATAACCCTACTGATCCACATGATCCTATGCCTGGAGATCCCGGAGTAGAACCCGTTGCCGCAACTTTTTATCATTATAAAACCCAACAGCCTTTTGTACGAAACAAGCCTACGGGAAATAAATTAAGCAATACAGTAGCTGTACTTACTGGCGATGCAAAAGTTGTTGATAATGTTGAAATAGGGAAATACATAGAAACCTATATCGATATGCGAGAAAATAAAACAAACATTATATCTGGAGATGTTCAAATAAATAATGCTTTGAATGTTTATTGGGTTATTATATTAGGAGTCCTTGTTCCTATTCCTATTCCCATTCCTACGGTAGTACCTTCTATTAGTAATTCTCACTCTATGTTCCGGTCAGTAGCTACCAATAAGATAATTACCCGTAATGGTATTTTGGATAGCCAAGTTACCACAAAAGAAGGAGCAAAAACCATTACCGAAAACATCTACTATGATGCCCGTACAGGTTCTCCTTTACTTACCACTACTACCAATGATTTTGATAAACCCATTTATGACTACACCTATGCAGCGCATTGGGAACATGAAGGAATGCGTGGAGCTTACCAAAATGTAGGAGCTACTATTACCAATTATACTACTTCTAATTTAGTTCGTCCGGGTGATGAGTTACTTGATCTTAATACCGGGTTCAGGTATTGGGTAGAAGAAAATGGTACCCTAAAAGATAAAAATGGAATAGCTGCTACACCAACTGTTCCGGGGCTTTTCAAAATTGCTCGTTCGGGTTACCGAAACCAACAATCAGTACCTACAGGAAGCATTATTTCATTATCTAATCCTATAGCAGAAAGAAAATTCCCGTTGTTTGATGAGATAAATAATTTCACTAAATCAGCTCCTGTGCCGCCTGATTATATTTTAATCGGAGACTTAGGGTTTAATGATTGCTTAAATAACAAACCCTATAGTGGCATTAAAATAACTATTTCGCCAGCCAATCGATTAATTATTAACTCCGATTTATCTGATAATAAAATTTGTGGAGGAGGTGAAACAAACGAAGCCTTCATACTTTTTGATCCTTCTGTTGATTTAACAAATTCCGCTAATTTTGATGTTACCACTATGATATTGACCAAACATGGCAATGAAGTAAAAGCAGTAGATGGTAGCGGTAAAACAATATGGGGCGAATTGTTAAATGCGGAATGTTTAAATGAGTGTATTGATGGGGTGTTACATGCAGGTGCTACTAAATACAGTTCTTCTTGGAACATTAATTATGCTGATGCTGTTCCCAATTCATCATTACCTCTTAATACGACAAGATTTGGAGCAGAAAATATCTGGCGTACACATCAAAATTTTGTGTTTGATATTGACAGAAAACAAACCAATCCGGCTCCTGCACCCTTGTTAATTAGCAATACACAAACAGGCATAGATGGTACCTATGAAAACTTTGGATTATTCAACTGGCTGTCTTCAGCACCAAATGAAAAATGGATTAAAGCCAATCAGGTAAATCAATACAGCCCTTATGGATTTGAATTAGAAAACCAAGATGCACTAAACATTAAATCAGCAGCCATGTATGGGTATAATAACTCAGTAGTAACAGCTGTAGCTTCTAACACCGATTACAGAGAATTGGCTTTTGATGGATTTGAAGATTACATAGGTGTTTACACGAACCCAACTTCTCCTAATTACGGACATATTAAATTTACTGGCACACATTCATTGGTAACTACAGAAGCACACACAGGAAATGTATCCATGGAAATTACGAGTACAAATAAAGCAACATTTACGAATCCTGTAGGTACATCTTTACAAAACACTTCTTTTACTCCGAGTGTTAATGAAGAATACTATTTTAGTTCGTGGGTTAAATTAGGTACTAACGCATCAGCCACACTTACATTAACTGATGGAGTTAACCCTATACAAATTTTAACTTCTTCGTCACAACAAAAAATTGAAGGATGGCAACGCTTAGAAGGAAAATTTGCTATAGATGCAGCTGCAACTACTATTACTATCGAAATTGAAGCTTTTGGAGGGACAATTTATTTAGACGATGTGCGTGTGCAACCTTTTGTAAGCAATATGAAAACCTTTGTATATGACCCCGCAACACTTTGGCTAAAAGCAGAATTAGACGATAGAAATTATGCCACCATCTATAGCTATGATGAAGAAGGTAGCTTGGTGCAAATAAAGAAAGAAACCAAAGATGGAATGCGAACCATTGTGTCTAATAGAAAAAATGTACAACGAAATCCGGTTGGAATACAACCATAAAAAAATAAGTATGAAGTATAAATTTTATTACATATCGCTTACCCCCTTAAAGAGAATGGTTCTTTTGCTGTTTTTTCTAGGTGGTTTTGCAGTAGCATTTTCTCAAAATTATAAGGATGACATCATTAAATTAAATGAAAAATACCAGGATGTTTCCTTTAAAATGAATGTTGAAATGAAAATTTCATATAGGAATACCACTGAACCTAGCGTTGTAGAGAAAGGAATTGTAAAAAAACAACAAGATAATTATTATTCAGACTTTGGAGATAAAATTACCTTAAAGAACAAAAAGTACAACATAATGGCTTTAAAAAATGAAAAGCTACTTGTTTATATGGAAATAGCAACTAATGCTACCAATTTAAACCATGAGCAAATGGATTACCTAACGCTTTTTAAAACAGACACAAATAACTTGGATAACCATATTAAATTGATAGCCTCTTCCAAAGAAAGTAAAACGTATGAAATTCGTTTAGGGCATAATGGAATGGAAAAAATGCACCTTAAAATGTCGGCTGAATATGTGATGCAACAAGTTACTTATTTTTATGAAAAGTCAGACGAAAACCCGATAAAAGAAGTGGTAATAACTTATAGCAATGTGGTACTTAATCCTAAATTTTCGTTGAGTGAATTTAGTGAAAAACAATTTTTTACTATCAAAAATAACAAAGCGATAGGCAGTGAAAAATTTAAAGATTATACCTTACAAAAACAAAATTAACACAATAATATAATACTATCATGGCAAAACAAGTAAACAAAATAATAGTCTTAGCAGTTGGAATGGTTTTCAGTTTGTTAAGTTATGGAGGCAATGATAAAATAATGACTTACCTCAGCGGTCCTGATATTGATAATGTTGGATTTCTTAGTATTGCCGATCAACAACACACCGGACTTTATGCTCCACCTGTTACGCCTTCTGTTAAATCAGCTGCTATTTTTGCTACTTTAAAATACGAAGAATCCTTATTTCCCGAATTTGACATGCCTGGCAACCCCATAGGAACAGAATTTAACTTAACAGTGACTTATGACATTACTTTGGTTACAGCAGCCTATTCAACAGTAACGCTAACCAACCAAGTACTTTCCATAGATTATAACATTGATGGGAGCTCTCCTACGTATAAAGACATTGATGTTCATCAATATCAAGGCTATATGGAAGCAGAAATTAGTGTAACCGCTATTTCGTTTACAACTAATTTAGGAGCAACTGTTGCCACTTCATTTCTACCTGAAGACATTTATTTTGAATTGAGTTCAGAAGTAGAACGCTATTACCCTCTATCTCCCGTACCATTAATAACCACAGTATCACCAAATACACATATAATAAACGATGAGGACCCTTTAAAAAATGAATTATTACTTACTTGGGAATACCCGCTAGGAGCAGAAAGTTTTGATTTAGAATGGGTGTTTGTGGATATAAGTGATGATTTAAACAGTTTAATGACAACTATTCAAACTTCAACTGCCATTTACGATTGGAAAGAAGCTACACGAATCAATACTACCAATAATTATTATTCAGTTTCTTTGGCATACCCAAGCGGAATGATTGTATATAGAGTTCGTCCGGTAGGAATAGATTTAGTAAATGGAAATTATAATTTAACCACAACAGGTGATTTTACTATCCCGTTTACAGGAACAGTTGCTAATGCACTTACTGCGGGCTATGCTTTTCCTTATATGGGATTAGATAAAGAAAAAAACTGGACCTATAAAGTAGCTTATGCTGAAGAAGGCAAACGAAAAGAAGGCATTCAGTATTTTGATGGAAGTTCAAGAGTTAGACAAAGTACCACCATCTTAAATACCGATCAAAATGCCATTGTAGCAGAAACCATGTACGATTTTGAAGGACGACCTGCCATTAACACCCTTCCAACACCTGTACCTTCAAAAGGAATAGGTTTTTACGAGAATGGAACCGCTCCCTTCAATGGAGAATATTATAAAGAAAATTATGATGCAGATGTAAACCATGCTACAACCGGAGGAGGACCCGACCCGATGCCGGCTACCACTCCCGGTAGTGTTAGTTTAACCAGTCAATATTATTCTCAAAACAATACCTCATCATCTTTATACAGAGACTATACAGCCAATGCCAATGAGTTTCCATTTAGCAGAACTACTTATAAAAGAGACGGTACCGATCGAATAACAGAACAGGCTTCTGTAGGCGACCAATTGCAACATGGAACAGTAAATACTACTAAATATTATTACGGCACGCCTGCTGATATGGAAATAGAACGTCTTTTTGGTAACGAAGTAGGGCCAAGTTCTTTTTATCAAAAAAATATGGTAAAAGACCCTAACGGACAAGTAAACGTTTCTTACTTAGACAAAGAGGGTAGAACCATAGCCACGGCATTAGCAGGAAATACTCCTGATAATTTATTACCCCTAGATTACAAACCGACAGATGTGTTCATTACAAGAAACTTGTTAGCCAACAACAATGTAAACGGAACTACATCTTCCTCTTCTTCAGTACTTACCATATCCACACCTGCTACAAATGTTACTATTAATTATACATTAAGCTCAATGGATTATGTAGAAGCTTGTTTAAATAATTTTACATCAGGAGTTAATCCTTTTGAGTGCACCTATACCTTGGACATTAAAGTGTTAGATGAAAATGGAGTAGACTTAATGATGGTAACAACACCATCACCTTTAACCAATCCATCTCCGGTAGTAATCACTAATCCACTTACACAAGCAGCAATTACTTTTGATTTAGGACCGTTAGAAGTAGGTACTTACACCATTAATAAAACCCTAAAAGTACATGCTCCAACAACTGCTTCTTATTTATCAGATTTTGAAGAACTCATTAGAGACAATATGACTAATCCCTTACAACAATGTGTTCCTTACAATGAACCAGATCCTGTTACTTGCGATAACTCTTGTGAAGGAATATGTGCTGAAGCATTTCGTGAAACTTATTATAATGAAGTATCGCAACAAATGGATACCGTTTACTATGATGAGGCGGGAAATAGTGAAGATGCTTTAGGAGACCCTTATGACATCAATGATTATAATCTTTTTGTTGCAGCTTGTGAGTTGGAATGCGATGAAGCGTTCATTACCCCTACCAACCTTTGTGAGCAACGCCACGAATTAATGAAAAGCCACATGAGTCCGGGAGGACAATATTTTGACAACATACATCAAAAATATATATTATTACCCGATGGGTCATTGGATTTAGATGTTAACGGAAATCCTCAACCTGCTACTAGTCCTACCTATGACATTAATGGTTGGTTAGAAAGTGCTGCCGGTGTCAACTCAACAACAGCTCCTAATGCCATTTTTGGATATGCTATAGTTGCTACTTCTACTGAATATACTTGGGATGAGATTAGAACCAATTGGCAATTAGCTCCATGGGAAGCAGCTAATACTGATTGGCTAGATGATTTTGTTGCCGCTTACCACCCCGAATATTGCGCCTATGAGTACAATTGTGTAGATGACCTTGTGGTGTATGAGGGAACATGTTATGGAGGTCAGTTCAGTTGCACGATACCAAGAGCCTATATTGCTGACTATGACAAATACATGATGATGGGGGCAGATTTATCACATGTTACAAAGGTAAAAGATGTTATTCCTGGAGGTAATTTAGAATACATGGATTTTTTAAATCCGTTAAAAATTACACAGTTTACTACTAATAATGGTGTTACAGCAGATAATAGCAATTACATGGATGCAACTGATACGCCTTCATCTGGTAATGATTTTTTAATCGACCCTTTATTTAATTCTGCTTTATGTCAAACGTTAAATTTACCACTTCAGTTTATAGATGACCAAGGGACATGTACTGATGCACCTACATGGATAACCAATAAACTAAAAAAATTCATAGAAATAAATGATGGTACAAACCCTGTTTACTTTCATAGCATTTGGTATGTAATGGATGATCCTGCTGATATTGCAGGTACTTCTCCGGCAGGACTTCCTCAATACGTTATAGATTTTTATAAAACAATACATGGTGATGGAACCACCAATTTTCCAGGCATCCTTGATAAAACAGGTGCAGATGTAACCAAACAAAACAAATACCAGTTTTTTAGAGGAGTATATAAATTTTACAGAGATTACATTTTATACAAACAGTTTAAAGATAATCCGGATGCATGTGGATCAGGAAAAACTTATGAATACTGGAATCCTGATGTGTTAACAGATTTTCCGGCACAAGGGGGAGTATTAGATTATTCGAGTTACAACATGACCCGTGATCATAATTATTCCAGTACATCACCTAGTATTGATGAACATGACTGGTTTACTTTAGTTTGGTACCGTAACCTTGCTTTTGATACCTATAACTCTAATCCGAATACCTCACAGACGCTTCCTGCAGTTACTATAGCTACAGCATCGTGCAATACCGATTGTGAAAACAGTGCTCAAGATTGGTTAAACCAACTTGCCTCCTGCATTGCAGCAGCAAGCTTAACCCCGCAACAAATAGAGGATCTCGAAACAGATTTAATTGCAGTTTGTAAATTTGGTTGTACTTTAAATCCTCCTATTGGTAGCTCCGATGGAGATGGTGGAGTATCAAATACTGGTTCACCAAATTATTTTGAATCTTTCCAACAAGTGATAACATATTACTTGCCTGGTTGCAATACTACTGTGGTTTATCCACCCATATTTCCTACTACAGCAGGCTCTACTACAGAATGTAACTGCACCCAACTTACCGATTATGCAGCAACATTATCCATTACTCCTCCTTTTACTCAAGGTAATTACACCTCTATTGCTAATGCGTTAACTACATTAACAGGCACAACTTACATTGCCGGAGATGTAGAACGTTGGGATAATTTTTGTCGCGATACCGTAGGCGATATGATAGATTTTCCTCCTGTGTTAGAATGTATTAACTGTAAATGCGATGCCTTAGCCTTTTTTATCAATACGCGTTTTGACGACCCTAATGCAACACCTACACCCATTGATTACGACCCTTATAACCTCGATGCAGCCCAAGCGGCAGCAGTAGCTGCTTTAATGACTACAGAATTTGGAACAAGCTATTCAGGAACCGAAATACAAACTTTAATGACCCAATGTACTGCCGATGATGGTGCTCCGCTAAACAATACACAAAATACCAATTTTGTTGATTTGCCCGACCTCTTCCGTTGTAATGCCAATTTACAAATAACAGACCCCGAAGAGGATTGTGCTGCCGAACTAAATGCCACCAATTTACTCAATTACCTTAACCTGTGGGAACAACAACTGGCAGATGAAATTGCCGATTTTGAAACAGATTATCTTGCTAAATGTATGTTAGCCATAGGAACAGAAGATAGAGAAGTCTTTACCGCTACCTATCAGCTGAATGAATACATGTACACGCTCTATTACTACGATCAGGCAGGTAACTTAATTAAAACCGTACCACCCGAAGGTGTAATACCTCATGTTACTGGTACTGGTACAGGAGCTACTTTTGTCCCAGATGTATTTTTTACTGATGTTAAAAATCATCGTAACGACCCTATAACCTACCCTCATCAAAATGTGGAGCATACCCTTATTACTCAATATAAATACGATAGCTATAACAAACTCATTTGGCAATCTACCCCCGATGGAGGAGTAACTAAATTTTGGTATGATGTATTGGGAAGACAACTATTATCTCAAAATGCCAAGCAAGCAGCCGTTCCCTCTTCCTATGTATATAATTACATTGTTTATGATGCATTAGGCAGAACCACCGAAGTAGGCGAAGTAGAAAGTACGACTGAAATTACAAACGATATCTTGTTGCATTATGAAGAAGAATTTTTACCCTGGTTAAATGGAAAAACAGGGTTAATTACTTCTACTGTTTATCCGGCAACCGTAAAAAAACAAGTAACCAAAACTTTTTACGATGAACCACTTAATGGCGCTGTGGACGCTTTATTTACCAATGGCGGACAAAAAGAACTCAGAACTCGGGTAACTTCCGTAACCCGTGAAGAAACGTACGATTTAGATGGTAGTGGAGACCCTATTGATGCTACTTATGATTACGGAACGCACTACAGTTATGATATTCACGGAAATGTAAATGAGCTTATTCAAGAAAATAAACACCTTTCCCTTATAGCTTCCGGTTCGGTAGTTAAAAAATTAACTTATGAGTATGATTTAGTGAGCGGAAATGTAAACAAAGTTACCTATCAGCCCGGGAGGTTCGATCAGTTTATTCATCGTTATTATTATGATGCAGATAACCGCATTACCCATGCAGAAACAAGTAAAGACAACCATATTTGGGATACCGATGCCAAGTATTTCTATTATGAGTTTGGTCCATTGGCACGAACAGAAATTGGTGAAAAACAAGTTGCCGGAACCGATTATGCCTACACCTTGCAAGGATGGCTTAAAGGCGTAAACTCCAATACACTTAAAGCCAACAGAGACATAGGAAAAGATGCAGATTTAACAATGAATGGTTTTAACAGTCATTTTGCTACCGATGCCTTTGGTTATAGCTTAGGTTATTTTGATGGAGATTACAATGCCATTAACAATACCATAGCTGCCAACAATTACTTTTTAGCTGACATTTCAGGCTCTAACCTCGAAACGGCAGCTAAATCGCTTTACAATGGCAACATCCGATTAATGACCACCGCACTGCTTGATAACCTTAACAACCTGCTGCCGGTACATGGGGTTGCCTATCGTTACGATCCAGCCAACCGTATTCGCAGTAGCAATGTATTTACAGATGCTACCGTACCTACAGCCAATTCTTTTTTAAGTGCTACCGATAATGGACGTTATCAAACCGAGCACCATTACGATTTAAATGGAAACATTACCGAACTGAAACGAAATAACGATATAGGAGTGGGTGTTGGAACGTTTAACATGGACGATATAAAATATAAATATGCCAATAATGCCAATGGATATTTGGAAGCAGGAGCTACCGGATACCTCTATGCTGATGGATCAGTTTCCACGCCACCTGTTTCACCCAATTTTAGTACTAACAAGTTAACGCAGATTATTGATAACAACGGAGTGGTAAACACTACTGATATTGGAATTACACAAGCTTCAAACAACTATACCTACGACCCTATAGGACAACTTATAGGCGATGTAAGCGAACAAATAGACCAAATTACGTGGGATACTTACCATAAAGTACAAAAGATACATTATTTCGATTTTGGACACCCCGACCTCGAATTCAGGTATGATGGAACAGGAAACCGTATTGCGAAAATAGTGAAACCCAAGTTGGCGAATAATACGCTAAAACCACAAAATGAGTGGACAACCTATACCTACCAAAGAGATGCCTTAGGAAACACACTGGCAGTATATGAAAATAACATTGATTTCATAAGCGGAAACACCTATAAAAGCACCACCACCTTATCCGAGCGTACCATATACGGCAGTAGTAGAATAGGATTAGACATACAACCTAAAACTCAGGTTACTTATTTCAATGCCGATTTTTCTTCCGGTCCAATTCCGTTGCCCGGAAATGTAATGGCAACAATAGATCCATCACAACCTGTTTTCTTGAACAGTGATGAAACTATAAGCGTTAGTGTGGATCCCACAGAACCCAGTATTAATGCTACTATAGAAGCCCACTTTGCTGATATATACCTTACCGTGCCTGCAACTGCCAACCCTACCGATTATATTGTAAATAATGGAGCAGTAGAAAACCTTGGTAGCGGATTATTGCGTATATTTGCTGGAAACTATGTAGATATTACCGTGCTGAGCAACAACATGACCATAAACACCTCAGGCTATCCCGGCTCATTTACCTCTTCTTCATCGGTATATTTGCAGGCACCCGGTCCTATAGTAATAGCGCCTAAATTCAATCTTAAAAATAATTACTCGCGTAGCATAGGTACTAAAATTTACGAAAAATCCAACCATTTAGGAAATGTATTGGTAACACTCTCGGACAGGAAATTTCCTGTAGATGACAGAACCTCTACGGATGTGAACGGAAACCCAGTGGGTACTGCTGATGGCGTGATGGATTATTATGACCCGAATGTATTGAGTTTTAGTGATTATTATCCATTCGGCAGCCCAATGCCTGGGAGGAACTTCTCAAGCGGAGATTACCGTTACGGCTTCAATGGTATGGAAAAAGATAATGAGGTGAATAACATTACTGGAAGTTCTTATACTGCTGCATTTTGGCAATATGATAGTAGGATTGGTAGAAGATGGAATATTGATCCAGTAATAAAACCTTGGAGAAGTTCATATGATGCCTTCAGTAACAATCCGATAATTTTTGTTGATCCAAATGGGGATGATGATTATTTTAATAATAAAGGAGAATTTTTAGGAAGTGATAATTTAAAAACTAACACAATATGGATTGTAACAGATAAAACTATTCCTATAAATTTTTATAGTGATTATAACAAAAAAGTTGTAAACAACAACATAGGACAAAAAAACGCTTACAATTTAAGTGGTTTGAATTATAGTTTTACTGACAATCGAAAAATATTAAGAAATGTTTCTAATTTTTATGCTAAATCATTAAATATAAAAGCTTTAGTTGATGTTGGAGAACATGAAAAAGAAAACACTATAGCATATGCTACTGGAGCAAATAATATTTATATTAATGTAACTGGTGGTTTAAGCCAAATGTTGGATGATGCAGGTAATTTTAGAAGTGTACTAAAACATGAAGAAAATCATAATGCTAAATCTGATCCAGAGACAGATCTTGATCATGTATCTATTTATGTTAACCAAATAGAAGATGAAAATATATATAATAATACAACTAAAGAATATAAACAAAATATTACACTTAATATTGCAAAATATTTGACTGATGCATATGAAGGTGGTGAGAAAAGAGAATACATAGAAGGCACCATTAAATATATTAATGATAACCATTCAAAAAAATTAGGGGGCACATATAGTTCAGGTTATTCTTATGATGAAAACAAGACAATTGTAACTTTTCAAAAAAATAAAAAAAATTAAGGAGTAATGAAAAAAAATATTTTAATAGGCTTAATTATTACAATTTTATTTTCATGTGAAGAAAAAGATAAAAGTATTAGATTAATTGAAGGAAAATGTTGGAAAATTGTTTCAATCGACACTAAACTAGAACCAATTTATGATGAAGTTCTTAGAATAAATAATAAATGTAGAGTTTGGTGTTTATGGGAAAATGGATATTATTATGATTATGATAGTTGTAAAGGTAGAGAAACAGATATAGGGGACCAAGTAATTACTAATAATTGGCAATTATTACAAAATGATTCAATAAAGATAGGGAATACAGTTTATAACATAATAACAAGCACGGATGACTCTTTAATTATTAAAACTGGTGAATACAAAGTGGTAAGATTAAAATCAATTAATGACGATGCTGAATTGAAAAGAATAATCAAGAAAAATTTGTAGGCAATATACTATTCATCTGGTTTTTAAAATTAAAAAGGTTCGTAACTACATACAAGAGCAACATCATATTCGTTGTATTTAAACACCTTTTCATTTACCGTTAAGCAGTTAGAAAAATCCGACCTTGTATTATCCATTACCCGATAATCGTCACCAATAACGGTAATTCTATCGCCTTTGTTTGGTATTAATTTAGTGTTTGTTAAAAATTCACTTGTATTTGGTAGAAGTTTCCAAGCACTATTATTGGCACTGTAAAAAACACCTATTTTAATTTCATTACTCATATTAATTTTTTTAGTTTAAAGAAATAATTCAGGAAAACATTTTATCTAAGATAGGAATAACAAACTTTTCAGTTTTTTCCACATCAGAAATCACTTTGTAAATATTTTTGTGGCTATTTTCAATAATGCTGTTAGTTTCGGGAGGTAGATTTGTAACATTAATAGTTCTTCTGGAATGTCGTAAAGCATTATAGTCCTTAAAAACATTAAAAACAATAGTTTCTATTGCTGTTTTTAACTCATCATCCGTCTTGTGCATAAGACAAGAGTAAGGCTTAAAAGCATATTGGCTAAATTTGTCAAGAGCTACATACATAATTGCATCTCCCTCTTGGGTTGAAGTAAGAAAAGAATAGATGTAAACGACTTCTAAAGGCTTGGTTAATTTCATTAAACAAAGCTAATTAAAATGTAGAATTAATTAGCTTATAGATATAAACTAAATTACTATCCTATTTTTTCCAACCAACTACAACAAAACAAACTAGTTTGGATGAACCAGCAGTTAAACAGAAGTTGAAGGAGCGCTACGGCAATGACATACCGATGGACGAGCAGGTAATATCTCCTGCTAGCATGTTCGAGTCCGATTTGTTGGTCACTGTTGTTGAACGGTAAATAGAATTAGGGTGTATTCGATTCTATATTTTTCAGTTTCAGCTTACTATCCTCACACTTAAAGCTAAAGGATAATAATATCTTCCTCATATTTTCTCGGTGCTTGATACTGTCTTTCATTGGATATTCGTAATTCAATGTAAAGTAGGCCGGATGAGTGTAGTTAAAAGCTAGTATTTGGTTTGTCGTTCGACTGCCATGCCTATATTCCATCACTTTAAACCGACCATCGTTTTTCAGTAAATCGTCAGGTAATTTATTCACAATGATACTACGGCTTTCAGATTTCAACTTGGCGATAGCTGTTTCAGTAATTTCATCTGAACCAAACCATTCTTTACTTACCCTATGCCATGAGGTATCCTCATATTGGTAGTACATTGGAAGCTCGACCTGAAATCTTAACGAATCATCACCATACCTCATATCCTCTGGTGTAATCCACCCGTGATCTGCCGTATCAGGCACATTTATGGTTTGTTGAGTTGGATTTGCAAAGCGAAGAAAACTAAACGTCATGTCATCTAAAGTGCAAGAACCACTTTCTAGATATTTTTCGACATTAAATTGACTTGGAAGTTTGTAGTGGATTTCATAATTCATATACTCACGTTCAAATCCATTAGGTTCAGTTAGGTGATGTTTTTCAACTACGTCTGTGAATCCCGTATAATCCTCACTACAACCTATGACAAATATTATAATGACTATTGAAAGTATATTCTTCATAACCCTAAGATAACGATTATTCTTAACAAATTGTTTCAGTTGATTATATTAACATTTGTGATTAGCTTTGACTATGGATTATTATGTCGAAAATTATACTACACCAAGAGGTGGAGATTCAGAATACAAGGTTCTCGTTGTTAAGATAACCGCACCTTGTCAAGTTCTACAAGATGGCGAGGGCTCGATTCACCAGTGTATTATAGATGCTGGTTTATCATTATCTGTTGGGCTATATTTTTATAGGTTTAAGACGGTGGATGAAACAGGCTTCACTAAGATTGGAGAGGTTTCTAACTGGGAAGGAATTATCAAGAGGAAGAAAAGAGGATGGTTGTCCCCTGAAAGTTACAGTGACACTTACAAGGGGAAGGTGTTACATGAAGATGTTGAAAGCGCTTCGGAAAGTAATCCTATGTATTTTGTTTTCTACGGGTTTGATGAGTCTAAATCGTTCCCCAAGATCGATGAAATACGCGCCTTCCACAATCACAAGACACACTTTAAGACGACTACTCGAAATAGAGAAGGCGCTAACAGTTATGTTGAACTAGGTTCTAAACTAGTGTGGTATCCAAATGCCTTTGAAGAAGTGTTGAATCTCAAACTACCGTCTGGCAGAAATTATCCATGATAAAAATATGTGTGGTGCTACCTAATATACATAGGGTAAACGGATTTAAGCTTCCCATTCTCAATGATGAATACAACAGGAATCCCCGAATACGTCACGCCTACAGATTTTCTGTCCGAAATTATTTTACGATTCTCATAGGCTGTTCGGCATTCATCTACTAGTTCCTGTAACCCCCACGATGTAGGGAAAAATGTAGAGGCTCTCGATTTCGTCATCCATCTTTTAGAACGAGGGTTGTACACCATCACGAATGCTTCCCATATCCCATATTTATTTGTGGGTACAGTTTGCTGGATAACTCGTACTCGTTCCTTGTTGAATAAGTGTACACCAAGCACTCCTTTACTGTTCACAGTGCCGTTACTGGAATGCTGCATCAGAGGATAGATCTGCTTTAAATATTCCGAACCATCCAAAGGGACGTACACGCGCCTTGTTGTTTTTATTAAGAATCGATCCTCCTGTATTTTTCTTGCACGTGTCGGATTCTGGATTTCAAGGTGTTTAAATATTTCGGACTGCTGTTTTAGTTCCTTGATACTGTCGTATGGTCCCTCGCCAACACCCTTAGGGTGCTTAGCGATGTTGTCATGAGTCTCGAAGATTCTGGATCCAGGTTCTAAATCTAAAATCTCACCACCGATATTGTCGATTATGTAGTACCATTTCTTCATCCAATCAAAGTTAAGTATTTCATGTGTTTAGCAGGGGGTGGCCATTCTATAAAAATGTGACCGCCATTCGGTAAGTATATTATTAAGTCTTCTTCTGTTGGCCATATCAATATATCTTCTTCTCTAATCATTTTCAACCTTGTAGGAACAGTTTAGTGCAGTGTTCTTTTTGTAATCAATAGGAAGTTGGAACTTTCTTAATTCATCTTCCGGGGCAATTTCGTTAGTGTAATTTCCCACTAAAATATTAATACAGGCTCTTGTTTTATATGCTTGGTCGACTAACAAGTCAATATCAAAATTTGGTGTATCAGGAGGAAACACAAAGCGTAAGAAGTTATTTTCTTTTTCAAGGTCACCGATAAATGGTCTCACATTATCTGTAAATCCAGGCATCATTAATCCCATTTTGAAGCCAAACCTACCCTTAGATGTAGCAGCTTTAATATTAAGATTATCATAAGCGACAACATAAGGAGGCATCTCTCCATTCATATCTTTTTTAACCTGATCTTCATTGTAAGTATTCCCAAAAGGTCGCATCGGAACAGCCAAACCATGTTTATACTGATTGTAGAAAAACCAATATTTCGTATAGAATTTCACTTGATCATCAACAAGTTCAATAAGCCGGTCAACCCCATCTGTAATTTCCTGTTGATCTTTCGAATCTGGAAATTTCACATCAGGGATATAAAAGTCTTTACTTACTGTAGTGTTGTTTGCTTTATACGATTTTATTTTCTCCGTGATTTTTCCTGCTTTATATGTTACAATATTCCTTATGAAGTAATCTTTTTTCTTAGTTGCTTCCATTAAAGCAAATAGATCTTCAATATATTGAATACATTGAGATATAGCATCATGATATAACCCGTTATGTATTTCCTGTGCAATAGTTTCAGTTCCGTCATGCTCGCCCCATTTTTTTATCTCAGGTAACAAACTACCATAAAAATCATAACGATCCTTAATGAGTTTTTCTATGGTTAAGACCTTTGCTAATCTCCATTCTTTGAAATAGCTTCGGAAATAAGTAAGCGTTAGATCAAGTGATGCACGTTTTCTTTGTTCAGGTGTCATAGTATTACTTATTGTGAGACGTTTATAACTTGTGCTAACAAAGCATCTAAGGGACTAGAATAATCTACTGAAATACTATTTGGTAGTGCTTGTTTCTTGGTTGCTTGCATGTGTAATTGTCCGTCAGCCACATGTTTTAAGGAACTTTGAAGAAAGGTCATGTGTTTTTTAAAACTTGATCCTCCACCTGAATAATTATTAGCTACTCCTTCAAAGTTCTTACATCCGAAAATTGGAGATACGAAGTTCATTATTGTTCTAACTTGCATAGGTATCGTCATATAATGTCCGTTGCTCCACGATAGGTTTAACTCCTCACACAACTGTATTAATGGTGCAAGGTCATATTCTGATTGTGCCTTCATTAATTCCTCCATCCGACTTTCATGCACATAAGCTGTGGCGTGTTTTGGTGCTTCTATACCAGTAATAGCAACATCTGCTTCATTAATAACATACTCAGTCACATCTGGACATAACTGAAAGTACTTATGTTCAGGTGATTTATGTTCTTTTACAAGATGGTTATATTTTAACAGAAACAAACGAATCTCTTCATCTTTCAACAGGGATTTTTTTATGATGATGCTATTAACCTTGTCGGTGGTGGTTGCTTTTCCACCTAGCCTAAGTTTATTGTCATTCAAGTAAGGAGTGATGTACTTGTCTAGTAATACCTGTTTAGTAAGATTCATTTTGTAGTAGTGACACCAATCCTCCTTCTTGTCTTGGTATTCTATACGAATGCTATAACGACCGTAGATGTCGGCATTACGTTTATTGATGCTCGAGTGCAATCCGTAGTCACGTAGACAATCTCTAAGTAGGATAAGAAACTGATTTTGATATTTTACTTTGTCTCTCTTACTCTGATCTACTCCCTGTATTCCCGATACTACAATGTCTAAAAAAACTAACCCCCAGTGATCTGAATTATCTGTTGATCTTTTTATTTCTGTCTTTATTTCTTTGTCAAACTCCTCGATTAATTTTTCATCAAAGTGTTTATTAAGCATTTGATTAGCAATGCTTTTAACCCTAGTTATTTCGGGGTCGAGAATGTTAACTCCTTTTTCAATAAAGTTGCTATATTCAATGCAAAGATTTTGCATGTCCTTTAAGGCTTGTGCTCGGTCTTTCACCTTTGCCAAATGGGTTTCAAAAAATAAGCGGTACTGATCAATCTCTTTTTCCATGTAAAATATCTTTACTAGAGCATAACATAATGCTCTAGTAAAAGTAACCAAAAACTATCATTACAATTAAATTGTGATATTTATTCAGTCATAGGCGAGTACGAAGTAAGCAACATCAAGAAAATTTAATGACCTTGAGGGATTAGAAAACTTGTCTTAAAAATCTAACTCTCTAAACAAAAATTTAATCATAATTTACTATATTTACCTTGTCGTTGTATCTACGAACTGACCCACATTGTTAAGGCGACTTTTGTACGATGGCACAAAACGGGTACAGTTATTTGTAGGTATGACGACATTATTTTGTTGATAGAGGTTCATATATCGAAAAGAACCATGTCTTGCTGCTAATTACTCCCTTATCACTATTCAATATTCGTTTCCGTTTAAGTATGACTTGAATAATACTGCTTTGTCTAAATGGAAATGTAACATTACATTTAATTGCCAGATAGTCGGTTAAGATGATAGTGTTGTCTTTTGCAATTTCTTTCTTCAACTCTTTTATCTGGTAGCATTTGTCAACATTTTCGATAATTTTCTTTGCTACACCGAGTAATGAAAGCGAATTAATGATCCGAGTTTGTTTTCTGTCGGTTCTTGTTAAGTGTCGCCATCCAACCCGTGAAACTATTATTTCACCCAAATCTTTATGTATCGTAGCTGGTGAGTTGCACCAGTCCTTATAGAATTCTTTCGCTGATTCCTTGATTGATTTGTTATACTTTAAATATTCAAAGTCGTCACCATCAGTTAATATGTTGGGGAGATCCCTACTTACAAAAATATTACCTTTCAACGATTTAAATTCTCCAAAGCTATGTTTCCCAAATCGCTGATGTTTCGGGACAAGTATGATACTTTTATTATCTGTTGTGTATGATAAGTCATCTCTTAAGTCAGTCCACCAGGCTTTACTAGAGTAATGGTCAACATAAATTAGAATTATTGGTCCTGAGAGTCTGTTCCATTTAGGTCTATGTTTTTCAATATAATCCTCTCCAACATGTACTCCAAAGTGTTTAGGTCTATTTTGTGTCTGCTTGAAGTATCCATTTCCTTTGCCACATTTAACTTGTGCAAACATAATTTCTCCAGTATCAACACCGTTTTTTCGTTTAATGATAATGGCGTCAACGCCATTATCATTAATGCTAGCATAAGGTTGCCACCCATGTTCTGCTTTCCCTTGTGTAATAATATCACATACTGCCATCCCCGTTGCATTTTGGGGTCTAGTGTCTCTTATTTCATCTGCCATTTCCTATTCATATTATTCCATACTAAAGTAAATATTTATTTTCTATTTTGAAACCGATAAGCAGAAGTTGAAGGAGCGCTAAGGCGATGATATTCCTATGAACGAGCAGGTAATATCTCCTGCTAGCATGTTCGAGTCCGATATGTTGGTTACAGTTGTGGAACGGTAGATAAATTTAACTAGACTCATTTTATTAGACTGAGCGAATTCGTGACTGTACTTGAATTCTTTGCTTAATCTCTTCATAGATATTTACGCTTGTCGTTGCTCTAAGTTCTAATGTTACTGCAAGACCATACTTTACTAAAGATTGTCTTAATCCTCCTGCATCCTCTTTGCAATTCACTTTTATAACTAAATTATCACCATCAACGAAATTGCCTATATCAGAATCTTCAAAAACTTGGTGTTGAACAGTACCTCTTTGTGATGCTTTTACTGAAGCATTTGCGTTCGACAGTTCGAACGGTAAATCGGATCTTAGTTTTCTATCGTATGTTAAATTATCAAAATACAAGGAAGCTTTCCTGTATTTTGTCGTATTAAAATTTAAAGGTGACATCCATGCAAGAGTAACAATCAGTCGCTTACTATATGCTGCATCATTTAAAGCATTTGGTAATGGAAAAGAATATACATTTCCTGTATCCTTTTTAATTTCACCATAACCTAATAATGTTACTCTCTGATCAGTACAATATAAGACTCGATTCCCCTGCAACTTGCCGTAGCCAATGAAATGTCCTAATTTATCTTTTATAGTCTGGTTGGTAATCAATGGATCATTTTTAAGTCCGCTACGTAGTATATCAGCAACATTATCCCAATTAGCACCATGCACAAGCAACGATTTAATAAGTACAGCATAAAAATCTTTTGATATTTTATTTTCATCTAGTAGTTCAGCGTTAATATCTTCTAATATCTCATATAATTGAGCACCCAATCTTGTTGTCAAAGCTGCTGAATTACTTGTGCCAGATGTATAGGCAACTCGTGTTAAATCACCACCACTTCCAGGAGTCGCTACTTTTTGACCAGGCATTTGGGCTTGGTATGAGTTTAAAGGAATTGAGAAACTTGTTTCTCCCATTATATTATGCCTCATATCAGACCTGTACAGTAACCTCCCTCCTGAGTTTAGAACATCAGGTTTTATACTTCTTCGATACCCAGATCCTAATCTACTGTATGGAGCCAGATAGACACTTGAATTAAATAAGGGATTAAAGGCTGGAATCAGGACAGGGCCACTTTCATCTGCATAAGTAGACCCAATTGTTAAACCATTTATAGATTCTCCAGGAGTTAATATTTTCCGATTTTGGAGATTCGATTCTCTTACATGTTGAAAAATAAGATCAGCCTTTTCTGAATCGGGTAGTGCTCTATAGACATTTTCATCAAGTGGGATTAAAATGTTTTCGACAAAATTTCCTGCACTAACAACAAATAAGATATTATACTTTTCGGACAGCCAATCAAGTAATTTTGCCCAAGCACTAATATTTAGATGAAATGGTCTTGAAGGATCTCCGATAGACAAATTAATCACTTTTACGTCGGGGGCAGTAGGTGGATTATCACCTTCTCCATCAAACATTCTCACTATAGCTCGGTGAACTAAATCTACCGGCAATCTATTATGAGGTATTGATTCAGTTCTTGTTGAATGGAAAGTGTCATTCGGATCAGGATGCATAATAGGACGAACATATAATGGTCTTGTTAGAGGGATAGAGTTCTGATCATCCAATTCTCCGTTTATAATTAAAGAGGCCATTGATGTACCATGAAGCATTTCATGAGGAGCATACTGTTCTAAAAAATTATCAGGATCATCTATGATTAGCCTATTGTGTAAGACAGTATGGGTGGACAATGGATAACCATCTAGTAAGGCAACTGATGGGTTCTGATTCGAAAGGCTAGACACCTCATACGGTTCGACTTGAGGTAGATTTTTATCAGTGTTTGTCGAACCAGCAATACTTTGCCCAACTGGACGGAAGTGCATTACACTTTCACACTGTAAAAAAGAAATATCAGTACTTACAGATAGGTCAACAAATGCACTTATAGGTGCTTCGGCAACGAGAGCATGATACTTTATCTCATCAATAATTATCTCTGAACCTAAAATCACTTTACCTTCATTATTCAATAAAAGTTGACTTATTTGACTAGTTGAAGATACTGCATTCTCTGTATTGGAATAAAACATCTCTACTTCAAACTTCACACGTGGATTTCCTTGACGGCTTTGTTCATTAATGTAATTTTCGAATCCAGTATCTCTTAGTCTATCTTGTATACTATACGGTCGAATATCTTTTAAAGCTTCAAATAATTCTTTAAACTTAGCCAAACCGTGAGCTATTCTTCCTGTATCTGTAAGTTGCCATGAATCATCTTTATAGCTTTGCCATAAACGCTGCAACTGTGCTAGAGCAGACTGATTAGTCATGACAAGAAAAATTTGTCCTGACAAATCTTTGTCAGATGGCTGACCTTCTTTATCTATTAAATAAAAATCATCATCGGCACCGAACAAATATTCTTGCTCAGCCAAAAAATTTAGTTCAGGAATTTTTTTTACGGCATTAAAAAAGTTAACTATAGTACCAACAAATTCTAATACCAAAACTAATTCAGGTGTAGCACCAGAGACATTTTGTTGAAGAAACACTCTTTGATTTTCAAGAGAATTGAATAGTTGGTTGAATCGATCTTCTATCCGTTCAGTTTGTCTTCCTTTTGATGGAGTATGAATTTCTCTTGGTGGAGTTTGGGCAAGAGCAGTTCTTTTGTCTATAAAAGTTGATGTTGGAAATATAAGTATAGGTTTATTTGCCATGATGAATTCATATTTTTCTCAGTTCTACTTCATCATAACATTCTTGAATTATTCTTTTAACATTAGAGTCAGGAAGGCGAAGTACATATTTTCTTTGTATGTCGAGACAAAATTCCTCAATTTCAGCAAAACTTAATCCCTTTAACTTTGTTGCTATAGTTTTAGAAGTATATTCGAAATCTATATTTGATCTTTGTTGAAATTTATCAATATAAGTTGAAGCCATTGCTATATCAGGTACATTAAGTTGAATTCTAACCTGAAACCTCCTCCATACTGCTCTGTCTAATAACTCGGGATGATTTGTGGCCCCGATTGTTATAACATAACTAGGTAAGTTATCAATTTGGAATAGTAGTGAACTAACTACCCTCTTAATTTCACCTGTTTCATGTTTATCGCCCCTTTCCTTTCCTATTGAATCAAACTCATCAAAAAAGATAACACATTCCTGTGATTTTATAAATTCAAACAACGTTTTTAACCTTGAGGCTGTTTCACCAAGATAACTACCAATAATTCCATCGTATCGAACAATGTAAAATGGTATCATAAGTTCAGCAGCAATAGCTTCGGCTAATGTTGTTTTCCCATTCCCTGGGGCACCGATTGCTAATAGCGAGTGCCTTGGTTCAAGATTATAAGATTTTAAAACATCTCTGCGATGATGTTCTTGAATAAATTCTTGAACAATTTTTAAAGTAGAGGGGTCGAGGACTAAGTCATTTAGTCGCTTTGTGGGTTGAATGTGTAATAGAAAATTCTCAATGTTTGAATTAGAGTTTGATTGGTGAATAGGAAACTGCCCTCCATTTTTTTGAACTGGTTTATGTACATATTGATTTAGTCGATTTTGTAGTTGGTCAGCAAGAATGTGATGGTTCTTCCTTCTTTCGTCAGCAATAATAGATTCAACAACCTTTTTATATAGGTTGTCATCACCTCTATTGATTGAGCTAACTAGTTTTATTAGTAAATCTGCTTTCGCCATATTTTTTTCTCTTCCTTGCAAAAGTAGCAATTTAAACTATATTTTTTCTTATGAAAACATGAGATTATTTTACATCAAATCCATCTGGAAGATATATACATAAACAAACGACCATGATGAAAACACGCCTATACCGATCCGACAGCTATCCCTACCAGAATATATCAGAGGATGTGGAACGAGAACGATCCATTGAATCAGCATCAGGGCAAACCTACACAATTACCATACTTGATGATGAGGGGATAAATTTCAAATTGACATTACCTGGGGGGAAGAAGGTAACAGATAATTTTAATGACTATCAAGATAGATCAAGTCTTTATCAACTACTTGAAGATGGAGTATATGAATTTATTCAAGAAACAGCTAAATCTATAGAGACGGAGTACATTAAAACTAAGGGCACTCCATACGTTATTACCATGAACAATGATAAATTTGTCTTCACTCTTGACAAAACAACAGGCATGATGAAAATTGAATATCCTGCAAGAGTTAGTGAGTTTTATCTAGCAAATATTTATATAGAGAATCCCGAACTACCCTTGCTTTTTGATGGCAGGTTAAACCAGTATCTTCAAACGAAAATGAAACGATTAGGCATAAAGATGCCAAGAACTCCTTACGCACCGGGATTGAGACTTGTGCCAAACGTTCAATCAGCTTCATAAACTCGCTTCACCTTGCAAATAGTGGTTCTACTAAGGTTGTGAATTGCTTGACACTTGCGGAGTGAGATACCAGCATCCAAATCACGAAGAAGACCATGATACTTTTTTAGTAGCTCTTTGTCGCTTGTGCCAGATCCGGTTGGACGTCCCAACTGACGTCCTTGTTTTTTAACGTGTTCGAGTCCACTACGAATACGAGCTGATAACATTCTTGTTTCTTCGGCAGCAATTTCACTATAAATAGCGATGATCAAATTGGATATAAATGTTGGTTGCAAGTTTTCGTCCAGGCTCTCTACCGCCAGACTCTTGAATACAACTGAGATACCGAGTTTATGTAAATGGTTCAGGGTCGCTTTGATTTCGTCAGGTTTACGGCCGATACGGCTGACCTCAGTAACTACCACTTTATTGAAAGTTCCTTTCTTTGCCTCGGACAACAATTCTTTGATGTCATCTCGATCACAATTAGATTTATTGGCGGTGACGATAGACGAGATTGTGTGAACGATTTCAAAATTTCTTAGCTTGCAGTAACCTTGAAGTTCGGTTAACTGCCTCTGATAATCCTGTTTAGTAGAGCTCACACGTACGAGCAAACAGATTTTATTTTTTGTTTTCATGTGGTTCGTTTTAATCATGTGACTGAGGCTTGCCAGTTTACTATAAAATCGGTGCCCCCCCGATGCTTGGTTTTGCTAGGGCGATTTTTGGGGTGTTTAAAATGGACCACCAAAACGCCTATTTTCAAATATTTATAGCAAGATAGCAGATGTTAATGATATATGAAAACTTTATTATAATTAAAAACAACTCTTTCGTAAATTTGATAGACTTATATACTATAATGCAAAAGGTAAATAACAACCATATATTTAATTTTCCTGATCGAGTTCAAAGTGAACTAAGGATGATAAAAGGTTTACTTAATACAGAAAAATCATTTGATGAAATTTCTAATATTATTATACAGAGTCTAGGTGGTATTCCCATCGTTAGCCAGACGATTAAAAAAGGTCATTATTTAGCGAGAGCAAGAACCAAATCTGACGATAAACCTTATAATAAATTAGATCAGATAATAAATAGAAAAAAGGAATATGTTAAGTCGTTTGGGAGAGGACATTGCCCAAACGAATCAATATTTTATTGTTCAACAAAGCCATACACAGCGATTCGTGAAGCTACCCAGTGGTACATAAATGACTTTGGAACACTACTAAGCAGGAACATGTTACAAGACCACAATCAGCATGTGAAATTCGTAACGGTTAGTGTGTGGAAAGTTGTTGAAGATTTATCAATAGCATCTTTATTTCTAAATGAACAAGCTATGCAAGCTAATGAAGTTGTGAATTTTCACGGAAGGAACGTGTTGAATACAATTTCAAATAAATGGAAACCAGAGATTGTAAAGTCAAAAAATATGATTTTGAAATTCTTCTCTGATGAATTCGCCAAGAAGAATATTCTTAGTGAAAGGGATTATTTGCTATCAGCATGGTATTCCAAACATGTATATTTAGCAGCAGAACAGTTCGGAAAATTAGATGGAATAACTTACCCGTCAGTAGCATTTGATTACTTGGGTGAAAATTTAGCGCTGACAGATAAAGCGTTTAAAACCAAATTGAAGTTTGAGCAGGCATTTCATAATTATGTAGCAAACATAGAATTTGATAATAAGCCAATGGCGGTAGGTACTATATATGAAACGACAGGAGTAGAATCAAATTGTTTGATTTGGAAGGATAGTATGTCGGAAGTAACAATGGAGGATAAAAATGGTTAGGATATATTTTGATTCGGATGTGATTAATAATTTAAGGGACGGCAATAAACCTGAACTCAAAGAACTTATCGATTTACACAGGGACAGATTATTAATCCCATATAGCGATGCACACATTAACGACAAATTACCATCGAAAGAAAAAGCAGAAGAATTATTTTGGATAGACATTGATTTTATTACAGAGTTCACCAAGAGTAAATACCTGCAGCAAGATGAAAAAGCAGGTTGCGCCAAACCTTTCGTTGCAACAGCAAGAGAGGTTTATAACGGGATAGTGGAAAACGAAGGTATCGTCAACGATTTTTTAGATATGGATAAGATGATAGCATTTTTGGAGTCTACCTCTAAGGATTTAGGAATTCCTGAAGCGGCTGATCTCTTTAAATCAGTTATGAATGAAGAAGTTCCAAATCCTGATGACTCTACAAAAAAAATCTTGTACAAAGACCAATTACAAAAAACAGCTAGTCACATACAAGGGATATTAAATGATCCCAAAGCATATAAAGATAGTAGGGATAAAATGTGGGAAAACTATAAACTACCTAAAGATGCATCTAATTGGAATGAAAATGTAATTGACAACATCGATCAACACCTTAAAGATAAAGGGGTAGCAGAGAGTCTAACCGCTATGATTGATGTTTCGATGAAGGACAAGAAAAAAGTAAACAACTTCGATTACTTTTTCTCATCATACCTGATGCTTAACTATGTGGGATATAATCCCGATGAAATCAATGTTAAAAGAAATCGGGGAATGTCTAATCACATGCAGGATGCAAAGCACGCTTTCTATGGTGCCAACTGTGATTATTTCGTTGTGATGGATAAGAAGCTACGAAAAAAGACGAAGGCGCTGTACGATAAGTTCAATATCCGAACCAAGATCTTATCACCCGAAGAAATGGTGATTCAACTAAATAATATACTATCAAACGATAATATTAGTGAGGCTTTCAATGTTATTGGTAGGTCAGTACCAGTGGATGAATTGGAAGAAGATGGAATCAAAAAATATCAGTATCGACTTGATGTGAGATTCTTAGATTATTTTACGCATCTGCAATTGGAGACGGGATACCCAAATGATGGTAGAATATTGTTGTTCTCAAAGCCTTTGCTAAACTATGCCAACTATATGTTTTATGAAGAATTTGACGCAGTAGTTGAAAAAGTTAATAATCTGTTTGGTGGAGGGGTGAATACACAAGAGGTTATTAATGAATTTCGGTCTTTCACAGATGATTATCACATCAAAACCTATGTTCTTTCTGAAAATGTGATGGTTAAGCTAGGAGTCGATACAATTAATTTTTATTTATACATTACCATAATATAAGTGTTATGATGACAACCGCTAGATCATATTGCAATCTAATAAGAAGTAGAACAACTGAAAACAGAGCAGCTGTTCAGCTTTTGAATGGTCAACGGCTTCATGGGCAAGTTATGTCCGTATTAAGACAAGAGTTAGATTCAATGGTTCGATGTATTTATCTTCTCGAAACCGAATTAGATGAGCGCGAACGATTGATGTTACAGACGTTGAATGGTGAGCGTTGGAGAAATTCAAATAATAGAATTATTACTGATCGTGACATGGTAAATGTTTCGAATCATTTATGGGGATGGACTGACTCTGTATACAGTCTCGGCTGTGCGTTCATACACCTCTCGAACTTTCATGATTATCAGGAATCGAATCCTTTTGATACTTTAGAGGAAAGTGAAAAAGTTAACATAAAAAATCACCTAAACAATTATCATGGGTATGACTTGTCACTAGAACTAACATTTGAGTCTGTACAACCATATCTTATTGCCGTATTTGACAAGGTCAGCTCAAATTTAAATTGTTATGTTGAACGTGTAGAAAACAACGCTATCAGTGCAGATTAATGATTAGTGACTCACCTGTAACTGCTTAAGCACTCTTTGGCTCTCTTGTCGTAGCTTGCATGAAACTGAGGATAGTCCTTTAGCTCTTTTTTGCCGTTATCCCACGCTCTTTTTTCTCGGTCGTGCTCTCTTAACCGATTACCTTCTTCACTAGATGGTGGTCCATCAACTAGATGACCGTATTCATGTAACAGATCCCAGATGATGGTTTCGTCACTAGCACTAATATTTAGTAATATCATCTGTGGTTTAGTAGGGGTTAACACGTGGTTCCATTTAATGTGAGTATTGGGGTTTCGTTCGATCTCAATCATCCGTTCCCTTGTCAATGGTATAACTCCTACAATGTGCTTAGGGTAGAAGCTGTCAGGCTCGTAGATGTTTTCAAGAACATTCCCGAGTATGGTTTTTAATTCATCGGTTCTGTACTCTGGCGACATAAAATCATTAAAGATTTCATTGGTCATTATTAAAGCTCTGCTTTCCATACTTCTTTACTGATTGATATTAATTTTCTTGCACTTAGTTGCCCCCTCACATTTCTTGCTGTTGAACCCGGTTTGTTTAGTTCGGAGAGAACGTCTTCTCTGTGAGCCTCATAAATAGCTTTAGGTTCAAACTGTTCATCTAACCATACAAAGACCAAATAATCAAATTCGTGTTCGTCAGATATTTTACCAACCCTGTGACCAGTAAGTTTATCAGCACATCTTGATTTGATCTGGATCTTTTCAGCACTATTTCTTATGCCGTCATAACCGGCTTGTCTGGCGGCACTTAGTTCGATGTCAAGTAGAATCGAAGCGGTGAATTCACCAATCTCACCAGTGATGCCTAATGGCTTTCCTGTGAGATTTTTATAACGGATGGCAAGTGCTTTTGCATCTTCTAAGATTTGTTGAACCTCAATATTATTGTTGGTTGTTTTCTTGTTCATACCTGTTTGAAAATAGAATTCAAATGTAATAATATTTGAAGCAACCAGAAGCAAGAAAATACGTTTGTTATATGTAATAATAAAAGTTATGGGTCAAATACTACGGTTAATAATACATGATCATGTCACAGGCGAAGAATGGAGAACACCTGAACATAACGATAATAAAAAGAAAGATGATTATCATAACGTCATTAAGCCGGAACTGAAAAAATTATTAACTCAACGATTACGTGATATATTAGGTTCAAACGGTGACTTTGAAATAGAGGATGGCGAAATTATATATGTCTCTCAGAGAATAAACAAAAATACAGGTAAAAAATCCAATATTAGTAGACCAACAGGTATACCAGCCGATTACTTTTTTGAAAGAATATCATTTATGTTATTACATACAGTTTTTAATTTTGCTTTGAAGTATAAAGTAAAGCTAACCATAGAGATAGACCCAACAGAAAAACATACATTTGTGGTAAGTGTTGAATTATAAATTATACTATGAAGAAAAACATATACATCATTATTGGTCACGGGGCTTGTGGCAAATCAAGTCTTGTAAGAGCGCTCACCGGAATTTATAGTGGCGGTGCAATTAGGTTTATCAGAAGTGTGAATGGTACAGATACTAAGTTTGCTATTTGGGTTAGGTCAAGACAAGAGGTAGGTGACAAGCCAGCTAAAGTGCTTGAAGATGTGAAAAATAATAAGGAAACAAATGTACTACTCACACTTAGGTTCGGTGAATATAACAGATGTCCTGAAGCTAAGGAATATGTTGATCTGTTAATGACAGAGCACAATGTATCTCATATTGTCTATATGGGTAGTGATAAAGAACCCGCCACACTCACTTATTCAACAATTAAGAGTATTGTTATAGGTAATTCAGTGGATACACCTGTTAATGCAAATGCAAGTGTGGCGAGGAAGTTATTTGGTTGGTTATAATTAACCAGGTGTAACGTTATAACCAATCTCTTTTACTTGTATAAGGAAAGAAAGAAATGCACTTTGTGTCCATTGGTTTGTCACGACCACCTTTTGATTCTTCAAGCTAATTACATCTTCGTCCTTGAAGAAATATCTAGGGCGTTTAGGGTCAGGTGAAAGCTCCTTAGCCTCACTCAATAAATTGAAGGTACCGAAACGTTTTACTTGTGGTGGAAACACCGTAAGTAACTGTTTATAGGTTACGTCTTTGTTGTCACGTACATACGCCTGAACAACGGAGAGTACCGTTCTTCCTTTACTACGTTTCACTTTCTCAAACATGTATTGACTTGTGTTACGACCGGAAAGCACAGGAGCAGGTTTACTCACCTTCTCAGGTTTCGGCTCAACAGGTGCGTCCATACTGAACACCGATAGTGCTTTCTTCTCGTCAACAAGTGTAAAGGTTCTATCTTCCTTCGTCACAGCGCCTTCGTCAAACAGATGTTTAAGTACACCATGTGCTTGTACTAGTGGTATGCTGTACGGTGTGTAGTTTAACTGCTGTGGGGTAACAACTGAGTTCTTTTCTTTGAATGCCTTCATGACGCACTCTCTAACTTCTTGTAATTTCATAATAAAATAGTATTGGTATTTAGCAAGTATGCCAGATTCCGGGATACCATAACAATTTTCCATCAAGAAGTTACCAACGATTGGTTGGATTACTCCACGTGCATACCATTTTCAACCAAAATATCCAACACGGCTTCCTTATATCTTCCGTCATGGAGG
>JAPHUD010000034.1 GCA_026196775.1 Flavobacteriales bacterium
TTAAAATGAAAAGATAAAACAAAATAAAAAGTTTTGGCTAAGTGCTTAATCAGAAATTAATCGTTTTTAAATCCCGTACTAACCATAGCCGAGACGTTACCCCAACAAGAGTAATTATAAATGAATAAAGAAGAAGAATTAAAAACAACACATCAGCCTGTACTAGGAAAAAAAAGAATTGAAGCACTTGACTACTACCGAGGCTTTGCAATTTTAGGTATTTTCATGGTAAATATTCTTGTAATGAATGTAAGCTTTGCTTTTAGAGAAGAATGGGAAGCAGAACAAACTGGCTGGTTAAATCAAGCTACTTTTTTTATACTCCAAACCATTTTTTATAGTAAATTCTTTGCCATCTTCTCACTGTTATTTGGAATGGGTATTGCCCTACAAATGCAAAAAACTTCGAACAAATCAATCTTATTTTTTCTTAAGCGATTTGGTACTTTATTCATATTTGGCATAATGCATATACTATTTATCTGGTCTGGAGATATTTTACACTTATATGCTCTTTTAGGCATATTGCTTTTATTCTTCTTTAAGCTGCCAGCAAGGTATTTATTGTGGTCAGCAATTTTTATTTTTTTATTCCCCTTTTTTGGAGATATAATCAATTGGTTTTTAAACTGGTTATCATTTGATAATTATAGCTATATAACTTCTTATACCCGAGAAGATTTAATTGAATTAAAACGAAACGGGTCTTATTGGAGTGGTGTTAAACTGCGTATTAAAGAATATAGTTTTGCATTACAAATATTACATGCCTACATTGCTCCAGTAGCACTTTCCTTAATGTTGGTGGGTGGTTATATCGTAAAAAAAGGAATTGTTTTTAATCTGCAAGAGTTTGCTCAAAGAATAACTAAACCATTGCTTATCACTACGGGTGTTTTAATCATTTATCGATTTACCTTACTCTATTATATTCTTCCAGTACACGAGCCTGAATGGGGTTCATTACTTTCCATAACGCTTCATACTATTTATCAATTATCTGATGTGGCTATTTCATTTTTACTACTTTGGACATTAACAATATGCTATCATCAAAAATATATGCTTAAAATATTATCTCCACTAAAATATGTGGGACGCATGGCATTTACCAATTACATTCTTCAAAGTGTATTCGGATATATTATTATGCGAACTTTTGGTTATTATGAAACCTTTTCAGTTTTTGAATGCTTTATTTTAGTTCTTTTATTCTTTGGATTTCAAGTAGTATTAAGCAAAATGTATTTAAAGTACTTTAAGTTTGGACCTCTTGAATGGCTTTGGAGAATTTTAAGTTATGGAAAATTATTCTCTATTAAAAAAAAAATAATAAATGATATTAGAAACAGAACGACTAATCATTAGACCGATTAAACTTGAAGATAAAGACAGCATATTTGAATATCGTTCGGATAAAGATATTTATAAATACCTAGGATGGATTCCAGAAACTGTTGATGATGTAGCTGCTTTTATTAATAAAGTACCCAAACAAATTAATGAACCCGAAACTTGGTACCAACTTGTTCTTATAGAAAAACAAACTGAAACCTTAATTGGTGATTTAGGGATTCATTTTTTCGGCAAAGAAAATCAACAAGCAGAAATTGGATGTACTTTAAATAAGCATTTTCAGCAAAAAGGTTACGCCTCAGAAGCCATTAAAAAAGTAATTGATTATTTATTTCAATCATTAAACAAACACAGGGTTATTACATCAATAGATCCTGATAATAAAAAATCTATCCGACTTGTAGAAAGAATGGGTTTTAGAAAAGAAGCTCACTTTATTGAAAGTTTCTATATGAAAGGAAAGTGGGTTGATGATTTAATATATGCCATGCTTAAAAAAGAATGGAAAAAATAATACTAACAAAACTTCAACCTTTTTTATGAGCTTAACACTGTGATTTTAGGTAATTTTTACAAAGTCTGTATTATCAAAACAAATAAGCTTTCACACTAAAGAGAAAGTGTAGTTATATGCTATCTTATTATAGTGCAGTATAAACTTAAAAAATGTCTCCTATTGTAAAAAAAGTATTCATTTTCATTCTTATATTTGAACTTTAAATGGTTTCATTTAAAGAAAACCTCAGAAAATTAAAAATGGCAGAAGAAATTAAAGCTCAAAAAGTAATTTATACCATAATAAACCCACTAATTAACCTATTGGTAAAGATGGGAGTTACTCCCAACATGATTACTTCTTTTGGACTGGTTTTAAACATGTTGGCAGCTGTTATATTTATTATTGGAGCCAAATATGCCGACCGTACAGATATGACTTATGTTGGTTGGGGTGGTTTTACTATTTTAATTGCCGGTTTGTTTGATATGATTGATGGGAGATTAGCAAGAGTTGGCAACATGTCGAGCAAGTTTGGTGCTTTATACGATTCTGTTCTTGATAGGTACAGTGAAATGGTAATGTTTCTAGGAATTTGTTACTATTTAGTAGCACATAATTTTTTCTTGAGCTCTATGTTTGCTTTTATTGCTTTAATTGGATCTATGATGGTTAGTTACACCAGAGCTCGTGCTGAAGGTTTAGGAATTGATTGCAGTGTTGGCATGATGCAACGCCCAGCTAGGGTTGTTACCATTGGTGCTTCAGCTATGTTTTGTGGTATTTTCTATTTCTTTTTTGATACTATAGACCCTGTTAAAATTGCTAAATCTCCACTTATTGTTTTTGAGAATATTACTATTTTTACTTTGCCAGTAACCTTAGTTGCTGTACTTTCTAATATTACCGCTATACAACGGCTCAATCATTGTAGAGTGGAGTTATCAAAAAAAGAAAATTTATAATAATGCGAAAAAAGTTTAATTTAACTTACATCTTTCTTTTCTTGGTAATAACCTCCTTCATTTTTAATCAAGATGATTATCATACTCGCATAAAAGTTTTTGAAGGCTATCCTGTTCCTAAAGATGACAAAATGCTTTTTTATATTCAAAAAAGCTTCAATACCAATACTGTTGTTTATGCTGCTAATATTAATTCTGATGGTAAATTAGACCCTAAAGAACCTGTTATTGTATTTTGGAGAAGGTATCAAGAAGGTGGCGAAAAAAAAGAATTAAAAGCAATTGAAAAAACTTTTGGTTATGGCGTAAAGTCAAAACCATTAAAAGACAGAAAAAACACTTATGTTTTTTCACTTGTTTCTCTTAAAGACATGAATTTTGTTATTACTCAAGATAAAAATGGACACCCAGAAGTGGCTACTATGATTAATAAAAAACCTGCTCGTATTGAAAAAGTTTTTGTAACTGCCGAACATGTTAGTCTATTACCTAAAATTTTTGCTGTAGAAGTTTTTGGTAAAGAAATTAAAACAGGCAAGCCACTCTACGAAAAAATAGTAAACAAAGAAGAGTAATTTATTTTGAAAATCAATAAAACCTTAATACTACTTGCTGTTTGTCTCCTCTATTTTTTATGGGTTTATTTTTTTGTAGGACTAAGACCTGATCATTTCGCAATACTATTTATTGTTTTAGGAGGATATTTAACCCATGCTTATACCAGAAAATTAGTCTCCGCCTTTTTTATTTTTATTATTTACTGGGTTATTTATGATTCTATGCGAGTTTTTCCTAATTATGAATTCAATACCATTTATATTGAACAACCTTATTTATTAGAAAAAGAGTTGTTTGGCATTGAAGTTAATAATCAACTTGTAACACCCAATGAATATTTTTTAACCAACAACTCTACTTTTTTAGATGTGCTTAGTGGTTTTTTTTACATCAATTGGGTGCCTATTCCATTAATGTTTGCCCTGTATTTATTTTACAAAAATAAAGAGCTTTTAATTCAGTTTTTAGCAGCATTTTTATTTGTTAACTTATTAGGCTTTATAATTTACTACAGTTATCCTGCTGCTCCACCGTGGTATTTTCATCAGTACGGAACAGAAGTTATTTACAATACTCCAGGTAATGCAGCTGGATTACTTCGTTTTGATACGTTTTTTGGGGTAGATTTATTCCGCTCTTTATATGAAAAAAATGCCAACGTATTTGCAGCAATGCCTTCATTACATTCTGCGTATCCAATAATTGTTTTATTCTTTGGAATTAAACAAAAATTACGTTCAGGAATTATTATATTTGCCCTCTTTTTAATGGGAATTTGGTTTGCAGCAGTATATTCATTTCATCATTATATAATTGATATATTAGCAGGAACCTTATGTGCTTTAACAGGCTTATTCATTTTTGAACGGATAATCATTAAAAATAAAAAAGTAAAGAATTGGGTGGTAAGCTACTCGCAAAAGATATAAATAACTAAATAACAAACATGGCATCAAACATTAAACAACCACAAGGTAAATTAGGTATTCTTTTACCAGGTATGGGAGCTATTTCAACAACAGTTATAGCTGGGGTTCTAGCGGTTAATAAAGGAATATCTAAACCTATAGGTTCAACTACCCAAATGGGAAGAATTAGAATTGGTAAAAGAACAGATAACAACTCTCCGTTAATTAAGGATTTTATTCCATTAGCAGACATTAACAACATCGCTTTTGGAGGATGGGATATCTTTGAAGATAATATGTATCAAGCAGCTGTTAATGCAGGTGTTTTAGATAGATATTTATTAGAACAATTAAAACCTGATTTGGAAGCAATAAAACCAATGAAAGCCGTTTTTGACAAACATTACGTTACCAAATTAGATGGTCCAAATGTTAAAAAAGCTGCTACAAAATGGGAATTAGCAGAACAAGTTCGTCAGGATATTAGAGCTTTTAAAGCTAACAACAATTGTGATAGATTGGTAATGGTGTGGTGTGGTTCTACAGAGATTTATATCCAAGAAAGTGAGGTTCATCAAACAATTGAAAGCTTAGAAGCTGGTTTAAAAAATAATGATGTAAACATTCCTCCAAGTATGATTTATGCTTATGCTGCCATCATGGAGAAAGTACCTTACGCTAACGGAGCACCTAACCTTTCAGCTGATATTCCTGCTTTGGTTAAATTAGCTAAAAATAACAATGTGCCAATTTGCGGTAAAGATTTTAAAACTGGACAAACCTTAATGAAAACGATAGTTGCTCCAGGGTTAAAAACACGTAATTTAGGTATAGCTGGTTGGTTTTCAACCAATATTTTAGGAAATAGAGATGGAGAAGTATTAGATGATCCAAACAGTTTTAAATCAAAAGAAGTTTCTAAATTAGGTGTGTTAGAGCAAATTTTAGAGCCAGAACAAAATCCTGATTTATATAAAGATTTATACCACAAAGTAAGAATTAACTACTACCCTCCTCATGGAGATAATAAAGAAGGATGGGATAATATTGATATCTTTGGTTGGTTAGGTTACAAAATGCAAATTAAAATTGATTTCTTATGTAGAGATTCCATTTTAGCTGCACCGCTTGTTGTTGATTTAGCTATCTTCTTAGATTTAGCTCAACGTGCAAATATGTCTGGAGTTCAGGAATGGTTATCTTTCTATTTTAAATTTCCTCAAGAAAAAGTGGCAGGATTAAGACCAATGCATGATATTTTTAAACAAGAAATGAAATTGCTTAACACGCTAAGACACTTACAAGGTGAAGAGTTAATTACTCATTTAGGATTAGATTATGAAGATTAATTTTTATTCTTAATAAAATAGAAAAGAGGCTAAAATTGTATTTTAGCCTCTTTTTTTTTATACCTTTATAATCTCTTTAACCAAAATAAGTTTATGATGAGAAATTACTTTTTTATTTTATTGTTTTTATTCGGCTCTATAAGTTTTGCCCAACAAACTATTAATGATAGTATTTTACATAATGGCATTTACCGAACTTACATTTTATATGTTCCAGCATCTTATAATGCTACAAATGCAACTCCATTAGTTATAAACTTTCATGGTTATACAAGCAATGCTAATGCACAAATGTATTATGGAGATTTTAGAGCTATTGCAGATACTGCCAACTTTATTTTAGTTCACCCTATGGGAACTTTAGATGGAAATAACCAACCCTATTGGAATGCAGATTGGGGAGGAACTGTTGATGATATCGGATTTACAGCCGCTCTTATAGATTCACTATCTGCTCAATACAATATCAATCAAAATAGAGTTTATAGCACAGGCATGTCTAATGGTGGCTTTATGAGTTATACCTTAGCTTGTTCTTTAAGTAACAGAATTGCAGCTATAGCTTCTGTAACAGGTTCTATGAATGCCAATCAATCATTTAATTGTAGTCCTCAACACCCTACCCCTGTTATGGAAATTCATGGAACATCAGATGCTACAGTTCCTTATAATGGTTCAACCGGAATTGCTTCTATTGCTAACGTTCTTAATTATTGGGTTAATTTTAATCAATGTAATACAACAGCTGCTTTTAGTAATGTTCCTAATATAAATACTACAGATGGCTGTACTGCCGAACATTATGTTTACCAGAGTGGAAACAATGGTGTAGAAGTAGAACATTATAAAATTATAAGTGGAGGACATACTTGGCCGGGTGCTCCTGTTAATATAGGTGTTACCAATTATGATTTTAATGCTTCCGAAAAGATATGGCAGTTTTTTGCTCAGTACGATATTAATGGAAAAATAAACCCTACCAATATCAACCAGATTAGTTTAAGTACAACTATAGAAATTTTTCCTAACCCGACTGAAAATTTCCTTACTATTAAAACCAATAAAGAACTTACTAATGCTACATTAATTTATGATTTAACCGGAAAAGTGGTAAAGACTATCAATAAAACTAAACTTAGTTTCTCTATAAGAGATTTAGATAAAGGAGTTTATTTTATTCAGCTTAACATAGAAGAAGAAATAGTTACTAAAAAGTTTATTAAAAATTAAATGCTCACACCAATAACACAGACATCATCTACTTGTTCTAATTCACCTTTCCAATCCTGAAAATGATTTATTAGAATTTCTTCCTGTTCTTCCATTGGTTTGTTGTAAATGCTTAGTAATAATTCTTTAAAAGGTTTATACATAAACTTTTTACCTTTTGGACCACCAAATTGGTCTGCAAAACCATCTGTAAATAAATAAATCTTATCCTCACTGTACAATTGGATAAGATGGTTGGTAAAAGGAATTGGATTCTCTGTATAGTTTACTGCCTGACGATCTGCCTTTATTTCTGTAAGTCCATTTTTATTTACTATCCATAAATTATTATTTGCCCCAGCCCATTCTATTGTTTTGCTATTTAAATTTATTTTGGCCAAGGAAATATCCATACCGTCTCTTGCAGCTACATTTTGTGAAGTCTGACCTAAATCTGTAGTAATTTTATCTCTAAGCTTGTTAAGAATTTCTGCTGGAGATAAATCATGATTTTCTGCATTAATACTATTTAAAAAACTAATTCCCAACATACTCATTAACGCTCCTGGCACTCCATGTCCGGTACAATCAGCAGCAGCTATATAAATACTGTCATTTTTTTCATAACTCCAATAAAAGTCGCCACTTACTATATCTTTAGGATTAAAAAACACAAAATGTGTTGGGATTTTATCAGAAATATGTTTTCCTGCTTGCAATAATGCCTCTTGAATTCTTTTAGTATACCTAACGCTATCTGTAATATTAATTAAAGACTCTTCTAACTCATGACTTTTAATTTCAATTTCATGCTTTTGTTGAGAAATCAAAATATTAGCTTTCTTTTTATCATTTAATGATTTAAGAATAATGATAGATAAAATAACCAATGCTACTAAACCAATACCAAAAGAATAAGTAATGGTTCTCTGTTCTTTTATTTCAATTTCGTGCTGATAATTTTTTTCTAATTGTGCTACCTCTGCTTGATGAAGCTTTTTTTCAAACTCATATTGCAAGCCAACCTGAATAATTTTCTGAACATTTTCTGTATTAGTTAGTGAATCTGCCATTTTATGATGCTCTACAAGCAACCTATAGGCTCGTTCATAATTTCTAGTATTACGATAATGATTGCTAAGGGAAAGAGAAGTGTTTTTTATTAAGTTAGGTGAAGTTATAGTCTTTGCAAGGTTATATGCTTTTTCTAAATAAATTTCTGCTTGACGTATATCACCTTTCAATTCATAGATAACACCAATACTATTAAGGGTATTTACTAAACCTACATTGTTATTAATTTCATTTTGAATATCTTTTGACATGAGCAAATATGTCAACGCCTTATCATATTGCTTTTGCTCTCTATAAATTCCAGAAATATTAATTAGTGATTGAGCAATTCCAGGCTTATCATTTGTCTTTTTTCTTTTCCCTAGACTTTTAAAAAAATACTCATTTGCTTCATAGTACTTTTGTTGAGAAAAATATACCGAACCTATATTGTTTAATGATGTTGCTATACTCCTTTCATCCCCTAGTTCTTCCTTAACTTTTAAGCCTTCTTTATAATATTCTAATGCTTTATCATAATTATTTTGATCGTGATACAATAACCCAATATTATTCAAACAAGCTGCTAAACTTGCTTTGTCGTCCATTTTTTCTAGTAATTTTAAGCTTTTAATGTAGTTTTCAATAGCTTTTTCTACCAATCCCTGACTTTGAAAGATATAAGCTATATCGTTATACGCAATAGCTACCCTATTTTCTTCGCCTAATTTTTTAAATAACTCTATGCTTTTTTGGTAATGCTCTAAAGCCTCTCTAAAATTACCTAAATCTGTTAGTGTATAACCAATATTATTATGTGCTACAGCAATTCCTAATTGGTAGTTTAATTGTTCACTTAAATTTAAAGCTTCTCTAGAAAGGGATATGCTTTTATTAAAATCTGTAGCAAAATACTCCTCACTAAGTAAAAGCATAGCATCAACTTTTTGTTCATTTTTATTTTTATCAATAAAATGAATCAGGCTGTCTATTTTTTCATTAGCGAAAAGAGAAACAGCACTAAAAATTAATACGCCTAAAATTATCTTCTTCAACATTTGGGCACTAAAATATAAAAATCTTATTAATATAAAAATAAGTTGATAAAAACATTTTAATTTATGTATAGAAGTGCTAAAAGAGATTAATACCTTACGCTTTCTTTACAAATTCAGATTTTAACGCCATAGAGCCAAAACCATCAATTTTACAATCAATATTATGATCTCCTTCAACTAATCGAATACTTTTTACTTTTGTTCCAGCTTTTACAGGTTTAGGGGCTCCTTTAACCGGTAAGTCTTTTATAACAATTACAGCATCACCATCTTTTAAAATATTACCGTTACTATCTTTTACTATCAATTCATTTTCTGCTGCCATTTCTTCTGGACTCCATTCAAAACCGCATTCCGGACAAGCAAACAAATTATTTTCAGTTGGGTATCCATAAGGCGACTTGCACTTTGGACAAGGTGTGATTTCTTCTTGCATTATTATATTTTGTTTTTTGTAAAAATAGGAATTTTATAAACTAAAACTTATCAGTAATAATAGAGATTCCTTTTTACTATCGTCATTTCTATAAATCCTTTAAACAATTATAACTCACAATCTAAATTCTATTTTAGATTAAAAAAAAATTTGTTTAAGCAGTTTAACATTTATATCTTTGATAGATTATTAACTTAAAATATAACACGTTATGAGAAAAATTTTTACTGTTTTAATTTTATCCTTATTTACATCTTCACTTTCATTTGGGCAGACATACTCTGCAACAGATAGTGTTATTGTAACTTCCACAAACACGTCTATAACTGGCTGGGGAAGAGGTTTTGAATTCATACCTAATGTTGATATTTATGTATCTCACATAGGAAAAAGGTCTTTGGACTCTATAGGAACATTTGTTTGGAAAATTTGGGAAACAACTACTCAAAATCTAGTTTATACTCAAACAAGCATGGTTACTTCATCAGGAAACTATGTTTATGAAGCAACAGATTCAATTGTTAAGCTATCAGCAGGAAAAAACTACATACTAACGCTATACTCAGACCAAAGCGGTTATTATTACGGTAGTAGTACTCAAATTAATGCAAATTTAACCTATGTACAAATGGTCTATTGTAATAGTTGTTTCGCTACTATGCCTTTCCCAACACTTACACTATCAAATATGCATTACGGAACTCCTGATTTTTTATTCTCTAAATGTGCTCCTGTAGACACCTCAGTATCTATAAGTGGTAATACGCTAACTGCAAACAATTCTTCAGCTACATGGTATCAGTGGATAGACTGTGATAATAATAATGCTGCAATTACTGGCGAAACAGGACAAAGTTTTACTCCATCAACTAATGGAAATTATGCCGTTGTTGTTACAGAAAATAATTGTTCTGATACTTCTGCATGCTTTAACATGACTCCTGTTGGAATATCAACAAATACTGCAAACAACGAGTTGGTTCTATACCCTAACCCAACAAAAGGACAACTAACTATTGAAATTGAAAAAAACAATGTTGTTGCTTACAGTATTTCATCTATTGATGGAAAAACCATTATGGAAGGAAATATTAGCAAGAAAGCTACTAAACTTAAAATTGATTTAAGCAACGAAAGTGAAGGTATTTATTTATTGAAAATAATTAAAGAAAACAGTTTTGAAGTTTATAAAATACATAAACAATAAAAAACAGTTGTAAAGTTTTAATTCCAACCGCTATTGATGTTCAATAGCGGTTTTTTTTTTATCCAAAAAGTGTACAAAGCCATTTTCTTTTACTATTTCTTAAAAAAAATTCACATAATGCTGTAACAAAATAATACACCTAATTGTCATAGTTAAAAAATAAAAAACTATAAAATGAAAAAAGTATTATTTATTACAGCTGCGGCTTTATTAGCTCTAAACATTTTTGCCAACAACCACCCATCTGTTCAAAAGAAATTCGAAAAAGAATTAAAATTTGAAGCCAATCAATTTTTAATTGAGAAAAACCAAACAGAGTTTGTTAAAATTAGCTTTAAAATTGATGAAGCCGGTAAGGTGAAAATTTTAGAAGCCAACTATTCTAACGAAAAGTTAATGAAGGAAACCTATAAACAATTAAGTATGCTTCATTTTGAAAATCAACACAATAGTGATGATGTTTATTATTACAACTTTACATTTAAGAAACTGTAATTTAATTAATTTTGTCCCTGTATTTGTAAGCAAATAGTTGTTTGCAATCAGCTTAGTAAGTGATTAGTTTAAGAATCTGTATGATTTTAATGCTCACTTACTAAGCTGATTTTTTTATTAACCATGATTTTAAGATTAACCCATTCATATAAAAATTCTTTTAAAGGACTATCCGTTCAGGTATGGTGGTTATCGTTAATTACACTAATTAACCGAGCCGGAACCATGGTAATTCCTTTTATGTCATTATACCTTACTGAGCATTTAAAATTCACTTTAAATCATGTTGGTTGGGTGATGACTGCCTTTGGCTTGGGCTCTGTTTGTGGAGCTTGGTTGGGAGGAAAACTCACTAATAAATTTGGGTTTTACAAAGTAATGCTTTGGAGTTTAGTCATTTCAAGTTTTATGTTTGTTGGTTTGCAATACATCACTACTTTTTGGGGAATTTGTATTGCCGTTTTTTTCTTGCTTTTAGTAGCTGATTTGTTCCGTCCGGCATTGTTTGTGGCGGTTGCAGCTTATGCCAAACCTGAAAATAGAACCAGAGCTGTAACCCTAATAAGATTAGCCATTAACTTAGGTTTCTCCGTAGGTCCGGCTGTAGGAGGTTTTATCATTTATACCATCAATTATTCAGGTTTATTTTGGATAGATGGTATCAGCTGCTTAGCAGCAGGAATTTTGTTTTTTTATGTGTTGAATGAAAAACGTGCAGGAAATAATATTAAAGAAGTGGAAGAAGGCACTAAGGGTTCTCCTTACAAAGACAAAGCTTACTTAGTATTTTTAGCCGCTTTATTGCTTATTGGTTTTGCTTTCTTGCAATATTTTTCTACTATTCCGCTTTATTATCATGATGTTCATCACCTAACAGAAAAAGAAATTGGTTGGTTAATGTCGCTTAACGGCATACTTATTTTTGCTATAGAAATGCCATTGGTAAGTTTCTTTGATAAAGAACGTTTCTCCAAATACAGTATTTTGATATATAGCACCCTCCTATTTGCCTTAAGCTTTTTAATTTTAAACTTATTAGGCTGGGTAGGTGTTTTAGCCATAGGGATGATTTTTATGTCGTTTGCAGAAATGCTCAATTTTCCATTTTTAAATTCTTTTGCAATGGATAGAGCTGCAAAACACAACAATCAAGGCGAGTATATGGCATTGTTTACCATGGCATTTTCTGTTTCACATATTTTTGCTCACAATTCCGGAATGCAGTTGATAAGTTTCTTTGGTTATGAAATTACTTGGTACATCATGGTTGCTTTGCTGCTACTTGCCGTATTGTTCTTGATATGGCTAAAGCGTATTATTAAGAAAGAAAGTTATTAAGTATTCGATTCTTTAACGTCATTTCTTTTTATTCCTCTTTAATTCTTTTTTAGTGTAATCAAAATGACCGTACACTGTTTTAATAAAACTTAGTATTAACCCTAGTCCAATTAAAATGTATACCATGTTAAAAATCTTACCAGCATCGGTTTGTGGAGTAATATCTCCATACCCAATAGTGGTGAGTGTAATGACACAAAAATAAATGGCATCTAACCACCTCCATCCTTCTAAATAATGAAAAACTGTTGCACCAATTAGTATTACAACAATGGTTGTTAGTAATAGCTCTAGGTACTCCCTATCTTTTAAAAAACTAAATACAGCTCTCCAAATTAGCATAATTAGTAATTAATAAATTAATTTATTATAAAGTTATTCTTTTTTCCTCTACCTCTAGCGTCCAAGCTTTGAGTTTTATAACTTATTTTTTCAACTTTAATTTATAAAAACAAATGTAGCAAATAATTACATGTTGTTGGATTATATAAAAAACATTACTCGCTCGGTTAAATCAAGCAGGTGTTTAGTTCTCTCTTTTTTGGTTTACCGTAGGAGTTGTTTGACTTTCTTCTTCAGGTTCTTTTTTCCAGGATTCACAAACTACTTCTAAGTTACAGAGCTTACCATCACGACTAAGGTCGTAGGCAGCTATTTTAGCTTGTTCTTCCAACTTGGTATTTTCACTACCGCAACCCTCAAAAGATGTTAATACTTCTTGGTTATATTGATTAATTACTTCGCATCTTTTACACTGGTTTGGCAATACTGCTCCATTAAACATAGAAGCACAAGAGCCTAACATTAACCCACAAGTAATAATAATGAAAGTACGGTATTTCATATGTAGCTGACTTTTAAAAAACCAAAAATAATAAAAATGAATGATAGTTGTTTCCTTTCGTCTTTCCGAAATGGATGCTCCTACCCTTTTTCACTAATCAGCCTAACTTAATTTATCTATTGTAAATAGATGTGATATAGAAACGTTGTAAATACTACTCTTAAATATAGAATCATTTGTTAACTTTATAAAATGAAGAATATTTCAGATTATAAATTAATCTATTTAGATACAAATGTTGTTAGTGATATTTCAAAACCAGGTAATCTTGTGATGAAATTTTTAAAACTATATCCACCAAATGAAGGTTTTCTTCTTTGTTTTAGTACATACACATTATATGAAATCCGTAAGAGTGATAAGTTTTATGAAGGGTTTAAAAAATTATATTCTCTATTTCCTTGTGCAATCGTGATGTCTTATTTCCCTTTAGGTAAGATGGAAATAGAGTTAGTAATAGGAGATATTGAAGAAATTTCTCCAATTATTTTCGCTCCTACAGGATTGAGTTTTGAAGGAAAAAAGTTATTACCTAATTCTTTAGATTTGTTATTAGAAAAAAAGGAGGTCGTTGATGGTTTTAATAGTATAGATATTTATACACCAAAGTATTTAAATGAAATAATCAATTTGTTAGATGAACCAGAATTCAAAACAGTAAAAAACTCTGTAAAAGATAAGAGGTCTGTTTTTATAAAGAGATATAAGTATTATGAATTACGTAAACGATTTTTATTAAATGAGAATGTACTTCATAAAGTAAATATGAGAAAAATGAAAACTCTTGAAATTTTGGCATATACCGTTTATTATAAATTTTTTTCAGACTCTCAAAGAAAAACATCAATTAATGATATTATAGATATTTTAATAATGACCACAGTTCCTTATGTTCATACATTTATCTCGGAAAGAAATTCAATCAATTTGTTAGAGCAAATTAAGAAACAGTCAGATGTTATAAAATCTGTTAAACTAATGACATTATCAGACTTAACTAATCAAGATTTTTAATCAAAGTTATTTGAAAATACTATTTGTATCTAATTTATAACCTTTGTTTTGTAATTCCCTTATAATGGTAATCTTCCAATCACCTGAATATGGAATATAGATTACACCAGAAATGTCATTTGGTTTTTCAATATTTCCTTTTACGATAGCAGATACATTTTCTCTACCAATTTTACCAATTAAATAACCATGTTCAAAAACTACATTTTGTCTTGCTCTACCTTTTAAATTATTTTCTTCACCTTTTTTAGCCCCAATATCACAAGGTGAATATAAAATAATACCATACCCAACATTTGAGTATTTTTCAATTTTTTCTATTATGGTTCTACTTTCACTGTTTTGTTCATGCAAAATAATAGCTTCTAAACCAATTTTTTCAATAAAACGAGCCATATCATTTTTTAAAGAATCATCATGCCCATGAACAATAAATACTTTTGTTTTATCTTTCTCAGTTTTTTTGAAAGTTTCATCTAAAGGAGTGATTAATATGTTAAGTTTAAATTCAAATTCATCAATTACAATATCAATTAAACCTTTAGCTTTTATGTAATGATAGTTATTGTAACCAAGAAGGCTATTTTCTATTTTTTTCTTTAGCAATTGAATTTTAGCAATATATTCTGAATCTTCGCCTAAGTAATTCTTAATAATATTTTGCACCCTAGTAAGTGATAATATTACTTCACTGTTGGTAATATTTTCTGATTGTTCTAAGGACTGAACTATATTATTTAACTTTTCAATTGGGTTCATTAAGTATGTTTTAATCACATATTCCTTCTATACTGCCCGCCCACCATAAACAAGCTATCGGTAATTTGCCCTAGGCTGCAATATTTAGTAGCTTCCATTAGTACTTCAAAAATATTTTGGTTCTTAATGGCTGCTTCTTGTAAGTTGGCTAATTGTTCCGCTACCACATTTGCATTGCCTTTGTGTAGCTCATTTAACATGCCTATTTGGTATTGCTTTTCTGTTTCGGTAGCTCGTATTACTTCTTTAGGTAAAACCGTTGGAGAACCTTTAGAACTTAAAAAAGTATTTACACCAATAATCGGGAATTCACCATTGTGCTTCAAGGTTTCATAATACAAACTTTCTTCTTGTATTTTTCCTCTTTGGTACATGGTTTCCATGGCTCCCAACACACCACCACGCTCGGTAATTCTGTCGAATTCAGTTAAAACAGCTTCTTCTACTAAATCGGTTAGTTCTTCAATAATAAAAGAACCCTGTAGCGGGTTTTCGTTTTTCGCTAAACCTAACTCTCTGTTAATAATCAACTGAATTGCCATGGCTCTACGCACACTTTCTTCTGTTGGTGTAGTTATCGCTTCATCGTAAGCATTGGTATGTAGCGAATTACAATTGTCATAAATAGCATACAAGGCTTGTAAGGTAGTTCTAATGTCATTAAAATCTATTTCCTGAGCGTGTAAGCTTCTACCACTGGTTTGAATGTGGTATTTCAACATTTGAGCTCGTGGATTAGCAGCATATTTTTTAGCTAAGGCTTTTGCCCAAATTCTACGTGCTACTCTTCCAATTACTGCATATTCAGGGTCTATACCATTACTGAAGAAGAAAGATAAGTTTGGACCAAAAGCATTGATGTCCATTCCTCTGCTTAGGTAATATTCCACGTAAGTGAAGCCATTAGCCAAGGTCAACGCTAATTGTGTTATGGGATTAGCTCCTGCCTCAGCAATATGGTAACCCGAAATAGAAACAGAATAGAAGTTTCTTACGCCTTCTTTAATAAAATATTCTTGTACATCGCCCATTAAACGTAAGGCAAATTCAGTAGAGAAAATACAGGTATTTTGAGCCTGGTCTTCTTTTAAAATATCTGCTTGTACTGTTCCTCTTACTTTGGTTAAAGTTTCTGCTTTTATTTTGTTATATACATCCGCAGGAAGTACTTGGTCGCCTGTTACGCCCAACAACATTAATCCCAACCCATCATTTCCTTCCGGTAATTCACCTTGGTATGCAGGACGTTTGGTACCTTTTTCCTTGTAAATGGCTGCAATCTTCGCTTCAATTTCTTTTTCTAAGCCATTTTCTTTGATGTATTTTTCACAGTTTTGGTCAATTGCCGCATTCATAAAAAAGCCTAACAACATAGGTGCAGGACCATTAATGGTCATACTCACCGATGTTAACGGATGCGACAAATCAAAACCTGAGTATAATTTTTTAGCATCATCTAAACAGCAAATAGAAACTCCTGAATTACCAATTTTTCCGTAAATATCCGGACGAATAGCAGGATCGTTACCATAAAGTGTTACCGAATCGAAAGCGGTTGATAAACGCTTGGCAGGCATTCCTAAACTCACATAGTGAAAACGTCTATTGGTTCTTTCCGGTCCACCTTCTCCTGCAAACATTCTTGTTGGGTCTTCTCCTTCACGTTTAAACGGAAATAATCCAGAAGTATAAGGAAATTCTCCCGGAACGTTTTCTTGTAAGCTCCAACGCAACACATCTCCCCAACCTTTGTATTTTGGTAAGGCAACTTTAGGTATTTGTGTATGCGATAAGCTTTCCGTATGGGTTAAGATAGATAATTCTTTATCTCTAACTTTAAATTTATAAAAAGGAGCTTTATACTTAGCTACTTTATCGTTCCATTCTTCAATAATAATCCAGTTTTTAGGATCAAAATTGAGCTTTAAGGAATCAAATTCTGCTTGTAAAACCTTAGCAATACTTTCATCTTTTCCTTTAAGAATTTCTATGGTATTGTGGATGGCATACAATTTATCGGCAATAGCTACTTGTTCGTCCACCCAGTTATCGTAAGACCTGTTGTTTTCTGCAATTTCAGACAAATAACGATTTCTACTCGGAGGAATAACAAAAATTTTCTCCGACATTTCTTTTGTAATTTCAAAAGTAGAAGTCAAATCAGTGTTGGTTTTCTCCACCAACTTATCCATCACCACTTTATACAACTGATTCATACCCGGATCGTTAAACTGGGAAGCAATGGTTCCATAAACAGGAATATCGTCATCTGAAGCTTCAAAAAGCATGTGATTACGTTTGTATTGCTTTTTCACGTCTCTCAACGCATCTAAGGCACCACGTTTATCAAATTTATTCAATGCTACTACATCAGCAAAATCAAGCATGTCAATTTTTTCTAATTGCGTAGCAGCACCAAATTCAGGCGTCATTACATAAAGCGAAATATCAGAATGATCCATAATTTCGGTATCCGACTGACCAATACCAGAGGTTTCTAAAATAATTAAATCATATTCAGCAGCTTTTAATACTTGGATAGCTTCTGCAACATGTTTACTCAATGCTAAATTACTCTGACGAGTAGCTAATGAACGCATATAAACCCTTTCGTTTTTAATAGCATTCATTCTAATTCTATCGCCAAGCAATGCTCCACCAGTTTTTCTTTTAGAAGGATCTACAGAAACAATCGCTATGGTTTTATCTTCAAAATCAATTAAAAAGCGTCTTACCAATTCATCTACCAAAGAAGATTTTCCTGCTCCACCAGTTCCTGTAATCCCTAAAACTGGAGCATTTCCTGTTGAAACTGAAGAGAAAGCTTTTTCAAAATCTTCATGTCTGTTTTCAGCTAAAGAAATTAATCGAGCAATAGTTGGAACATCCTTCTTAACTAAAGCATCTGCTAAACTTGCAGTTTTTGGTAAATCCGGTGTGAGGGTATCACATTTTTCAATCATATCATTAATCATTCCCTGTAAGCCCATAGCTCTACCATGGTCGGGATGATAAATTCTGCAAATTCCGTAAGCTTCTAATTCTTCAATTTCTGAAGGAAGAATGGTTCCTCCTCCTCCTCCAAATATTTTAATGTGTTCGCAACCTTTTTCCTTCAATAAATCATACATGTATTTAAAATACTCCACATGTCCGCCTTGGTAAGAAGTCATAGCAATAGCGTTAGCATCTTCTTCAATGGCACAATTCACCACTTCATCCACACTTCTATCATGACCTAAATGAATAACCTCAACACCTGTTGCCTGAATAATTCTACGCATGATGTTGATAGCTGCATCATGTCCGTCAAACAAACTAGCAGCAGTAACAATTCTAATTTTATTTTTCGGTGTGTATTTTTCTATTATTTCCATAATTTATTGCTTTACGAACTAAGTGTTGCGAAATTAGTAAAAATCTATTGTTTTTGATGCTTGAAATCACCTACTAATTACTTACTTTTTTTAATGAAATTGCATCTTTTGTCAATCCGAAAAATGAAGCTAACCAATAAGTAGAATGAAAACCAATATCATCAGTATGAAAATCGTGCTTACCTCCTTGATGAATAGAATCTCCTTCGGTAATTAAAAGTTTATGTTTTACCTTTTTAGATTTTAACAAAATAATTTTTAGTTCATCATCAGCATTGTAAAAATACCGAGCATACAACACGTCAATATCCATATAGTTGGTAAACAATTCATTATTAGTGGTGTCTAGTTGATGTTTTTCTACCCATTGATTTAATATTTTATCAGAGTTTTTTTCCGGAACAATAATATCATCTTCACCCTGAACAATAGCAACAACAGGTTGTTGTTCTGGTGGTAAAGTATTCTTATCAAACAAATTGGAAGGTGCTGCTAACATTGCTCCCGATTTAAAAATAGTAGGGTAAGCGTTTAGCAGCGCATTCGTCATTGCTCCTCCGGCTGACATTCCAACAATAAATACTTGATTACTATCGATATGATAATGATTAAAAGTATAGTCTATCATCTCTTTAATAGACGCTACTTCTCCTTTATCTTTTTTAGATTCAAAACCTAAGAAAAAATTAAAACATTTCCCCGCATTGTTTATCATTCGCTGTTCTGGATAAACAACTATAAAATGTAAACTATCTGCTAATTTATTCCAGCCTGTTTCACTAGCAATTTGCTCTGCAGATTGCGTACAACCATGCAACACTATAACCAACGGATTTTTTGTTGATTCAGGCAAATTCTCAGGCACATAATTGTACATTTTTAAATTTCCTTTATTTTCGCCAAAATCTTTAACTTGAGACATTTGCACCTGTGCATTTGAACAAGAAGATAAAGCTGTAAACAAAAAGAGAAGCTGTAAATAAACACAGCTTCTCTTTTTTATTTTACTATTACAAAACATCATTTTATTGTTCTGCATTTTGTTTTTGAGGTCTTTCTAGAAGTACTTTTCTTGATAGTTTTAGTTTACCTGTTTTTTGATCAACCTCTATCAGTTTAACTTCTATTTCTTGTCCTTCTTTCAACACATCTTCTACTTTTTCTACTCTATCCCAATTGATTTCAGAAATATGAAGTAATCCGTCTTTTCCAGGAATAATTTCCACAAAAGCACCAAAGTTAGTAATAGATTTTACTTTACCTTTATATACTTCACCAACTTCAGGAACGGCAGTAATTGCTTTAATTCTTGCTAAAGCAGCTTTCATTGCTTCGCCATCATTAGTCATAATATCCACAATACCTTTGTTATCTTTTTCTTCAATGGTAATAGTTGCTCCTGTAGAAGCTTGTATTTCCTGAATAATTTTTCCACCTGGTCCAATTACTGCTCCAATCATTTCTTTAGGAATACTGATTTGAGTGATTCTTGGTGTGTGTGGTTTGTAATCTGCATTAGGAGCTGACATCGTTTTAGCAATTTCTCCTAAAATATGTAATCTTCCTTCTCTGGCTTGAGCTAATGCTTCTTCTAACACTTGATAAGATAATCCATCTACTTTAATATCCATCTGACAAGCAGTAATACCTTCTGTTGTTCCTGTCACTTTAAAATCCATATCTCCAAGATGATCTTCATCTCCTAAAATATCAGATAATACAGCGTATTTATCTCCCTTAGAAATTAATCCCATTGCAATACCTGAAACAGGTCTTTTAATTTGCACCCCCGCATCCATTAATGCTAATGTTCCTGCACAAACAGTTGCCATAGATGAAGAACCGTTAGATTCCAAAATTTCAGAAACAATTCTTATTGTATAAGGATTTTCAGAACCTGTTGGCAACATTGGCTTTAAAGCTCTCATAGCTAAATTTCCATGTCCAATTTCTCTTCTACTTGTTCCTCTATTTGGATAAGCTTCTCCTGTACAAAATGCAGGGAAGTTATAATGTAAAAGAAACTTAGAAGTATCTCTATAAGTAGCAGCATCAATCAATTGCTCATCCATTTTATTACCTAAGGTAACAGTAGTTAAAGATTGAGTTTCTCCTCTTGTAAAGATAGCCGAGCCATGTGCTCCAGGTAAATAATCTACTTCACTCCAGATTGGACGAATTTCATTTAATTTTCTTCCGTCTAAACGAGTTCTTTCTGCTAAAACACAATCTCTTACTGCTTCTTTTTCAATATCGTGAAAGTATTTTTTTAATAAAAATGTTTGTTCTAATTCTTCTTCAGATAATAAAGCTTTTGCTTCTTCTCTAATTGCTTTGAATTTTTCTCCTCTTAATTTTTTATCTGCAAGACCTTCTTTAGCTACAGCATAACATTTATCATAAATAGCTGTTCTAATTTTATCTTCTAAATCAGCTAAAGGAGCTGGCTCATGAGTATAATCTCTTTTTACTTTTGATTTTTCTACCTCAGCAGCTAAATCTAATTGTAATTGACATTGTTTTTTAATTTCTACGTGAGCAATTTTAATAGCCTCAAGCATTTCTGCTTCAGATATTTCTAACATTTCACCTTCCACCATGTTGATGTTGTCTAATGTTCCAGCAATCATCATATCAATATCCGATCTTTCCAAATCTTCTCTTGTAGGGTTGATTACAAAATTTCCATCTATTCTTGCAATACGCACTTCTGATGTTGGTCCGTTAAATGGAATATCAGAAACAGCAAGAGCTGCAGAAGCTGCTAAACATGCTAAAGCATCTGGCAAAGTATCATCTCCATGAGAGATAAGGTGAACTACTATTGACGTGTTTGCATGGTAATCATCTGCAAATAACGGACGTATAGCTCTGTCAATTAAACGACAAACCAATACTTCGCTATCTGATGGACGTGCTTCTCTTTTTAAGAAACCTCCAGGAAATCTTCCGGCAGAGGCGTATTTTTCTTTATATTCTACTGTAAGGGGCAAAAAGTCTGTTCCTTCTGCTGCTTCTTTGTCTGAAACAACAGTTGCTAATAACATGGTGTTACCCATTTTTAAAACTACAGATCCATGAGCTTGTTTAGCTAATCTACCTGTTTCAATTTCGATGGACCTTCCATCGCCTAGCGTGTAGGATTTTTTAATTCCAATTTTTGACATAATTTATTTATTATTTATTTAATTTATAAAAACACACCTTGTGTTTTCTTTTGGTTACTTTTTTTTTTAACAAAAAGGGGGATACAATCTATTTGCCTCCCCCTTTTAAATTTTAATACGAATTTGAAAAAATCATTTTCAATTATCTTCTTATTGAAAGTTTTTTAATCAACTCTCTATACTTCACAATGTCTTTTGCTTTGTAGTAATCTAGTAATTTTCTTCTTTTACCAACTAAATCTAACAAAGCTTTTTGCGTTCTAAAGTCTTTTTTGTTTTTCTTTAAATGCTCTGTTAAATGAGCAATTCTGTAAGTAAATAAAGCGATTTGCCCTTCTGTTGACCCAGTGTTTTTAGCGTCTCCGCTAAATTCTTTAAAAATTTCTTGTTTTTTTTCTGATGCTAAATACATGCTAAAATTGTTTTTAATGTTTATTATGTATGTTTTTAATTTAAGGCTGCAAATGTAAGTATTTATTTATTACCAAATCATTTAACCTTATTTTTTTCTTTTGTGTTTTCTTTTATAGGAATTTCTATGCTTACCTGACAACCTTTATTTGGTGATGATTCTAATGTAAAATCTCCTTGAAAAAGCATTGCTCTTCTTTTCATATTAGCTAGACCTATACCTTTCATCTTCTTATCTAAATCGAAGCCAATACCATCATCTTTTATATTCATTACCAAGGTATGGTCTTCATCTACCAAAATTTCTAACTCTATAGTGGTTGCTTTTGCATATTGAATGATATTTTTGAGTTGTTCTTGTAAAATTCTATACAAATTTAGCTGCAACTCTCTATTAAGTCCTAATTCTTTAATTCTATTATCGAACAAAAAATTAACCTTGTATTTGTCTTCTGGATTAAAGGTTTTAATAAGGGTAGAACAAGCTTCTTCTAAATTAATATTTTCGTAAAAAGCTGGTGCTAATCGGTGCGAAATACTTCTAATTTCTTTATTAGCCAAATCAATATAGCCTTGAGATTGAGTTAGCCATTCTGCTGCCTCTCCATCAACTTCGTCTTTTACCATTCCTAAGCTAATTTTGGTAGCAGCTAAAATTTGGCAAACATTTTCGTGCAACTCACTGCCTATATCAAATCGTTCTTCTTCTTGTGTATTTATAATAGCTTTAGTTAGTTTATCTTCAAATTGTTTTTTCTCTGTAATATCATTTATCATTATAGATAAATATTTTTTATCCTCTTCTAATTGTATCTCATTTACAATTATTTCTACATCTATAATTTTATCTTTTTTGGTTTTTTGTTTAAATTCTTTTGCATCAGAAAAGTGAGGTTTAGTACTTTCTATTTTTAAATAATTGTTGAATTTTTTACATTCATTTTCAGTTGCAAAAAGTTTACAAAAAGGCATTTCTAGCAATTCATTTTCGGAATAACCGTATTGTTTTATTGCTTTATCATTAGCTTGTATAATTTTAAAGGTATCTTTTTCGCAAATAAATATTGGAAAAGGAGTAAATTGAAATAAATCGCTATAACGCTTTTCGGAAGTTTTAATTTTGGCTAAACTTTTCTGACGTTCTATACCATAGATTATACTTTTATGGATATTTACTGCTGTCAGTTCATCTTTAAGAATATAATCTGCTATCCCTAAAGAAAGTGATTTTACAGCAAAGTTTTCATCAGAATATCCTGTTAGAACAATTACAGGAATATCTTTAGAACGAACCAAAATTTCTTCTATTAGATTTTCCCCATCTTTATCAGGTAATGATAAATCTAATAGAATCACATCAATTTTATGGGATGTTTTTTCTAAAACACTAGCTGCTTCTGCAAATGTAGTTGCTCTTAATATTGTTGGTATTGGCTGGTGTTCTTCTAAATAATCTTGAATAAGTATAAAATCACCAAGATTATCTTCTATAACTAAAACTGTGTACTTTAAAGTATTTTCTTCCATATTTTAATATTATTTTGGCAGTTTTACAATGGTTAACCAAAAATCTTCTATAGAAGCAATTGCGTTTAGAAATGCCTCTACCTCTACTGGTTTAGTTATAAAGCAATTAGCATGGTGTTTATATGAAAGGTTAATGTCTTTTTCGGAAGAGGAAATAGTAAGCATTATTACTGGTATTGGCTGAGTTGCTGGTGAAGACTTTATAACTTGCAACACTTCATGTCCATTTTTTTTAGGAAGATTAACATCTAGTAAAATTAAATCAGGTGTTGGAGCATTTTTAAACTCTCCTTGTTTTAGAAGAAAATCAAGTGCTTCTTGTCCATTTCTAGCAACACTAATTTTGTTTACAATTTTTTTTTCTTCAAGTGCTTCGGTGATTAATAAAATATCCCCCTCATTGTCTTCTACTAATAGAATATGTATATTTTTCATCTCAGTAATTTTTTCTAAAGTTAAATAAAATTATCTCTAAATTATCAATTAAAACAACATGTTACATTAAAAAAAGCATTAATTATTTTGTTATTTAGGTAAAGTAAAGTAAAAAGTAGTGCCTTCCCCTACTTTGGAGTCGAGCCAAATCTTCCCTCCAAAATTTTCTATTATTTTTTTCACTATGGCTAA
>JAPHUD010000038.1 GCA_026196775.1 Flavobacteriales bacterium
AAAAGTTTCAAAAAAATTGTCTTCACAATCAAGTGGTTAAGGGGTGTAAGAAATAAAAGTAAAAAAAAAGTTATAAAAAGTTTTGGGAAAAGGAAAAGAGTTGTACTTTTGCAGCCCGTTTGAGACGAAATGATGGGAAATAGAGGGTAAAAAGCGGTAAAAACAGAGAGTTCTTTGAAGAAATTGAAGTAGAGAAAAAAAGGTAAATATCCTTGAGTAAAATCAATGCGTAGTAATTTTTTAGAACATTTAAGAATAATTACAACGGAGAGTTTGATCCTGGCTCAGGATGAACGCTAGCGGCAGGCCTAACACATGCAAGTCGAACGGTAACAGGAATTAGCTTGCTAATTTGCTGACGAGTGGCGCACGGGTGCGTAACGCGTATGCAACTTACCTCTAACAGGAGAATAGCCTTTCGAAAGGAAGAATAAAACTCCATAATATTTATTTGTGGCATCACAGATTGATTAAAACTACGGTGGTTAGAGATAGGCATGCGTCCTATTAGCTAGTTGGTGAGGTAACAGCTCACCAAGGCGATGATAGGTAGGGGGCCTGAGAGGGTTATCCCCCACACTGGTACTGAGACACGGACCAGACTCCTACGGGAGGCAGCAGTGAGGAATATTGGTCAATGGACGAAAGTCTGAACCAGCCATGCCGCGTGCAGGAAGACTGCCCTACGGGTTGTAAACTGCTTTTATATAGGAATAAACCCTCGTTCGTGAACGAGGCTGAAGGTACTATAAGAATAAGGACCGGCTAACTCCGTGCCAGCAGCCGCGGTAATACGGAGGGTCCAAGCGTTATCCGGATTTATTGGGTTTAAAGGGTCCGCAGGCGGGAGAATAAGTCAGTGGTGAAATCCTGTCGCTTAACGATAGAACTGCCATTGATACTGTTTTTCTTGAGTATAGATGAAGTGGGCGGAATGTGTCATGTAGCGGTGAAATGCATAGATATGACACAGAACACCGATTGCGAAGGCAGCTCACTAAACTATAACTGACGCTCATGGACGAAAGCGTGGGGAGCGAACAGGATTAGATACCCTGGTAGTCCACGCTGTAAACGATGATTACTCGGTGTTAACGATATACGGTTAGTGCCTAAGCGAAAGTGATAAGTAATCCACCTGGGGAGTACGGTCGCAAGATTGAAACTCAAAGGAATTGACGGGGGCCCGCACAAGCGGTGGAGCATGTGGTTTAATTCGATGATACGCGAGGAACCTTACCTGGGCTTAAATGGGAAATGACAGTTTAGGAAACTAGACCTTCTTCGGACATTTTTCAAGGTGCTGCATGGTTGTCGTCAGCTCGTGCTGTGAGGTGTCGGGTTAAGTCCCATAACGAGCGCAACCCCTATCTTTAGTTGCCAGCGAGTAATGTCGGGGACTCTAGAGAAACTGCCGGTGCAAACCGAGAGGAAGGTGGGGATGACGTCAAATCATCACGGCCCTTACGTCCAGGGCTACACACGTGCTACAATGGCGAGTACAAAGAGCAGCTACTAGGCGACTAGATGCTAATCTCAAAAGCTCGTCTCAGTTCGGATCGGAGTCTGCAACTCGACTCCGTGAAGCTGGAATCGCTAGTAATCGCGCATCAGCCATGGCGCGGTGAATACGTTCCCGGGCCTTGTACACACCGCCCGTCAAGCCATGGAAGTTGGGAGTACCTGAAGTCGGTAACCGCAAGGAGCTGCCTAGGGTAAAACCAGTAACTGGGGCTAAGTCGTAACAAGGTAGCCGTACCGGAAGGTGCGGCTGGAACACCTCCTTTTTAGAGAAAAATTACACGATGTTAATAGCAATATTAATATGATATTTACCTTTTTTATCTTCTTCATTTTTTTTATAAAAAAATAATAAACCAAAAACAAGCTCAGTTGCGGGCTATCCTTGAGCTGTGATTGTTTTTATACAGTCTCATAGCTCAGTTGGTTAGAGCGCTACACTGATAATGTAGAGGTCCGCAGTTCAAATCTGCGTGGGACTACAAAAGAAAAAGAAAACGTTCTTTTTTAGAAGTAAAATATTGGAAATTTTAGAAGTATGAGTAAGAATTAAAAATAATTCATAATTCAACATTCATAATTCAACATTAGGAAATGGGGGATTAGCTCAGCTGGCTAGAGCGCCTGCCTTGCACGCAGGAGGTCATCGGTTCGACTCCGATATTCTCCACAGAAGATATATATAACGTTAAGTTATAGGATATCAAAAGTTCATTGACATCATGAAAGAAATTATAGAAAAGAAAAACAACAGTTAAGAAAGTAAATAAGGGCGTACGGTGAATGCCTTGGCTCTCAGAGGCGAAGAAGGACGTGATAAGCTGCGATAAGCTACGATTAGGTGCAAATAACCTGTGAGTCGTAGATTTCCGAATGGGGCAACCCAACTGATAGAAGATCAGTTATCCTTATAAAGGAAGCAAACCCGGAGAACTGAAACATCTAAGTACCCGGAGGAAGAGAAAACAATAGTGATTCCCTTAGTAGCGGCGAGCGAAGCGGGAAAAGCCCAAACCAGAGATGTTACGGCATTTCTGGGGTTGTAGGACTGTAATGTGGACTATAAAATGATAGTAGAATATAACTGGAAAGTTAAGCCAAAGAAGGTGATAGCCCTGTAGACGAAATCGTTTTATTACCTAACAGTATCCTGAGTAGCACGAAACACGTGAAATTTTGTGTGAATCTGCCGGAACCATCCGGTAAGGCTAAATACTACTGAGAGACCGATAGTGAACCAGTACCGTGAGGGAAAGGTGAAAAGAACCCTGAACAAGGGAGTGAAATAGAACCTGAAACCGTACGCTTACAAGCGGAGGGAGCCTACGGGTGACCTCGTGCCTTTTGCATAATGATCCTACGAGTTACTCCTCACTAGCAAGGTTAAGCATTTAAGATGCGTAGCCGAAGCGAAAGCGAGTCTGAATAGGGCGAACTAGTTAGTGGGGGTAGACGCGAAACTTGGTGATCTACCCATGAGCAGGTTGAAGTTGCAGTAACATGTAATGGAGGACCGAACCAGTAAACGTTGAAAAGTTTTTGGATGACTTGTGGGTAGGGGTGAAAGGCCAATCAAACTGAGAGATAGCTCGTACTCCCCGAAATGCATTTAGGTGCAGCGTTGAGGACTATAGTTATAGAGGTAGAGCTACTGATTGGGCTAGGGGGCTTCACCGCCTACCAAACCCTAATAAACTCCGAATGCTATAACTTTTACTCAGCAGTGAGGGCATGGGTGCTAAGGTCCATGTCCGAGAGGGAAACAACCCAGACCATCAGCTAAGGTCCCTAAATATATACTAAGTTGAACTAACGAGGTTCGATTGCTTTGACAGCTAGGATGTTGGCTTGGAAGCAGCCATTCATTTAAAGAGTGCGTAACAGCTCACTAGTCGAGCGATTGAGCATGGATAATAATCGGGCATAAAGTATATTACCGAAGCTATGGAATTGTTAGCAATAACAAATTGGTAGGGGAGCATTCTAGTCTGCGTTGAAGGTGTATCGTAAGGTATGCTGGAGCGTCTAGAAAAGAAAATGTAGGAATAAGTAACGATAAGGCAGGCGAGAAACCTGCCCACCGATAGACTAAGGTTTCCTGATCAACGCTAATCGGATCAGGGTTAGTCGGGACCTAAGGCGAACCCGAAAGGGGTAGTCGATGGATAACAGGTTAATATTCCTGTACTAGCATATATTGCGATGGGGTGACGGAGTAGTGAAAGGTCTGCGTACTGACGGAATAGTACGTTGAAGAGTGTAGGTATTAGACTTATAGGAAAATCCGTAAGACTAGCTGAACTTGATAGTACCAAGAGCCTTCGGGCAATTGGATAATGACCCTAATCAGACTTCCAAGAAAAACCTCTAAGCTTCAGATATATGCTACTCGTACCGCAAACCGACACAGGTAGTCAAGGAGAGAATCCTAAGGTGCTCGAGTGATTCATGGTTAAGGAACTAGGCAAAATCGCCTCGTAACTTCGGGAGAAGAGGCGCCCTGGTGTAAGAACCAGGGCCGCAGTGAAAAGGCCCAGGCGACTGTTTATCAAAAACACATGGCTTTGCTAAATCGAAAGATGACGTATAAGGCCTGACACCTGCCCGGTGCCGGAAGGTTAAAAGGAGATGTTATCCTCGGAGAAGCATTGAATTGAAGCCCCGGTAAACGGCGGCCGTAACTATAACGGTCCTAAGGTAGCGAAATTCCTTGTCGGGTAAGTTCCGACCTGCACGAATG
>JAPHUD010000011.1 GCA_026196775.1 Flavobacteriales bacterium
AAACTACAAGATATTTCCTCCTGAAAAAGAAATATTTAACGCTTTTAATCTTACACCTCTAGAAAAAATAAAAGTAATAATCATTGGTCAAGATCCATATCATGGTATTGGTCAGGCTCACGGACTTTGCTTTTCAGTGAATGATGGTATAAAATTCCCTCCATCATTAAAAAATATTTTCAAAGAACTGCAAAATGATTTAGACATTCCTATACCCATTTCAGGTAATTTAACCCATTGGGCAAAACAAGGTGTTTTTTTACTAAACAACACCCTTACTGTTAGAGAAAAAACACCCACTTCTCATCAAAAAAAAGGTTGGGAAGAATTTACTGATGCCGTTATAAAACTAATTTCCGAACAAAAATCAGGAGTAGTTTTTTTACTTTGGGGAAGTTTTGCTCAATCGAAAGAAAATTTAATTGATGCCACTAAACATCATATTTTAAAAGCAGCTCATCCTTCTCCTTTTTCTGCCCATAAAGGTTTTTTAGGATGCAAACATTTTTCTACAACCAACAAAATTTTAATAGAACAAGGTAAAACCCCTATTAACTTTTAAATTTATACCCTCATATCAAAAACAACAAATGCAAAACAATCATTCTAATAACAATGATTTTATTTTTAGCCACTCTGCTAAACAATGGTTCGTTGTTTTATTAGGTTGTTTGTTACTTTTTACTTATTCAACTTCTTTTGCCCAAAACAAAAAAATTAAAGTAATTTTTAATGACACTATCCTCTCATCAAAACAACAAAAAGAACTTTTATCAACAATTACAAACAGTAGCTTTATCAATATAAACAATACTGTAAAAAATATAAACCAACAGCTTTATAAAAATGCTTATTTAACTGCTCATATTGATAGCATTACTACAGACTCCACTACTTTCATCCTCTACTATCATTTAGGAAAACAAATAAAATGGACTAACCTTACCACCCAAACCATTGATGAGGGAATTTTAAGTAAAATTGGTTTTAGAGACAAAATCTACAACAACAGACCTTTTAATCAAAATCAATTAAAACGTTTTTTTGACAAAGTAATTTCTTTTTATGAAAATCATGGTTACCCTTTTGCTTCTATCCAGTTGGACAGTGTACAAATAACTGACTATAATCTTTCTGCCAATTTATCTATCAACAAAAACCAGCTGTATAAAATAGACAGTGTTGCCATAAAAGGAAATGCAACTGTTTCTGATGATTATATTAAAAACTACATTCGTATTAATGATGAAGATATTTATAACGAGGAATTAATAAAGAAGATAAACACTCGAATTAAAGAAATTCCTTTTGTGGAAGAGCAAAATCCTTCCAAAGTTATTTTTAATGAAGAAAGTGCCTACGTGTTGTTAGTACTTAAAAAGAAACAAGCCAACAGGTTTAATGGAATTTTGGGTATAGTACCTGATGAAACCGGAAAAGTTAGGCTAAATGGAGATGTAAAACTAAACCTAATGAATTCATTTAAGCGTGGAGAAGAAATTTCGTTCAACTGGAGAGCCATGCAAAACAATTCACAAGATTTAAAACTCAGTACAGCTTATCCTTTTTTATTTAACAGTCCTTTTGGAGCCGAATACCAACTTAATTTATACAAAAGAGATAGCACTTATATTGATGTCTTTAATAAAATTGGAGTTAGATATATTCTGAAAGGAAATAATTATTTTAATGTATTCTATCATAATAAAAGTTCTAGTCTATTATCTCAAAAAGGTTTTGAAACCCTTACCGTTTTACCCGATTTTGCTGATGTTTCTACTCAACTTTACGGAATTGGGATTGTTTATGACCAATTAGATTACATACATAACCCAAGAAGAGGTTTTAGTATCACTGCAAATGGTTCGTTGGGAAATAAAAAAATCACAAAAAACCCTCAACTCAACGAGCAACTTTATGAAGATGTAAACTTAAAAACCAACCTATATACTGCTCAAGCAAATCTGGCTCTATATATTCCCATAAAAAAAAGAGGTGTTATTAAGTTAGGTACTCAAAACGGATATACTTACAATGAAAATTTATTCGATAATGAAATGCTTAGAATTGGTGGCTTACATACCTTAAGAGGTGTTGATGAGGAATCTATATTCGCATCTTTTTACAGCATACAAACCATAGAATATCGATTTATTTTAGAACAAAATTCATTTTTATATTTGTTTACAGATGGTGCGTTTTGGGAGAAAAGAACTGCTAATACTTATACCCTAGACAGACCTTATAGTTTTGGTGTAGGGATGAATTTTGAAACCAATGCCGGAATATTTTCTATAAGTTATGCTGTGGGCAAACAATTCGACAATCCTGTTCAGTTTAGGTCAGCAAAAATTCACTTTGGTTTTATCAACTTTTTTTAATGATTAAATTGTTAATTTTGTTGTCCTAACCATTATAACTGCTATGCAAAACATCATCAACCCAATCTATTTATCACAAGAAAAAATAGAACAATTAAAACAAGATTTTAATACTGCTAAACCTTGTAAATATATTGTTTTGCCTAATTTCTTAACAGAAGAATTAGCTACCACATTGTATGAAAATTTCCCTAAAATTGACACCTTAAATGTAAAAAGAAAAAGTATCAATGAAAATAAATCTGAAGATTATCATTTTGATCGTTTCCATCCTGCTTTTAGCGATTTAAAAAAAGTAGTTGGTTCTCCAGAAATGTATCAATTTATGGAAACCATTACAGGAATTGAAGGACTTAGAACTACTGATGATTCTTTGGGTTCAGGCGTTCATCAAGGGCAAAATGGAAGCTATGTTGATGTGCATATTGATGTGAATTATAATCCTGCAAAACATTTGTGGAGAAGAATTAATTTGTTGATTTATTTAAACAAAAATTGGAAATCGGAATATGGTGGTGACTTAGAATTGTGGGATAAAAAAATGACACAATGCGAAGCAAAAGTACCATGTGATTTTAACAGAGCAGTTATTTTCTTAACTGATGAAAATTCACCTCATGGCTATTCAAAAATAACTATTCCTGAAGGAGAAACAAGAAAATCTTTTTACACGTATTATTTTACCGAAGTAGGTGAAGGTTTTAACTACAGTGATTCCCGTTTCGTTTCTCGTCCGGATGATTCCACAATGAAAAAATTGGCTACTTCCATAAAAGAGCCTTTAAAAATTACTGCTAAAAAAATATTAAATGCTATTGGCGTAAAATCATTGGATTTTCAAGATAAGAATAAGAAAAATAATTAATAAGTCTAAATTTACATAGATTACAAATCCATAAAAATTCAACTAACTAAATGGCTAAGAAAAAACGATTTTCAAAAGAATCTATCAAAAAAGCGATGCGTGTTTTTCGTTTTATAAAACCTTTTAAAATACCTTTTATAATTGGCCTTTTGGTGCTTTTTATTTCAAGTATTACTACAATGGTTTTTCCAAAAGTGTTGGGAGATTTAATAGACTCTGTAAATGCCGATGATGCAACTACAGTGAATACTTTCACCCTATTACTAGTTGGTATTTTCTTAGTTACTGCAATTCTATCTTTCCTAAGAGTATATTTATTTGGGTTAGTTACCTACAAAGCCCTTGCATTACTAAGAATGACCACCTACAAACACTTAATTTCCTCACCAATGAGCTATTTCTCTAAAAGACGTGTGGGGGAGTTAAGCAGTAGAATCACTTCTGACATTGCCTTATTACAAGATACATTTACAACAACTATAGCTGAATTCTTACGTCAGTTTATTACTATTCCTGTGGGAATGTTTTTTCTGTTGTTTATTTCCTTTCGACTAACTGTTTTTATGATAGCTGTAATTCCTGTGGTGGCAATTATTGGTGTGTTTTTCGGAAAATACATTAAAAAACTATCTAAAGAAGCTCAAGATGATATTGCAGATGCTAACACCGTTGTAGATGAAACTTTACACGGAATTGCAAGTGTAAAAGCGTATGCCAACGAGTTTTTTGAAATTCTTCGCTACAAAAAAAGTATCGATAGTTCCGTAAGCACTTCTATAAAAAGAGCCTTATGGAGAGGAGTTTTTATTGGTTTAATCATGTTTGCTGCTGGAGCTGCTATTGTTTCTATTATTTGGTACGGCTTGCACATGGTTCAGAACGAAGTTATCACCTTAGGAGAATTGCTTTCTTTTGCCATTTATTCTGCTTTATTAGGGTTCTCTTTTGCTGGAGCAGCCGATTTGTTTTCTCAATTACAAAAAGCCATTGGAGCAACAGAGAATTTGATGGATATTTTAGACGAAACAACTGAAAATGTTACGCTTGAACAAACTCCTGAAATTAAAATTGAAGGGAATTTGGTTTTCAATAATGTTTGTTTTTCTTATCCTTCTCGTAGAGATATTCAAGTATTAAAAGGCATAACGTTTAATGTGGAGCAAGGCAAACAAATTGCTATTGTTGGCCCTTCTGGTTCAGGAAAATCTACCATTGCAGGATTAATTTTTAGATTCTACGATCCTGAATCGGGCGAAATTTCTATAGATGGTAAAAACATTAATGATTATGCGCTATCTCAAATCAGGAATCAAATGGCAATTGTACCACAAGAAGTAATGCTTTTTGGAGGAACAATTAAAGAAAATATAGAATACGGAAAACCCAACGCAACAGACGAAGAAATTTTTGAGGCGGCTAAAAAAGCCAATGCCCTAGAGTTTATTGAAAGCTTCCCAGAAAAATTTGAAACCTTAGTTGGCGACAGAGGAATTCAATTATCCGGAGGACAAAAACAACGTATTGCCATTGCCAGAGCTATTCTTAAAGACCCTTCTATTTTAGTGCTAGATGAAGCTACAAGTGCTTTGGATTCTGAAAGTGAAAGATTGGTACAAGAAGCATTAGAACGATTAATGGAAGGAAGAACTTCTATTGTTATTGCTCACCGACTATCCACCATAAAAAAAGCGGATACCATTATTGTGCTAGACAATGGAAAAATAAAAGAAAAAGGCACCCACGAAGAATTAGTGAAAAAAGAAAATGGAATTTATAAAAATTTAAGTACTTTGCAACTAACAGCAGTTTAAAAAAGTGATAAATGTTGAGTTTTCAATAATCTATAAACTGAAAACTAACTTTATACTTTATAAACTATACAAACTTTTAACTGTATTATGAAATTAAAATCACTTACTCCCAACCTAATGGTAAACGATGTAGAAGAAACTCTTGAATACTATACAGATATATTGGGTTTTACCTTATTAAAGACTGTTCCTGAAAAAGGAGAATTAGATTGGGCAATGGTTAAGCGTGGTGACATTGTGTTAATGTTTCAATCTAAAAAAAGTTTAGCCAGTGAGTTGCCACGTTTAAAAAGTGAAAAGCCGGGTGGTGGATTAACACTATACATACAAGTAGATAGTATTACCGAACTTCACGAAGAGTTATACCACAACGAAGTAGAAATCATTTCCGATTTAGAAAGCACTTTTTACGATACCATAGAATTTACCATCGTAGATGTGAATGGCTATATCTTAACTTTTTCGGAGGAGAAATGATTAATGTGTAAATTCCTAAATATGTAAATGCATGAATTAATAGGAGAATTACTGATAACTGTAAACTGATAAACTGACAACTTAAATAAAATGAACGCAACAGAACAAGGAAATGTAACATTTGAAATTAATGAAAAAGGGATAGCAACCATAGAGTTTTTTCACCCTATGAGTAATTCATTACCCGGAAAAGTATTGAATCAACTAGCTAATACCATTACCGAATTAGGAAATAATAGTCAAGTAAAAGTGATTATTCTTAAATCGGAAGGAGATAGAGCTTTTTGTGCGGGAGCTAGTTTTGATGAATTAATTTCCATTGATGACATGGAAACCGGGAAAGTATTTTTCTCGGGTTTTGCCAATGTGATAAATGCTGCCAGAAAATGCCCTAAATTTATTATTGGACGAGTGCAAGGCAAAGCTGTTGGCGGTGGTGTTGGTATGGCAAGTGCTGTTGATTATTGTTATGCCACTAAATTTGCTGCTGTTAAGTTAAGTGAATTAGCCGTTGGTATCGGTCCTTTTGTGGTTGGTCCTGCTGTGGAAAGAAAAATAGGTACTTCAGCAATGAGCATGTTAGCCATTAATGCTACGGAATGGTATCCTGCCGAATGGGCTAAAGAAAAATCATTATATGCCGAAATTTTTGATTCTATTGAAGAAATGGATGAAGCCATTGAAGTATTAGCAAATAAGTTAGCTCAATCTAATCCGGAAGCAATGAGCATGCTGAAAAAAGTATTTTGGGAAGGAACAGAACAATGGGACACCTTACTTAGTGAACGTGCAGCTATGAGCGGCAAATTAGTGCTTTCTGATTTTACCAGAAATGCGATTAATGCTTTTAAGAAGAAATAACCCTTCAGCTAAAAAAGTAAATTATACACTTTCTAATGCAGAAAAGAGCTTAGCTGAAAATGTTAATATTATTCAGTTAACAACCAATATTTAGTAATTAATTACCATGAGAAGTTTTATTTTTATAATTTATGGTTGTTTATTAATTGGCATGTTTGGGTGTAGTAACTCTTCTCATTTTGCAAAACGTAAGTACTTACCTAATTTTAAGGATCAACAAGAACTAAAAACAACAACTGTTACAGTAAATGAGTCTATAGATAGTGTCAACACAAAAAATAGTTTCATTACTTTTAATAAAGAAGAAAATAATACAATAAGTAATTACACCTCAAGAATTTTTGAAAAAACGGTTATAATAAAAAAAGTAAAAAAGCCAACTGTCACTAAAAAATATCCTGAATATGCTACTTTAAAATTGTCAGACAATTTATTAATTACGGATACTGTTAAAACAGAAGAATATTACCAACAAGACTATAAACCTAAAAAAACATTAGCAGGAAAACTAATTATAGCTGCCGTAATGTTATACGTGCCTTATGTTATACCCCTACTTATTAAACACCTAGAAGGACAAACTACCAGACAAGTTCATGCTAAAAGAATATTAATTATTTTCTTAATTTCTATTTTAATACTTGCAATTGCTGCACTATTAGGCTTATTTACTATGATGATGTTTTGGTTTGCAGGTTACACCATCGATACTTTGTATTTTTGGAGTTTACTATACCTTATTTTTATGTGTGTTTCTATTGTCTACCTTATTTCTTCTTACTATTTAGGACTAAAAGCAGTAATTCTAAATTAATTAGCAGTAATACCTATCAACTGTTTATGCCAACTATTCTTTAATGGCAGTTCCCAAGTAGTATCAAATTCTTTTTTTGTAGTAATGGTATTGTTAAACACGATGGTGTCATCGTTAATTTTATTGTCGCTATAAAGTGTTTCAAAGTCGTTTAACTTTACTAAAACAGCTTTCTCATCTTCTTTGTAAGACTGATTCATTCTGTCTAACAAACTCAATTCTAACTCTTGCTCTAATTCTTTCATTAGTTTTACAGAAGCATCTTGAGCTCTACCGCACATGGTATCACCTTGTTCATCTACAAACAACACAACAAAAGCATCATATAAAATAGTAAACGTCCCTTTTACCATGTTTCCATGCGATTCCCAAGTATCAATAAAATCATCTATGCGAATTTGAATGTGCTTTTTTTCGTCTTCATTAAAGTGGCGGTCGCTTTGGTAAATCCATACTTTAGCATTATCGGGATATTGAATATAGTCGTTGTTCATTTTTTAAGATTTTGAACTACAAAATTAAGCTAATTCTTAATATATAGCCACTAATACACTAATAAAAACCCTTTGGAAAAAGTATAGAAATGCAACAGGTATTATTGCATTCGTAGTAATTGAACTTACAAATCTTTAGCTTGAGCGATTAACTCTGCTAAATCGAAAACCTGTACTTCAGTACTTTTTTCTTTGAGTTTTACACCATCTGTCATCATAGTCATGCAAAACGGACAGCCTGTGGCAATAATGTTGGGTTGTATTTCTAATGCTTCTTCAGTACGTTCAATGTTAACTTCCTTATTTCCTTTTTCAGCTTCTTTAAACATTTGAGCACCTCCTGCTCCACAACATAAGCCGTTAGACTTACACCTTTTCATTTCCACCAACTCTGCATCTAATTTCTCAATTAAATTTCGTGGTGCTTCATAAACATCATTAGCTCTACCTAAATAACATGGGTCGTGAAAAGTAATTTTTTTACCTTTAAAAACGCCTCCTTCAACGGTTAATTTTCCTTCATTTATTAATTCTTGCAAAAATTGAGAATGATGTTTCACTTCATAATTTCCACCTAATTCAGGATATTCATTTTTTAAGGTATTGAAACAATGCGGACAGGTAGTAACAATACTTTTAACTTCATAAGCATTTAACACCTGAATATTTCCCATGGCTTGCATTTGGAACAAAAATTCATTTCCGGCACGCTTGGCAGGGTCTCCTGTACAACTTTCTTCTGTTCCTAATACAGCAAAATTAATTCCTACATTGTTTAATATTTTAACAAAAGCGCGAGTAATTTTTTTGGCTCTATCATCAAAACTTCCAGCACATCCTACCCAAAACAACACATCTGGTTGCTGACCAGAAGCCATCATTTCTGCCATTGTTGGTACTTTTAATTCGCTCATAAACTATAAGTTTGAGGTTTGAGGTTTCAAGTTCAATGTTTAGTAACTTCCAACATCGAACTTGAAACATCAAACCTATTTTTAATTTTCGTTTTTCCAATTTAAACGGTCGGCTTGGGCAAATTGCCATGGAGCTCCGTTATTTTCTATATTGGTAAAGATACCTGTCCATTCAGCAGGTGCTTTCGATTCTTCCATAATTAAAAATCTTCTTAAATCTACAATAATAGAAAGTTGATCGATATTTACCGGACAAGCTTGTACACAAGCATTACAACTTGTACAAGCCAATAATTCTTCCTCTGAAATATAATCTCTTAACAAGGATTTATTATCATTAAAATCTTTACCGTTTTTATCAATTCCTTTCCCTACTTCCTCTAACCTATCTCTAGTATCCATCATAATTTTTCGTGGAGAAAGTACTTTTCCTGTAATATTGGCCGGGCAAACATCTGTGCAACGTCCACATTCCGTGCAGGTGTAAGCATCCATCAACTGTTTCCACGTTAAATCGGTTACATCTTTAGCTCCAAATCGTTGTGGCTCTCCTTCTGGCTCAGCAGGTGCAGCGTAAGGATCGGCACTTGGGTCGAACATCATTTCTACTTCTTTTTTAACCGAAGCTAAATTATCTAACTGACCTTTTGGAGTTAATTTAGCGTAAAACACATTTGGGAAAGCCAATAAAATATGGAAGTGCTTAGAGTAAGGCAAATAATTTAAGAAAGCAAAAATTCCAATAATATGAAACCACCAAGCTCCTCTTTCCAACATAATTAATGAAGACTCACTCATTCCTGCAAAAGCACCCATAAGTTGTCTGCTTATTGGAAATGACCCTACATTAGTGTAATGCTCACTACCTAACACTTGAAGTTGAGCATCGGCTGCATTCATTATTAAGAAAGCACTCATCAACAATATTTCGGTAATCAAAATTAGGTTAGCATCCGTTTTTGGCCAAGTGGTCATTTCTTTTCCAAAAAAACGTTTAATTCGCAATACATTTCTTCTAACTAAAAAGATAACACAAGCAACTAAAACCAATAATGCTAAACCTTCAAAAGCAGCGATAAGGAAATGGTAAAAACCTCCCATAAATGCAAACAGACGGTGAGTTCCCAACATTCCATCAAGAACAATTTCTAACACTTCTATATTTATAATGATAAAACCTGCATAAACAATGATATGAAGAAATCCTGCAAAAGGGCGTACCACCATTTTAGATTGTCCCAACGCTACACGAGCCATTAAGCTGAAACGTTCATTTTTTCTATCGTTTCTGTCTAAGTCTTTACCTAACTTAATGTTTCTTATAATTGTTTTGAGGTTTTTTGCAAATAAACCTCCTGCAACAATTAATAATACTATAAAAATGATACTTGATATTTCCATCTATAAGTTATTTGTTATGTGTTAATTGTTTAATCTCCAATTTCTAATCTCTTTTATCCTTTCTTCCAAAAATAGAAAAATGAACGTATCTTTTCGGATTAGCCTCCATATCTATCAACAACTTATCTAAATCTCTTGTTACACTTTCAAGGTTTTTATATAAGGAATCGTTGGTCATTAATTGCCCCATTGTTCCTTCTCCATTGTTCATTTTTTGCATTACAGCGGCCATTTCATCAAAGGTTTTATTGGCTTTTTCTAGCGTAGTTTTAATATCTACTTGTTTTAATGAATCTGCCAAATCACCGTATTTTTTAACTGTTGGTTTTAAGGTATTCATAGTAGTGTTAGCATTATCTGCAAAAGTTTGGAATTTTTCTAATGTTGTTTTAAGCGAAATCAAAGATAACTTTAAGTTTCGTTGATTTTGTTCATCAAAAAGTTTATTTAAGTTTTCTAAAGTAGTCTTTGAAACTATAATTGTAGAATCTAAAGAAATCATCAATTTTTCTGCTTTTTGTTTCATAGGCAGCAATTGTTCAGAAACATCATCAAGCATGGATTTTTCAAAATGAGAAGGAATGGTATCACCATTTAATATCTCCTCATTAGAATCTCCTAAAGTTAGCCCAATACCTTTAGAGCTAAGTAAGTCTAGGCTTATGAGGTTGGCAACAGAGTTTTTTGGTATTTTTAGTGTTCCATCAGTTATAACTAGTTTCACCATTAAATTTCCAGATTGATCACCTTTAAAATAAACATCGCTTACCAACCCCACTTGGAAACCATTAACAATAACTGGAGATGACTTTGCTAATCCCCCAATAAATGGGTATTCTGTGTAAACTGTTTTATTAGAATTGAATAGATTAGTGCCTTTCAAATAATTGTAACCCCAAACTAATAAAGCTATTGCTACTATTGACACAAATCCAACCTTAACTTCTTTTGAAATTTTCATCTGTTTTTTCTTATTTTTTTCAATAGGTCAGATGTAACTCGCCAATAATCAAATTGTTTTGTATTAAAAGCATAACCATGACTCGTTTCATTTTAGTTATTTAACTGTGCAAATATCGTGAAAGTGATTTTATATACCAAACATTATTAGGTGTATAAATTATCTTACTTACTTAATGTTCAACGCCTCACTAAGAGAAATTCTTTTGCCGTTATTGAAAGCGACTATAAATGCATCTGTAAATCCTTTTTCTTTCAATTTCAACTGTAAAATATTAGCCGTCTCTATGCTTTTTTCATTTCCTACTGTATAGCGATAAATGCCCCCTGCTTCATAATACGTTACATCTTCAATTCCATTAAAATTTTCTGGTATCAATTCTTTCTTTTGTGATGAAGTAGCTATTTGCACTTTAAAAATCAACCCTGTTTCTGCTTTAGTATTTTTATCTTTCTTGTCTTTTTTAGTTGAAGGAGTTTCTTTTTCAGGAGTTTTTTGCTCTATCACTTGTTCTTTTTCTGGTTCAGGTTGTTCGGGTTTAACCTGTTTTTCATCAAATTCAAGTTTGTATTCTTTAAAAGCCCTATAAATTGCAGACGCCATAAAATCCTGATTAACAGGTGAGTTTAGGAATTTTTCTTCTTCTTTATTGGTTAAAAAACCAGTTTCTATTAACACACTTGGCATATTGGTTTGGTGCAACACCAAAAAACCAGCTTGCTTTACTCCCCTATCTATCCTACCAACTCTATCTTTAAATTGAGCTTGAATTTTTGCCGCAAAATTTAAACTCTGATCAAGAAAAGCACTTTGTCTTAAATTTAAAACAATATAAGATTCTGGTGAGTTAGGGTCGAAGTTTTCATAACGCGTTTCATAATCATCTTCTAACAAAATAGAGGAGTTCTCTCTTTTAGCAACATTAAGGTTAGCTTCTGTTTTGTGCAATCCCATTACATAGGTTTCTGTCCCTATTGCGGTTGCTGGACCTGAATTTACATGAATACAAATAAACAAATCTGCTTTGGCTTTATTAGCAATTTTAGCTCTCTCATCCAATTTCACAAAAACATCTGTAGTTCGGGTATAAACTACTTTTACATCTTTAAAATTTTCTTCAATATATTTCCCCAATTTTAATGAAATTGCCAACGCCACATCTTTTTCGTTAGAGAAAGAACCTTGGCAACCACCATCATGCCCCCCATGTCCAGCATCTATAACTACAGTTTTTATTCCGTAAAAAGAATCTTCATCAAAATTTATAGAAAATGATGTCGTTATTAAAAAAACAGCAATTACAAAAAACCAAAAAATCTTATTATTCACTATATCACGCATTTATAAAAATGTTAAAAACCTAGGTTTTATTAATGTCAAATTTATTTTTTTTAGCTTTGGAGCCTCGTTAAAAAAGTTTTGTTTTATCACAACCTAAATGTTAATAATTATCAAGAATTAATTCACTAAAAAACACCTCTTTAAGAAATCTATTTTTTTGTGCAAGCAACCAAGTTTCATACCAACAAAAATTTGACAGCTTTATTGTTATTACTAACGATAGCTCTTTTTAGCACAAGCTCTTTTTTGGCTGCACAAGAAACAACAACGGATTCTACCTCGCATTTAGTACCCGACAGCTCTATTTCTAAAGATGCTGTTTCTTCAAAACTTCATTACAAATCTACTGACTCCATTAGGTTTGATATGAAGAATAAAATGGTTTATCTATTTGGAAATGTTGAAGTTTATTATGAAGATATTGAATTAAAAGCCGAAGAAGTTGAGATAAATTTAGACTCCAATATTGTTATTGCCAGAGGAAAACAAGATTCTTTAGGAAAGTTTTATGGAGAACCAGTAATGAAAGAAGCTGGAAAAGTATTTAATGCTCACGAAATAAAATACAATATTAAAACTAAAAAAGGCATTATTACCGAAGTAATGACTCATGAGGGAGAAAGCTATATACATGGAAAAAAAGTCTACAAAACCCCTGACAATGTAATGTACATTCGGCATGGCAAATATACTACCTGCAACAAAAAACATCCTCATTATTTTTTTAGTGCTTCTAAATTAAAGATTATACCTAAAGACAAAATTGTAACTGGTCCGGCAAACTTAGTCATTGAAGATATTCCTACACCAATTGGTATTCCCTTTGGCTTTTTTCCGAACACTGACAAACAACAATCAGGTATTTTAATTCCTACCCCTGGAGAAAGTGGTCAGTATGGATTTTTCTTGCTTAATGGTGGTTATTACTGGGGAGTTAGCGACAAACTTAATCTACAACTTACAGGAGACATCTATTCTAAAGGAAGTTGGGCAGGAAATTTTATTTCAAATTACAAAAACAGATATAGATATAGTGGTAATTTAGATATTAGATTCTCTACTTTTAAGGATGGAATTGAAGGTTTATCTAATTACTCTGAAAAGCAAGATTTCTTTTTTAGATGGAATCATTCTCAAGACCCAAAAGCTCGTCCAACCAGCAACTTTTCAGCAAATGTAAATATTGGAACCAGTCAAAACTTTACCAATAACTTTAATAGCAGTGGTCAAGATTTTTTAAGCGCTTCTTTCAACTCTACTGTTTCTTATAAAAAATCTTGGGATGGAAAACCTTTCAACTTAGCCTTAAATGGGTTTCACAGTCAAAATGTACAAACCAAATCAGTAACTGTTCGCTTGCCAGAAGTTGCTTTTAATGTTAGCCGACTTCAACCATTAAAAACCAATAAACCAGGAAAAAGAAACGATTTTCTAGACAACTTTGGTGTAAGCTACTCCATGAACATGAAAAACGAAATTACTGCAGGCGATTCTCTTTTTACTTTTGACAACATGGATGCATTAAACAAGCAATTCCGAACCGGAATGAGACACAGTATTCCTATTAGTACGTCTATGAAAATGTTCAAGCATTTTACTGTAAATCCTGCTGCCAACTTTAGTGAAACTTGGTACATAGAATCTTTAGAAAAAAAATGGAATGAGAATAGCAATGAATTAATTGTTGATACCGTGAATGGTTTTGTTAGAACAGGATCTTATGATTTGAATATGAATGTAACTACCAAGTTATATGGAATGTATCAATACAAAAGTAAAGTAATAAAAGCTATCCGACATGTAGCAACACCATCTATTGGTTTTTCTTACATTCCTGAAAATACCCAAGGTATAGAAACGTATAGAGATTCCTTAAACAACGAATTTGAATACTCCATCTTTCAAAATGGTATTTATGGCAATAATAACCGACAAGAGGCAGGAAATATTAACCTAGGTTTGCTCAACAACTTTGAGATGAAAGTGAGAAATAGAAAAGATAGTTTAGGTGAAGACAAAAAAATAAAACTTTTGGAAAACCTTGGCTTCCGAAGTAGTTACAACATGATTGCTGATTCTTTAAATTGGAGTAATATAAACATTGATGCTCGTACCAACATTTTTAGAGTAATTACTTTAAATTATAACGCCCAGCTAGATCCTTATCAACTGGATAGTTTAGGTAGAAAAATCAACTTGTTTGAATACAGCAAAAACGGAAAAATGGGTAGATTAATTAGCTCCAATTTAGCTGTTGGATTTTCATTGAGAAGTAAAACCAACACTGCCAATAAAGAAGAAAAAACCAGCAGTTACGGAACTGAAGAGGAATTGGCTTACATAAGATCAAATCCGCAAGCATACATAGATTTTAATGTGCCTTGGACATTAAATGTAAGCTACAATATCCGTTATTCAAAACCACAATTTGAAGCTACTACTGTTCAAACACTTAATTTCTCGGGAGATTTTAGCTTAACTCAGAAATGGAAAGTTGGTTTTACCTCTGGTTATGATTTTGAAACAAAAGATTTAACCTATACTACTGTAGATATTTATAGAGACTTACATTGTTGGGAAATGAGTTTTAACTGGATACCTTTTGGAGTAAGACAAAGTTATTTGTTTACTATTAAGATTAAATCTGCCATTTTACAAGATTTAAAAATGACCAGAAGAAGCGTGCCTAATATTTTTTAGAACGCTATTTTATAGAACTCATTCTACTCAAAGCATGTCAAGTTATCTATTTAAAGCATTCACATGTGAAATAATTAATTCATCATTACTCTAGATTTCCATGACAAAAACCAATGTTTAGCATCTTTAATCCAATTTGTTTTAATAAAATTTATAAGTACTCCACTTATACATCAGACATATTAAGGTTAAACCCAAGTTGATTGAATTTATCGAACAACGGTTTTTTAACCTTTACCATACTTTATTATATATTCTAATGTTAATAGGCAACTAAAACTGTTTTAAACAGTCTATAAATCAACAGTTTTATTCCTATATTTGTATATTGCAACATAATTTGGTGCTATTTTGAAAAACTATTTACTCATAATCAGTCTTCTATTAGGTTTTTCGGCTTTTGCCCAACGGCCATATATTGAATTTAAAGAAAACAAAGGTCAGTGGCATGAAAATGTACTTTACAAAGCAAAACTTCCTGCTGGAGAATTATACCTAGAACAAAATAGCTTAACGTATCAATTTTTTAAAGAAGCTGATTTACATAAAATTGATGAGTTACATCACAACTTTATTAAAAACCCTACGGCTGCAGATTCTGTCATTAATTTACACGCTTTTAAAGTGAATTTTAAAAACTCACTTAATGCAACGCTTATTCCTACTAAATTAAGACCCGACTACGAAAATTACTTTATTGGTAATGATGACTCCAAGTGGGCTTCTAATGTTCAGAAGTATGAAGAAATGGTTTACCAACAAATTTATAACAACATTGATTTAGCATTTTATTTAAAAGATGGGATTTTCAAATATGATTTTATTGTTGCTCCAAATGGAAACCCTCAAGATATTCAATTAGCCTATAATGGAGTTGATGAACTTTTTATTAAAAACGGTAATTTACACATCAAAACATCAGTAAATGAATTAATTGAACAAAAACCTTATGCCTATCAGAATATTAATGGTAAAGAAAAAGAAATTAAATGTTTATTCCAATTAGACAACAATATCTTAAGCTTTCATTTTCCAAAAGGATATAACTCCAATTATCCATTAATTATAGACCCTGCTCTTGTTTTTGCTTCTTATTCTGGAGCTACTGTAGACAATTGGGGCTACACCTCAACTTTTAATGATTTAGGAAACTTATATGGCGGAGGTGTAAGTTTTGGAGTTGGCTACCCTGTTACAACAGGAGCCATACAAACAACTTTTGGAGGTGGTGCTTTAGATATTTCTATTAGTAAATTTTCACCAAATGGTTCTTCTTTAGAATACTCAACTTATTTTGGTGGAGGCAATTCTGACTATCCCCATAGTATGATAGTGAATAGCAATGATGAATTACTGGTTTTTGGAACAACTGCTTCCAATAATTTCCCCACAACACCGGGAGCTTATTCTACAACGCTTTCTGGAGCCTATGATGCTTATGTGATTAAATTTAGTGCTAATGGACAAACATTATTAGCTTCAACTTATATTGGGGGAACAGGAAATGATGGTTTAAACAATCTACAACCACTTAAATACAATTATGCTGATGAACACCGAGGAGAAATTATTGTTGATACCAACGATAACATTTTTGTAGCTACAGTAACTTCTTCTTCAGATTTTCCTGTAACCCCAGGGTCAATACAAACTACAAATGCAGGTGGAAATGATGGTTGTGTGTTTAAACTTTCTCCTAACCTAAATTCCTTACTTTTTAGTTCCTATCTAGGAGGAACAGGAACTGATGCTGCTTACTCCCTCCAATTTGCAAGTAATGGTGATATTTTAGTCACTGGAGGAACTACCAGTAATGACTTCCCTACTACATTAGGAACATTAAACCCTACAAGTTTAGGTAATACTGACGGCTGGTTAATGAAAATAAATAATAGTGCAACTTCTATACTTGCCAGCACTTATATTGGTACAGCAAATGATTACAATCAATGTTATTTTGTACAATTAGATACTGCTGACAATGTTTATGTGGTAGGACAAACAAGAAATGGCTACCCAATTTTTCCTGCTACAGTCTACAACAACCCTAGTAGCGGACAGTTTTTACATAAACTTACTAACGATTTATCTACAACTGTATTTTCAACTACTTTTGGTACAGGTTCTGGCTTTGTTGATATTGCACTCTCTGCATTTTTGGTGAATGAATGTAATTACATTCTACTTTCTGGATGGGGAGGCGCTGTAAACTCAAATGCTTTAGCTACAAATAGCACTACCAACAATTTACCCATAACTGCTAATGCATTACAACCAACAACAGACGGTAGTGACTATTATTTAGCTATGTTTTCAGAAGATGCTGACAGCTTAATGTATGCCACTTTTTTTGGTGGCAATGCCAGTTTCGATCATGTTGATGGTGGTACAAGTAGATTCGACAAAAAAGGTATTGTTTACCAAGCCGTTTGTGCCTCTTGTTTTGGTTCTACATCAGATTTTCCAACTACTCCAGGAGCTTGGTCAAATACTGATAATGGCCCTAATTGTAATTTAGGTGTTTTTAAATTAGATTTATCAAGTTTAACTGCTGATGCAGAAGTGTTTACTACACCCTATTATTGTGTTGGAGATACTGTTCAGTTTCAAAACTTAAGTAATGGTGGTGTAACCTATTTTTGGGATTTTGGTGACGGATATACCTCAACAGATTTTCAACCAACTCACGTATTCGACTCAGCAGGAACCTATCATGTAATGTTAATAGCACTCGACTCTGTTTCATGTATTTTAGTTGATACTGACTATGTTGATGTTTTTATTGCAGCTCCACCAACAGCTATCACTAACCCAATTAATGGTATTTGTAGAGGAGACTCCACTCAACTAAATGCAAGTGGCGGGGCAACTTATGTATGGACACCAAATTATAATATTTCTAACGATAGTATTGACAATCCATTAGTATGGCCAGATACCACTACGCTTTATACTGTTGTAGTTCATGATAGTTGCGGAATAGATACCGCAGAAATATTAGTCACTGTTTTTCAAAAGAATATTAATATTAACCCTGATACAATGGTTTGTTTAGGACAGAGTGCACAACTCACAGCTTATGGAGGTGTGAGTTATTTATGGCATCCTGCAGCAAGTCTTAACAATAATACTATTGACAATCCTATGGCTACGCCAAGCATAAACACCACTTATACTGTTGAAATAACTGATAGCAATAATTGTACTTGGGATACTATCACTACTGTATTAATTGATACTGTTTTACCTAATGCCATAACTATGGATGATGATACCATTTGTCAAGGTGATACCATTACCATATACGGCTCTGGTGGCCAAACTTATTCATGGACACCAAACTCGACACTGGATACTCCAAATGACTCCGCTACTTTAGCTTATCCAACACAAACAACAACTTATATTTTAGAAGCTGCCAACGGTTGTGGAAATGATTATGATACGCTTACTCTTAGCATAATAGATATTCATGCTGATATTGTTAATGATACAGCTGTCTGTATTGGAAACAGAGCTAATTTATGGGCTAGTGGTGGAGAAAGTTATTATTGGTCACCTACAATGGGACTTAACAATAACACAAGCCCTAACATATCACCAGAAATATATGTCCCCATAACTTATTACGTAGACGTAACTGATAGCAATGGTTGCATTACCGTACTTTCTGTTTTTGTTGACACCTTAACTAACCCTAAAGTTAATTTAGGAGAAGATATTGAAGCTACTTGGGGAGAAACAGTTCAACTTAATTCTAACTCGAATGGCGTGCAATACACATGGACACCAATAGAAGGATTGAGCTGCTCAGATTGTCCTAACCCGATAGTAAATGCTCAAGCATCTTCTACTTATTATTTAACCGTTTTAGGAGCTAATGGATGCTATAGTTATGATACCATAAGTGTATTTTTTGATGGTGCTATTTATGTTCCTAACTCTTTTACTCCCGATGGAGATGGAATTAACGATATTTTCTATGCTTATGGTGTGGACATTAAAGAATTCGAGTTATATATTTTCGACCGTTGGGGAGAAAAACTTTTCTATTCTGATAACATGGAAGACGGGTGGGACGGAACTTACAAAGGTACTTTAGTAAAAAACGACACTTACGTTTGGAAAGTAATTTTTAAAGATGTACTCAATAAACGAGGTGAGCTAATTGGCACAGTTACTTTGATAAGATAACTCAACTAATAAGGATCTACATCTATTGAAATTCTAATAGCTTTATATTTACTAAAAGCTTCAAAATGGTGTTTTACCTCTAAAATTAAATCTCGTGCCTTAGTTACCGAAATTTTTCTTTCAATCTTTATTAAAACTTTCTTCTGATAATAATTTTTAACTCTTGACACTGCAGGATATTCAGGTCCTAACACACGGGTACCAAACTTCTTTTTAAGTGCATTAGTAAACTCATCCGCTCCTATATTTAATTTATTTTGGTCTTTATGCTTTAATGTAAAACTAATTAACCTACAATATGGTGGGTAATTAAACTTTTTACGTTGCTGCATTTCATCAGTAAACATCTCTAAATAATTACTATCCATTACTTGCCTAATAATAGGATGATATGGCTCATAAGTTTGGATAATTACTTTTCCTCTTTTTGTCCTCCCTGCTCTACCACTTACCTGACTCATCATTTGATAAGCTCTTTCAAAAGCTCTAAAATCTGGGAACTTAAGCATATTATCGGCATTTAAAATTCCAACTAAAGAAACATTATTAAAATCCAACCCCTTAGTAACCATTTGTGTGCCTACCAGCACATCAATTTGATGTTCTTCAAAATCATTGATAATTTTTTGATAAGCATTTTTACTTTTGGTACTATCGGCATCCATTCTTGCAATTCTAATCTTTGGAAAGAATAATGCTAACTCCTCCTCTATTTGCTCAGTACCAAAACCTTTTAACGAAATTCTACTACTTCCACAAGCAAGACATTTTGAAGGCATATTTTTAGAAATTCCACAATAATGACACTTGAGCTGATGGATATATTTGTAATAGGTTAAAGAAACATCGCAATTATTACATTCAGGAACATTTCCACAATCTTCACAAATCATATAAGGAGCATAACCTCTTCTGTTTTGAAACAAAATAACTTGCTCTTTATTTTTAAAAGCTTCCTCCATATTTTCTATTAGCAGTGGTGAAAAATGGGATTTCATCTGCTTTTTTCTTGTAGCTTCCTTAATATCCGCACAAAGTATTTCCGGCAGCAAAACCTTCCCATGTCGGTAATTTAATTCTACCAATCCGTATTTGTTTTCTTTTGCATTCCAATAGGTTTCAATAGCAGGAGTTGCCGAACCTAACAATACTTTTGCTTTGTGTAATTTCGCCAACACTATGGAAGCATCTCTGGCATTATATCTTGGTGATGGATCAAACTGTTTAAAAGTGTTCTCATGTTCTTCATCAATCACTATCAATCCTAAATTACTATATGGAAGAAACATTGCCGAACGAGCTCCCATAATTATCTGAAACCTTTTATTTTCGCTACTTGCAGACAAATTAAAATTCAACACTTCATTCCAAACTTCTACACGTTCATTCTCATTAAATTTAGAATGATAAACCCCTATAGTATCGCCAAAAACTTTTTGCAAACGCACAATTAATTGAGTTGTTAAAGCAATCTCGGGTAACAGATACAGTACTTGTTTGCCTTCTTTAATCACCTCTTTAATAAGCTGAATATAAATTTCTGTTTTTCCGGAGCCTGTTACACCGTGTAGCAAAACAGTGTCGTGTTGTTTGAAAGAAGTTTTAATCTCGTTATAAGCTGTTACCTGATGTTCGTTAAGCGACTTTACGTCTTCCACCTCTTTTCCGTAGTCATCTAACCTATTAACAACTACATCATAAATCTCAAAAATATTTTTTTCAACAAGCTGATTAATAACACTACTACTTACATTAGCTTTTTTTTGAAGATTTAATTTTGGAACTTCGTAAGTAATTTGCTGATATCGATTAGAAAGCTGAACAAAACTCATTAATGCTGCCAGTTGTTTTTTTGCCCTAGATAAATCATCAAATATCACAGGTAAATTTTCTTCCTTATTAGCAAAAGCTGTCAATCTAACAAACTGTACCACTTTAGGCTTATATTTTTCATTAATTTCTTCAACAACTACAATGATATTTTTCTCTATCAGCGATTTTATAATTTGATGAATGTTTTTTACTGCTAAAATTTCAGAAACATCGCTAAGCGTAAGCACCTCTCTAATTGTTAATGCTTCATGTACTTGGTATTCATTATCAGTTAAATCATCAACATTAAATTCAGTATTTCTATTAATTACAAATTTTGTTTCGCTAGATAGCTTTAAAGCTCCAGGAATAGCCGCATTAAATATATCACCCGGGTAAGCAAGATAATAATCGGCTATCCAATCCCAATGTTTTAACTGTTTTTCATTTACAATGGGATGGTTATCTAATATAGCATATAAATATTTTGCTTGATAATCTTTTGGAGGAGTATGGTGTTTTTGCTTAACTAAAGCAGTGTATAATTTGCCTCCTCTACCAAAAGGCACAATAACTCTTTGACCTATAATGATGTCATCATTCAATTCATTTGGCACCCTATACGTAAAAAAGTTGGGGACAGGCAAAGGCAATATTACATCAATAAAGAGGGTGTCTAACATAATAAAAAGAAAGTTGTAAAAATAAGAAAACAACTACTGCAATAACAAACATGCTGTAGTTGTTTTCTAACTATTTTAATAACTTTCGCTGGCTTACTACCTCAAAAGCGTTACCGTTCTTTTTTCTAAAACTATTGGTTCGCTAGCGTAAGTTCCTTTAATAATAATAAAGTATGTACCTTGAGGCACTTTGTTACCACTTTTATTTTTACCATTCCACTCAAATAATGGGTCATTACTTTCATAAATTTTAATTCCCCATCTATTATAAATTTCTACCGTAATATTATCATTACATCTATTGTAAATACCATCAATTTTATACACTTCATTTAAACCATCACCATTTGGAGTAAAAACATTAGGAATAACCCTCAATGTATCTTCTGGAGGTACAACACTTACGAAAAAACTTACGCTATCTTCAGCTCTACCTGCACAACCTAATGAAAAAGAATTCACTTTAAAATCAAAAGTTTTTCCAATCAGTTCGCAGTCGGTTGGTTGCCAACAAAAACCTGTTGCTACAGTACCTAAATTCCAATATGCATTTTCAGTTGTATCGTATTGGTTAGCAGGAATGACTACAGAGTTAGTTCCATAATCATAAAAATATTCATACATATTTGGGTTTGTTGAAAAAGGAGTTAAATTAGGAGTATAAGCACCTAACCCATATATATTAGAACTTACATCAATAAAAACGGTATCTCCAACATCTGGATCTTGAAATACTAAGCTTTCACAAAACGAAGATTCAAAAGGAACTTTTAATGTATCTCCATTGGATAAATTATTTAAGAAATTTGGGGGAGCATCTGTTGTACAATTTAGACTCTCATATTGAGCATCTCTTCTAGTTTCACCAATTTTAACTCCGTTTCTAAATTCCTCTACCTTAACAGCAAAAACAAATGTACCAATTACAGTAGGGCTTGCCGTCATAACTCCTGTTAAGGGGTTAATTGACATTGGTGGTGTTCCTCCCACAATATTGGCCAAACTATAACCTGCCGACCAAGTTACAGGATTATATGGACCCGCCCCTGCTGGAACATCATTTAATGGCTCTGATAGAGAATAATATAAAGAATCACCATCAACATCAGTAACCGAAAAATTGAAATTCTTTGATAAGTTAACACATAAATAAGCATCCATCGGATAAGGCCCCATATCCGGATTAGAATTATTTAATGTAGCAGTATTACCTGGATCAGGAATTTCACAATAGAATGTCATTCCAGCACTTGAAGGACTGGTAATGTTAGTTATTGAAGCATTTCTACAACAAACTTGAGCAGATAAATAATATCCATTTGGATTATCAACAATAGTAACATTTTGGGTGAAAATTCCTTCATCAACACAAAGACCTGTAGGAGTAAAACAAGCATCTCCAAAAGGTAGATTAGCATTAATAACAGGATTAATTAATGTAATAGTATTAATTAAACCATTGGTAACTTTATCATAAACCCTAACATCAAATGCTGTATTCATAGCTGCAGAACCTGGACTACAAGAGCGAAACACCCTTAATTGAATTTGAAAATCATTTTTTGTAGGTCCTATCCATTTTACAGTTAAGTCTCCACCAACAATATGACTGGCCTTTAGAGATAGAGAGAGCACTATCATTAAAACTATTAAACTTGATACTTTTTTCATTATAATTTTATTTATTAAAAACAAAGATGAATAAACCACTTATTTGGTTGCATTTTTCTAAAATTAATTTAAAATAGAATTCTTAAGTAATTACTACTATTATAAAAAATGCTACTATTTGTTATATTTAATGGAATATAGCTATTTTTGCTGCTTATTAAATTTTAACTATGAATTTTAAACAACTTTTTTTATCCTTATTATTGATACTTACTATTGTTTTATCTATCAATGCTCAAAATGGAACTATTAGAGGATTTATTTATAATGAAAAAACAGGTGAATCTGAAATTGGTGCTACAGCCTATTTAAAAGGCACTACTATGGGGGCCGCTTCAGATGTTAATGGGTTTTATTCTATTACCAAAATCCCAGCAGGGAACTATACTTTAATGGTTACTTCTTTAGGTTTTGATACCGTTAAAATTGCTATTTCTATAAAAGCAGATGAAATTATTAATCAGAAAGTATATTTAAAAGAGGGTTCTTTAATGTTAAATACTTTTGAACTTTCAGCAGAAAAACAGGAAGCAAGAACTGAAGTGAAGATGTCGGTTTCCAAAGTAACGCCAAAAGAAATAAAGTCTATGGTTTCAATTGGTGGAGAACCTGATATTGCTCAATATTTACAAGTTTTACCTGGTGTAACTTTTACTGGAGACCAAGGTGGTCAACTTTATATTCGTGGTGGTTCTCCTATTCAAAACAAAGTTTTATTAGACGGAATGATAATTTACAATCCTTTCCACTCCATTGGTTTATTCTCTGTTTTTGATACCGATATTCTTAAAAGCGCAGATATTTATACTGGTGGATTTAATGCCGAATATGGTGGTAGAATTTCTTCCATTATGGACATAACTACTAGAGATGGAGATAAAAATAGATTGAGAGGTAAAGTTTCTGCTAGCACTTTCAGCTCCAAGCTTACACTTGAAGGTCCTGTGTTTAAAAGCAAAAAAGATAACGGAAGTGCTACTACCTTCGTTTTATCTGCAAAACATTCTTACTTAGATAAATCATCTGAATTATACAAACCATATTTTGAATCTCTAAATTCTGAAAATACAAGAGGTATAGATACTGCTGGCCTACCTTATAACTTTACTGATATATACGGTAAGGTAACATTTGGAGCTGACAATGGTAGTAAATTTAGTTTATTTGGTTTTAATTTTCAAGATGGTGTTGATTTCCCAGGAGTTTCTAACTTAAGATGGAACTCTAGCGGTGGTGGTGGTAACTTTGTTTTCATCCCGGCTTCTTCAAGAACTTTAATTGAAGGTGTTGTTGCTGTTTCAAATTACGAAATTGAGCTTAGTGAAGCAGACGAAAATCCAAGAAGAAGTGAAATTAATGGCTTTAACATTGGTATGAATTTCACCAGTTTTTCTGGCGACAACCAATTTAAATACGGTTTTGAAGTGCTTGGCTTTGGAACAGATTTTCAATTTACCAATTCTGTTGGCAGATTAATCCAACAAAAAGAAAGCACTACAGAGCTTGGTGGCTTTTTAACTTATAGAATCAACAAAGGAAAATCTGTTATTGAACCTGGTTTGAGAGTGCAGCATTATGCATCATTAGCAAACACTTCAATAGAACCAAGATTTGGTTATAAATACAACTTATCTAAAAAAATTAGATTAAAATTAGCTACAGGAATGTATTCTCAAAATCTTATAAGTGCTAATTCCGATAGAGATATTGTGAATCTATTTTACGGTTTCTTATCAGGGCCAGACAACCTACCTGAAAACTTTACTGATAAAGATGGAGAAACAAGAGAAGTAGGACATAAACTGCAAAAGGCAAACCACTTAATTACAGGTTTTGAATTAGATATTGCTAAAAACATCACTTTAAATGTAGAGGGATATAAAAAATGGTTTACTCAATTAACCAACACCAACAGAAATCAAATATTTAATGAAAATGATCCTTCAGCAGCAGACAAAGCAGATATTTTCAAAAAAGAATTTATTATAGAAACCGGTGAAGCTTATGGTATAGATTTTAGTTTAAACTATAAAACTGCTAGAGTTAACTTAAATGCAATTTATTCGCTTAGTAAAGTAGATAGATGGGATGGCATAAACGAATACAACCCTGTTTTTGACAGAAGACATAATGTAAACTTAGTTGGTGTTTATACTTTTGGAAAAGGTTTAAACTGGGAGTTTAGTGCTCGTTGGAATTTAGGTTCAGGTTTCCCTTTTACACAAACACAAGGTTATTATGAAGGAATGGGATTCTCTTCTGCTGATCAAAATTATACCAGTTCTAATGGCGATTTAACATTACAATTAGCAGACTTAAATCAAGGCAGACTACCATACTACCATAGGTTAGATATGGGGTTAAAAAGAAAATTTGTATTGGGAAAAAACTCTATTTTAGAAGCTAATGTGGGTGTTACAAATGTTTACAACAGAAACAATATCTTTTATGTAAATAGAGTAACTGCAGAAGAAGTTTATCAATTACCATTACTTCCTAGTTTTGGTTTAAATTTAACTTTTTAATATAATATTGACACCAAACCAATTCTTTTTCAATAAAGAATTGCATGAATAAAAAAAAATGGTAAATTTGCGACCGTTTTAATTAAAAAAATATAGAAAATGTATGCAATTGTAGAAATAGCAGGGCAACAATTTAAAGTTGAAAAAGACCAACAAGTTTTTGTGCATCGTTTAGAAGACAAAGAAGGAAGTAAAATTACTTTCGACAATGTTCTTTTAATTGATAACAACGGAAAAATAAATGTTGGCGCCCCAGCTATAGCAGGTGCTAGTGTAGCTGCTAAAGTGCTTGAGCACTTAAAAGGAGACAAAGTTATTGTCTTCAAAAAGAAAAGAAGAAAAGGATATAAAGTTAAAAACGGACACCGTCAGTATTTAACTAAAATCCAAATCGAAGCTATCTCTGAAAGTGGTGCTGCTAAAAAACCAGCTGCTGCCAAAGAAGAAAAAGTTGAAAAAGCTGAGAAAGTTGAGAAAAAAGTAGTAGCTAAAAAAGAAGTTGCTAAAGAAGCAAAGCCAAAGGCAGCTCCTAAAGCAACAGCTAAAAAAGCTGCTCCTAAAAAAGAGACCAAAAAAGAAGATAAAAAATAATTAGTAACTGTTTTTAAAGATAAACCTTTAAAATAAAACCTAAGAACCATGGCACATAAAAAAGGAGCTGGTAGCTCGAAAAACGGTAGAGAATCACACAGTAAACGTTTAGGAGTTAAAATTTTTGGTGGACAAGCTGCTGTAGCAGGTAATATTATTGTTCGTCAAAGAGGAACAAAACATAATCCTGGTGAGAATGTAGGTGTTGGTAAAGATCATACACTATTCGCTCTTACTGATGGAGTTGTTGCTTTCAGAAAAAAGAAAGATAATAAATCTTATGTATCTGTTGAGCCAATCAATGCTTAACTAAAAAGATAAAAACTTATTTAACTCCTATATTTATTTATAAAATAGATATGGGAGTTTTTTTTTATATTAATTCATAAATAGCATTTCAAATGTTACAAACCAATTTCATTAAAGAGAATAAAGTATTAGTAATCGAAAGATTAAAAAAAAGAAATATTGATGCTACACCTATTGTTGAAAACATTATTCAACTAGATGATGATAGAAAAAAAACACAACAAACATTAGATAGCCTTTTGTCAGAAAGTAATCAACTGGCTAAAAAAATTGGCGATTTATTTAAAGCAGGTAAAGCCGAAGAAGCTAATGCGCTTAAAGCACAAACTACCGAATTAAAAGAAAAGTCTAACACTTTAAAAGAGCAGCAAAATAACATTACTGACCAACTTAATCAGTTATTGTATCAGCTGCCAAATATTCCTAATGAACTAGTTCCTAATGGAAAAACTGATTCAGATAATGAATTGATTTTTGAAAATAATAAAAAAGTAGAACTAGCCCAAAGTAATAAGAAACCACATTGGGAACTTGCTAAAACATTCGATTTAATAGATTTTGAATTAGGCGTGAAAATTACAGGGGCTGGTTTTCCTATTTATAAAGGTAAAGGTGCTAAATTACAAAGAGCATTAATTAACTTTTTCCTTAATGAAGCTGATAAAAATGGTTATCAGGAAATTATACCACCATTAATGGTTAATGAAGCTTCGGGATATGGGACAGGTCAGCTGCCCGACAAAGAAGGTCAGATGTATTATGTTACTGAAGATGACTTATACCTTATCCCTACTGCCGAAGTACCAATTACAAACATCTACAGAGATGTAATTCTTAAAGAAGAAGATTTTCCTATAAAAAATGCAGGTTATACGCCTTGTTTTAGAAGAGAAGCAGGCTCTTATGGTAAAGATGTTAGAGGGTTAAACCGTTTGCACCAATTCGATAAAGTTGAAATCGTTCAAATTCAGCATCCTGAAAAATCTTACGAAACATTGGAAACAATGGTAGAACAAATTAAACAATTACTAAATCAACTAGATTTACCTTATAGAGTTGTTAGGCTTTGTGGCGGAGATTTAGGATTTACTTCTGCTATGACTTACGATTTTGAAGTTTATTCTGCAGCACAAGAAAAATGGTTAGAAGTAAGTTCTGTATCTAACTTTGAAGCTTTCCAAGCAAACAGGTTAAAATGCAGGTATAAAGATAAAGATGGTAAAACCAACTTAGTACATACTTTAAACGGAAGTGCATTAGCTCTTCCTAGAATTATGGCTGCTCTTATAGAGAATAACCAAACAGAAAATGGCATTAAAATCCCTGAAGTATTAGTACCTTTTACTGGTTTTAATATAATAAACTAATTATCATGCTTAAAAATATTGCTTTAATAATATTAGCAACTATTTCTTTTATTAGCTTATTTTCTTGCGGAGAAGATAATACCAACGAAATTGGACATGTAGATGGTTTAATTAAAATTCTTGACTCTTCAGAAGAAGTATTACATAACGTAGATACTACTACTCTATTTGAAATAAACATTTTTGTAAAACAATCGATTGAAAAAATTCAATCTAAAAATGACACTTTAATCAAAGAAGCAGCTTTAGAAGCCGATCAGTATATTAATAAACTTAAGACGCTATATGATTTATCAAAAAATTACAAAAAATATCAAATAGAAATTGATATAATAAGAACTCAGCTTAATAACCTAAAACAAGATTTGAACAATGGTTTAATCTCAAAAAAACAATTTCCTGCTTATTATGAAATTGAACAGGCTGGTGTTATTGGTATTAATGATAAAATTACCCATGCTACTAACGGTATGAGTAATCGTCTTGATAAAATGAAAGAAAACAAAGCTGCTTTTGAAAAATTAATTAACGACCCAAAATCATACACAAGTTACTATAAATAAGGAAAGGTATTTAATAGATAAATATCTGAATTATTTGTAATTTTAAGCATTATCTATCGTTAAAAGCACTATGAAAACTTTTCAATTAAAATATGTACTTTCATTAACGATAACCTTATTTGTTTGCTTAACTCCATCATTTTCTCAAACTACTACTGATGAAAAATTAGCCTTACAATTTTTCAATAATGAAGAATACGATAAAGCTGTAGTATATTTTGAAAAACTTTATGATAAAACCCACGAAACTTCTTATTACGAAAGACTTTTACAGTGTTACCTTTATATGGAAGAATATAAAGATGCTGAAAAACTGGTAAAAAAACATCAAAAAAAACATCCTTACCAACTTGCATTCATGGTAGATTTAGGAGTTATTTATGAGGTTGCTGGAGAAAAATCTAAAGCTGAAAAAACCTTTAGCGATGCTATAAAATCACTAACTGCAAACAATCAACAAATAATTGATCTTGCCAATAGTTTTATTAAAAATAAGGAGTATGATTTAGCTATAGAAACCTATTTAAAAGGCAGAAAACTACTAAAAGGAACTTACGAATTTAACTTTGAGTTGGCTCAGGTATATAACCAACAAGGCAAAACAGAACTAATGTTTAAAGAATATATTAACATCCTAGACATTCAACCTGCTTACATTCAAAGTGTACAAAATGCTATACAAACCAATTTAGGAAACGATGATGATGGAAGTAAAAAAGATATTTTAAAATCCCTTTTAATTAAAGAAACTCAAAAAAGCTACGACCAAGTTGTATTTTCCGAAATGTTGATCTGGCTATATATTCAAGAACTTAATTTTAAAGGTGCTTTTATTCAAACAAAAGCCTTAGATAAAAGGTTTAGAGAAGAAGGAAAAAGAGTTTTTTCTTTAGCAGACTTATGTCTTTCTAATAAAGATTACGAAACTGCTATTGATTGTTACCAATATATCATCGATTTAGGAAAAAACAACAGACTTTATAATTATAGTAGAATTCAATTGCTACAAGTTTATTACACAAAAATTACTACCACTGCTTCATATACTAACGAAGAAGTTATTGAATTAGAAAAAAAATACGAAACAGCAATAAAAGAATTAGGAAACACTAATGAATCTTATCTTCTGGTGAAAAATTTAGCTCACCTAAAAGCTTTTTACCTTAACAAACCTATAGAAGCTCAAGAACTTATAGATAGCTATATGAACATACTACGACTAACTGATCAAGAGCAAGCAGAACTCAAAATAGAACTAGCAGATATCAATCTGTTTTTAGGAGATATTTGGGAAGCTTCTCTTTTATATTCTCAGGTAGAAAAAAGCTTTAAACATAGTCAGATAGGTGAAACTGCCAAATTTAAAAATGCTAAAATTTCTTTTTACACAGGAGATTTCGATTGGGCAAAAGCTCAGTTAGATGTACTTAAGGCTTCTACATCAAAATTAATAGCTAATGACGCCATGAAACTATCTATTACCATTACCGACAATATTGGCATAGATACTACCAAAGCTCCTCTCCTACTTTTTGCTAAAGCAGATTTGTTGTTCTACCAAAATCAATATAATGAAGCATTAGAAATGTTAGATTCTTTAAAAACAACTTTCCCTATTCATGTTATTGGTGATGATGTGTTATATAAACAACATGAAATTTATTTTAGTAGAAAAAACTTGCCCAAAGCCATTGAAAAATTGGAGCAAATTATAAAAGAATATTCTTATGATTTATTGGTTGATGATGCACTTTATAAATTGGCAACCATTTACGATTATGAATTAAACGACAAAAGTAAAGCCCAAGAATATTACAAAAAAATAATTTTTGAACACCAAGGAAGTATTTATGTGGTTGATGCACGAAAAAGGTTCAGAGACCTACAACAAACTCCTTCTAGTATTGATTTAGAACAAAAATTAATAGAATCTGAAACCAATTAAATGAGTTTAATAAATTGGCTGGAAAATAATCTTTTAGCTTGTCCGTACAAAAAGTATTTCGACATTGATTGTATGGGTTGCGGAATGCAACGTGCATTTATTGCTTTGCTTAAAGGAGATATTGTAGAAAGTTTTTTGTTTTATCCTCCGCTATTTTCTATGATTATTATGTTACTGCTTTTACCACTACATCTAATTTTTAAATTTAAACATGGTGCTGCATGGCTAAAATACCTGTTTATTTTTAACATTGCAGTTGTTATCATTAACTTTATCGTTAAAATTACTCTTTTATGAAAATTTTAACCACAGAACAAACCAAAGTAGCTGACGATTTTACCATTAAAAATGAACCTATTGCTTCGATAGATTTAATGGAAAGAGCGGGCACCAACTGCACTTCGTGGATAATTAATCATTATACTACTGATGTTCCTGTTATTGTTTTTAGTGGTATTGGCAACAATGGTGGCGATGGCTTAGTAATAGCCCGTTTACTTAAAAACAAAGGCTTCAAGGTAATTGTTTATGTTGTTGAATTTTCTAAAAAATACTCGCCAGATTTCTCTGAAAACCTCAAAAAACTCGAAAAAGAAAAAATTCAAACTAATTTCTTAACTGAAAATAATTTTACATTCGAAATTCCTAAGGAAGCACTAATTATTGATGCTATTTTCGGAAACGGACTATCAAAACCAATAAGTGGTTTTATTGCTGAAATTATTACTACAATAAACACTTCAAACACTACTGTTATTGCCATAGATATTCCTTCTGGATTATTTGCTGATAGTAACATCAATAATAATTCAGCAGCCATTATTGAGGCCGATTATACCTTAACCATACAACAACCCAAGCAAAGTTTTTTTGCTGTAGAAACTGAAAAATATGTTGGAGAATTCATCATCATCAACATTGGCATTTCACCAGCATTTTTAAATGAAGTAGTTACCGATACTTATTTTGTTACTCATGAATTGATTTTGCCTATTCTGAAAAAACGTACAAAATTTAGTCATAAAGGAAGCTATGGACATTCGCTCATTATTGCAGGAAGCAAAGGCAAAATGGGAGCTGCAGTTTTGGCGTCTCGAGCTTGCTTAAAAATAGGTGCTGGATTAGTTACTGCTTTAATTCCTGAAATTGGCTTAAATGTATTGCAAATTGCTAATCCTGAGGTAATGTGTATTTCTACTTCAGAAAAAGATTTTATCAACGAACTTCCTGAGCTATCAAATTACAATAGTATAGGTGTTGGTCCAGGAATAGGAACAGAAAAGCAAACTCAAAATATCATTAAACTATTGATACAAAATGCCAAACAACCACTAGTTTTAGATGCCGATGCTCTTAATATTTTAGCAGAAAATAAAACATGGTTGGCTTTTTTACCACCACACACCATACTTACTCCTCATCCAAAAGAATTTGAACGCTTGGCAGGAAAAACATCTAATAGTGAGGAAAAATGGCAACTACAAAAAGAATTTGCTATTAAACATCAAGTTATTGTTGTACTTAAAGGTGCAAATACTAGCATTGCTTGTCCTAATGGAGAAATCTATTTTAATGCAACTGGTAATCCGGGAATGGCAACAGCAGGCAGTGGCGATGTGCTAACTGGCATTATTACAGGTTTATTAGCTCAGGGTTATACACCTTCTCAAGCAGCTATTTTAGGGGTTTATGTTCATGGTTTTGCAGGAGACAAAGCTAAAGAAGCTTTAAGTGAAAATAGCTTAGTAGCTTCAGATATCATCAATAACTTGTATCATTTTTTTTAACAATTTAAAAATGATATTGTTGATTAATAAATTTATCTATAAAACATTATTTTACTACATTTGCTCTATAAATTTTAAACTCAAGTATGAACATTACATCAATCATTTCAATTACAGGAAAACCTGGTTTACACAAAATTGTTTCTCAAACAAAAAACGGATTAATAGCAGAATCTATAGAAGACGGAAAACGTTTTCCCGTTTATGCTTCCGAGAAAGTTAGTGCCATAGAAGACATTAGCATCTATACAAAAACAGATGATATGCCACTTGTTGAAGTGTATCAAAAACTGTATAAAAAAACTGCTGGAAAAGTAGCTGTAGACCATAAAGCTAAACCAGAAGAACTTCAATCTTTTTTAAAAGAAGTAGTTGATTTTGATGAAGAAAGAGTGTATAACTCAGATTTAAAAAAACTTTTTCAGTGGTTCAACATTCTTATTAAAGCCGATTTATTAAAAGAGAATGAAAAAGAAGATAAGAAAACTAAAAAAGCTACTGCAGATAAAAAAGATGCTAAAGCACCGAAAAAAGCTGCTCCCGCTAAAAAAGTAACTGCCAAAAAAACAACTACGCCTAAAACTTCTAAAGCTAAGGCTACAACAAAAACGGCTACTCCTTCTAAAAAAGGGTAATGCCAATCATTTAATTGCATATTATAAAAATCCTATTGCTTTGTCGATAGGATTTTTCATTTAATCATTCTAATACCATTATGAACGCTCATCAACAAGCCAACAACAATAGAAATTTTATTCCTACCTCTTTTACATTAAGCAACTGGGAGTCCGTTGCGCCTTATTACGAAAATTTAAAAACTAGAAACATTAATACCTTAACAGAATTAGAAAAATGGCTTAAGGATAGAAGTGAACTAGACGCTTTTGTTAGCGAAACACTTGGTTGGAAGTACATTAAAATGAATATTGATACCGCCAATGAAGAGCTGAGTAAAGATTTTAACTACTTTATTAATGAAATTGAACCTAAAATTGCCCCAATTAATAACGAACTCAATAAAAAATTAATTACAAATAACTTACTATCTCAACTTGATGAGAATACTTATAAAATCTACCTGAGAGCCATCAAAAAAGAAATGGAAATTTTTCGCGAAGAGAATATTGCTATTCAAACTCAATTGATGGAAAATGCTCAAAAATACGGAGCTATTGTTGGTAACATGACTATTAACTTTAACAACAAAACACTTACACTACAACAAGCAAGTAGCTTTTTAAAAGAAACAGATAGAGCATTGCGTGAGGAAGTATATTTAAATATTTCCAAAAGAAAAATTACCGACAAAGAAAAGCTAAACGACTTATTCTCTGAGATGATTACCCAACGTCATAAAATTGCTCAAAATGCAGGTTTCGAAAACTACAGAGACTATATTTTTGCAGAGTTAGGAAGGTTTGATTACACACCAAAAGATTGTTTTGAGTTTCATGAATCTATAGCAAAGGAAGTGGTTCCTGTTATTAATGAATTTGATACCGAAAGAAAAAACTTATTAGGCGTTGAAACTTTAAAACCATGGGATAAAATGGTTGACCCTAATGGAGAAAAACCTCTAAAACCTGTTAACTCCGAAGAAGAATTAATTGATAAAACCATTACTTGTTTTAATAAAATTCATCCTTATTTTGGTGAATGCATGAAAACCATGAAAGAAATTAAGCACCTTGACTTAAGTTCTAAAGTGGGTAAAGCTCCAGGAGGTTTTAATTATCCACTTTACGAAACAGGTGTGCCTTTTATTTTTATGAATTCTGTTGGTTCTCAAAGAGATGTAGTAACTATGATTCATGAAGGCGGACATGCTGTACATTCTTTCCTAACCAACGATTTGTCGCTTACTGCTTTTAAAGAATTTCCATCAGAAGTAGCAGAGCTGGCTTCTATGAGTATGGAGCTTATTTCTATGGATTATTGGGATGTTTTTTATGACAATGAAGCTGAATTAAAGCGTGCTAAAAAAGAACAGCTTCAAGGGGTTTTAAATACTTTACCTTGGGTAGCTACCATAGATAAATTTCAACATTTAGTTTACGAAAGACCAGACCATTCTCATAAAGAGAGAGAACAACTATGGAATATTTTAATGGATAATTTTAGTAGTGACGTAGTCGATTGGTCGGATTGTGAGGAAGAAAAAAGTTACTATTGGCAAAAACAACTGCATTTGTTTGAAGTACCTTTTTATTATATTGAATACGGCATGGCTCAATTAGGAGCAATTGCTGTATGGAGAAACTACAAACAAAACCAAGAGAAAGCTTTAAATCAATATATAGAAGCCTTAAAATTAGGATATACCAAACCTATTTCAGAAATATATACTACTGCCGGAATTTCTTTTGACTTTTCTCAAAGCTACATTAAGGAATTAGTAGATTTTGTTCAATTAGAGTTGAATAAACTGTAAGGGGGACTCCAAGTCTAATGTCATATCAAACGAAATTTTACATTCGCCTGATACGGATGGATAGTAAAATGAAGCTAGAGATATCTTATTAATTAGGAGTAGAGATTTTAAACAACTTAAATATGAATACATCACCTTCTAATAATTAAAATTTTATCATCAAAAACTCAATAATGCTAAAAATAAAATAGGTTGATTTAAATAGATTTAATATTTTTGGAAAAAGATACAATTCAGATAAACGTACCAGTACGTTTATCCGCATGTTACCACACATTCACACAGAAAAAAGAAAATGGTTATGAGAAAAGCTACCACACAAAGCAAGAGTTTGGCAAGCCCCATTACACAGGCTTACGCTTCGCTTGCCAAACACTTGCTTTTTTTGCTGTCTGTTTTATTTTCTATAAACTCTTACGGACAAGGTTCAACATCTAAAAATTTAAGCAAAAAAATAACTACTTTTAGATGTGTAAATCCTATTCACAAAAACATCCTATGTCTATCAAAGATAATTATTATGAAAAAATCAATCTCATTGTTTCTTTTGTTAGTAAGCAACTTTATCCTATTTGCACAAAATGAAAACGATACACTTACCAAGAAAAATTTATTTGTAATGAATTTCCAAATAGGAATGGAATCGCAGAAATACGATAATTTGAATAAAGTTTTTTCTGATAATGGAATAGCCACATTAAGTGAAAATAGCTTATCGTTAGGTGGTGGCTATTATCAATTGTTTGGTAAATCAAATATTGTAAATATGTATGATTTTTCTGTTTATCAACAGTCTACATCTAACCAAAATAATACTACTAAACTAAAAGGGACAGGTTTTGATGTAATGTTAGGATATGCTTTTGTAAATGAATCTAAAATACAACTTGTTGCTTATGGTGGGCTAGGTTATACTTGGTTAAATACAAAAATATTAACAGAAATACCCAACAACACTACGGTAAATGGATTTTTATCAGGAACAGCCAATCAATATGAAATGGCTGCGGATTATTTTTTAGCAAATTTTGGAGGACAAGCCACTTTCTCGCCAACCATTGATAAAAAAACAGGAGATAAATTAATTATTGGAATTAAAACTGGATACATCATACCTGTTACAGAAACTAAATGGACAACAGATAATACCAATTTAAAAGAAGGACCTAAAATAGATGCTGGAAAATTTTATCTGCGTTTTATCATCGGAATAACATTGTAGCTATTTAATTTTAATACTTATCCAATGATAAAAAAAATAACTATTCTTTTATTGCTTGTTTTTTATTCTACTATAAGCTGGTGCAATCATACTAATGCTATTGATAGCTTAAAAATAGAACTTTCTAATAGTAAAAATGACACAACATCCGTTGACATTTTAATAACACTATCGCAATACTTAAGAAATACTGGAAATACTGTTGATGCTGAAAAATATGCCCAACAAGCCATCGGTTTATCAAAAAAAAATAATTACAAAAAAGGTTTAGGAAGTGGTTATTTTATAATGGGATGGGTAAAACATTATTTAGGAGATTATGATGTTGCTCAAAACTATTATGTTCAAGCAATGAAAATACAAGAATCTATTGGTGATGATAAAGGCTTAGCATCTACATTAACAACAATGGGAATTATTGCCATACGCATTGGAAACATTGATAAATCACTCGAATATTATCAACAGGCACTTACCATAAAAGAAGAACTTAAAGATTCGATTGGTATTGGTGCATTATTAAATAATATTGCGGTGGTCTATTATCAATTAGAAGATTTTGATAAAGCGATTGCGTATATGGAAAATGCCCTTAAAATATATGAAGCTATAGGCAGCAAACAAGCTCAAGGCACAATACTTTATAACCTTGGAGAATATTATTATGAAGAAGGAGAGAAAGAAAAGGGGGTAAAGTATTTACAAGAGGCACACAAAGCTACTCTGGAAACTGGAGACCCCTACACTATTGCTATGTCATATATTACATTAAGCTCCATTAAATTAGACGAAAGGAATTATAAAGAAGCCTTAAAATTAAACGATTTGGCATTAGATTACGCTAATAAAGCAGCAGCAAAAGACCAAATAATGAGTGTTTATGAAACTTATTCAGATATTTATTCTGCAATGGAGAATTACCATAAAGCATTTGAATATCAAAAAGACTTTATCAATATAAAAGATAGTATTTTTAATTCAGAAAAATCAAAACAAATAACTGAATTAGCCGAAAAATATGAATCTGAAAAAAAACAAAAAGAAATTGAGTTGTTGAATAAAGAAAAAGAAAAACAAACAGCTTTATCGATAGCAGAAAACAAACGAAAAAACACCATTATTTTTTCTATAATAGGAGGATTAGTGTTGGTAATCATTTTTTCCGTTTTTCTTTTTAAACGCTTTCGAGTAACCAATCACCAAAAATTAGTAATTGAAAAAAAACAAAAAGAAATAACCGACAGTATTACTTATGCCAAACGAATACAAGAAGCGATATTACCGCCCAAATCAATTCTTAAAAACTTATTACCCAACTCTTTCTTTTTGTACAAACCAAAAGACATTGTAAGTGGAGATTTTTACTGGTTAGAACAAAAAGACAACAAAATATTATTTGCAGCAGTTGACTGTACAGGGCATGGAGTACCTGGAGCATTTGTAAGCATAGTAGGACATAATGGATTAACCAGGACAGTAAATGAATTTGGATTAACCCAACCAGCACAAATACTGAATAAGCTCAATGAATTGGTAGAAGAAACTCTCCGTCAAAAAGACAACGAGGTAAGAGATGGAATGGATATTTCATTATGTAGTATTGATTTTTCAGACAATAAATTGGAATATGCAGGAGCAAACAATCCTTTGTATTTAGTAAGAAACGGAAAAATACTAATTACAAAAGCTGATAAACAACCCATTGGTGGAACAGGTGAAAACAAACAATTTACCAATCATACATTTGAATTACAAAAAGACGATTCTATTTATATTTTTTCAGATGGATTTGCCGACCAATTTGGTGGGTTAAAAGATAAAAAATATGGCTATGCACAATTCAGAAAATTGTTACTATCCATTCAGGACAAACCAATGTTAGAACAGTTAAATTCACTTGATACCGAATTTAATAACTGGAAAGGGGAAACAGAACAATTAGATGATGTTTGTGTAGTAGGTGTTAGAATATAAACAATAAGTATTTAAACATTAAGACAAATGTCCACCTAGATTACATACACATTGGTCATTCTCACACAAATCTACCCACAAGCCAAAAATGCCCAAAGAGTATGAAATTGCCATCGCTCCACAGACAGTAAAAAACCACGTGTGGTAACACTATGTATAAAATATGCAGTTGCGAACTTTGGGTGGTTATTTGAATCTTTTGCTGTTCACTCCATAATTTTTGCTTGTGCTTTTTATGAATCTTAGCGAGCTGCATTCTCGCTTTTGGTTCTCTAGCTTTTGTGGTTACTTATTTTGGTTATGCTAAACTGAATCCTTAGCAAAAATTATTACTTTTATAGCTACTTGAAATTGTAATGCACATTTCATACATTAACCGTTGGCAACAACCATGAAAAACAAGGCGCAAAATGATTAGAACACTTATATTTCTTTTTGTTTTTATAACATATGGAAAATCTATTATTTGTCAAGAGGTTAATCAGAATATTGTAAAGCCAGACTGGAATGGATTTGATAACTTTCATAATGTGCTTAAACAAAAAAATGTTGACTACAAAGAAGAAAGGAAAGTATACTATTTTGACTTTGATTTAAATCCTCCAAAATATGTAACTCAGGAAATATTTGGAGATTCATGCTTGAGCTCAAAATTTAAAGACATCAATCATAATTCAGGATTTCGCCTATCAAAATCAGATAAATCTTATTGGTATTATATTTTACTGATTAATGATAGTGTTTGCATTTTAGACGATAAGAACATTAAAGATTTTCTTACCCCAATAAATAGTATAGAAAAGCTAATAACTTATTTTTATTATGAAGTAAATATTGTACCAGACAAAGATTATAATGTATTTGACAAATATGTTACGATTGAAGAAGATGGCTTTTCTTTCTTAGTTTTAGATATGGATAACAAGAAATCTTCAAGATTTAATATTTTTAGAATAATTGATTTTGAATACGAAAGAACACCATTATTGAAAATTAAAATCTATTCAAACGGACAATATACGTTCGAGAAAATAAAGATTAATCGGGAAACTCGAAATTTAAAACATGCTATTATAGACCCTAGATATTTTTGAAAAATGGCAGTTGCCAACACGCAGTATAAGGCATGGCGGGGCTTGTGCCGATTCGACAAAGTCGAATCTCGTGCAAACTCAGGCAGCGGTCGGACAAAGCTCCTCTCGTCAATCCGCCACGACCTTATACTGCAATACGTTGCAAATTGCATCTTTGCCTCATACAGCGAACTGCTTTTCAATTAGAGTTGAATAAACTGTAAAGAGGTAAATTAATAACTTCTTACTTCATTTTTTTTAAACTTCTTTTTACCATAGCTATTGCTTTATCTATGGTAGCAAGTTTAGTTCTAAAGGATAAAATTGCCATGCGTATTACAAATCTTCCGTTTACTACGGTAGAACTTAAAAATACACTTCCATCTTGGTGAATATATTCCATTAATCTTTTATTAAATTCATTGGCATTTTCTTTAGCAGGATACCAAAAATAACTTACCGACAAATCGGGTTCGGGACCTACTTCAAAACCTAGCTCAACTAATTTTTCTCTAAAATATGTAGTAAGCAATAACTTTTCTTCTAAACAAGCAACAAAAGGCTTTACACCATGTAACTGTAAGGGTAACCATAATCTTAATCCTCTAAAATGTTTGGTCAGTTCGGGAGAAACATTAGCAGGACTATTAGTCAACTCATCTCCCATAGCATCTTGCATATAATTAGCCGTATAAAGATTAGAATGTAATAACGCTTCCTTATCCTTTACTAAAACTGCACCTAACCCGTAAGGTAAAAACAATCCTTTATGCGGATCAACTACTAAGCTATCTGCTTTTTCCATTCCATTAAACAAATGTTTTTTTGATGTCATTGCAAAGAAACCACCATAAGCAGCATCTACATGAAACCATAAATTATGGTGGTAAGCAACACTTCCAATTGCTGCTAATGGATCAATAGCACCTGTATCTGTTGTTCCTGCTGAGGCTATTACTAAAAATGGGGTTAGCCCTTCAGATTTATCTGCTTTTATTAACTGCTCCAATACTGTAGTTTTTATCTTATGGTTTTCATCCAACTCTACATAGCGAATAATTACATCTTCCAGCCCAATAATTTTTAATGCTTTTTGAATGCAATGATGCACCTGAGCACTTAAGTAAACTACACTTTTGGTAATTTTTTCATTTTTAATTTGATGTTTATCTCGAGCAGCAGCTAAAGCAATTAAATTAGAAATAGAGCCGCCAGAAGCCAAATTGCCAACAGCAGTTTTAGGAAAAGAAAATACTTCTTTCAGCCAATTAATTACTTCATTTTCTATGGTAACTGCTCCAGGTGAGGCATAAAAAACTCCTGCATATTCGTTAGAAATGGCTGCTAAAAAATCACCTAAAGCAGCAGTATAAATTCCACCTCCAGGTATATATCCAACATGTCCGCCAGATGCAGCTTTAATACCTGTATCAATAACTTCTGTTTGGTACAGTTTTAAAAGCGCTTCAATAGTTGTTGGTGTTTTTATTGCTAATTTATCACTTACTTTTGTTGTTGCGGTAAAAGATGTTGAGTTGGGTAATGTTTCAATAAATTGATTAGCAAATGCACTTACTTTATCAAGCAGTTGTTTTCTATCGGTTAAGTTTACTTCTAATTGATTAGCAATTTTTTCTTGCTCTTTTATACTGGCTATTAATTCTTGCATAAAATTTTAATTCATTTTCAACAAAAATAATAATAGGGAATTAGAAAGCATATTAAATGTTGAACAATAAAATTTATTTGGATAAAGAACAATATCAGCTTACCACTTCATTGAATTTATTTAAAATTTCTTTTGTGGCTTCATTGGTATATTGCTTACTTCTGTACTGAGCTACCCATTTAATTCCAACAATAGAATTGGTTAAAAATAATTCATCTGCTTGAAGCAACATACTTCCTGTAACAGCTCCTTCTATTACAGTAATATTCATAGATTCAGCAACCTCAATAATATGTTTTCTAGTAATTCCATCAATACAGCCTTCTGCTAGTGATGGCGTATAAAGCGTTTTGTTTTTATATAAAAAAACATTTGAGCTAATAGCTTCAACAATATGGTTATTTTGATTTACCATTAAACAGTCATCTAAATTATTTTCTGTTTTGTAAATTCCGGTAAGCACATTTGGAATTTTGTTGGTAGTTTTTATTTGAGTTAATACTGTTGGATGTATTCTAATGTCTGAATACAAATCTATAGACAATCCTTTTTTATTAAGTTCATATAAATTTTTAGAAATTGGAATGGCTTCAATAACATATGATTTAGTATCATTTTTTGGAGTATACAGACCTTCTCCAACTCTAAAGACAGTGATTCTTACCCTTCCGCCTTTTTTTATGTTATTTTTCTTGATTAAGTGTACTATTTGTTCGTGTAATTCTTCAAATGTAAGTGGAATAGCATTCATCCTAAGTAAATCCATTCCTTTTTTAAGACGGGCAAAATGATCTTTAACAAAAACAGGAATCCCATTAATAACTCTAATGGTTTCAAAAACAGCATCGCCATACTTAAATGCCCTGTTGTCTATTGTAAAAACCTTTTCATCTTCCTTATATAAAAAACCATCATAATTTATGTAGCGTTTTTTCATGGTATTATTTGTTTTAATCGGTCGCATGGAACATCCTAATACAATGGATATCTCATCAAAACAAGTATTTTCCTAATTGATTTAAGTTTGTATTTGGTTCTATTTTAAAAGATTTTATCCCTGCTTTAGTTGCCGCTTCAATATCTCTCTGACTATCACCTATCATAAATGAAAGAGATTTATCAATATTGAAACGAGCTATGGCTTTTTCTAACATTAATGAATCTGGTTTTCTACATATACACTTTTCAAGATCAGAATGGTGCGGACAATAATAAATATCTAAAATAGTAATTCCTTCTTTTTTGAATAGAGTTAACATGTGGTCGTGTACGAGACATACGTCATTTTTGTTATAAATTCCTTTAGATATACCTCCCTGATTAGTAATTATTATAAGATCAAAACCTATTCCTTGAACAGATTTAAGGAAGTTAATTACCCCTTCATTAATAATAAAGTCAGTTACTTTATATGTATATTCTCCTCTTTCTTTATTTATTACTCCATCTCTATCTAAAAAAATTACTTTACGCATGTATTAAATTTAACAGTTAAAATGTATATCCTTTATTGTATTTATAAAAGTTGTTTGAAGTACCTCATCTCATTTAAAATAGTTATTATTATATAATACACTAAAGAAGAAATAATGTCTTATTATAAAGTTATATATTCTCCCACTTCTCAAATATACACTTTTTAAAAATGTAATGAAAAAAGTATCATTTTTTCAAATTTGCATACCAAATCCAGAGGTAACCAAAAAATTCCTGAATGTAACAATATGTTTATAATAAAAGTAAAGTTATACTTTAAATTGAACAGCCACTAAGTAACCACCATATCACCATCACCAGCTTGGAAAACGAGGTTTTCTTCCTCAAAATAATGGGCTAATTTATGGGAGTAGAAATAAGCCCTTGTTAATGGTTTTTTATACAAGAAAGGCGTAGTATGTTTATTAAAGTAATTGACCAAGTGCGGCTGAAATACACTAATAGTATTTAACTTATAGGTTTTTACAAATTGATAAATCAATTGAGCAGCTTCGGCTATTTTTTCATCTTCTAAATAGGTTTGGTAAACACAAAGTTGCTTTTCTCTAATTTGTAATAACATAAAGCCTTTTACTTGTTTTTCTTTATCCATAAGCTTTATCATAAAAAACCTAAAGTCTGTTGAAAGTGAAGAAAAATAATAGTTGTTACCCAACGCATCGTTGGTAGGTGCTGAGAGTACCCAAGGGTATTTCATTATCCAGTTCAACTCTTCTTTAGCTCTCTTAAACGGGTTGTTTTGTTGGTGTTTTAAAATAAATGTATTCAGTTCCTCATCAATTTCATTCACATACAATATCTTACTTTCCGATTTAAATCTTGGTATTCTTAGGTTTAATAACACATCGCCTAACACGTTTAACAACTTATCTACTGCTCCCACAAAAGGCAAAGCCATTTTCCAGCTAGGTTGTTTATTTTTAATAATGGTTTTAAAATCGAATCGGGCATACATTCTAATGCCTGCTAAATCTACCTGTTTAAAAAAACCATCTTTGGTATAAAGCTGTTTAGATGCTTTTACCGGTCCTTGAAAAACAATTTTTAACTCCCAATCTTGTAAGGCAGCATCTACCATTTTTTTGGCAATGCCCAATCCTCTTTGGTTAGGATCTACCCACACGCAACTGTACCAAGCAACTTTTTCAGTTGTTCCTTTATGAATAATATTTTCTACTAACAACAGCCTGTACCCAACAATTTTATTGTCTAACATGGCCAAATAAAGAATTACATCATCTTTATCTGCTCTGGGGTTGTTAATGTGAGAAATAGCTCTTTGCTTAGAAATAGGATAATCAGGCAGGTGTTTAAAGGCTTCCGAATGGATAAATTCCTCGAGTTGAGCAGTGGTATATGATTTTATGGTTACAGCCATCTACAACTGGTTTACGAACTGATGTGTCTTTCTTTTTTCTCCGGATAAATATCATCTATGGTAACCAAAATAGCGGTTTCCTCTACTCCACCAAAATCAGGATTAATAGCCGTTCCAAAAGATTTCATAGTGTCGGATATTTTCATGTAGGTATTAATTAGCGGAGGAACTGATTCTCCATAACTTTTTAAATACTGATACAGTGATTTTAATCCTTCATCAAAATTTTTATCCCTTATCAATCGCTTTATTTCCCTTAAATCTGTATTAATTTCTATTGGATGAATAGGTGTTACCAAGTTTTCCAAATCAGGAAAATAAGAGTTCATAAAATAAAGTAAGGCATTTCTAGCTTTTTTGTTATAGCTTGAATACATAGTAACTTTACCAAAGAAATATTTGATATGTGGATAGTTGATAATAATAGAACCCAAGCCATCCCAAATGTTATCTAATGCAAAAATACCTTTTCTGGAGCTTCCACCTCCTGCTTGATAAAGAGGTTGTACCCATGATCTTCCCAACTCTATAGTGTAAGGCAAGTACTCTTTAATAAACTTATCCGAAAAATTAAAATAATACTTGGTAGAAAGCAAGATTTCTCCTGATGGAGATATGGCTGTAGAGCAATCTTTAAAACGGTAACCGCTCACTATCTCTCTGTCTTCTCTATCGTAAACAATCAGTTGCTCGTAGCAATTTTCTGAGGTATCAAATTTATCTAAATCAATATCCTTACCTGTTCCTCCTCCGGCTTGCGAAAAAGAAAGCTCTCTTAACCTACCAATTTCCTTAAGCACATTAGGAGCATTATGATAGTTTACAATGTAAATGTCATTATCTCCTTTATTGGTTTTTTTTACAAACCTTTCCGGAGTAAGTTCTTTTTCTAATACATCTCTATCTATAGGAGCCATCATAGTTAGCTTATTGGTTAATCGTTATTTGTAATCTTCTGACTTCGGTCTTCTAACTTCGGTCTAATTCTAATCCTTCAATTCATATACTTTCTTTTTCACCCATTCTGCCCAATATTTATCAGGCTTATCTTTATGAAATTTGGTGTAAGAAATAGGTTTTCCAAAAGTTATGGTAATCGTTTTATTTTTTTGTTTAAACGTTTCTTTTGCCAAAAATAGCATTTCTATATTAGCTTTTATGCCTAAAAACTTTCTAAAATTAGCTAATCTGTAAAAAAACTTAGACAATTTACCATCTACATGAATAGGAATAACATCTTTCTGATGTCTTTTTGCTTGGGTAATAAAGGTTTTTTTCCATTCTAAATCTCTAATTTTTCCGTTGGTTTTTCTACTTACCAGTCCGGCAGGAAAAACAAAAACTGCTCTATCAGAAGAAAAAAGTTCATTTACACTGTTGAGCGATTGTTTAGAATTACTCCCATGCTTATTTACTCCAACAAAAAGTCCGTTTAAGTTTTTTAGGTGCAACAGAATATCATTTACTACAAACTGAACATCCTTACGATAATCTTTTAAAGCAGTAACAATTGCCAACGCATCTACTCCACCTAAAGGATGGTTAGAAGCTAAAATACATCCACCGCTTTTAGGAACATTTTCTATTCCTTTTATTTTTACTTTAATATTAAATCGATGAATAATGTCTTCAGCAAATTCGTAATCGAATTTGTCTTTATTCTCTATTAAAATAGTATTAATATCCTCTTGATGAATGGTTCTTTTTAAGTAACTAATAACAAAACCCGGAAGCCATTTTAATACTTTCGGGTTTTTATTAGCTATAATTCCTTCTACATCAATTAGCTGTTGTTCCAAATGATTTAAGTTTAAAAAAATAAAAGTAAGTAATTATAAATTTTTATGTGTTCCATCGCAAAAAGCTCCTTTGGTAGACTGTTTACATCCGCACCAAGCTACTTTTCTGTCTTCATCAAAAACCTCAATTGTTGGGACAAATGAAGAGCCTTTATGAGAGCCATCGCAATAAGGTTGTTTAGCACTTTTTCCGCAAGCACACCAAGCATATTTTCCTGCTTTCTCTTCTTTTACATAAGGTGATTTCTGAGCTATTGTAGGCTTTTCCATAATTGTTAATTTTTTTAGTTTGTTAAAAGTCTAAATTAAGCATTTTTAGTCTATGTTGTAAAAATAAGAAACATCCTTTATTCTTTTTAGTTGTAATGTCATTTCGAGCAATGTTTTTTGTGCTGTTGTAAAACAGTACTAAAAAACGAAGTCGAGAAATCTTCTTTCTTTATAACCTATACACCCCATTAAGAATCACAATTCCTAACCAACAAGATATCTCAACTTCATTTTACTGAGTTTCGTTCCTCAACTCGTAAAATCTTATTCGATATAACAAGAAAATTTCAAATAGGGAAAATGATGTTTAGTTAAAAGTATGTTCCAAATCTTTTTTCCATGGCTTTTGTTCTGAAGTTAAAAATTTCATTGAGTTTGTTACGGATTATTAACTTATTGGCAATTACGCCTAAAAATCCAAACGGTGGAACATAGCTAACTATATCTTTCATTAAAACACCGCCATTTATAGGCAATATAATATGCTGATGATGCCACAATTTATAGGGACCAACACGCTGCTCATCAACAAAATATTCTTTGTCTTTTACTTGAGAAATCTCAGTTACCCAAGTAGTTTTAATCCCTAGTAACGGACTTACTTTATAGCTTATTATTAAGCCTTGATACATTTTACCGGGAATTTCTTTTGAGGTAATATCAAAGCCCATATAGTCGGGAGTAATCTCCTTTAAATTTGCAGGTGAGGATATAAAATCCCAGACTTCATCTATAGATGCTTTGATTTTTTGTGTTCGCTGAAATTGATAGAAAGTCATTTTGTTTAATTTATTTCAAACAAAGTTAAACAAAATGATTGCTAAAATCTTTTTTAGTAACTAAAATGTTCTTAAAAAACAGGATGAATAGGTTTATTATTCAACGCTTTTTCAATTTCTTCCATTACTTCCGGAGTCAGTTTTGCTTTTGCTTCAATAGCTTTAAAGTTTTCTTCCAACTGACTCAGCTTACTTGCTCCCAACATTACTGTACTTACATTTTCATTTTTTAAACACCATGTAATTGCTAATACGGGAAGACTTAATCCTAAGTCTTTAGCTATTTTCTCCAGCTTGGCTACTTTATCTAAATTTTCTTTAGTAACCACAGAATCTTTTAACCAATCCATACCTTCCATTACCAAACGAGTATCTTTTGGTTGGGCTTTCTGATTGTACTTACCTGTTAGTACTCCAGATGCCAATGGCGACCAAATAGTTGTGCCTAAACCAACTGTTTTGTAAATTTGGCTATACTCCACTTCTACTTTTTGTCTGTGCAACATGTTATACTGAGGTTGTTCCATAGTAGGTCCTATTAAATTATACTGTTTTGCTACCATGTGAGCTTCCATAATTTCCTGAGCACTCCATTCAGATGTTCCCCAATATAAAATCTTACCTTGAGTAATTAAATTATGCATTGCCCAAACAGTTTCTTCAATAGGTGTGTTTTTATCTGGACGATGACAGAAAAACAAATCTAAATAATCTACTTGTAGTCTTTCTAATGCCTGATGACAAGCTTCAAACACATGTTTTCTACTTAATCCATTTTGATTGGGCTTGGTGTTTTCTGTTCCTCTATATCCAAAAAATACTTTGCTCGAAACTACATATGAATCTCTATCCCATTTCATTTTCTTAAGGATTTTCCCCATTACTATTTCAGATTCACCACGAGCATAAATTTCTGCATTATCAAAAAAGTTTACGCCATTATCGTATGCCAATTTCATTAAATCTTCAGCAATATTGTTTCCTATTTGCTTTCCAAAAGTTAACCAACTACCTAAAGATAATTCGCTTAATTGTAATCCTGACTTTCCTAATCTTCTATATTCCATAATCTTAATAGTTTTTTAAAGTGTTAAATTAATCTCCTACCGTTACCGGAGTATTTTTATTTGTATAATCGGCATACCCCTTCATAATTGCTGAGAACATTAAATCTCCCATCAATTTATAACCATCGGTAGTTAAGTGAATCTTATCTGTTTTAGCCAAACCATGTTTTTGCCAGGTTTTTATAGAACCTAATCCTCCCATAACATGATACATATCCCAGATAGCAGCATTATGTTTGGTTGCTAATCTAATCATAGCCAAACGAGCTTCTTCTACTCTCTTGTTAGGGTACCTTCTCTTGTAATAACTATCGTTATTGGTTACAAAAATAAAATTCGTTTTAGGAGATACTGACTTAATCCAATCTACTAAGGTATCGTAATTATTTTCATAGCAATTACCACAAAATCCAGGGTCGTAAGCATCATTTATACCAATACAAAAAATCACTAAATCGGGGTTAATGGTTTGCAAATGTTGTTTAAAAAGTGTTGCTCTTAAATAGCTTGATGTACTTGCCCCATTTACTCCAATTGAATGATATACTACTCCTGGATCATCATTATCTAAGCTTATTCCATACAATTCAAAAGGTTCTGAAGCTGAATCATTTTTATAAATAGTAAAGTCCACTACTTTTTTATAATCGGCAAAAACAAACTCGGTATAACCAATACTATCGTTTACAATTATAGCAACACAAGTGTCGTTAGTAAGTTTAATGCAATAACCTAAAGTATCTTGATTATGAAAAATCTTGATACGTTTAAAATCGTAATCTGGTGTATTATCTCCTCTAAACTGTATGGTAAAAGAAGCCAAGCTATCACTTGTTAATGCTGTAATACCCGACACTCCCCATGTTGAATGATGTTTACTTACAGAATTTCTATAGCCTTGCCACTCTCCAGTATAGTTAACTTCATAATAATATGGATTATTGGTTTTCGCTAACTTAAAAGGAAACAGAAAGCCTCTGCCACCATTAAGATTAGGAGATATGCTATGAAAATTTTTTCTTAGTTGGTCAGACCAAATATCTGCCTGAATGTGAGAGCCACCCATTTGCATAACATTTACCTTTCCTTTACCTTCAAACATTAATGTGTCTAACTTTGAGTAGAAATGATTGAGATTAGCACCATCATGATAAAAATGTAAATAATTAGAATCGTATTGTATAAAATCATGTTGTGGTAATACGTGAGGATTTCCTTGAGCCACAATAATATGTTGAATAAAGAAAATGCTAAAAAAAGTTCCTAAAATTTTATTAATCATCTATTAAAAAGTATTTAAAAACAAAAATACCAAAGAATACAAGTTGATTTTGGTTAGATTGTAATAGGTTTTTAACAAATTGAGTTTTTTTATTGAGTGTTTATAAATCTTGCAAAATAAGCAATACATTATTTTGTTAATAAATCTCTTGAAAACCCACATTCAAAAAGCGTTTGAAAAATTGCAAGAATGTTTAATTTCGGACTTTAATCCTCTTAGTAAACTATGGAAAACGAAGTAACTTATAGTGAAGACAATATCCGATCGCTAGATTGGAAAGAGCATATCCGTTTAAGACCTGGTATGTATATTGGTAAACTTGGTGATGGTGCTGCCTATGATGATGGTATTTATATATTAATTAAGGAGGTTTTTGACAATTCCATTGATGAATATGTGATGGGCAATGGAAAAACCATTGAAGTTAATATTAAAGATAAAACCGTTAAAGTTAGAGATTATGGTCGAGGTATTCCTTTAGGAAAAGTAATAGACTGTGTTTCTAAAATGAATACTGGTGGAAAATATGATTCTAAAGCTTTTAAAAAATCTGTTGGTTTAAATGGTGTTGGAACAAAAGCCGTAAATGCACTTTCTTCTTATTTTAAAGTAGAATCTGTACGTGATGGAAAAATTAAAAAAGTAGAGTTTGAAAAAGGTGAACTAGTTAATGATTATGAAATTGAAGAATCTTCTTATAGAAAAGGAACAAAAATCACATTTATTCCCGATGAAACCATTTTTAAAAACTACACTTTCAGAAACCAACACATAGAAAAGCTTCTTTGGAATTATGCTTTCTTAAATACGGGATTATCCATTTATTTTAATGGAGAAAAAATTCAATCAGAAAATGGCCTAAAAGATTTATTAGAACAGAATCTTTCTAACAAACCACTTTACCCAATAATCCACTTGCATGGTGAAGATATTGAAGTAGCTATTACCCATACAGAATCTTACGGAGAGGAGTATTATTCATTTGTAAACGGACAATACACTCCTCAAGGAGGAACACACCAAACAGAATTTAGAACCGCTTTAGTAAAAACTGTTAGAGAATTTTATGGAAAAGATTATGATGCTTCTGATATCCGGTCTTCTATAGTTGCTGCCGTTAGTGTTAAAGTTATGGAGCCTGTTTTTGAATCTCAAACCAAAACTAAGCTAGGATCTACAGAAGTTGGTCCTGACGGCCCTTCTATGAGAGCTTTTATTACAGATTTCTTAAAAAGAGAATTAGATAATTTTCTACATAAAAATCCTGAAACTGCTGATGCTCTTCAACGTAAAATATTGCAATCGGAGCGTGAGCGTAAAGATATGGCAGGTATTAAACAATTGGCTAAAAAAAGAGCCAAAGATGCTTCTTTACATAACAAAAAACTAAGAGATTGCAGATTACATTATAATGATACCAAAGACAATGAGAGAAAAGTAGAAACAACACTTTTTATTACTGAGGGAGATTCGGCTTCTGGTTCTATTACCAAATCAAGAGATGTAAATACCCAAGCCGTTTTTAGTTTGAAAGGAAAACCGCTAAACTCTCATGGTTTAACAAAAAAAATAGTTTACGAAAATGAAGAATTCAACCTACTTCAAGCAGCACTAAACATTGAAGAAAGTATAGATGATTTAAGATATAATAATATTGTAATTGCTACCGATGCCGATGTTGATGGTATGCACATTCGTTTATTGCTCATTACTTTTTTCCTTTCTTTCTTTCCAGATATTATTAAAAACGGGCATCTATATATTTTAGACACACCACTTTTTAGGGTTAGAGATAAATCTAAAACAATATATTGCTATTCTGAAGAAGAAAGACAAAAAGCCATGAGAGAACTTAAAGGTAAACCTGAAATTACTCGATTTAAGGGATTAGGAGAGATTTCACCAAATGAATTCAAGCATTTTATTGGTAAAGATATTCGTTTAGACCCTGTAATTATAGCAAAAAACACCCCAATTCAAGAAATGTTAGAGTTCTACATGGGTAAAAATACGCCAGAGCGTCAGGAATTTATTATTGATAACCTAAAAATTGAAAAAGACCTTGCTGAAGAATTATTAGTAGCCGAAGGTTAAATATCTTTTTATTATTTTCGTTATAATTTTTTTATGAAACAAATGCTAAAATTTATATTCAGTAAACTTTTTTTAATCAACTTAATGGCAGCAATAATTCTTATTATTATTGCCTTTTATAGCTTTTCTGGTTATTTAACAAGTTATACTTTGCATGGAGAAAGTGTTACCGTTCCATCATTAGAAGGGTTAAGTGAAGAAGAAGTTGCTATACTCCTTGAAGAAAAAGAATTACGTTACGAAATTCTAGATTCTATTTATGTAGAAAAACAGCCTAAAGGAATAGTAATAGATCAAAACCCTAAAGCAGAATCTTTTGTAAAAAAGAACAGAAAAATTTACATTACTGTTACTAAAAAATCTACACCAAAAATCAGTTTTCCTAGTGTTATTGATATGTCACAACGATTAGCTGTAGCTAAACTAGAAAGCTACGGACTAAAAGTAAACACCGAATACCGTCCTTCAGAACACCAAGGAATTGTAATTGATTGCAAACTTGGAGATAAATCTATAGCAACAGGAGATGAAATTGGTCTAGGTTCAAAAATTACTGTTGTGATAGGAACAGGAAAAGGTGAAGGGAAAGTAATGGTACCTTATCTTGCTAACCTTTCTAAAGGTGAAGCAGAACAGCAACTACAAGCTTCTTTTTTAGGAATAGGGTTAGAAATTTATGATGAATCTTGTGTAACAGCTGAAGATTCTGCTACTGCTAAAGTCTATAAACAACACCCTCCTTACGGAAGTGAAAGCACACTTTTTATTGGTAGTTCAGTAGATATTTACTTAACTTGCGATACTGCTAAAATAAATATTCAAAAAAATAGTTTAGATAGCCTAAACAATTAATCAGGAAATTCTGAAAAAGACTAACATGTTAAAAAACACTTTACTTCTATTTCTTATTTTTTGCTGCTTTTCGGCTATAAATGCTCAAGAAAAAATTTATGACTTAGGTGGTAACAAACACCTGAGAGCTTTATACAACAAAAGTTTTGAAGAGAAAAAACCTGAAATTTTCAGAAATCCCTCTAAGAAAAATAAAATCTTACTATCCTTGCCTTTTATGGATGATTTTTCTCAAAACTACCATTTTCCTGATGAAAACTTATGGCAAGATATCAATGTTTACATTAACTCTAATTTCCCTATAAGTCCTCCATCTTATGGTGTTGCTACTTTTGATGGATTAGACTCTACTGGTTTTCCTTATGATTTTTCTTCACAAACGGCTCATGGAATTGCTGATTCACTTACTTCTCACCCTATCGATTTATCAGTTATTAATGATAGTGTATATTTGAGTTTTCAATATCAAGCTCAGGGCAACGGAAATGCTCCCGAACAAGAAGATTCCTTACGTTTAGATTTTTTTAGAAAAGCTGATAGTTCTTGGGTTAGGGTTTGGAGTGTTCCCGGAACAGGAAATCATTCGTTTAAAAAAGTAATGGTTCCCGTTGGCACAGATTACCACAACGATAAGTTTATGTTCCGATTTTCCAACTTATCTACCCTTAGTGGTAATTTCGACCATTGGCATGTTGATTATGTGTATTTAAATGATAACAGAACTTTTGCTGATACTATATTGGATGACGTTGCTCTTATCACCAATCATTATAATTTATTAAATGAACTTACAGCATTACCTTGGGATCATTACCTTACTGATACCATTGGTTTAATGGCGGAAACTATGCCTGTTGCCTATAAAAACAACTTCAATAACTCTTATGATGTTTTCTATAAATATGAAGTAAGTGATAACAATGGTGCTGGTCCAGTTGTTGAAACGTATCCATCAGGAGTTGCATCAAAAACAGTAGCAGCATACTCTACGCTACTTGAACCTCAAGCTGTTTATCAAACTACACCATTTTTTCTAAATGATTTTTCATTTCCATCAGACAACTCGGTTAACAAGGTTTTCCAGATAAAAAACTATTTTGATATTAATCCTTTTATAGATATTAATCAGAAAAATGATACGGTAAAATCATTTCAGGTTTTTGGCTCTTATTATGCTTACGATGATGGTAGTGCCGAATTAGGTTATGGAATTGAAGGAGTTACAGCTAAACTAGCCAATCAATTTTATATTAGAAAAGCTGATACTCTTACATCTATACAAATTTATTTTAACCCAATACTTTATAATATTACAGGAGAAAGTTTTAAACTTACCGTTTGGAGCAGCTTAAATCCGGAAATTATTGTTTACCAACAAAGCAGTTTTTACTTTCCTGCTTATTCTTTTACAAATGAGTTCTTAAACTATACCTTAGATGCTCCTATTATGCTAAATCCGGGAACTTATTATATAGGATATCAAAAAATATCTAACTCAAGATTAAATGTTGGATATGATGTAAATACCAATAGTAAAAATAAGATTTGGTACAATGCTGTGGGTATTTGGGAAAACCCATCTGCAGGTCTTCCTAATGGTTCACTTATGATTCGTCCGGTATTTGGTTCTACTGGCGACCCCATTTCTGCTATTGATGAAAATAGTAAAAAAGACAATACTGATTTTAACATCTACCCTAATCCAACATCTCATTTAGTTACTATTGCTGCTCAACAAAATTCATCTACCGTTTTTGAAGTTGAAATTTTTGATATTTATGGTAAAAACCATCTAAGAACAACTTTACAACAGAGTACTACTATTGATGTAAGTAATTTTAGCAAAGGAATTTATTTTGTTAGAATGATAAATAAAGACGAAGGAAATATACAAACCAAAAAACTGATTATTCAATAATACTTATAAATGAATTTAATAAACGAAGAAGAAGCAGAGGACAATGACTTGTTTGAACACTACAAGTTTAAGGCTGACAAAGGACAAGAATTATTGAGAATTGATAAGTTTTTAATGGATAGAATTCCTAACACTACCCGAAATAAACTTCAAAACGCATTAACCGAAGGACACATCTTAGTAAACAAAAAACCTGTAAAAGCTAACTACAGAGTTAAACCTTTAGATGATATTACGGTAGAACTTCCCTACCCTCCTCAAGAAATTGAACTTATTCCTGAAGATATTCCATTAAACATTCTTTATGAAGATGATGATGTAATTGTACTCAACAAAGATGCAGGATTAGTGGTTCATCCAGGCTTTGGAAATCACACTGGTACTTTAGTAAACGGCTTAATTTATCATTTTAAAAATTTACCTGAAACCTCTATGGCAAACAGACCAGGTTTGGTACATCGTTTAGACAAAAACACTACTGGAGTAATGGTTATTGCCAAAACAGAACATGCTCTTTCTCATTTAGGTAAACAATTTTTTGACAGAACCATTGAAAGAAGATATCAGGCATTAGTTTGGGGAGATTTTGAAGAAGAAGATGGTACCGTTGTAGGAAATGTTGGTAGAAGTTTGCAAAACAGAAAAGTAATGAGTGTTTTTCCTGAAGAAGAATTTGGAAAACATGCTATAACACATTATAAAGTACTAAAAAGATTTGGCTATGTTACGCTTATAGAATGTAAGTTAGAAACAGGAAGAACTCACCAAATTAGAGTACACATGCAACACATAAAACACCCTTTGTTTAATGATGAAGATTATGGTGGCGACAGGATTTTAAAAGGCACTTCTTTTACCAAATACAAACAATTTATTAATAATTGCTTTGAAATTTTACCCCGTCAAGCACTTCATGCCAAATCTTTAGGCTTTGAACATCCTGCTACAGGAAAATGGCTACATTTTGAAACAGATTTACCTGAAGACATGACTAAATTACTCGAGAAATGGGATGGATATATTAGCAACCGAAATACTTTTGAGGATTAAAATTATTAATACTTTTGTACTTTAAAACTCAAATAATATTAAACGTTATATATTTTAAAATATGAAACAAATAATCGCTCCTTCCATTTTAGCCTCAGATTTTGCTAATCTGCAAAAAGAAGCAGAAATGCTCGATAAAAGTAGTGCCGACTGGTTTCATATTGATGTAATGGATGGTGTTTTTGTGCCTAACATCAGTTTTGGAATGCCTATAATTAAAGCCATCAGAAAGTTTAGTAAAAAAACTTTTGATGTACATTTAATGATTATTGAACCTGATAAATATATAGCTGATTTTAAAAATGCTGGTGCTGATATTTTAACCGTACATTATGAAGCTTGTACGCATTTACACAGAACTATTCAGGCAATAAAAGCTGAAGGAATGAAAGCTGGAGTAGCTATTAATCCGCATACAAATGTAAATGTACTAGAAGATACTATTAATGATATTGATGTAGTGTTGGTAATGTCTGTAAACCCTGGTTTTGGTGGACAATCTTTTATTGAAAATACTTATGAAAAAGTAAAGCAACTAAAACAGTTGATTACCAAAAAAGGAGCTAATACCTTAATAGAAATTGATGGTGGTGTTACCAATACAAATGCAAAAAAATTATTAGACTGTGGGGCTGATGCTTTAGTAGCCGGAAGTTTTGTTTTTTCTTCAGAAAATCCAATAAAAACCATTGCTGAACTAAAAAATTTATAATCTAAAAAATTGTTATTACTTTTAACCGATAAATATTTATTATTATGACTGTTAATCAACTTAAATGGAATGCGTTATTTGTTGCTATAGCAACACTTTTTGCTTGTAATGGAGACCAACAACCTAAAGAAACTATTGATGTTGTAGAGCCTCAAGTAGAAATAGCTGTTGAAGAAAAAACAATTGAAATAAATGGTGTTGAACACTTTTTTACTATAAAAGGCGAAGGTGATCCTATACTTTTTTTACATGGTGGACCAGGTCTTTCTCATAATTACTTACTTCCTTATTTTGATGCATTAGCAGCCAATTATCAGTTAATATTTTACGATCAAAGAGGTAGTGGAAAGTCTGCTTTCCCAAAAGATACCACTTCCATAAACATAGAAACTTTTGTTGAAGATATTGAAGCTATTAGAAAGCATTTTGGCAAAGAAAAACTTACTCTTATAGGTCATTCTTGGGGTAGTTTATTAGCACTTCATTACGGACAAAAATACCCTAACAACCTTACTCAACTTATTTTAATCTCTCCTGCTCCAACTACCAGTAGTCACTACGAAAAAATGTTGAGCAACATGCAGCAAAAAAGAAAAGAAGAAGATACTAAAGAATTAGTAAGGTTAATGATGTCTAAAGAATTTGAGAAAAGAGACCCTGAAACTTTTGCTAAAGCGATGAAAATAGGTGATAAAGCTAATTTATACGACCAAACTAAGGTAGATAAATTATATGAATTACATAACTACACTGAAAAAACTGCTGGTAAATTTTGGTTGGTAAGCAACATTATGGAGAAAAACTTTTTTAACTATAATATTACTGCTGAAATTGATAACATTTCTTGCCCTTCAATTATAATTATTGGTGATATGGATAACGTACCTTTTGCTTCTAACCAGCTATTAAGCGAAACGCTAAAAAATACCAAATTAGAAGTAATTCAAGAAACTGGACATTACCCATTTTTTGAAGATCCAAAGGCATTTAGCTATACTTTAAACAACTTTCTTAATCCGGAATACGAAGATTAACTAGCTACATGGAAATCATTGATTTTGAATTAAAAGATGAATATATTGAGCTAAACAAACTGCTTAAGTTTACAGGCGTTTGTGATACTGGTGGAGATGCTAAAATGAGCATAGATCAAGGCTTGGTTAAATACAACAACCAAGTGGAAACACAAAGAAGAAAAAAAGTAAGAAAAGGTGATACCATTCAATTTCAACAATACCAAATAGAAATTCGTTAACTTAATTATGCCAAATCAGAAAACTAAAATATTAAGCCACGAGCAAATAAGTAGAAAAATAAATCGTATTGCTTTTCAAATTTTTGAAGACAATCATTTAGAAAAAGAAATTATTGTGGTTGGCATTGAAAAAAAGGGACATTTATTAGCAAAAAAAATTGCTGAAAAACTAAAGACTATTTCTGATATCAAAGTAATAGAAGCATCGTTAAAAGTTAATAAAGACAACCCTTTGAGCGAAGAACCTAAACTTTCTATTACCGAAAAAGAAATTGAAAATAAAGTGGTTATTTTAGTAGATGATGTGCTTAACTCAGGCAAAACACTTATTTATGGTGTTAAATATCTTTTAAATTTTAATATCCACAGAATGTCAACTGTTGTATTGGTAGATAGAAACAATAAACGCTACCCTATTGGTACACACTATGTTGGCTTATCGCTTTCTACCACTTTAAAAGATCATATTTCTATTGAATTTGTGGGCGGAAAAATGACGGCTTACTTGAGTTAACTCATATAAGCTTGCCATTTTACCAATACATATTTTGATTTATTTTGTTCTTTTTTTTCTAAAAAACCGTATTCATAACAAAACAAATAAACATCGCCTTGTTGGTTTTTCCAATAATGAGTAAAAAACTTAGGGTTAAACCCTGCTTTCAATAATTCTTCTTTTCGGATAATTGCCTTTCCTGCTTTATTAAAGTGGTTTAATAGCTGTCTGTTTAATTTTAATTGTTTGTCTATTTTTAAGTAAAAACTCTGTTCTTTACCCCTATTTTTTTTATGGTGGTATGCAGATTTGCAATAAGGAGAACAAAATATTTTATCAATTCTACCTTCTACTTCTTCACCACATTCAATACATTTTTTCATTTATTAGTACATTTTAATTATACGGATATTTATACGTATAAATCTACTAATAATTTATTTTACAGCTTTTTTATTCACTAAATTTATTCAAAATACACCAAAAATGGACTCTTCATATAATAAAAATATTACACTTAAACATCTGCACATCAATAATGAGAAGCAGATTGGAATAAAATTTTACCCTAACAAACTGGTACAAACAGTAGTAAAAGGACTCCCTAATGTAAAGTGGAGTAATGAATTTGGCATGGCATATATAAAAAATACTCCTGCTAATTTAAACTTAATATTTACCGATTTTAAAGGTTTGGCGTGGATTAATTGTGCTGGTTTTTTTCCAGATGTTAAAACAAAAATTAATAATAATCCTGTAAAAGTGAGTGACTACAGCAAGCGAAAGTTACCTGCTGATTATAGAAGATGCCCTGATGAGTTTTTACAAAAATTAGAATTAAAACAATATGCTGTAAACACGGCTAAAACGTATGTTAATTTATTTGAACGTTTTATTAATCATTACAAAGACAAGGAATTAACACATATAAATGAGAATGATATTCGTAATTATTTACAATTATTAATTCAGCAAAATAAATCTAACAGCTATGTAAATCAAATGATTAATAGTATAAAGTTTTATTACGAAGTGGTGTTAGAAATGCCTAATCGTTTTTATAGTGTAGAGCGTCCTTTTAAAAGGGAAGCATTACCTAAAGTAATTAGTTTAGAAGAAGTACAAACTATTATTAAGAACACCAACAATATAAAGCACAAGTGTATTGTAAGTTTACTGTATTCTGCAGGTTTGCGTAGAAGCGAGTTATTAAACTTAAAGTTAGAAGATATCGATAGTAAGCGAATGGTCATTAATGTAAAGAACGGTAAGGGAAATAAAGATCGTTTGACTATTCTTAGCCCAACTGTTTTAAATGATTTACGCATTTATTATAAACAGTGGAAGCCAAAGGTTTATTTATTTGAAAGTCCGAATAGAGGAAAATATAGTCCTGAAAGTGTTTTGAAAATTATTAAGTCAGCAGCTAAAAAAGGTGGAATTAAAAAGAAAGTAACTCCCCATATGTTACGCCATAGCTTTGCTACCCATTTATTAGAAAGTGGTACTGACTTACGTTACATACAGGTTTTGTTAGGGCACAATAGTAGCAAAACAACTGAAATTTACACTCAAGTAGCAATAAATAACATAAAAACTATAAAAAGTCCGATTGAATTACTACATTTGGGATAAAGATACAATGCGGATAAACGTACCATTACGTTTATCCAATTGTTAGCGGCAATGTAAAAAAACCGCCATCAATAATAAAGGAATGAACAATGAATCAGAGTATTTTAATTAAAAATTCTACAATAGTAAATGAAGGAAAATCATTTGTTGCAGACGTACTTTTATCGGATGGACTTATTCGTAAAATTGGCAATATTGATAGTGAGCCAAATCACAAAGTAATTGACGGTACAGGCAAACACCTATTCCCAGGAATTATAGACGGACAAGTTCATTTTAGAGATCCAGGACTTACACATAAAGGGGATTTGTATACCGAAAGTAAAGCTGCCATAGCAGGTGGCGTAACTTCTTTTATTGATATGCCCAATACGGTTCCGAATATTTTAACAGTTGAAAGCCTAAACGAAAAATATGAGATTGCTTCTAAAAAATCTTTAGCAAACTATTCGTTTTTTCTTGGTGTAAATGGAGATAATATTGATGATGTAATTAAGATGGATACCAGCAAATTTATTGGTGTTTCTGATGACGGCTTATATTTTACTAAAAAAGGAAACCTGTTGGCTGATAGTCCTGACACAATGGAAAAGCTTTTTGCGAACTGCAAATCAATTATCGCTATTCATTCAGAGAAAGAAGAAATTGTAGAAGCCAATGAACAAGCTTTTAGAGAAAAGTACGGAGAGGAAATTCCAGCGAAATCCCATCCCATTATACGAAGTGCTGAAGGCTGCTATGAGGCCACCAAACGTGCCATTGAATTAGCCAAAAAACACAATGCTCGCTTGCATATTCTTCACTTAACAACTGAAGTAGAAACACATCTTTTTCAGAATAACATTCCTTTAAAACAGAAAAAAATAACAACCGAAGTTTCGGTACACCATTTATGGTTCTCTGACAAAGATTATGAGCGATTAGGAATGCTCATTAAGTGGAATCCAGCCATTAAAACTGAAAAGGATAAACAAGGTTTATTAAAAGCACTTCTTGATGATAGAATTGATATTATTACTACCGATCACGCACCACATACATTAGAGGAAAAACAAAAACCCTATTTCCAATCTATGTCTGGAGCACCAATGGTGCAACACACGCTAAATTGCATGTTGGAGTTTTACAAACAAGGTTTGATTTCGCTAGAAAAAATAGTGGAGAAAATGTGCCACAATCCAGCAATTTTATACAATATGACCAACAGAGGATTTATCCGAGAAGGTTATTATGCTGATTTAACTTTGGTCGACTTAAGTAGCCAATGGACAGTTACTAAGGACAATCTGCTATATAAATGTGGATGGTCGCCATTAGAAGGAACAACTTTTCAAACGGCAATTAAACAGACATTTGTGAACGGAAATTTGGTGTATGACAATGGTACTTTTAATGAAAATAACTTTGGAATGTCTATTGAATTTATTAATAACTAGCTGCAATTATGACCATCATTTCAAATAACATTAGTAGGGCTGTTAAAATCTTAAACAATGAAGATGTAGTAGCCATCCCAACTGAAACTGTTTATGGGTTGGCGGGGAATATTTACAGTGACAAAGCCATTCGTAAAATATTTGAAGTAAAACAAAGACCATTGTTCAATCCCTTAATTGTACATCTTCATTCTGTTGAACAATTAGATGAAATAGTAAGTGATTTTCCTCCTAAAGCACAATTACTTGCAGACGCTTTTTGGCCTGGTTCGTTAACCTTAGTCTTAAAGAAAAAATCTACGATTCCAGATGTAATAACAGCTGGTAAAGAAACTGTTGCTGTCAGAATCCCCAATCATCCAGTCACTTTAAAGTTGCTAAAGAAATTATCGTTTCCTCTAGCTGCACCTAGTGCAAATCCGTTTAATAGAATTAGTCCAACGAAGGCATTACACGTTGAAAGCTATTTTAAATATTCTATACAAATGGTACTTGAAGGCGGAGAGTGTAAAAACGGATTAGAATCTACCATCATTGGATTTGAAAATAATGAACCTATACTTTATAGATTAGGTGCTATCTCCACAGAAGAAATTGAAAATGTAGTGGGAAAAATTAATGTGAAAAACAAGAAAGAAAAAACTCCCAACGCACCAGGTATGTTGGCCAAACACTACTCACCTAAAACAAAAACATACCTCGTAAACGATATTGATAAATTTATAACAGATTATGAGGATAGAACAATTGGTTTGGTAAGCTTTTCAGAAGCCATAACGGCTTCTAATATTAAACACATAGAAATTTTATCAAAGTCCAGAGATTTAAAAGAAGCTGCTTCAAATTTATACAGTTCACTTCACACACTAGACCACTTAGGTTTGGATATGATAGTTGCACAAAGGTTTCCAGATATTGGATTAGGTAAATCCATTAACGACAGACTAGAAAGAGCTACAAAATAATTACTATAATTTGTATGAGCACTTCATTATTTGAAAATAGAAAACTTGTAATTGCTACTAAACATAAAAAGGAAAAAGTAATTGCTCCATTGCTAGAAAAAAATCTAGGAGTAACCTGTTTTACAAATGAAAGTTTTGACACAGATACTTTAGGAACTTTTTCAGGAGAAATTGAAAGAGAACTTGACCCAATTTCAACCGTTAGAAAAAAATGCCTTTTAGCTATGGAAGCGAGTAATTGTGATTTGGGAGTTGCAAGTGAAGGTTCTTTTGGTGCTCATCCTTCCATCTTTTTTGCAAGGGCAGACGATGAATTTTTAATATTCATTGACAAAAAGAACAACTTAGAAATAATTGCTAGAGAATTAAGTTTAGAAACCAATTTTGATGGAAAGGAAATTGAAACCGAGAAAGACCTTTTCGACTTTGCAAAATCTGTTAAATTTCCAACTCATGGACTTATACTTCGCAAATCCGAGAAAGATAATACTCATATCATTAAGGGGATTACAGATATGACTTTACTAAAACAAGCATTTAAAAAACTTCTTCACGAGTCTAATTCTATTTATGCAGAAACAGATATGAGGGCAATGTATAACCCTACCCGAATGACTGTAATTGAAAATGCGGCCAAAAAATTAGTAGACAAAGTAAATTCTCACTGCCCAAAATGTAACGCGCCAGGTTTTGACGTTACAGATGTAAAAAAAGGGTTAGAATGTAATTTATGTGGATTACCAACTAAATCAACGTTAAGTCATATTTATGAATGTCAGCGTTGTGAATATTCAAAAGAGAAAATGTATCCATCTCATAAAACAAAAGAAGATCCTATGTATTGTAATTATTGCAATCCATAATTACTATTAACGAAATGAAATAATAACAAGAAAATAGAAACAAAGCCGCTAACAAGGTGTATAGTTAATGGCGGTTATATGCTAATTAACAATGTTTTAGCATTTAATAAACTAAGTGCAAAATTAAAAGTTAAGTGCTTCGAAATCCGCCACTAACCATACACAAACCGTTAGGCAACATTTAAGACCAAGTGAAAAACTCATTCAAAATATTCTTAATAATAATTATATTTTCAAACCTATCCTGTGAAAAAGAAAAGGAAAAATACAATGTTGGGAAATTTGTCATAAGTATTAATATTCCATCATCATTGGAAAAGGTCGATAAACAAATTGCGAATCAAAAACTGAACGATGGAATTGATAGTATCCTTAACAACGGATTAAATGCAAGCCGAAACCAAGAGTTAATATTTAGCTTCAAAAAAGGCGATTTCACAGCATTACAAGCTAAAACTTCCTTGCTAAACGACAAGATAAATCAAAATTATCACACTTATTGGAAGGATTTCAAAATAGTTCTTTACGATTTATTAAAAGAAAAAACTTTAAAAGAAGATGGAAAAAGAATTGATAGTACTTCTAGAATTGAAATAATAAATGGCATCAAATTTTATGTCTTTGAACATAATATTTATCTCAAAGATGTTAATGATAAAGAGGCGAAGTATCAATCATTAAGATATAGTAGTCCTTTAGATAATTATGACTTGATTATAGATACTAATTATCTAATACCAGATTCGAGTTATCAATACCGAAATGACAGAAACTTAATAAAGAAAATTTTAAAGAGTATTACGATTGAATAAGAATAAAAACGTTGCCTAACACCGTGTATAATTAATTGCTTGATCTGTTTAAGAGGAGGAATTTTTCTTACTTTTATTTAAAATTTGAAAACTCGGAAAATGAGTGAGAAGGCCTTGCTCCTTCCAACGCTGTTTTGCCTACCTCCCGAAGGTCGGCTGATCCGGCAAAAGCCTAAACTAGAGCAAGGCTCTAAGATCGCAACTAATCATACACAAAACCGTTGTGCTTCATTATCAGAAACCGCTAACCAATGTTAAAATTCTTTAGAAAAATTAGACAAAACTTACTTTCTGACAGCAATAATGGAAAGTATTTTAAATATGCAATCGGAGAAATTATTCTTGTTGTGATTGGAATTTTGATTGCACTTCAAATTAATAATTGGAATGAAAATAGGAAGAAAACTAAAATAGGCACACAGTATTTAACTGAAATGAGATTTGAATTGCAAAATGACATTAATCAATTAGATTTTTATATTAATGACTTGAAAAAAAGTATTAAAAATCAAGAGGCGGCATTAAACACAAAAGATATTTCAAAATTATCTATTGATAGTCTCTCAATGATTATTGCCACTATAAATCTTGATTTTAAAATCAGCGAGTTAACTTTTACAAAGATGAATAACCTCGGAATTACTTCACTCTCTAATAACGACAGTCTTAATTTAAAAATAACGGAGTATTATAATAGTGATGTAGTCAGACTAAAGTTAGCAATGAACTACATATTTAATGATTTGGTAAAAAGAACTGACTTTTACATCTATGATCAAAATAAGATTGATATGGTATACACTTATTCTAATCAAAAATTTTCATCATTACATAATCAATCTGAAGAAGAGTTTAAAAATGAACAAAGAACTAACATTATTGATTTTATTCAATCAATTAATGGGAGGAATATTGTACAATACGATTTAAGTGGTAAAGAATATTCATTATCTGTATTGAATCGATTTAAGCAAAGAACAACTGCGCTTTTAAAAATAGTGTATGATGAATTAAAAATAAATGACTCAAAATTAAAACCGTTACCATCTTTTCAATCAGAAAATGAATAAAAATAACGAAAGCACAACACCGTGTATAATTAATTGCTTTGGCAAGTGCTTATTTGGAAAATTCCTTCGGAATTTTTTCGCGTTCGTTTTTGTTTACTAAATTAGTTGCTTAAACACGCAACTAACCATACACAAACACGTTATGCACAAATGCTACGTTTCGTCTCCGTAGGAAAGTTTCCCCATTGATTCGCCATAGCTTGTGCGATTCCTTCAAATGTTCGACTTCTTTCCTTTTGACGAAATTCTCCAGGAGGCATTTTCCAAATACGTTGTTCCCGCCCTTCCACAATATCAGTTGCTTCCAGTTTAGGAAGATTATACAACCAAAGGCAGGTGGCTTTTGTCTCACCATGCCCAAACTGCCAAGGTTGAATTATCTGCGTTGGTTGCTGATCTTCGTTTTCCAAGAATATTTCTTGCTTTGCGTATTTGTGCATTATCGGGTTTTCGATTGCTATTTTACCGCCAAGTTTCCCATATAGCTTAAATTGCTTGAAGAACTTAGCAGCTTCAACAACCTTGGCCCATCGCTCAGGATTAATGTAAATGCTGCTATTTTCAGCCTTTACAAATCCTTTCTTTGGTTGTTTAGAAGCCAGCCACCTTACACCTGAGTTAGAAAGATAAGTGCAGGGCGGGTGCGCGATTACCATATCCCATTTTTCGCCCCAAAGTATTTTGATTGCATCCTCCTGATAGTGGTTACCGGGGATTTCAGTTGGCAATAAATCGCAGCTCCATGCATCATGTCCTAATTTGGAAAATGCCTCACGAACTACTGCTGAATATTCGCAAGCTATTAGTATTCTCATTCTATTGAAATTAAAGTTTAAAAATCCGCATCAGTGCATAACACCGGCTAAAACGGCATGGCCTACGGCACACGACCGTTTAGCCAAACCGTTAGCATTAATTAGTAAAATGAAAATAATCCTACTAATCATATTATCCAGTTTTACTGCTAGTAATACTTATTCTCAAACAGATAATTTTTCAGAAATTGATAGTCTAACCAAAGAAATTGATTCCTTACGTATAAACGGGTATTTGAATAAAGTTGAGTACCCCGATATGTCTTCTTGCGGTGGTTATTTACAAGGTTATTATCTTGACACTAATTTAATAAACATTACTTCTATATATTCCGCAGAGGCTGGACACATAAGTGAAGACGTATATTTTAAGAATGGTAATGCTATTAAAATAGTATTTAAACAACATTCCGCAGAATGGGAGAAACATTCCCTAAATTATCCTCAAGAAAATGCCGCAGCAAATTATAAGAATATGACCTATACTGATACTACATATCAAATATATCTGACAGCCCCACCTAATATGCTAAAATATTCCAAATCAAAACTTGTCAATAACAAGTTAGATTCCGTCTTATTGGAGCAACTAATAAGTTGTTATAAAAGTATGATTCTTGAATTAAATGGAGATATTAAAGGTGCTATTCTTGAACTTGAACAAAATTCAAAAAATGAAATTATAATCTTAGATGATTAATTAAGAAAAACATAATGCTAACACGGTGTATCAAACATGTGGCTGCTAGCTTTTGTGTTTATCTGAAACTTTTGCAGTTTTCGACATAATTTTTGCTTGTGCTACAAGCAAATAAGTTGCAAGTTTCAACCTTGCATTTGGTTGGTTTGCTTTGGTTCTATTTATTTGTTTAATGCTAAACTGGAACTTTGGCAAAAATTATTACTTTTATAAATACTTGAAACAGCAAAGCACGTTTCATACACATATCGTTAGCCACCAGACATAAATAATGAAACTAGTAAATCAGATAATAGGGACAATATCAATCATTACACTGTTTGTAGCTTGTAATTCTGGGACAACTCAAGACAGTACAAGTGAGAACTTGACACAAGCCCAAATCGACTCATTAAACAGAATAGAATGTGACAGTCTTTTAAGTAAAATGAGCCAAACAAAGACAGACACATTTGCTAGAATAAAAACACTCCCAAATGATTTTGAAGAAAGTCTAATTATTCTGGATTCGATGACACATCCGAAAATGAAGGAATGGATAAGATGTTTGGATGACGGAGAATTTAGTGGATATGTTCATCACGGATTTGGAATGTACCTCAGAAACAATTGGGGGTTATGGGGTAATTCAGAATTAGCGAAAAATCTATACAAAATGGGAATTTTACATCCTGATGATATGTCTGGAATTATTTTGAATAGCTATCAAAGGAAGTTGAAAGGAGAAGATATTAAACTTGAAGAACAACTTAAATATTATCAAGATTATTGGAGAGAATCAGGGACTCCTGTAGATTCAATATTAGAAGAAATCCAAAAAGAAAATAAAGCAAACGGTGGCTAACAAGGGCTATACGTAATGCGGGTTTTCTGCTAGATGGAAATTCAGTACATTTAATCAAGTTCGCCAATACTTTAATTTGGTATTTAAAGTAAATAAATTAAAAACAAAATATAAACTCTTGGCTCCGTGCAAATTTGAAAACTCCGCTTTTCAAATCCCGCACTACGCATAGCCGGGTCGTTAGGCACAAGTTGACCAAAAATGCGAACAGAAGAATATAATAGAATAACTAAAGAAGGAAACGTACTTGATTTTGGAACGCTAAAAGAGACTAAAAA
>JAPHUD010000039.1 GCA_026196775.1 Flavobacteriales bacterium
CAACAGTTCTTCGAAAAAGGTACCCTTTCTCTTATTAGGTAATTTGTCTATTTATACATAATAAAACAAGCCTCGCATTGCGAGGCTTGTTTATTATAATATCATTACTCCTTTTTTATTAATAATGGGAATAGTTACAAAGTTCTCTGCTTTAATAGTCTCTGCTAAAAAAATATATTTTTTATCTAACAGCTGATTTTCTGAAAAATAAGTTACCCAATATTGATTATGCAACCCAAAAACATTTTCAATAATGGGTTCAATTTTAGCATAACTTTTTGGTGGAACATTACCTAATGCATGTCTCAATTCAGAAGTTTTAGTTTGAGAACCGTTCTCATGAGTAATGTACCCTTTGGAAGACACTAATACATTTTCTAATGGAGTATCTTTTAAATTAACCAAATATACATTCCAATCTTCACCTTCTTGAACAACAGCAATAGCTACATTGGTAACTTTTTCCTGAGGAATATCTTTAATCATATTTTACTACTCTTTAATTTCTTTAATAGCTCTACTTATGGTTTTATCGTTCTCATTAACAATAACATAAAAACCAAAATTACCATAAAGATGTCTGCTCATATCTGCTTTCAGTCCTTGTTCTATTAGAAATTTAGATTTTCGTATTTGTTCTAAATCTCTCTCTATACCCGATTCTGTAGCAAATTTTATCAAATCATTAAACAATTGGTTGCTAACTTTAAATTGTTTTTTAAATTTAACCGCATCATGATACGTTTCTAACATTCTTCTTCTTCTACTATCTATATAATTCAATGAAAATTCCTGGATAATGCCGTTATACCTTAACTGATATAGGTAGTCTGTTCCTCCTACAGTATCTAATGGAATAAACACATCTGGCATAATTCCACCGCCACCATAAACAACCTTACCTTTTTTAGTAAAATACTTCAATGAATCAGGAAAATGAATACTATCGGCTTCTAACAATTCACCATTTTCATAACGTTTATAAGCTTCTAAATTATATTCATCTAATCCATTTTCGTAAGGTTTTTGAATTGATCTACCTGAGGGTGTATAATACCTAGCAACAGTAAGTCTTATTGCAGAACCATCTGGCCAAGGAATTTGTTCTTGAACCAATCCTTTTCCAAAAGAACGTCTTCCTATAATAATTCCTCTATCATTATCTTGAATTGCCCCAGCTAATATTTCACTTGCTGAAGCAGAATTTTCATTGATTAAAACAGCTATTTTAACACCTTTTAATATTCCTTTTGAGGTAGAATAATATTCTGTTTTTTTTCTCGCTCTTCCTTTGGTATAAACTATCATCTGGTTTTTACCTAACATTTCATCAGCAATACTAATTGCGGAAGAAAGCACTCCTCCACCATTATTTCTCAAATCTATAATCAAACTTTCCATGTCTTTTTCTTTGAGTTCAGCTACAGCTTTCAAAAATTCTGAATAAGTAGTTTTAGCAAATCTCGATATTTTAACATATCCTATATCATCGTCTATCATATAAGGAGCATCAACACTATAAATTGGAATTTCATCTCTTACAATAGCAAACTTTAGTAATTTTTTTGTTCCTCTTCTTTTAATAAAAACATTCACTTTTGTTCCTCTAGGCCCTTTTAACAGCTTAATTACATCGTTATTAGTGATATTTTTCCCGGCAATATTTACTGTATCTACTTTAATAATTCTGTCTCCTGCTTGAATGCCTAGTTTTTCTGAGGGACCATTAGCGATTGCCGCTACCACCATTACAGTATCATCCTTAATTCTAAACTCAACACCAATCCCCTCAAAAGAACCTTCAATTGGATCGTTCATATTGTCAAATTCTTTTGGAGATATATAATAAGAATGAGGATCTAAATTAGACAACATAGAATTGATAGAGTTCTCTAACAACTCTTTACTATCTACCGAATCTACATATGCTTCTTCAATAAAATTAAGTATTTCATTAAGCTTACCAGTAGAAGATTTTGAATTTGATTTTGAAAAAATAATAGATTTGTTGCCTGTTGTTGACGATAAGTAAGAGCCTAAGTAAATACCAACTACAACACTAAGTGTCAACAATAATGGTAAAAATATTTTAATATTATATTTGTTCATATTCTATGTTTAGGGATAATCTTCTAATCTAATAAAAGTAACATCTATGCCAGATGCTTCTAAAAAATTAAGACCATCTTTATCTTTATAATCATTGCAATAAACCACTCTCTTTATACCTGCTTGCAAAATTAACTTACTGCATTCTTTGCATGGCGAAAGCGTTATATAAAGCGTTGCTTCATTGGCATTATTGGTTGACTTGGCAATTTTCATCAAAGCATTTGCTTCAGCATGAAGCACATACCATAATGTTTTACCATCTTCATCTTCACAACAGTTATCGTAACCAGTGGGTGATCCATTATATCCATCAGAAATTATCATTCTGTCTTTTACCACCAACGCTCCCACCTGTTTTCTTTTGCAGTGCGACAATTTAGACCATTCTTTAGCCATTTTTAAATAAGCTAAATCATAGCGCAATTGTTTATCTTTATTGTAAGTTTTTTCCATTTATTTTAAAAGCAACAAAATTAACTATTTGGAAATGATTTATTGACTTTTATATTTTTCATATCCTTCTTGTTGATTAATAGCAACCATTACTTGCTTTAAGATATTTTCAACGCTATCTTCATAATCTATTTTTAATGGTTGATGTACTTGCATTTGTAAAGCCGTATTTTTTTTCTTGATGAACAATCCTTTTTTATCAAAAGCTCTTCTAAAACCATCTATGGTAATAGGCACAACAATAGGTTTATAATTTTTAATGATGTGAGCTGTTCCTTTTCTACCTTCAGCAAAAGCCTTAGTAGTTCCTTGTGGAAAATTTACCACCCAACCGTTCGCCAAAGCAATTTTTATTTTTTCTGTATCGGCTTGGTCAACAGGTCTTTTAATGGCTTTACCTGCTTCTCGCCAAGTTCTTTTAATGGTTATAGCTCCGGCATAAGCTAAAATTTTGGGTAACAAGCCAGATTTCATTGTTTCTTCAGCAGCAACAAAATAAAAATCAACAAAAGGGCAAGATAATATTCCTCTTAATTTAATTTCGTTTGGATAACCATAAATAGCTGTTTCCATGGCATGAACCATGAAAGCCACATCTGCAAAATAAGTTTGATGGTTAGAAACAAAAAGCACATTCTGTTTGGGTAAATCTCTAAACAATTCTGCTCCTACTATCTTAGGATAATTTACTTTCTTAAATCGAATATAGGTAACAAAAGCAAAAGTTCTTATCACTAATTTTTTAAGAAATAAGTACTGACCAAAAATATTTTTCTTTAGCAAATCGATATTTTTTTTTAAAAGGGCAAATTTAATCAAGAATTGCCATTTCCCTAATAAAAAAAGGCTTTGATATTGTTGGATTAATTTTTAACTTTCTTTCTAAGTGAAATTTTCTGACCCTCATTGGGTTGAGTTCCCATAATCATATTATTTTTCTTGTAAAGTTTATTAAGCTTCACACCATATTGCTGAGAAATACTTCTCATACTGTCGCCTTTTCTAACAATATGAAAATCTTCTTGAGCTTTATTTCTTTTTGGCTGAAGATATAAAATCTGACCTTCTTCCAATACATCACTTTTGTTTAAATCATTATAGCGATACAATTGCCATTCATTCATCTCAAAAGCTTTAGCAATACTGTAAAAGGTATCTCCTTTTTTCACGACAATATGCTTAATATTATTATGCATTTTAACCGTATATTTTTTTGAAGCAGAACTTGCCAAGGCTGCGGAAGTTTTTCCCTTTTTGGGTTCTTTTAAGGGGACTTTTGCGTACCTATCATATTCATAGAGCTTATGTTTCTCTATTAAGTCTATCAGTAAATCGGCATATTTTGGATTAGTTGCATAACCAGCTTTTTTTAAACCTTTAGCCCAGCCTTTGTAATCTGTAATTTTTAATTCAAACAAAAAAGCATACCTTGAACGTGAAGTAAGAAATTCAGAATGATCTTCAAAAGATTCATAAACTGATTTATATTTTCTAAAACATTCATTTTTAGCATCATCATCAATATGCATGGTTTTACCTTTCCAACCAGAATGGCATTTTATACCAAAATGATTGTTTGCATACATGGCTAAAGGACTATTTCCATCACCTGATTCTAATATACCCTGAGCCAAAGTTATGCTTGCAGGAACTCCAGAGCGATGCATTTCTCTAATCGCATCATCTTTGTAAGTTTCTATGTATTCAGAACGGGTAATTCTGCGTTCGGCAGGTTGTGCAACTGAACTTATTGTCAGAAGCATTACTACTATTAATATGGGAATACGATAATTCATTAATAATTGCAAAGTTAACAGCAATATCAACCAATCTATTACTATTTTTCTAAAAATATTAACAGTTGACTATTGATTACTGAAACTAATAAACCCAAATTTTAAAATATTAATTTAATTTTATCAAATCCTTTATTTCCTTGTAATCCACCCGTATGTATAGCAACAATTTTTTTGCCATTAAAAAAAGCTGTCGTTTTGGCAAGGTGTAAAATTCCAAAAAGCATTTTTCCTGTATAAATTAAGTCTAATGGAATATTTTGTTGCTGATAAAAATCATTAACAAAGTCAATCAATTCAGTACTTGTTTTTGCATATCCACCAAAATGATAATCGGTAATTAAACGGCAATTTTTATTATTTATTTCTACTACAAATTGTTGCTGATAGTCTGCCAATAATTGTTGTATATCATTTTTTAGGAATTCTCCACCTTTTAATGCTGGGAAACCTATTATTTCTTTTGTTGCATCAGCAGCAGCAATAATTCCAGCAATAGTTCCTCCTGTACCACAAGCACAACAAATAACATCGTAATCTATATCTATGTTATTAATAATTTCCGTACATCCTTTAACTGCAAAAGCGTTTGAACCCCCTTCTTGCACAAGATAGAAATCTCCAAATTCAGCTTTCATTTCTTGTAAAAATGAAGCGTTATATTTTTCATCTCTATACAACTCCCTCGACATATAGCTTAGCTGCATTCTATTATCTACTGCAAGTTGTAAAGTTGGGTTTAAAGGCAGATGTTCCTCTCCTCTAATTATTCCTATGGTTTTAAATCCAAATTGGTTACCTGCAGCAGCCGTTGCGGCAATATGGTTAGAATAAGCTCCTCCAAAAGTTAATAATTGATTTTTTCCAGCATTTTTGGCTTCTTGTAGGTTGTAAAACAATTTTCGCCATTTGTTTCCTGAAATAGTGGGATGAATTAAATCTTCTCGCAATATATGTAATTGTATGTTTTTTTCTTCAAGAAAATCAAAATTTACTTGTTGTAATGGAATTAGTGGAAGTTTTTGGTGTAGCATGTGACAAAAATACAGAACAAAATAAAAAAACCCTTTTAGCAAAATTGCTAAAAGGGTTTTTTGTAAGAGTTAATTTAATTTTTATTTCTTAATCACTTTTAAGGTATTTAGATTACCATTTTGATTAATCTCTACAAAATATAATCCAGTAGCATAAACACTCATATCAAAAGTATATGTATTTCCTGAAATGATTGTTTTATCTACTAAAGTTTGACCAGTAATAGCAACAATTCTTATAACTGTTCCACTTAAATCATCTGAAGATGATATAGTAAAAATATCACTAACAGGGTTTGGATATAGAGAAATATTGTTATTTCCATTAAGATCATCAATCCCAGAGATAACAATATTCTCACAATTAGACGTTTCGCTACATCCATTTTCTGTAACAACTACAGCATAATTTCCAGTAGCTGATGGTGTAAAGCTTTGGCTAGTTGCACCAGAGATTGGTTGGTTGCTGTTATCACAATCTACCCATTGATAAGTTGCATTACCGTTGTTAGCAGTAATGGTAGTTCCTGTTGTTGTAGTGGTAGCATCAACAGTTGTAACTGTAACCGTAGTGGTAGCTGTGTTCTGACAGTTATTTCCATCTGTACCAGTAACCGTATAAGTAGTAGTTGCTGTTGGCGTAAAAGCCACACCATCAGTTACACCATTATCCCATGTGTATGAAGTTGCACCTCCGCCAGTTAAAGTAACTTGATCTCCTGAACAAACTGAAGCTGCTGAAGTGTTTGCTGTTACAGTTGGTAATGGGTTTACCGTAATCGTAATTTGGTCGTTGTCTGTACAAGAGCCAGAAGTACCAGTAACGGTATAAGTGGTAGTTGCTGTTGGAGTAAAAGCCACACCATTAGTTACGCCATTATCCCAAGTGTATGAAGTAGCTCCACTTCCTGTAAGTGTAACTTGATCGCCTGCACAAATTGATGTAGAAGTTGCATTTGCTGTAACTGTAATAGCAGAAGCTACAGTAACGGTAACTTGAGCCGTATTTTGGCAGCTATTGGCATCTGTACCTGTAACAGTATAAGTGGTAGTTGCTGTTGGAGTAAAAGCAACACCATTAGTTACTCCATTATTCCAAGTATACGAAGTAGCTCCACCACCTGTTAGTGTAACCTGACCACCAGCACACACAGTAGTTGCAGATGCGTTGGCTGTTACTGTTGGTAATGGATTTACTGTAACTGTTACCTGAGCAGTATTCTGACAGTTATTTCCATCTGTACCTGTAACGGTATAAGTTGTTGTTGCTGTTGGTGTAAAAGCAACACCATTAGTCACTCCATTATTCCATGTGTAAGAAGAAGCTCCGCCACCAGTAAGCGTAACTTGACTTCCTGTACAAACTGAAGTTGAAGTTGCATTTGCTGTAACCGTTGGTAATGGATTTACTGTTACTGTTTTAGTTGCACTATCTAAACAACTGTTCCAAAAACCACCCAAAGTATAAAGTTTTGGAGAATGGTTAGCTGCAGTTGTATAAGTATGAGTAGCTGTTCCATTCCAAACTAATGGTGCTCCACCACCTAATGCATAAACATAGGTTGAATCGGGTACTGTTGTATTAAAATAACTTTTAAACTTTTGATAGTTGTAAAACCTACTACTTAACACACTTGTTGGAGTAGTGTTGTTGGTAAAGTTTACAGGTGTTCCTAAACAAGAAGGATTAGGAGAAGCTGTAAAATCTGTTGTTATGGTATAAGTAATTTTTGGTGCAGCTAACATTTCAAAATCAAATGGTCCACCTGTAAAACCAGAAACCGTATAAGTAGGCATATTTACCCAGTTTCCATTTGATGACGTGTACCAATCTGATTTTGCTCTAGATAAGTTTTCATCATAAGATTGACCAACTGCAGCATCATTCACATAAAAATCTACTATACCTCCAACATTTGTTGGTCTAATTACTACAGCATAATTCCCTGTTACATTAATTGGAGTAAAGTTTACTTGTCTGTAACTAAAATTAGTGTCTGATAAGGTAATACTAGCAAAAGCAATTTCCGTTGTTGGATTGTTACTTGCATCAACATTATAAATAGAAGCTCTAACACTCACACTTGCCACTCCATTTGGGCTGTTTCTGCCAAAAAACTCTACTCCTGTTATTCCAAGTGTAGAGCCACTTAATAAAAAGGTTTGCGACATAGCCTCATTGTCATCTGCCCATAATTCAAACACATAAAAATTACTAGTTCCTAAAACTTGTTCTTTTGTTTGAGGATACCTAATAGTATCAATACAAGCCAAAGTTTTTTGAGCATTCATGTTTTTTAAAGAAGTTTCATGGCTTTTGGTTAAAAGCACATTTTGTGGGACCGGCTTAAGTTCGCTTCTATTCGAAGTCTGACCAAAAACTACTGCTCCCATCATTAAGACTAAAGAAGATAGTAAAATTTTTTTCATTTTGTGATATTTTTATGTTATATAATATTGATTACAAATGTATAAAAGATTACTCAAGAAAAAAATAAACTTTTAATTATTAAAGGTTATCTCTTAGTGTAGTATCTTTGTCCAGATATAAAAACATATACTATGCGACCTAAATCGATTTTTAAACTGTTTTTAAAATACTTTTTTAGAGGATTGCTTTATGCTGCCCCTGTTACTATAACCATTTACATTATTATAGAACTTTTTAAATTCTTTGATGGATTAATACCAGTAGGAATTAACGTTCCAGGAATGGGTTTTTTGGTGCTTATAGTTGCTATTACTGTTTTAGGTGTAGTAGGTTCTAGCATTATTTTAGAACCTTTAAAATCTCAATTTAATCAAATTCTTGACAAAGCTCCTTTGCTTAAAACCATTTATTCTTCAGTAAAAGATTTATTATCTGCCTTTGTTGGTTCTAAAAAAAGTTTCGACAAACCTGTTTTGGTTAAAATGAATAAAGACTCCAACCTAGAAAAGCTTGGGTTTGTAACAGTAGAAGATTTAAAAAAAATTGGAGTAACCGATGATAGAATAGGTGTTTATTTACCTCATTCTTACAATTTCTCAGGTAACTTTTTTATTGTTCCTGCATCACAAGTTACCCCGGTAAAAGATGTGAAATCAGCAGATTTTATGAAGTTTATTGTTTCTGGAGGTGTTACCAAGTTTGACTAATAAAATGACCAATTTTTCAAATAATAAATTAGAAAAAGACGACTATTACCTTACTCCAGAAGGTTATAGAGTTTTTACTGAAAAGTATCTTTTAAAAAGAGGCTATTGTTGTCAGAACGGTTGTCGGCATTGTCCTTATGGGTTTGATAAAAGCAAAGGGAGAATTATAAAAGATAAATAAATTAGAGATTAGAAATTTATTAGATTATGGATTTTAAAACACAATTACAACAAGGAATTCCGAATGAATTGCCATCAAAAAAAGAAGTTGACAACACGGTAAGCCATGCTCCTAAACGCAAGGAGATTTTAACTACTGAAGAAAAAAAGCTTGCCTTAAAAAATGCTTTACGTTATTTTGAAGCAAAACATCACCCTATTTTAGCTAAAGAATTTGCAGAGGAATTAGAAAAATACGGAAGAATCTACATGTACCGTTTTCGTCCTGATTATAAAATGTATGCCCGACCAATTGACGAATATCCCGGAAAATCAATCCAAGCAAAGTCTATTATGTTGATGATACAAAACAACTTAGACCCTGATGTGGCTCAACATCCTCACGAATTAATTACTTATGGAGGAAACGGTGCTGTTTTCCAAAACTGGGGGCAATATTTATTAACCATGCAATATTTGTCTGAAATGACAGACGAACAAACTTTAGTAATGTATTCTGGTCATCCTATGGGTTTATTTCCATCTCACAAAGAAGCTCCAAGAGTAGTGGTTACTAACGGAATGATGATTCCTAACTACTCCAAACCTGATGATTGGGAAAAATTTAATGCACTAGGTGTAACACAATACGGACAAATGACAGCGGGTTCATACATGTACATTGGTCCACAAGGAATTGTACACGGAACAACTATTACGGTTTTGAATGGTTGTAGAAAAATAGATAATAAAGGAACAGCAGGGAAATTATTTGTAACAGCAGGGCTTGGAGGAATGAGTGGCGCTCAACCCAAAGCAGGAAATATTGCAGGAGTTATTTCAGTTACAGCAGAAGTAAATCCTGCAGCTACTTTTAAACGACACGAACAAGGTTGGGTAGACGAAGTAATTAGCGATTTAGATGAACTTTGTGAAAGAGTTAGTAAAGCCAAAGCCAATAAAGAAGTGGTTTCTATTGCTTATGATGGAAATGTAGTAGATGTTTGGGAAAAATTCGATGAGGCAGGAATTTATATAGATTTAGGTTCCGACCAAACTTCTTTACACAATCCTTGGGCGGGAGGATACTATCCTGTGGGGTTAAGCTATGAGGAAAGCAATGAAATGATGGCGAATAATCCTGAATTGTTTAAACAAAAAGTACAAGAAAGTCTTAAAAGACAGACAAATGCTATTAATAACCACACTAAAAAAGGCACCTATTTTTTTGATTACGGAAATGCATTTTTGCTAGAAGCAAGCAGAGCTGGTGCGGATATTATGGCTGAAAATGGTATAGATTTTAAATACCCAAGTTACGTTCAGGATATTATGGGGCCTATGTGTTTCGATTACGGATTTGGACCATTCCGCTGGGTATGTACCTCCGGAAAACCGGAAGATTTAAAAACCACAGACGATATTGCTTGCGAAGTGTTGGAAGAAATGATTAAAACTTCTCCTAATAAAATAAAGCAACAAATGCAAGATAACATTACTTGGATTAAAGGAGCCCAAGAAAATAAGTTAGTGGTTGGTTCTCAAGCCAGAATTTTATATGCCGATGCCGAAGGAAGAATAAAAATTGCCGAAGCTTTTAACAAAGCTGTTGCTAGTGGTAAACTTTCTGCTCCTGTTAATTTAGGACGAGATCATCATGATGTTTCAGGGACAGATTCTCCTTATAGAGAAACTTCTAATATTTATGATGGCTCTGCATTTACTGCTGATATGGCCATCCATAATGTTATTGGAGATAGTTTTAGAGGAGCCACTTGGGTTTCTATACACAATGGCGGTGGCGTTGGCTGGGGAGAAGTTATTAATGGTGGTTTTGGAATGACCTTAGATGGTTCTACTGATGCTGACAGAAGATTAAAATCCATGCTTTTTTGGGATGTGAATAATGGTATTGCCCGAAGAAGTTGGGCTAGAAACTCAGAAGCTATTTTTGCCATTAAAAGAGAAATGGAAAGAACTCCGGGACTAAAAGTTACTTTACCGAATTTGGTGGATGATGAAGTGATGAATACGTTGTAAATGAAAATTAAAAAAGCGTCACAAATGAGGATGCTTGATATGGTGGAGCTGAAATAATAAAAAATTATTGTTTAATTAATTTATAAACATTATAAGCTCCATTTTTATAGTATATGGTAATAAAATATAGTCCTTTTTGAGCATCCAAATTAACAACCGTATTCTTTTTAGAAATTGAGGTTGAATGATAAACTTCTTGTCCAACAGCATTAGCAATAGAAATCATTTGTATATTACTTATATTTTCAAAATCTATATTTATTAAACCTCTAGTTGGATTAGGATATATTTTTACTTCAGCCATGTTGTTTTCTTCAATGCCGATAGATGTAATAGAGTAACACGCACTGGTATCTACACATCCATTTTGCGTTACTATTACAGCATAACTGCCGTTGATAGTAGCGGTAAATGTTTGATTGGTTTGTCCTGTTATAAAACTGTAATTATTATTACAATCCACCCATTGATATGTTGCACCATTTGCATTTGAAGTTAACACAGGATCATTGGAGCTAACAGATGTATCAACATTATTTACTGTTAAATTAATGGTAATGATGCTGTCACAACTGTATTGATTTGGAATAGTATCTTTATAAATACCAGAAGTTACGTACTGATAATTTCCACTGGGGCTGATATAGCTATTGCAAGCGGTTTCAACTATAGAGTCACTGGTGTTACCTATAACAGTTATAGTTTGCTGAAAAGTACTATCTAATTGAGTAGTTGTATCAGTTATTGTTAATGCTACCGTATAATTTCCTGAAGTATAATAGGTATGGGTTGGATTAGCAGTACTGTCATAGTTTCCGTTACCAAAACTCCATAAATAAGTATCGCCATCTATGCTTAAATCATTAAAAGCAACTATTGTTGAGTCGCAATTTACCACATCATTATACGAAAAATTGGCTATTGGAAAAGGTTGTTTTTGTATGGTATCTGTAGTTACTACGCTCCAAACGTTTACCGAATCATGAAATTGAAAATGAAATGTATGAGTTCCTTTTGTTATTTGGTGTAAGTTTATACTATCCAACACTTGAACAGAGGTAGCTGGAGTAGCTAACGAAACGTAAATTCTATTGGCAAAATCATTATCAAACCAATAGTGATAACCAAAAATTTTATTGTTAATGATTTGGTCATCTTTTTTATAAAACATTTTACTAAGCGTAGAACTATAATAATTATTTTCATCGATGTACCTAATGTTAAATACATTAACGCCATCGTTAAGCATTGAAGCATCAATAGGAGTAGTCAGCTCA
>JAPHUD010000036.1 GCA_026196775.1 Flavobacteriales bacterium
CATCAATTAACCTTCCGGCACCGGGCAGGCGTCACACCCTATACGTCCTCTTGCGAGTTTGCAGAGTGCTATGTTTTTAGTAAACAGTTGCAGCCACCATTTTATTGCAACCCCCAATAGCTTAGAGAGCAAGTCTCATCACCATCAGGGGCGTACCTTCTCCCGAAGTTACGGTACCATTTTGCCTAGTTCCTTCACCAGTGTTCTCTCAAGCGCCTTAGAATTCTCATCCCACCCACCTGTGTCGGTTTGGGGTACGGTCAAACGTAACCTGAAGCTTAGGGGCTTTTCCTGGAAGCATGGCATCAACTACTTGGCTCTCCGAAGAGAGTTACGACATCGTATCTCAGCATTAAGAACCCGGATTTTCCTAAGTTCTCTGCCTACTTACTTGAACCGGGACAACCAACGCCCGGATAGTTTAGCCTTCTCCGTCCCCCCATCGCAGTTACGTTCGGTACAGGAATATTAACCTGTTTTCCATCGACTACGCCTTTCGGCCTCGCCTTAGGTACCGACTAACCCTGCGCCGATTAGCGTTGCGCAGGAAACCTTGGGTTTTCGGCGTGCGGGTTTCTCACCCGCATTATCGTTACTCACGTCAACATTCGCACTTCTGATACCTCCAGCAAACCTTACGATTCACCTTCACAGGCGTACAGAACGCTCCTCTACCACTCATACATAAGTATGAATCCACAGCTTCGGTATATAGCTTAAGCCCCGTTACATCTTCCGCGCGAGCCGACTCGACCAGTGAGCTATTACGCTTTCTTTAAAGGGTGGCTGCTTCTAAGCCAACCTCCTGGCTGTCTGGGCCTTCTCACATCGTTTCCCACTGAGCTATATTTTGGGACCTTAGCTGGTGGTCTGGGTTGTTTCCCTCTTGACGACGGACGTTAGCACCCGCCGTCTGTCTCCCGTGCTAGAACTTGTCGGTATTCGGAGTTTGCAATGGTTTGGTAAGTCGGGATGACCCCCTAGCCATAACAGTGCTCTACCCCCAACAGTTATACACGAGGCTCTACCTAAATAGATTTCGAGGAGAACCAGCTATCTCCGGGCTTGATTAGCCTTTCACTCCTATCCACAGTTCATCCCCTCATTTTTCAACATAAGTGGGTTCGGTCCTCCAGTAGGTGTTACCCCACCTTCAACCTGACCATGGATAGATCGCCCGGTTTCGGGTCTACTCCTAGCGACTCGACGCCCTATTAAGACTCGATTTCTCTACGCCTCCCCTATACGGTTAAGCTTGCCACTAAAAGTAAGTCGTTGACCCATTATACAAAAGGTACGCAGTCACTCACGAAGAGCTCCTACTGCTTGTATGCACACGGTTTCAGGTTCTATTTCACTCCCCTAAAAGGGGTTCTTTTCGCCTTTCCCTCACGGTACTGGTTCACTATCGGTCGGCAACTAGTATTTAGGCTTGGAGGGTGGGCCCCCCATGTTCAGACAGGATATCACGTGTCCCGCCCTACTCGATTTCATTGAAAACGTCTTTTCGTGTACGGGGCTATCACCCACTATGGCCACACTTTCCAGAGTGTTCCACTAAAACGTTAACAACTTAAGGCCTGGTCCCCGTTCGCTCGCCGCTACTAAGGGAATCTCGGTTGATTTCTTTTCCTCCGGGTACTTAGATGTTTCAGTTCCCCGGGTTCGCCCCCTTAAGCTATGTATTCACTTAAGGGTACCTGATAAATCAGGTGGGTTTCCCCATTCGGAAATCCTAGGATCAAAGCGTGTTTATCAGCTCCCCTAGGCTTATCGCAGATTACTACGTCCTTCATCGCCTGTTGCCGCCAAGGCATCCACCATGTGCACTTATTCACTTGACCATATAACCCCAAGCATTCTGGGTTCCCCAAAATCACGTTTGTATAATTATGATTTTAGTAATGGATCCCAAACAAGGTTATTTGGCTTATTTGTGAGTAACACTTGAATATATTAAGATGAATAAAGTCTTTAAGATCATAAAGATAATAAAGCCTCTATTTATTTCAGTTATACCCATTAAATTTTGATTATTTCGTTAACGATAAATAAATTTATCTTCAATAAAACAATCATCGTTTGATGTTTGTATTACTTGGCTTTCCAATTTGTAAAAGAACATGTCATAAAGACAGTTAACGTACGCCCTAAGAATTGCTTCTTCGAGTATATGTTAGGTAAGAACACAATATTTATTATGCTCTTATCTAACATGGTGGAGCTACGCGGGATCGAACCGCGGACCCCCTGCTTGCAAAGCAGGTGCTCTCCCAGCTGAGCTATAGCCCCAAATATCTGGGTAATTTTCGGAGGACAAAAAAACCATAACTTTAGCTATGGCCTTGTATGTTATCCGGAAACTGGTGGGTCTGGGTGGATTTGAACCACCGACCTCACCCTTATCAGGGGTGCGCTCTAACCAACTGAGCTACAGACCCGGTGTTTATGGCAGGGTCTGCACCCAGCCGTCTCCGTACTATCATCAACTTTAGAAGTTAACGATAACGTTCTCTATATAAGGATCAGAATAGCTTGTGTGGGCACTTGCGCCAGCTTGGTCACTCTTTAAGGAGGTGATCCAGCCGCAGGTTCCCCTACGGCTACCTTGTTACGACTTCACCCCAGTCATGAACCACAAAGTGGTGAGCGTTCTCCCGAAGGTTAAA
>JAPHUD010000021.1 GCA_026196775.1 Flavobacteriales bacterium
AGCCTATTGGTACGCCATAGGCACCACATCAGGCGATTCCAATGTAGTATCATGGACCAACAATGGAATGAATACCACCATAACCCATACAGGCTTATCTGTACCATTCAATCAAGATTATTATTTCTCTGTAAGAGCAGAAAACGGAGCAGGATTAATGACCCAAGTGCCAACAGACGGGCAATGGGTGGTGATGGCAACGAGCATCAATGAACTAGCCACAGCAAGCTTTTTGGCTTATCCAAATCCGTTTCAAAACCAATTAGAAATAAACTTTAAACAGGCACAAGCAAGTGAAATAAGCCTCTATGATAATAATGGTAAGTTGATATTTACTAAAAAAGTAAACCAACAAAACCTACAAATAGATTTAAGCAAATACCAACTAAAGGCAGGAAATTACAATTTAGTGATAACAGCCAACAACAAAACTGAAGTACTGAAATTGTTGAAGCAGTAAGGGAGAGATGAAATATACAAAAATCACTTAACTACCTTAAATGAACTTCACACTTAAACTAATTTACAACTTTTCAAATCTATATCCTTGTTCTGTAAAATGACTTAATACTATTGGTAAGGTGTATTTAAGATTTTCAGTAGCTTTTAGGCTGTCATGAAAAACGATAATAGCTCCTTCGGTAGCGTTGTTTATTACATTTCTCAGGCATTTTTCTGGACTTGTCTTTGGGTCAAAATCGCCACTTAATACATCCCACATAATTACTTGATAATCATTTTTTATTAGCTCATATTGCGATTTTTTTATTCTACCATAAGGTGGGCGAAATAGCTTGCTTTTAACCACTTCTTCGCATTTTTTAATATTGCTAAGATAAGTTTCATTGTTGGTGTGCCAACCGTTTAAGTGGTGATGTGTATGGTTGCCAACAGCATGTCCTTCTCTCATTATTTTATTAAAAATAATAGGGTGTTTTGATACATTATTACCAATACAAAAAAAAGTAGCTTTTGCATTAAATTTTTTTAATGTTGTTAATGTCCATTCTGTAATTTCAGGAGTTGGACCATCATCAAAAGTGAGGTAAATAATTTTTTCGGTAGTGGGGATTTTCCAAATAAAATTGGCGTAATATTTTTTGAGAAAAAATGGCGACTTTACTAAATACATTTATTCTGCTTGAATTGTTGGTGTAACCAGTTTTTTTGTGATTTTTTCGGCAATTAATGGAAAATGAATTTTGATTATTTTATTAATATCACTTTCGCTAGAATTAAATCTAGAGATAATTGCTCCAGAGCTTACTTCTTTGGTGTTACTATTAATAATGGTATAATGTACTTTTATTTCTCTTTTGTATTGATCTTCGCCAGCCTTATAAGCATTGTCAGCACTTTTTTTAATGTCTAGTTGATTGATAAATACATAATATGTTGCTTGGTAAGTTGTGTTTAAATTGAGAATTAAGTTTTCATTGGTAATAATGGTATTCATAAATTTTTCACGATTATCTACTTCAGAAACAATCTCACCATTTTGTATTGTTGCTGCTTGTGGCTCTTTTTCCTTTTCTTTGGGTTTAATTTTATTGAACAGCTTTTTAGCAGGAGTTTCTTTTTCTACAACTTCGGGTTCAATTATTTGATATTTGTAGCCAATGGAACTGTAGATATAAGTCAGCTCTTTTTGAACAACATCTTGTTCCATAGTATAAAACGATAATGGATTAAAATATTCTTTAAGTGAGATAAATAGATTTTTATCTAATTCTGCACGAAACATGGCTTTTATTTCATGGAAATTCATTTCGTTTTTCTGACTTAAATCTCCATCAATATCAGAGAAGTACATTTTAGATTCGAAAGGAATGATTAGCACATTGTTTTTAGCAGTTGGGTCGTGTATGATGGCATCACCTGTAGTTGTTTCTTGGGCAGATAAAATGCTAACGTTTATAATTGCAAATAATAATAGAATCTTGGAAATTAATTTCATAGGTTAATTTTTATAATGAATAATGCCGTTCACCATAAAATTATGCCAAAATTAGTTGGAGAAAACCTCTAGTGAAGAGAGTTTGTAAACAACTAAAAGTTAATTAAAACCTAAGCCAGTCGGTATTGGCGTACAACATTAAAGCTAATAAAAGCACCATGCCTGCTACCTGAGCGTATTCCATAATTTTTTCATTGGGCTTTCTGCCAGTAATCATTTCGTATAATAAGAACATTACATGCCCGCCATCCAAAGCTGGGATAGGCAATAAATTCATAAATGCTAACACCAACGAAATCCAAGCAGTTTTTTCCCAGAAATTTTGCCATTCCCATTCCGGTCCGAATAACTTACTGATGGTAGCAAATCCCCCCATTCCTTTATAAGCTCCAGTTTCAGGATTAAGCATTAGCTTAAACTGTTTGTAATAATTTACAATTTTCTCAACGGCTATTTCAATACCTCTTGGAAATGCAGTAAAAAAGGAATAATGAACAGTTTTAGGCGTATAAATACCTTCTTTTTCTAATTCTGTTAAGGAATACGGATAAGGAGAGACGCCAATAAAAGCTGAATCTACAATTTCGACAGGAAGTGTAATGGTTTCGTTATCTCTTATTACTTTTATATTTACTGTTTGGTTAATGTAAGGAGTTAATTTCTCCTTAAATTCATCATAATAATTAATAGGGGTATCATTTATTCCAATAATTTTATCTTTTGGTTTAAGACCTGCTTTTGCGGCAGGATAATCTTTTAATGTTCCTCCAACTGTAAATGGAATTCGGTAGGCAAACAAAGGACCTCTTCTTTCTTTTAATAATTTATCAACTAAATCAGTAGGAATATTTAAGGAAATTTGTTCGCCATTACGTTCTACTACCATGTTTTTGGAGTAGAATATTTCTTCTTGCATTTGCTCAAAGGTTTCAGGAGATTCTCCATTAATGGTAATAATTTTATCTCCTGTTTGTAAGCCAATTTCGTTGGTAATAGACTCATTTAAACACCAAACACCATCTTCAAGTTCGCTAGCAGGCAAGAACTTTTCACCATAACTCATTAAAACGAAACTATAAATTAAAAAACCTACAATTACGTTTACAATTATACCTCCAAGCATAATGATTAATCGCTGCCAAGTTGGTTTTGCACGAAATTCCCATGGCTGTGGTGGCTGTTTCATTTGTTCTTTGTCCATACTTTCATCTATCATTCCGGCAATTTTTACATACCCACCTAATGGCAACCAACCAATACCATATTCAGTATCTCCAATTTTCTTTTTATATAAAGAAAACCATGGATTAAAGAATAGATAAAAACTTTCTACTTTAGTTTTAAAAAATTTAGCAGCGAAAAAATGACCACCTTCATGCAGTATAACTAATAAAGAGATGCTTAAAAGTAATTGTCCACCTTGTATAATGTATTCCATGTTTTAAAATTAAATTCGGGCGAAGTTACTTTTAAATTGTCAATTATAAAATTTCTTTAAATTTAGATGAATTTAATTTAGGAAAATTAACTTTCTTACTTTTGGAGCGATAAAAAACAGCACGTTATAAAAAAACTAAAGTACGATACCGTTCTTGAAGTGAGTAAAGAAAATTTAGCTCACAACCTCAATTATTTTAGGGGGTTACTAAAGCCTTCAACCAGAATTATGGTAATGGTAAAAGCTTATGGCTATGGACTTGGTCCTATTGGATTGTCGAAATTTTTAGAAGAACAAAGGGTGGATTGTTTAGGTGTAGCCAATATTTTGGAGGGTGTTGAAATTAGAAAGGCAGGAGTAAAACTGCCAATTGCCATAATGAAGCCCGAGTTAGAAAGTTTTGATTTAGTAATAAAACACCAGCTTACTCCGGTAATATTCTCATTAACATCATTAACAGCTTTTGTTAACACTATTAAAACATTAGCGCTTGATAAAAATTATAACATTCATTTAAAGTTAGATACAGGAATGCATCGTTTGGGGTTGAAAATGGATGAATTAGATGAAGTAATAAAAACCATACAACAATATCCTAACATAATTATAGAAAGTGTTTTTTCTCAATTAACTTCTTCTGATAATCATGAAGAAGATACGTTCTCCTTTAATCAGATAAAGCAATTTGAGAAGATGGCTGAGAAGATTTCAAGATCATTAAATTATAAAATTGATATGCATATTGCAAATTCTAATGCTATTGTTCGTTTTCCGGAGGCACATTATGACATGGTAAGGTTGGGAATAGGTTTGTTGGGGTTTATAGAAGATGAAGTAGCAAATGCAACATTAAAAAATGTAGTGGTGTTAAAAACCAAAATTGCTCAGATTCATCATTTACAAGCTGGTGAAACCATTGGTTATGGAAGGATGGGGAAAGTAACAAAGCCGTCCATCATTGCAACGATACCTATTGGTTATGCAGATGGATTTAATCGTCAGTTGGGAAATGGCAATTGGTCTTTAATTGTAAACGGAAAATCAGCTCCAACTATAGGAAATATTTGCATGGACATTACCATGGTAGATGTAACTGATATAGAGTGTTCTGAAGAGGATATTGCTTTATTTTTCAATACTAAAGAAAGTGTTCTTTCTTTGTCTAAGATCCTGAAAACCATACCGTATGAGGTTTTTACTACTATCTCTCCCAGAGTAAAACGAGATTTTATTTAATTTGAATTTCGTCTTAAAAAAAGTAACTTTTATAGGGCAATTGTCGTATCAAGGTCTAATAGTTGGAAGAAATTTAACAAGTCACGTTAAATTTTCTTGAACTTTGCCTTTTCAAATTTATTTTTATTCAAAATTATTCTAACTAAGTTAATTTATTACAACCTAAACTAAAAAACATTAAAGTCATGAAAAAAATTTATTCACTTTTATTAGTTAGTTTTTTGTTTGCATTTAATCATTTAAGTGCAGGGAACTATCATGATTCTATTCCCGAACAATGTAGTAATACCACAGGAGGTGCTTTAATATTGTCACATACCAATGCTCAATCTGGGGCAACCTCAAATGGTACATTAAAAGTTGATTTCTTTGGAGATTTAGACTTATCTACAGAATATGTAGATGTACTGTCGGAGAATGGGACATTATTAGCTACACTATCTACTGCAACTCAATGTGGATTAGGACAACAAATAATATCCTTAGATAAAGATTCTATAAACGCATGGGCATTAGATGGTAATATAAGCTTTACCTACCAGAGTTCAACAGCCGTAAATAGTGGGATATGTACAGGTGTGTCAGGACCAGCAGCATTTTGTGTTGTACCAGTAGTTTCGTACACCTACCAACAAGGAGTAGATAATATAGGAGTATTATCATTAGATGCACCAAGTCCAGGAACATGTTCAGGAACAACTCCAATAACAATAACAGTAGGGAACTTTGGAACTAACCAAGTAGATACCTTTTCGGTAGCATGGGAGATAAATGGAGTAACCCAAACACCTCAGACCTATTATACTTTACTAGATACAAATGGAGGTACGAACCCAACCACTACACAAATTACCTTAAACCCTTCTTATAATTTTACTGCGTTAACAACATTTAAATTTTGGACGTATAGTCCTAATAATGTACTTGATACAATCAATCAAAATGACACTTTACAAACAGCTCTAAGTCCAGCTTTAGCTGGAGTTTACACTATTGGATCAGGAGGTAATTATATTAACTTTACTGCTGCAGTAAATGATTTAGTAGCATTAGGAGTTTGTGCTCCAGTAACATTTAATGTGTTGACAGGTTCAGGTCCCTTTAATGAGCAAATAGAAATACCACAAGTAGTTGGAGCAAGTTCCACCAACACCATAACCTTTAATGGAAATGGAGAAACCATTACCTATTCAACAACAGGAACAACTGACAATTATATAATAAGACTAAATGGGGCAGACTATATTGCCATTGATAGTTTGAATTTAGTAGCACAATCATCAATTAATAATTTTGTAATTCAATTAACAAATGATGCAGATTTTAATACTATTAATAACTGTAATATAGATTTAAGCTCAACTTTATCATCAACATCTTCTTCCAATGCAGGGATAGTTGTTTCGGGTAGTTTAACAAGTGCTACAACAGCAGGAGCATCGGGAACAAATAATACCTTTACTAACAATACAATAACAGGAGGTTACTATGGATTAACCATAAATGGAGCCTCATCAACTAGTGAATCATTAAACAATACGATATCAGGCAATACCATACAAGACTTTTATTATTATGGAACCTATTTAAGAAGCATATCTAATTCTTTTATATCTAATAATGATATTCATAGAATGAATAGATCAAGCGTGAGTAGTTTTTATGGTTTATATTTTGTGACTAGTGGAGGTAGAAATTTAGTGGAAGCTAATCAAATACATGACGCTTATACTGGAATCATTACAGCAAGTACAAGTACTTCATATCCAATATACCATACAGGTATTGACGTAGCAGTAGGAGACGAAAATAGAGTAGTGAACAATTTAATTTATAACATTAATAATAATGGAACTGTATATGGAATATATAACTTCAGTAGCGATGGAGTGTATTATTATCACAATACAATTTCGTTGGATGAGCCTAATTCAACAGCAGGTACAACAAGAGGTTTTTATCAAACAAGTACCGCTTCTAATATAGAGTTCAAGAATAATATAATTTCTGTAACTAGAGGAGGAACAGGAACGAAACATTGTATATATTTTGCAACAACCGCATCAACTATAACAAGTAATAATAATGTGTTTTATATAAATGCACCGGCAGGAACGAATAACTTAGGCTATTATGGAGGCGACCAAGGAACATTATTAGCATGGCAAACGGCTTCATCAGGTGATGCAAACTCAGTAGATGATGATCCAATGTTTGCTAACCCAACATCAGGACAATTTGCACCAACAAATGCAGCAATAGATGGTATAGCTGATGCATCAGTAAATGTAACAACAGATATTTATGGAGTAACAAGAGCAGTAACACCAGATCCAGGTGCTATAGAATTTATACCTCCAAGTTGTCCACAACCATCCAATTTAGCAGTTACTAACGTTACAGGTACAACAGTAGATTTAAGTTGGACAGAAAATGGCACAGCTACCGTTTGGGATATAGAATGGGATACAGCAGGATTTACCCCAACGGGTATACCTACTATTACTGGAACAACAAATAATCCGCATCCATTAACGGGCTTAACTCCTTTAACAGACTATGAATTTTATGTAAGAGCATATTGTTCAGCAAGTGATACTAGTTTATGGTCAGGACCATATATGTTTTCTACCTTGTGTGCTACACAATTATCAGGTGCTTATACGATAGGTACAGCGGGTAATTATTTAACATTTACAGATGCAATAAATGACATGATTACTTGTGGAATATCAGGACCTGTAGTATTTAATGTGTTAACAGGATCAGGACCATTTAACGAACAGATAACAATTCCTCCAATTATTGGAGCAAGTGGAGTAAACACTATTACTTTTAACGGAAACGGAGAGGTAATTACTTCTACTACATCAACATCAGCTCGTTCAATCATATTATTAGATGGAGCAGACCATGTAACTTTTGATAGTTTGATTGTTCAGACACAATCATCTACTAATAATTTTGCAATTCAGTTGACAAACAATGCAGACTCCAACACTATTAATAATTGTGTAGTTGATTTAAATTCTGCACTTACAAGTACCTCATCCACAAATGCAGGAATTGTAGTGTCAGGAAGTTTAACCAGTGCAACAACAGCAGGAGCTTCAGGAGCCTACAATACGATTACCAACAACCATATTATAGGTGGTTATTATGGAGTTACCATAAACGGAGCCTCATCTACAAGTGAATCAATGAACAACGTTGTTGATAGCAATAGAATAGAAGACTTTTACTTTTATGGAACTTATTTAAGAAGTATCTCTAATTCAAGCATAAGTTTTAATGATATTAGTCGTCCAAATAGAACAAGTGTAAGTACTTTTTATGGACTGTATTTTATAACTAGCGGTGAAGGCAATATAATAGAAGGCAATAGACTACACGATCCATTTAGAGGATTGGGTGGGGTGTCTACAAGTGCTTCTTATCCAATATACTATTCAAGTGTAGATGCGAATGTTGGTAATGAAAATAGAGTAGTGAATAATTTAATTTATAATATCAATAGTAATGGAACCATATATGCTCTTTACAACATAGGTAGTGATGGAGTACATTATTATCATAATACTATTTCTTTAGATGATCAAAATGCTACAGGAGGAATTACAAGAGGTTTTTACCAAACTACAACAGCATCTAATATAGAGTTTGTAAACAATATAGTTACGGTAACCCGAGCAGGTAGTGGCGTAAAATACTGTTTGTATTTCAACACAACAACCTCTACAATTGTTAGTAATAATAACGTTTTATACACACCTACAACAATAAATAATACAGGGTATTTTGGAGGAAATCAAAATACTTTAGCAGACTGGCAAACAGCCACAAGTGGAGATGCGAGTTCGGTAGATGCCGATCCGTTATATGTTAATCCAACAGCCAATGATTTTGCACCAAGCAGCCCATTAGTAGATGGTATAGCAGATGCATCAGTAAATGTAACTACTGATATATTTGGAGTAACAAGAGCAGTAACACCAGATCCGGGAGCGATAGAGTTTACACCACCTAGCTGTCCACAACCATCAAACTTAACAGCCATAAATGTACTTAGCAATTCAGCAGACTTAAGCTGGTTAGAAACAGGAAGTGCAACTACATGGCAAATAGATTGGGATACAGCAGGAGTAGTCCAAGGTTTTGGGAATTTAGTAGTAACAACAAATAACCCACATACTCTTACGGGGCTATCACCTCAAAGTGAGTACAGGTATTATGTAAGAAGTATATGTGCAGTAGGGGATACAAGTTTATGGGGAGGACCTTATACTTTAACTACTTTATGTGCTCCATCAACTGCCCCATGGTTAGATGATGTAGAAACACATTTACCAACAACTAATTCAACAATAGAAAACTGTTGGTCTTCTTCTCCATCAGGAACAACTTCTGCTTATAGATGGGATATGCGTTCAGGGCCTACTACATCTACAAATACAGGGCCTTCAGCTGCTTATAGTGGACAATATTATTTTTATACGGAAGCATCTAGTGGTTCAGCTGGTGATGTTGCTGAATTATATACGCCTTTAATTGACGTAAGTGCTTTAACAACTCCTGAGTTACAATTTTATTACCACATGTATGGTGTTGATATAAATAAACTTTATATAGATGCATTTGATGGTAATAATTGGATTACACTTGATTCAATAGTTGGACAACAACATGCCACTACTAACGATCCATGGTTAAAACATAATGTAATTATTAATGGATTTCCTGATACTTTACAAGTTAGGTTTAGAGGTATAAGAGGAGCTAGTTTTGATGGAGATATTGCAATAGATGATATTGAGATTAGAGAAGCTCCAACTTGTCCTCAGCCAATTGCTCTTAATGTTTCTAACGTAACCATGAATTCAGCTGCTTTTGGTTGGACGGAAGTAGGTTCTGCAACCAACTGGCAAGTAGAATGGGGAATCTCAGGGTTTACCTTAGGTGGTGGAGTTAGGTTAATGACTACTACAAATCCACATACACAATTAGGGCTTCAACTAGCAACTACTTATGATTTTTATGTAAGAAGTGTTTGTACACCTGGGGATTCTAGTTTATGGACAGGACCATATACGTTTACAACTCCTTGTATGATTGTTACTTCATATCCATATTTTGAAGACTTTGAAAATGGAAAAGGTTGTTGGATTGAAGATAATACTACTAATGGGTCATGGGGTTTTGGTACTCCTGCAATGACAGTTATAAATAGTGCTGCTTCAGGAATTAATGCCTTTGCTACAGGTAATCTTAATGGTACTTATAATGCAAATGAAAATTCATGGGTGTTGAGTCCGATTTTTGATTTTACAAACGCAAATAACCCTAAAATTGAAATGGAAATTTGGTGGAATTCTGAATTTAGTTGGGATGGTGTAGTTTTACAATCGTCCATTAATAATGGTGCTTCATGGCAAAATGTTGGTGCTTTTGGAGATACAGTGAATTGGTATACAGATAACTCTATTAACGGAACTCCTGGTGGACAACAAGAAGGATGGTCTGGTAGGAACTCTTCAAGTAACGGTTCAGGAACTTGGGTAACAGCATCACATATGTTAGATGGATTGAATAATCAAAGTAATGTTCAATTGAGGGTTGCTTTTGGTTCAGATGGTTCTGTTCAAGATGAGGGTTTTGCTTTTGATGATATTCATATTTTTGATGTTGTTTGTCCTAACCCTACTAACTTGGGTAACGATACTATTATTTGTGGTACAGATTCTTTATTGTTGGATGCAGGAGCTGGATATGCTACATATTTATGGTCTGATTCTTTAATGTCAACTTCTCAAACAATAATTGTTGATTCTGCTACTTATGGAATTGGAGTCCATACTTTTTATGTTTCTGTAACAGATAGTGTATCTAATTGTTTATCTAAAGATACAATAGTAGTTGAAATTACAACTTGTGTAGGCATTGAAGATTTATCATCAACTATTGATTTAAATGTATATCCAAACCCTAACAAAGGGCAGTTTACACTTAATTTAACAACACAAAATACAACTGATTTACAAATTAGAATAACTAATATTCAAGGTCAGGAAGTATTTGTGAAAAACAACTTCGATAATATTAATGTAATTAATGAAGAAATTAATATTGGAAATGTTAAAGGAGTTTACTTTTTAAATATCATTACCAACAACGAAGTAGTCACTAAAAAGATTATTGTTCAATAAATAATCAACTAATAAATTTTAGAAAAGCTGCAACATTAATTTTGTTGTAGCTTTTCTATTTTTATAAAAACTTCCTGTAAACATTTCCTTGTTTGAAAAAGTTGATTATACTAATCGTTTCATAAAATTATAAGACTAATTTTGTTTGTACTTTTTTATGTTAAATGAAACGACCATGAGTAAAAGTTTCTCACATAGGAGAATGATTATAAAGAGAGTTACATGTGACAGATAAAAAGCAATAAAAATAAACACATGAAACCAACTATTGCAATAATTGAAGGCGGATACAGCCACGAAAAGGTAATCTCACTAAAAAGTGCCGCTACCGTTTTTGAAAATATAGATTTAGAAAAATACATCCCCATTAAAGTAAGGATTGATGAAGAGGGTTGGGTAGCTTTTATTAATGAAAATAAAATACTTATAAACAGAGATGATTTTTCAGTTACAGTAAACAACAAAAAAATTAAATTCGATTTTGCTTTTATAGTTATTCATGGTACTCCCGGTGAAGATGGGAAATTACAAGCCTACTTTGACATGATAGGGCTACCATATTCTACTTGTAATCATTTAGCTGCTACGCTTACCTTTAATAAATATGTATGCAACCAATTTCTTAAAAGTTTAGGGATAACCGTTGCAAATGCAATTTTAGTGAGAAAAAATGAAATAGTTGAACCGGAAAATATTCTTAAAACAGTTGGCTTACCATGTTTTGTAAAACCAGCTGATGGAGGAAGTAGTTTTGGCGTATCAAAGGTTAAAGAAGGAAATGAGTTATTAGCTGCCATTCAAAAAGCTCAAGAACATGGCACAGAAGTGTTAGTTGAAGCCTTTATGGAAGGCAGAGAGTTTACTAATGGAGTTTATCTTTCTGAAAATGGAATTAAAGTGCTACCTATAACTGAAATAATAACTCAAAATGAATTTTTTGATTTTGAAGCAAAGTATTTAGGTGAATCACAAGAAATTACTCCGGCAGTTATAAATGCTGAAATGACTACTAAAATAAAACAAATAACACATAAAGTATATCAAATTTTAGGGTTAAAAGGCATGTGTAGAGTGGATTACATCTTGGTAGGTCAGGAGCCTCATGTAATTGAAGTGAATACTGTTCCCGGTTTATCCGCACAAAGTTTAATTCCACAAATGGCTGCTTATGAAGGGATTCCTCTAAAAGAGTTGTTTTCTGAAGTGATAACTGTTGCAACTAAAAAGTAAAAACTATGATAATTTATAACGTTACTATCAATATTGAAGATCAAATACATGGCGATTGGTTAAATTGGATGAAAGAAGTTCATATTCCTGATGTAATGGAAACAGGTTGTTTTATCGAGCATAAAATTTGTAAGGTTTTATCAGTGCAACATGACGAGCAAGGTCATACTTATGCTATTCAATATACTTGCGAAAATGAAACACAATTAAATAAATATCAAGAAGAATTTGCTCCCAAATTGCAAAAAGAACACTTAAATAGATATGATGGGAAATTTGTTGCTTTCAGAACCATATTAAAAGTTGTTTAAGCAACTTCATTACCCCATTCTTACAATAATTCACTAACTTTGCACAAACAAATTTAAACTTATGGAAACTACAAAAACATTATCCCCTTTTACGGTTTATGCGGAAATGACTCCGAATCCAAATACCATGAAATTTGTGTCGAACAGATGGCTAATAACCAACGACAAAAGTTATGAAATTTTAGCGAACCAAAGAGTTGGCGGGCCATCTCCGTTAGCAGAAAAGTTGTTTAATTTTCCGTTTATTAACGGTGTTTTTATAGCTGCTAATTTTGTTACACTTACCAAAAGTGATATCATTGAATGGCAAGATGTGGTAATGGAATTAAGAGATTTTATTACCAATTACTTAAATGATGAAGATGGTATTGTTATTCGTGAAGAATTTTTAAACCCTGCAAAAGAGGAAGTTGTTAGTGACACATCGTCAGAGAATACAGTAAAACCATCTGAAAATAAAATCTTTACCGATTTTGAGCAAAAAATTGTTGAAATTTTAGATGAGTATATTAAGCCTGCAGTTGAAAGCGATGGTGGAGCTATAGAATTAGATTCTTACAACGATGGTGTGGTAAAAGTGGTGTTAAAAGGTTCTTGCAGTGGTTGTCCATCATCAACTATGACATTAAAAGCAGGAATAGAGCAAATGCTTAAAAATATGTTACCCGAAGTACAATCGGTAGAAGCAATTAATGGGTAAGATACTTAGTTGACAGTTTTTCAGAAAACTATTAATCAACTAAACTTATAAGCTCTTAATCTCATAAACTAACTTACAGGCTTTTCGTCCTACCTCCATCTACAGGTAAATTAATTCCATTAATGTAAGATGCTGCCGGAGAAGCTAAAAATGCTACAGCATTAGCTACTTCTTCTGGTTGAGCTATTCTTTTCATAGGAACTTCGTTAGCCATTTCTTGAAACAAAACATCGGCAGATTTTCCTGTTTTTTCTGATTTATTTTCTACAATAGATTCCAATCTAACGGTGTTGGTAGCTCCAGGAAGTACATTGTTTACCGTTATTCCAAATTGTCCTAATTCGTTAGCTAATGTTTTACTCCAATTGGCAACCGCACCTCTAATGGTGTTAGAAACTCCCAAACCGTTTAGCGGTTGTTTTACTGATGTAGAAATAATATTAATAATTCTGCCATATCCTGCTTGCTTCATTTTTTCTTTTACTGCTTGCATTAAAATGTGGTTGCAAAGCAAATGGTTAGAAAAAGCATTTAAAAAAGCATCTTCATTAGCATCTTCAATAGGACCACCAGCAGGGCCACCAGTATTATTTATTAAAATGTTTACGGTTTTATTCGAATGAAGCATATATTGATTTACATTACTTTTTAATGCTGTAGGATTAGAAAAATCAGCAACAATATAATCATGTTGCTGTTGGTTGTTGGGAAGCTCTTTTAAAACGGTTTTTAGCTTTTCTTCATTTCTAGCTATAAGTGTAATATTTGCTCCTAACAATGCTAATTCCATAGCAATAGCTTTGCCTATTCCTTGAGTGCTTCCGCAAACAATTGCATTTTTATTTTTTAAACTTAAATCCATAATCAATATTTTGTTTGGTTAAACAAGTGCTTTTTTTAATAATCCCGCTCTTCTCAATAATGCATCATTATCAGGCTTTCTACCTCTAAATTTTTCGTATAAATCCATCGGATGTTCACTTCCTCCTTTAGATAATATATATTCTTTAAATTTTTCTCCGGCTTCTGGGTTAAAAATACCTTTTTCTAAGAAATATTCAAAAGCATCGGCATCCAACACTTCTGCCCATTTGTAAGAGTAATATCCTGCTGAATAACCGCCTTGAAATATATGTGCGAAAGATGCACTAAAACAAATTCCATCTATAGTCGGATAAATTTGTGTTGGTTTTGAAGCTTCTTTTTCAAATTGTTCTACATCTTTAATGGTATCGGCAGGAGTAGTGTGCCAAGCCATATCTAGTAATCCAAAATTCAATTGTCTTACTATTGCTGTTGCTTCCATAAAATTAGATGATGCTTTAATTTTTTCTACCAATTCCATTGGAATAACTTCGCCTGTTTCGTAATGAAAAGCAAAAAGCTCTAAGGCTTCTTGTTCGTAACACCAATTTTCTAACAATTGAGAAGGTAACTCCACAAAATCTCGGTAAACACTTGTTCCCGAAAGTCCCGGATAAGTAGTGTTAGCCAACATTCCGTGTAAGGCATGTCCGAACTCATGAAACAAAGTAGTTACTTCATTAAAAGTTAATAAAGAGGGTTTGGTTTTAGTAGGTTTGGTGAAATTGCAAACGTTGATTACTTGAGGACGAATATTCTCGCCATTTTTAATGCACTGACTGTTAAAAGTGGTCATCCAAGCTCCATTTCTTTTACCTTCTCTAGGGAAATAATCTCCATAAAAGATAGCTACTAATTCATTGTTTTTATCGGTTACTTTATAGGTTTTTACATCAGTATGGTATTTGTCAATATCAAACACTTCTGTAAACTGAAGTCCGTAAAGTTTTTCGGAAACAATAAAAGCACCTTTTATTACATTTTCTAATTGAAAATAGGGTTTTAGTTGCTCATCGTCTATTTCAAATAATTTTTGTTTTAATTTTTCACTGTAATAAGCTCCATCCCAACTTTGCAACAATTCCGAACTACCTATTTCTTTAGCAAATTCGCACAATTGTTTATATTCGCTCAATGCAACGGGTTTAGCTTTATCCAATAAATTATTCAAAAAGTCCATTACATTTTTAGAAGAAGTAGCCATTTGCTCTTCTAAAACAAAATCTGCATGTGTTTTATAACCTAATAAACTAGCTCTTTGCTCTCTTAACTTAGCTATGGTTAATACGTTATTTCTGTTGTCATGCTCATTGTTATTGAAAGCTTTTGAACCTGATGCTTTTGCTAATTTTTCTCTCAAAGCACGGTTATCAGCATAAGTCATAAACGGAAAATAGCTTGGCATGGCCAAGGTAAACACCCAACCGTCTTTATTTTTTTGTTCGGCAGTCATTTTTGCAGCTTCCACCACGCCTTCAGGCAATCCACTTAAGTCTTTTTCATCAGTAATGTGCAGCTCGTAATTGTTGATTTCTGCTAACAGATTTTCGCCAAAGTTTAAAGATGTTTCTGAAAGCTTTTTATCTATTTCTCTGAGTATTTTTTTGTCTTCTTCGTTAAGATTAGCTCCATTTCTTACAAAACTTTTGTAGGTTTTGTCTAACAACATATCTTCTTCTGCAGTAAGCTGAAAAGTTGCTTTGTTTTCATGGACTGATTTTATTCTTGCGAAAAGTTGTTCGTTTAATCCAACATCGTTCCCAAACTCAGCCAACATTGGCGAAACTTCTTTGGCAATTTTTTGTATTTCAGTACTTGTTTCAGCAGAGTTTAGGTTAAAGAAAATATGTGAAACGCTGTCTAACAGTTGCCCACTGAAATCAAGTGCTGCAATGGTGTTTTCAAAAGTGGGAGCTTCCGAATTATCGGTAATAGTATCTATTTCTTGTTTAGCCTTATCAATAGCAGCCTCAAAAGCGGGTTTAAAATGTTCGTTTTTTATCTTTGAAAAAGGTGGAGTATTAAAAGGCGTATTAAATTTTTCTAATAATGGATTTGTCATGTTTATTCTCAATTTTTGATTTTGGCAAAGTTAGCGATTAATCGTGAGTTGGGAAGGTAGTTTATAAGTTTGGAGAATTTTTAACATCCAATCTCTATTCAAACTCCACTACTTCTAAATCTTTAATTTCATTATTGTCGAGTGTAAACCGCACGATGGTTTTAACTTTATGAAAGCCTTGTTGTCCTGCTGCTCCGGGATTGATGTGGAGAAGTTGAAGCTTTTCATCATACATTACTTTTAGAATGTGAGAATGTCCGCAAATAAAAAGCTTTGGTGGGTTGTTGGTTATTTCTGCTTTAATTTCTTGGTTGTACCTGTTTGGGTAGCCTCCAATGTGGGTTATCCATACATCAACATCTTCACAATTAAACCGTAAGTTTTTAGGGAAACGAGTTCTTACAGTTTGTCCGTCAATGTTGCCATAAACCCCTTTTAGCGGTTTCAATTTTTCCAATAGTTCTATTACTTCATAATTGCCAACATCTCCGGCATGCCAAATTTCATCGCACTCTGCAAATAATTTTTCTAATTTCGGATGAAAATATCCATGCGTATCTGAAATAAGTCCTATGCGTTTCATTTTTTTAAGAAAATATTTACAGCAGAGTTAAAGAAATAATTAGTTTTACCAAAAGATAATAAAACAAAATCTTTTTAGTTTGTATTCTCATTAAATTAAAAACTACAACCATGAAAAATAATTTTTTAAAACTTAATTTATTGATAGTTTGCTTTTTGCTAGTTACTTCTGGCATTTTTGCTCAAGAAAAACAAGATACGTTAAAACCATTAAAAGGCGATTGGGGTTTTGTGCTAAACTTAACCGGATTGGTAGATAATATTTCTTTAGGCACTCGATCAGACATCAACAATAACAATACTGTATTGGCAAAATACCAATTGAAAGACAATAGAGCATTGAGAATTGGCTTAGGGTTATACTCTAAAAGAGAGAATAATTTTGCTGCCGACAGTATTTCATTGTTATCAGGCAATAGAGCTTGGAGAGAGGTTGACTCTATTGAAACCCGATTTGATTTTTCGGTTGCGTTGGGTTACGAAATTCAATTTGAAGGCACAAGAAGATTAATGCCATACGTTGGTGGTGAGTTGGTAGTTGGCAGAATTGGCAATACTAAAATTGATGCTACAACAGAAATTACCGACAAACTAGGAACGCAACGAATTAAAAGAATTATTCAGCAAGATGGCGGAATGAGTTTTGGCGTAAATGTATTAGCCGGATTTAATTATTTCTTTGCTGAACATATTTCTATTGGAGCAGAATTTAACTTAGGTTATATGGCATTAGTAAGAGGTGGTGACCAAAGTGAAAGTGTAGTGGACACCCCTGTTAGCGGACAACAAACATCTTCTTTTGTTAATTCTAAAGGAGGTACTTCCGACAGAGGTTTTGATGTAAATTCTACAGCCGGGTTGTTACTTTCATTTTATTTTTAAAGAATAGTTTAGACATAAAAAAAGCGGGAACTGATTATCAGTTCCCGCTTTTTTTGTTTTAAATAGTTAATTGATTATTGAATTATCAGTTTTTTAGTAATTTTTTGCTCTCCAATTAAAGTATTTATAAAATAAATTCCTTTAGCTAAGTTAGCTGTTTCAATAGTAAGTGTATTCATTCCTGGTTGCATATTACCAGTAAATACATTTTTCAATTGTTGTCCCAATTGGTTAAGTAGCGTAACTTCAACTTTTTCATTAGTAGCTAATTCAAAAGTAAGGGTAGCATTTTCATTGGAGATAGGGTTAGGATAAACACTCAAATTGAATTTATTTTCTAATTCATCAACACCAACCATAGGCATAGGGTATTGAGAAATTACCGTTCTGGAAGAATCTCCTGCAATTTCTGCATCAATAATAGAAAGTAATGGGTATTTGCTAACAGAAGGTTCGTAATAGTTAATGATTTTACCTTTTATAGTTATAGGAAGAATAGCTGGCAAAGGAAATGGTAAAATAATAGTATCGGTAACTAAGCTATCAAACTGAACAACTCTTAATACATTAGGAATACTTACACTATTTGGTAATAATAATGTTCCCCAAGCATCTGCATTTACAGAAACGGTACCACTACCATTTGTTGTTGTATTATAGTCAACAGCTGTAAACTGACCTGAAAAAGCATCATTAAAACTATTTCCATAAGCAAATGGATAAGTCATTGTTTTTTCAGGGTCTGTATATTTAATAATGGTAACACCAAAAGTATTAATATCTAGTACCATTCCATTGTTTACTAGACTATCTGTATTAACTAATTGTCCGTAGCGTTTATTTACAGGAGACCCAGCTGTAGTGTCAGCATAAGTTGCAGTAGGAAAATCACTTGCGTAAGTAGTTGTAGTAGGGTTAACATAATAATTGGTTTGAGACATTCCGTAACCAGCAAGAGTACTGTAGTCAAAGGTTACATTTGCTCCAGTAGTGTTATCAATAACAGTATTACTATCGGCAACATAGTATAATTGGTTTTCTCCTACTAAAGGAGCATGGTTAGCAGAGGTAAGTGTTGGTTGAGCTAATGCAGCTGATGTCAATGCTGTCCCAATAATAAATAAGTAAATATTTTTCATAGTTGTAGTTTTAATTTTGATGTAAAGTTAAGGAATTAATTAAACTCAGAATTTAATTGCGAGACCTGTGCCTAAGTATACGCCTCTTAATCTCATTTTCATATCTAATTCGTAATTAACATTAAAAGAATTAAGAGCACTTTGAACGTCATCAGAAAGTTCAGGATCGATATTTATATTCATAAAAGGAAAGTTGATACTAAACAACATGCCAATATTATCTGAAAAGAAAATTCTATCAGTAACCCCTAATGTAAAGTAGCCACCATTTCCTTTTGCAGATTTTAGAAAAGCACCTTGAATATCTTGATATTCCCAATTAGCATTTACAATACCTAAACCTAAAGTTATAAATAAATCATTCTTATCAGCGTTAAGTAAGTGATAATTGCAATGAATAGCAAAATCGGTACTTTTTACACTTTTTAGGGTATCTTTATCTTCTTCATCAATAAAATAATTACTAGCACCTATTTTAATTCCCAAGCCAAATTTGTTAGAAATTCCATATTCGGCACCTATTCTAAAAATGCTGCTTGCGGTACCATCTGTTTCAGTATCAGATTCATTTATATTAAATCCAAACGCATTAGCTTTTACTGAAGTGGTTGTTTCTGTAGCATAAATTCCTAAGCCTAAATCTATATCAATATTCCAATTGCCTTTTTGGAAAGCTTGAGCATTAGTTTTAATACTTGTTATACTTAACATAAGCAACATTATTGTTGCCAAATAAAATGGTGTTTTTTTCATAATAAGTTGTTTTTAAGGATGAACAAATGTAATCTAAAAATAAAAAGAATAAATAAAAAGTTTGTTTTTTTTAGATTAATTGATGTATTCATCTATTTTTGAAAAATATTTTTTTAAACCTAATTTGATGAAATTTCTTTTCGGAAGTATTTTTGCCTTATTAATATTTATTTCAAATGTACAAGCAAATGAAGATTCTTTGCTTGTAGCTAGTTTGCTTAAGCAGGCTAATCAATCTCAAGAGGAAGATTCATCTTTGTTTTATGCTAATAAAGCGTTGGAATTTGCGTCAAAAAAAAATTACATAACAGGTGTTTTGTTGTCAATTACTAAAATAGGTAATGTTTATGCAATGTCTGGTAAATTAGAAGAAGCTATAAGTTTTTATAAAACTTTTATTCCAAAATATAAGTTTGATGCTACTCAACTTAGTACAGCTTACAATCAAATAGGAATTTATCATGTTTATTTGGGGCATTATGATAGTACAGAAACATACTTCTTAAAAGCATTAGAAATGCGGAAGCAAATGAATGATAGTGTAGGTATTGGAGCATCTTTAAATAATTTAGGAAATGTAATGATGTCTAAAGGAGATTATGATAAGGCAGTAAAATATTTTTTTCAATCGCTTAAAATTCGTGAAACTATTAAAGATAGTGCTGGAATAGCTTCTTCTACTAATAATATTGGAATGATTTATTACAAACAACAAAAGTTTAAGGAAGCTATTAAATATTACCATAAAGCACTTGAGATTAACACTAAACACCATGTTGTTGATAAGGAAATTTTCATTCTAAATAACTTAGGAAATATTTATGATGAAATGAATGAATTAGATTCTTCTGTTTATTATTACTCTATAGCAATAAATAAAGCTGATGAATTTGGTCAAAATAGATTAATTGCTATTTCTTATGGCAATATGGGGGTTACACAAGAGAAATTAGGAAATTATAATGAAGCTATAAAGTACTTAAATAAAGCATTGCAAATAAGAACTGAATCTAATGATTTGGAAGGTCAAGCAATTTTGTATAACAATTTAGGCAGTGTTTATATTTCATTAAACAAAAATGATAGTGCGGTGTATTTTTTCAAAAAAAGTAATGATTTTACTACTTTAATAGGTTTTAATGAGGCTACTAGAGATAATTATTTGGGATTAGCAACAGCCTATGATAAATTAGGGAAATATAAAGAAGCATTTGTAGCACATAAAAATTACCTTGTCTATAAAGATTCCATATTTAATGAAGAATCAAATAAACAAATTGAGGAAATTAGAACACAATATGAAACAGAGAAGAAAGAGAAACAATTGGCAGAACAAGAGGTTATTATCACAAAAGAACAATTGCGGGTAAGACAAAGGAATTACACTCTTATAGGTTTGGCTTTAGTATTAATTTTCATTGTTATCTTGAGCGTTTATATCTACAAACAACAAAAATTTAAGCAACAAAAACTAATTGAAGAAAATAGATTGAAAGATGAAATAGCTAAAATAACACTGCAAAATGAACTGCACGAAGAGCGTATTAGAATATCAAGAGATTTACACGACAACATAGGTTCTCAACTAACTTTTATCATTTCTTCGGTAGATAATATGGGCTATTTGTTTAAAACAGCAGATGAAAAACTTAAAGAGAAACTACACGGCATAGCTGACTTTAGTAGAACAACTATTACCCAACTAAGAGATACCATTTGGGCATTAAATAAAGATGAAATAAGTTTTGAAGATTTAAAATCTAGGTTATATAATTACATTGAAACAGCTAAAATTGTCAAAGAAAACATTACTTTTAATTTTGATGTAGATGTGCAACAAAAAATTAGCTTTAACGCTATTGAAGGAGTAAACATTTACAGAATAGTTCAGGAAGCTATAAACAATTCGTTAAAATATTCTGCTGCAACAACTATAAATGTATTGCTTAAAGAAGAACAAGATAAACTGATGCTAAAGATTGAGGATGATGGAATAGGGTTTAATATTAATGAAGTAAAATTAGGCAACGGCTTGGATAATATGAAAAATAGAGCGACATCCATAAAAGCCAAATTCAACATAGACTCAACACCAGAACAAGGCACAACAATATTGTTAGAAATGCCCATTAAATAAGCCAAATGACGTATTATTTATAAAACACTTACAACCTAAATTTGCCTAAAAACACCAATTATTATGAACATAAAAATAGCCATAGCAGAAGACAATAATTTTTTAGCTCAATCTATTGAAGAGAAATTAGCTCTTTTCGATGATTTTAAATTTAAGTTTAGGGGGAAAAACGGAGCAGAGCTTATTGGTAAACTAGAAGAAGACCATGTAATTGATGTTGTTTTAATGGATATTCAAATGCCCGAGATGGATGGAATAAAAGCTACAGAGCTTATTAAAAACAGATATCCGCAAATAAAAATTATAATGCTTACTGTTTTTGATGATGATGAAAATATTTTTAACGCCATAAAAGCCGGAGCAGATGGTTATTTACTTAAAGAAATTACACCGGATACTTTGCATGATGGAATTTGCCAGGTGTTAGAGGGAGGTGCAGCAATGACCCCTTCTATTGCAGCAAAAGCATTGAACTTATTAAGATTTCCTGAAAAAGTAACAGCAGACAAAATACAAGTAGAAGAAATATCGCTCACTAAAAGAGAAACAGAAATTTTAGAGCAACTTTCTAAAGGGTTAAACTATCAATTAATTGCAGAAAATTTATTTATTTCTCCTCCAACAGTTAGAAAACATATAGAAAACATCTATAAAAAACTGCAAGTGCATAATAAGATGGAAGCAGTACAAAAAGCTATGAAAAACAATTTAATATAGACTAACTACTTCAATATACGACAAATGACGTATTGAAAGAGTTAGATTAATTCTACTTCTTTGTACCTATGAAAGAAGGTAATAATATTCCCAAACTTACTGCTAGAGAAAAAGAAGTGCTCGTACACATTTCTGATGGTATGACACACAAACAAATAGCAGACAAGCTCATTGTTAGTCCATCAACCATTCGTAAACACATGGAAAATACCTACAAAAAACTAAAGGCCCACAACAAAATGGAGGCAGTACAAAAGGCTATTAAAATGAATCTTATCGAGAATAAGAATTAAAAAAATTGATAATTATTAGGAACACCTACATTTGAATTTCAGGAATTATAACTTAAATATGGTATTGTATTGTTCGGTTTTAAAGAATAATTTTGCTCCCACAATTTTTGTTTACGAATAGACTTATATTTCCTATATGGACTTCCATGCTATAATAAATGCAATAAACGAAATTATAGATGTAATGTTGGCATATTTAATTTCTGCTAATAAAAGAACTTATTGGCTTTATTTTATCACCTCCTTTATTCTTGCTTTGTATGTGTATTACCGCACAAAAGAAAAAGAATCATTTAAAAGTTATTTCTTCAGCAAAAAAAGGTGGTTTGGAAAATCTGCTTGGATAGACTATACACTTATTTTTTTTAATAGCTTAGTAAAGGTAGTGATACTTGCTCCTGTGTTAATTTATGCTCTTTATATGGCAGAAGGATTAAGTGAGTATTTAGTGAATAAATTTGGCCCATCATCATTTAACTTTTCTAAAACATCATTAATTATTTCATACACTATAATAATTGTAGTGGTTAATGATTTCTTTTCTTTTCTAATTCATTATGCCATGCATAAAATTCCTTTCTTATGGGAATTTCATAAAATTCATCACTCTGCAACCGAGCTTAACCCATTTACCCAATATAGAATTCATCCGGTAGAATTAATAATTAATAATTTAAGAGGTTTATTAATTAAAGGGGTAATTACAGGTGTATTTTTATATGTTGCTAACGATAATGTTAGTTTAATTACGTTGTTAGGTATTAATATTTTTAACTTTTTATTTTATTTTTTTGGTGCTAATCTAAGGCATTCTCATGTTAAACTAAAATACTTTAGTTTTTTAGAATATATTTTTATAAGCCCGTATCAACATCAAATACACCATAGTAACAATCAGCAACATTTCGATTCAAACCTAGGTTCTCGTTTAGCCATTTGGGATTATCTTTTCGGAACACTAATAAAATCAAAAGAAGTTAAAGAACTTAAATTTGGTTTGGGAGAAGAAGATCAGCATTACGATTCTTTTTCTAAAAACCTTTTTAATCCTTTTGTAAATATTATCAAAAGAAAAAAATCAATTAAGTAACTATACGTTTTTAGTTAAAAATACCTTAAATGTGGTATTGTATGTTTTGTCTTGTTTTTAGACTTTTGCTACAAAATAAACACTTATTTAGAATAAGTCTAATTAAAAATATAAACTAACTAAAAATATTAATTATGAAAATGAATAGAATAGGAATATTAGTATTAAGTGCATTACTAATGTTTTCTTGCTCTAAAGATGATGATGCTCCAACGCCTGTTGCAAACAATGGTGGTGGAGGAGGGAACCCAACTTATCAAATTCCTACAACTTATGTGTTTGTAGATGGTTCTAGTCAAAGTACTGTGAACTTTGATGGTCAAAAACAACGTTTAGAAATGCTCTCTGAAATGGTGATTTATATGAAAACCGCCAATACCTTGGGTACAACAGTTAGTGCAACTCAATTAAAAAATATGTATGCTAATAATGGTTATACTTGGACTGATGCACCCGGATTAGGTATGACTGGCTCTACTAAACAACTAAAAAATAAAACAGCAGAAGGCGATATCGGTATTCAAGCTATGTTTGAAAATTACATGGATTCGTTAGCATATATTAGTAGTTTAAATTTTTCTAACTCTACAGAAACTTATGGGCAAGCAGGTGTTTGGACAAATGGAACTAAAAGCTATCTTATGGGAGGAAATGGATTTGAATATGGTCAATTAATTGAAAAGGGTTTAATGACTGCGGTATTTATGAATCAGATGACTGTTAATTACTTAGGTACACTTGCAGATGATGACAATACTACTCCACTTCCGGGGAAAACTTATACAGAAATGCAACACCACTGGGATGAGGCGTTCGGATATTTTTCTTCTGAGACAGATTATCCAACCAATGGAGCAGACAGGTTTTGGGGGAAATATGCTCAAGGTAGTTTAGAAGCTTTGTTAGGTACAGGAACAAACATAATGAATGCATTTCTAAAAGGTAGAGCGGCTATTGATAATAACGATTATGCAACTCGTGATGCTCAAATTGCAATAATCAGAGATCAAATGGAGAAAGTTTGTGCAGGAACAGCTATTCATTACTTAAATGAAGCTAAAGCTAATATTACCAGTCCAATAGTTAAAAATCATGTACTTTCAGAAGCAATTGCTTTTATTGATGGTTTAAGATATGGATATAACTCTATTAATGGAGTTTCAATCACTTCTGCAGAAGTTGATATAGCATTAGGGTATATTGGGAATGATTTAAGTGCCGTTTCTATTACTAACCTTAATTTAGCAATTGATTTAATTGCATCTAAAACAGGATTGAATGACGTTAAAGCATCATTGTAATAACAAACTATAAATACTATATTTTAGACAAAGTTTTCGAGTTCAGACTTCAAGACTTTGTTTATTTTCGCCAACTAAACTAGAAACAACATGTCTCAAATAAATATTTTTCAGCATACATCTAAAATAATAGTGTCAGTAATTATTTTAGGATTGCTATTTATTGCAGGCTGCTCAAAAGATGATAAAAAAGATCCAACAAGTCAGATTGTTGAAGAATATGATAGAGCAACAATGCTTACTAACTATGCTGATGGGTATATTCTACCGGCTTATAATGAGTATGTTAAAAGTATCGATTCACTAAAAACGGCTGTTATTGCTTTTAATTCAACATTAGATATTAATTCGCTTAACAACCTTAGAACTAAATGGGAAAATGCACTTTTGGTTTGGCAAGATGTTGCCTTTCTAGAATTTGGTCCGGCACAAAACATTAGTTTTAGAAGTCAAACAAATATATACCCAGTAGATACTGTTTTAGTGAGTAATAATATTACAGCTGGAAGTTATAATTTACAGTTGGCCTCCAACTTCGATGCTAAAGGTTTACAAGCAATTGAATACCTTATAAATGGAAAAGGCAATACTGATAATGATATCGTTAATTATTTTACAGCTACTCTAAATGCGAGGACTTATTTAGTTGATGTAATTAATGATATAGAAACCAACACCAATTATGTTTATAATGAATGGGTAAACACTTATCGTACTAATTTTATTTCCAATAGTGCAAGTAATGCACAAGGAAGTTCGGTTAGTAATATAGTTAACGCTATAAGTTTGCATTATGAAACCTTTATCAGAAAAGGAAAAATAGGATTACCTGCCGGAGTTTTTAATGGATTTTCTCAACAACCTATGCCTGAACATGTAGAAGCATACCACTATGCACAATCTCTACCATTTGTTTATCGTTCATTAGTTGCTGTACAAAAATTTATTAGAGGAGAGCATTACTCTTCTACTGTTAATGGAGAAGGTTTAGAAGATTATTTAAATTTTGTTAGAGCTCAATCTGGTGGGCAACCATTAGTTAATTTGATTAATAATCAATTTACTAATATTAATAATGAATTAGGGAATATTAATGACCCACTTAGCAATGAAGTGGTAAATAACAACCAAGGGGTAAGAGATGTATATCAGCAAATGCAACAAATGGTGCCTTTTATAAAAGTAGAAACTGCCAATGCATTAGAAGTGATGATTACTTACCAAGATAATGATGGAGATTGATTCATATAGAACAACTTATCTTTTAAAAAAAATTCTATGGGTAGCATTTTTCATGCTGCCCTTATTTGTTTCTGCACAAAACAAAGGAACATTATCTGGTACAGTAAAAAGCAATACCAACGAAAAATTACCATTTTCTAGTATTTACATTAAAGAGCTGAATGTTGCTACTCAAACTAATGACAATGGCAATTACCAAATAAAAAATATTCCTTACGGTAATTATACTATTGAATTTAGTTTTCTAGGGTACGAAAAACAAGTACATCAAATTATAATTTCCAAACCTGAAACTAAGTTAAATGCACAATTAAAAAATAAAGTTGAAAACCTTACCGAGTTTGAGGTAGAAGGCGAAAATGAGAATGTTGGTACGATAAGAAGAATGCAATCTATTGATGGGGTTATTTTAAGTGAAGGAAAAAAAAGTGAAGTAATTGTTTTAGACCAGATTAATGCAAATAAAGCAACTAACCAAGGAAGACAAATTTATTCGAGAATACCCGGTCTTAATATTTGGGAAAGTGATGGAGCCGGATTACAATTAGGAATTGGTGGTAGAGGCTTGAATCCGAGTAGGTCATCTAACTTTAATACTCGACAAAATGGTTATGATATTAGTGCAGATGCGTTGGGTTATCCAGAAAGTTATTACACTCCTCCAGCAGAAGCAATAAAAGAAATTCAGTTTTTAAGAGGAGCTGCTTCTTTACAGTTTGGAACTCAATTTGGTGGACTGCTTAATTTTAAATTACATGATGGTCCTATAGACAAGGATTTTGAATTAACTTATCGAATAACAAAAGGCTCGTTTGGCTTGAGTAATTCCTTTATTAGTAATGCTTTTAAAGAAGGTGCATGGAAAGGTTATGGCTATTTTCAATTAAAAAAAGGAAATGAATTTCGTCCAAACTCAGGTTTTGAAGTCTATACAGGAGCTATCAATATTACTAACCAAATAAGCGAAAAAACATCTTGGAATTTACAATATACCAAACTTTACTATTTGGCACAACAGCCAGGAGGATTAACCGATAAAGAATTTTATGATAATCCTTACCAATCTAAAAGAGCTAGAAACTGGTTTGAAGTAGATTGGAATTTATTTGCAGCATCACTAACACATGAATTTAATGCGAAAACTAAAGTGAAAACACAATTTTTTGGATTGCATGCCTCAAGAAAAGCACTTGGTATTTTGGGGAATATTAGTCGTCCTGATTTTGAAGGTGATCCCAGAGATTTAATTGTCGGTGAATTTCAAAATTTTGGAAATGAAACAAGATTGATTAATGTTTATTCGGTAAAAAATAACCAGTGGGCTTTTGTTATTGGTGGAAGATATTATCAAGGCTTTAATAGAAGCCGACAAGGAAATGCAGACACTACTTCAATGCCGAATTTTACTTATGTAAATCCTGATAATTTAGAGGGCTCAGATTACCGTTTTCCAAGTAGAAATTATGCCGCTTTTGCAGAACATATTTTCAGATTTAAAAACCTGAGTATTACTCCTGGAGTTAGGTTTGAATACATCAATACAAATGCAAATGGAACTTTTAGAGAAGTTGTTTATGACTTGGCAAACAACCCTATTTTTGATACTACTTTTACTGAAAATAGAAGCAGTACACGTTCTTTTGTTATTGGTGGAATCGGCTTAAATTACAAAATTAAAAACACGGTTGATATCTACTCAAACTTCACGCAAAACTACAGAAGTATCAATTTTGCTGACATGCAAATAGTTAATAGAAACTTTAGAATAGATCCTGATTTAAAAGATGAAACAGGCTATAATTTTGATGTTGGAGTAAGAGGAATAATATCTAAAAAATTAAGTTTCGATGTTTCGGGATTTGTTTTATTGTATGATAATAGAATTGGAAGTATTGATAAAATTGACGAAAGTACTTTTATACCATATAGATATAGAACTAATATTTCTGAGGCTGTTATAAAAGGTGTGGAATCAACTATAGAAGTAGATGTTTGGAGGTTGGCTTTTTCTGATACTTCTAAAGTATCATTAACAACTTTTGTTAACCTTTCACTAATAGACGCAAGATATGTTAACTCTCAAAGTGCGGCATTCAATAATAAATTAGTAGAGTTTGTACCCCCAATTAATTTTAAAACAGGCGTCACTTTTGGAACAAAAAACTTTGCAATCAGTTATCAATATACTTATGTACACGAACATTATACAGATGCAACCAATGCAGGAAAAGCTGCTGATGGAAGCCTTGTTTTTATTCCAACAGCCATTGTAGGAACAATTCCATCCTATTCAGTTATGGACTTGTCTTTACGCTATACCTATGAGGTGTTTCAATTTGAATTTGGCGTGAATAACCTTACAAACAATTTGTATTTTACTCGTAGAGCAACAGGATACCCAGGGCCAGGAATTATTCCTTCTCCCGTAAGAAATTACTATTTTACATTACAAATAAGAATATAATTAACTTTGAGGAATAAAACATTTAGTCTTCATGTATAAAATCGTTATCATACTTCATGTACTAGCAGCAACTATTTGGGTGGGAGGACACTTGTTTCTGGCGGTAATATTATTACCAAATATTCTAAAAAATAAAGATTTTAAAGGCTTATTAGATTTTGAAAGAAAATTTGAAAAAATAGGAATACCAGCTTTATTGGTTCAAGTAATAACTGGGCTTTACTTAGCACACTATTTTTTGCCAGATGTTAAAAGTTGGTTTTTGTTTGAGGGACATTTAGCGACACATATAGGTTTAAAATTACTTTTATTATTGGCTACAATATTATTAGCAATTAATGCCAATTTTAGGCTTATACCTAATATCGAAAAAGGAAACAACTTAAAAATAATGGCAGTGCACATTATTTTAGTAACACTTTTTTCTATACTTTTTTTAGTTGTAGGAATGAGTGTGAGACTAGATGTTATCTAGCACAATAACAAAGATTTGTAGGGGTAAAAAATAGTTGTTATTATTTTTTTTCTAATACTAATATTTTCTTACATTTGCAGCCCTTAAAAAACGACTGAATTTTATGTCTGAAGCAAAAGTAAAATTATTTGCCGGTAGAGCATCAATGGAATTAGCTAATAAAATAGCTGATTCTTATGGTATTCCATTGGGTAATGTTATTATCAATACTTTTAGTGATGGTGAATTTCAACCATCATTTGAAGAATCGGTAAGAGGCTCAGATGTGTTTATAATTCAGTCAACTTTTCCACCTGCCGATAATTTAATGGAACTTCTAATGATGATAGATGCTGCCAAAAGAGCATCTGCCAGAAGGATAGTTGCTATTATTCCTTATTTTGGATTAGCTCGTCAGGATAGAAAAGACAAACCAAGAGTGCCAATAGGGGCAAAATTGGTAGCTAATATGCTAGCCGCTGCTGGAGTTACTCGAATTATGACGATGGATCTACATGCCGATCAAATTCAAGGTTTCTTTGAGGTGCCTGTTGATCATCTTTTTGCATCTACTATATTTATACCTTATATAAAAAGCTTGAATTTAGAAAACTTAACCATGGCTTCTCCTGATATGGGAGGAACTAAAAGAGCCAATGCTTATGCTAAATTTTTACAAGCTGAGGTAGCTGTTTGTTACAAACAAAGAAAAAAAGCCAATGTTATAGAAGATATGTTCTTAATTGGTGATGTTGAAGGAAAAGATGTAATTATAGTTGATGATATGGTGGATACCGCAGGAACTTTAGTAAAAGCTGCTGCTATAATGAAAGAAAAAGGAGCATTAAGTGTAAGAGCTATTGCCACTCATCCAATATTATCTGGAGAAGCTTATGAAAGAATTGAAAATTCAGAGCTTACAGAATTAATTGTTACTGATTCTATTCCTTTGTCTCAACAAAGTAGTAAAATAAAAGTTTTATCAGTAGCAGATTTATTTTCTCATATTATTAAAAAAGTATTTAATCACGAATCGATTAGTGAATCATTCATTTACTAATCTAAAACCAATAAATAATGAAAACGATAGCAATAAGTGCAGTTAAAAGAACAGAAGTAGGTGCTTCAAACGCTAAGCAGGTTAGAAAGGAAGGGAATATTCCATGTAACCTTTACGGAGGAGAAGGAAATGTAAATTTCTTTGTAAATGAAATAGAATTTAATAAAATTATTAATTCACCAAATGTTTACTTTGTAAACCTTGATATTGAAGGAAAAATAGTTAAAGCTATTATTAAGGAAGTTCAGTTTCATCCAGTATCAGATCAAACTTTACATGTAGATTTCCTAGAAGTTGCAGAAGATGCTCCTGTAAATGTAGTATTGCCAATTCAAACAACTGGCGTTTCTAAAGGAATTCTTGCTGGTGGTAAATTAAGAGTTGTTACAAGAAGATTAAGAGTTAGAGCTTTGCCAAAAGATTTGCCTGAATTTATTTCAGTAGATATTACTAAATTAAAAATCGGTCAATCAGTAAAAGTTGGTGAATTATCAGTTCCTGGATTAACTTTCTTAGATGCTGCTAATGCTGTAGTTGTTGCTGTTAAAACAAGTAGAGCTGCTGCTTCTGCTGCTTCTCAAGATGATGAGGATGAAGAAGAAACAGCTGAAGGTGCAACTACAGAAGCAACTGCTGATGCAGAAGCAACTCCTGCTGAATAGTAAATGGTATTATTATGAAGTATTTAATTGTAGGCTTGGGCAACATTGGCTCTGAATACGAAAATACAAGACATAATATAGGTTTTAAAATAGTGGATGCCTTAGCTAAGGCATCCACTATTTTTTTTGAACCCAATAAGTTAGGGGAGACTGCAACACTAAAGTATAAAGGAAGGACTTTCATTTTGTTAAAACCTTCTACTTACATGAATTTAAGTGGAAAAGCAGTAAACTATTACCTCCAACAAGAAAAAATAAAACAAGAAAATTTATTGATTATTACCGATGATATTGCTATACCTTTTGGAACACTTAGGTTAAAGGGTAAGGGTAGTGACGGGGGGCATAATGGACTTAAAAGTATTATTCAGGTATTGGGTAATCAAGATTTTGCTCGATTACGTTTTGGCGTGGGAAGTGATTTTGTAAAAGGCAAACAAATTAATCATGTTTTAGGAGAATTTGCCCCAGAAGAACAAGTTCAACTTGATGAAAGACTAGAAAAAACTACGGCACTTATTAAAGCTTTTGGTACAATTGGTTTAGGAAGAACAATGAGCGAGTTTAATAATAAGTAAAATTAAGATTCCAAGGTTGAGTTATAAAAAAACATATTTTCAATATGAATTGAAAAAAAAATCGTAATATTGTTATGCGTTTTTTCAGGTCAAAATTAAAAGAGTTCTTTTTTGTATCTGAAATATAATAAAAAAATTACCTAGAACTCAGTTTAATATTTAAAATAAATAAAATGAAAACTACACGCTTAGTATTATTGTTGCTTATTTCTTACTTGTTTCAAACAGTTGGTTTAAAAGCACAACAAGAAGGAACTTTTAACTGTGGATCTGATGAAAAGAGAATGGAGTTAATAAATAAATATCCAGACATTCTCAAAAAAGAACAAGAATTAGAAAAATTTACTGAAGAGTATATTAAAAATAAAAAGAATAATAAGAGTAGTAATCAAACTTATGTAATACCTGTAGTTTTTCATGTTTTACACGAATATGGTTCGGAAAACATTTCTGATGCTCAAATATTTGATGCAATAAGAGTATTAAATGAAGATTTTTCAAAATCTAATGCTGACACCAGTTTAGTTATACCAGATTTTGACACACTCATTGGTACTCCAAATATTGAATTTAGATTAGCTCAAATTGATGCTTTCGGTAATTGTACAAATGGTATTGATAGGATACATACCCATTTAACAAATAATGCTGATAATGAATCAAAGCTAAATATTTGGGATAGAACTAAATATTTAAATATATGGGTTGTTAAAACTATAGGAGATACTCCAGGTACTGCAGGGTATGCTCAATTTCCAGGTTCGGTTGATAACCCTTTTGGAATTTATATAGACGGAATAGTAGTATTACACAATTATGTTGGTGCTATTGGTACTTCAAACTCTTTTAGATCAAGAACCTTATCTCATGAAGTTGGTCATTGGATTAATTTAGCTCACCCTTGGGGATTTAATAATGACCCTGGGGTAGTTTGTGGTGATGACGGTGTTCATGATACACCAGAAACTAAAGGCTCTAATAATTGTGCTAACTTGTATAAAGCAGAGTGTACTATTTATAATATTGTAAAACCTTATATCTTTTCAGATGTAACAACTACTTCTGGTACAACCGACCCTACTACAGTTACTCCTGAAGTAGGTCTTGATTTTAGTAGTTTTTCTGCTGCAGGGGTATCTACTAATCCAACAGACACTTCAAGATTTTCTTTTTCCAATTGGGGTTTAGGTGCTACGGATCAGGATACCAGCTATGCTAATTTAACAGGAAGCATAAATACATCAAAATATTATGAATTTACTGTTTCACCACAGTTAGGATACCTTATGACTATTCAAGACTTAACTTTTAAGATTCAACGTTCAGGAACAGGTGTGAGAACTTTTGCAGTTCGTTCCGATGCTGATAATTTTTCAAGTAATTTGGGAGGAGTGATTATTAATCCTTCACCAAATATTTCAATTAAACCAGGAAATATATTTTTTATTAATAATGATACAACTAGTGTGATTGACGGATGTAGGGTTTCTGTGGCAGGTTCTAACTTTACAGATACTAAATCAACTCGAACTTTTCGTATTTATGCTTGGAATGCTGAAGACGCAAATGGAACTTTTTCACTTGATAGTATTTCTATTACAACAACTTCTTCTGTTATAGAAAATATTCAAAATTATATGGATTATTCTTATTGTTCTCATATGTTTACTATAGGACAAGTTGATAGAATGCGTGCAGCACTTAATAGTAGTGTTAGTGGTAGAAATAACCTTTGGTCTCAAGCAAACCTTGTAGCAACAGGAACAGATGTGCCTAATCCAGTTAATAATTGTATTCCCGTAGCTGATTTTACAGCTAATCAAAGATTAATTTGTCAAGGAGATGTAGTAACGTTTACTGATGCTTCATGGAGAACAGATATTAATTCTGTAAATTGGACTTTTAATGGAGGGACACCTTCAACATCTTCTAATAGTACTCAATCCGTTACATTTAATAATTTATACTGGCAAGAAATATCAATAACTGCAACAGGAGCAGCAGGGTCAAACACAAAAACAAATCCATATTATATACATGTTTCACCACCTTGGTCTCAGTACTCAGGAGCATTTTATGAAAGTTTTGAGAATTCAACTGCAAATCAATCATGGTTTTCTATAACTAATCAAAATAACGCTTCAAAATGGCAGCCTACGAGTTCTGCTGCAGCTACTGGATCTAATTCAATGTACTTAAATGCACATAGTGAACCAGTATATTTTCCTAACTATATACCAGGAATTGGAAGAAATGATATTGATGCATTGATTAGTCCATCATTTGATTTATCTTCTGTTACTTCAGGTGTGTTAACATTTAAATTTTCAGCAGCAACTAGAGCTACAGTTTTAGCAGATATTACTGAAGAGTTTAAAGTTTATGCTTCATTAAATTGTGGTAAATCTTGGTTGCCTTTAAGAACTATTCAAGGAATAGCATTAGCCAATGCTGGATCGCATAATAACCCATATTTTCCAACTACAAGTTCTCAATGGGAAACTGTAACAATTAACTTACAATCTATTCTACAAGTTAATAATGTTAGGTTTAAATTTGAGTACAAGAGTGGAAAAATGAGTAATAATTTCTTTTTAGATGATATTAATATTTCTGGAATTGTTGGAATTGATGAAAATGATACTGATAATTTTAATCTAAATACTTATCCTAATCCATTTAATGAAAGTACTACTGTTTCTTATAGATTAAATAAATCTCAAAATGTAACAATGAGAGTATATGATTTATTAGGAAATGTTGTTTTAGATGTATTAAATGATAATCAAGCTCAAGGCGAACATACTTTGGTTATCAATAGAGGAAGTTTACAATCTGGAATTTATTTACTTAAATTAACAGGAGATAACGGATTAGAAGTTAATAATAAAATTGTTATACAATAATTCTGGATTAATATAAAAAAAAGCACGGGTAACTGTTACTCGTGCTTTTTTTTATATAAAAGTCTAAGAACTATAATACTTGCATTTTTCTAATTTACAGGGGGTATAAAGTAAAAATTTACTAGTGAAAAAGATATTTAGCATATCGTTACTTCTTATTATTGCAATAGCAACTCTATTTCCTTTTGCTTATCTCAAAATGGAACGCAAAGCCATTAAAAAAGCCATTAAACATAAAATTATTGCAGGAATCGATAAAGAAGAATTGGTGCTATTGGTTTTCCATAAAGATGAAGTTGATCAACAAGTAAAATGGAAACACAGCAAAGAATTTCAATATAAAGGTGAAATGTATGATATAGTTGAGAAAGAACTTATCGGTAACGAAATACATTACTGGCTTTGGTGGGATAAAGAAGAAACAGCATTAAGCCAAAAATTAGCAAATTTAGTGCGACAAAATTTTGCCCAAAATCCTTATCAGAATAATAAAAATCAGGTAATTACTCATTTTTTTAAAACACTTTATTTTTCAGGAAAAACTACTATACAATTAGATGTTGTGAAAAATGAAATTTCTCACTGTACATCTTATTCAGATAACTTTTCTTTATGGCAGCAATTGCCAATTACACCGCCACCACAGCTTGGTTAATTTTTTTCATTTCTTTTAATATTTTCATTGACAATTAACTAATGCCTAATGAAAATGTTTGTTGTTTAATAGTTTAAAAATTAACACATGAAAAAAATTATGCTTGTAGTATGCATGTGTTCTATCTCTTTAATGAGTATTTCACAAATTATTACTATAAAAGATAATAAAACAAATTTACCATTAGAGATGGTAAGCATAGTCAGTATTCAACCTCGTATAGCCACTTTTACTAATGTTAAGGGGCAGGCTGATATTACAGATTTTAAGACCTCTGAAAAAATTGAGTTACGATTAATAGGATACAAGGCTATTCAAAAATCTTATGTAGAACTAGAACTATTGTCTTTTGAAATTGTGTTGGAAGATGCTGGATTATCTTTAGATGAGGTAGTTATTTCTGCTACACGTTGGACACAAAATAAAAATGATGTGCCAGAAAAAATAAGCTCTATTTCTGCTAAAGATGTAGCTTTACAAAATCCACAAACTGCTGCAGATTTATTAGGTTCTTCGGGCGAAGTTTTTATACAAAAAAGTCAGGGAGGGGGAGGAAGTCCCATGATTAGAGGTTTTTCTACCAACAGATTGCTTATTACTGTTGATGGAGTGCGTATGAATACCGCTATTTTTAGAAGTGGTAATTTACAAAATGTAATTTCCATAGATCCTTTTGCGGTAGAACACACCGAAGTATTATTTGGACCAGGTTCAGTAATTTATGGAAGTGATGCTATTGGCGGAGTAATGAGTTTTTCTACTATAACACCTCAATTTTCTACTAGTGATGAACCTTTAATTACTGGAAAATCTTCTACTAGATACACATCTGCTAATAGTGAAATGACAGGACATTTTAATGTAGGCGTTGGTTGGAAAAAATGGGCAATGGTAACAAGTATTACGCATTCCGATTTTGGCGATTTACGTATGGGATCGTACGGACCTTCATCTTATTTGCGAAAGTTTTATGTTGTAAGAGAAGATACTATTGATGTTGTGAAAGCTAATACTGATCCTTTAGTGCAAAACCCAACAGGATACAAGCAAACTTCATTAATGCAAAAGTTGAGGTTTAAACCCAATAAAAATTGGGATGTTAATTATGGTTTTTTATATTCCACTACAACAAACTATTCTCGTTATGACAGGTTAACAAGAACTAAAAATGGAAAACCAAGAAGTGCAGAATGGAATTATGGACCACAAGAATGGGCAATGAATTATTTGAACATTACTAATTCAGCTGCAAATAGCTTGTATAATGAAATGAGTATACGTTTGGCTCATCAATATTTTGAAGAAAGTAGAATAGACCGAGGGTTTAATCAGCCAATTCGAGCTAATAGATTAGAAGAAGTAAACGCTTTTTCGGCTAACATGGATTTTGAGAAAATATTGGGAGAGAAAACCGAACTTTTTTATGGAGTTGAAGCGGTATATAATGATGTAAATTCTTTTGGTACAGATGAATACGTAACTACCAACATTATTGTTCCTGCTGCTGCTCGTTATCCTCAATCTACTTGGGAATCGTATGCTGCCTATGTTACTATTCAAAGGCATTTATCTGAAAAATTTTTGGTGCAAGCCGGTGCTAGGTTCAATCAATTTATATTGAATGCTGCTTTTGATACTACTTATTTTCCATTTCCATTTACCAAAGCCGAAATTAACAACAATGCAACAACAGGAAGTTTGGGCTTTGTTTGGCAACCAACAGAACAGTGGAATATTAGCGGAAGTACTTCAACAGGTTTTCGCTCACCTAATGTGGATGATATAGGAAAAATATTTGATTTTGAACCAGGGTATGTGGTTACTCCAAACCCTAATTTAACTGCCGAATATGCCTACAATACTGAATTGAGTATTAGCAAGGTAATTAATGAAGCGGTAAAGTTTAATCTTACAGGGTATTATACCTATTTGGATGCTGGAATGGTAAGGAGAGATTTTCAATTTAATGGCAACGATAGTATAATGTACAATGGAGAAATGAGCAAAGTTCAGGCGATACAAAATGCTGCTTTTGTTGAAATTAAAGGACTTCATGCCGGAATTGAAATTAAATTACCTGCGGGATTTGGCTTAATGGCAAAATACAACTACCAACAAGGGACTGAAGAGTTGGAAGATGGTACAACAGGTCCATCTAGACATGCAGCTCCTTGGTTTGGTTCGGCTCAATTGAGTTATACAACCAAGCAACTAAAAATGATTTTTTATACGCAGTTTAGTGGCGAAAAAAAGTTTGAAGACATGCCTTTTGAAGAAATTCCTAAAAGTGAGTTGTATGCCATTGATAACAATGGAAATCCTTACTCACCAAGTTGGGTAACCCTTAATTTTAAAGTCAATTACCAACTGAAAGAGCATTTTGTTTTAGGAGGAGGAATAGAAAATATAACAGATGTACGTTATAGAACTTATAGCTCTGGTATTGCTGCCGCAGGAAGAAATTTTATGCTTTCGCTTACAGCTAAGTTTTAATAAGTTTTACACCAGTCAGGTATTTAATACCTGACCGGTGTTTTTTTGTTTATTCTTCTGCTAATTTTTAGCTACATTTGTTTTTTTAATAAATTAAAACACATGGAATACAACAATATTTTAGTAACTCAAGAAAATAGCATCGCACAAGTAACAATTAACCGACCTAATCAATTAAATGCTTTGAATTCATCAACCATAGCAGAGTTGAGCAGTGTTTTTAAAACATTAGAAGCAGATAAAAATGTTCGCGTAATCATAATTACCGGTTCTGGCGAAAAAGCCTTTGTTGCCGGGGCAGACATCAAGGAATTTTATCAATTTGATGTGGAAGAAGGAAAAAAATTATCCGCTGAAGGGCATCAAAAATTATTTGATTTAGTAGAAAATTTAACTACTCCGGTAATTGCTGCTGTTAATGGTTTTGCATTAGGTGGCGGATTAGAATTAGCCATGAGTTGCCATTTTAGAATTGCTTCTGATAATGCTAAATTAGGTTTACCCGAAGTTACGTTGGGAGTAATTCCTGGTTATGGAGGAACACAACGATTAGCACAATTAGCAGGTAAAGGCAGAGCCATGGAAATGATTATGACTGCCAAAATGATTTCTGCTGAAGAAGCAGCGAACATTGGTTTAGTCAACCAAGTGGTTACACAAGAAGAATTATTGCCAACTTGTCAAAAAATTGCTCAAAAAATAGCTTTCAATTCTTCAACAGCCATTGCAAGTGCAATAAAAGCGGTAAATGCTGGTTTTAAAGATGGTATAAATGGCTACGAAATAGAAATAGAAGAGTTTGGTAAATGCTTCGGAACACCTGATTTTATTGAAGGAACAAATGCATTTATTGAAAAGCGTAAACCGAAATTCAGTTAAAACTTTATAAACTTTTAACTTTACAAGCTTTTTACTAAATGAGCAACCCCTTAAAAAAACTTGCCGGACAAACAGCCATTTATGGGCTTACAAGCATAGTTGGACGTTTGCTTAATTGGTTTTTGGTGCCTATTTATATCGGAACGGCAAAGTTTACGCCCGACCAATACGGAATTATTACCGAAATGTATTCCTACGTAGCATTTTTAGTGGTGTTTCTAACCTACGGAATGGAAACCGCTTTTTTCCGTTTTTCTACCTTGCAAGAACACGATAATAAAAAAGTATATTCCACTATTATTTATTCGCTTTTCACTACTTCTTTTGTGTTTATAGCACTGGCCTTTTTGTTTGATCAATCTATTGCTAATTGGCTGAAATATCCTAATAACAAAGAGTTTGTAACTTGGTTTGCCATGATAGTTGGTTTAGATGCCGTTGCTTCTATTCCTATGGCGAAATTAAGAGCAGATAATCGTCCTATAAAATTTGCTGTCATCAATTTTGCGAATATTGGTGTAAATATTGGCTTAAATTTATTTTTTCTAGCCTATTGTTTGCCCATGTATAAAGCTGGCGAAACCAACTGGCTTATCGAAACTTTTTATAATCCAGAAATAGGTGTAGGCTATGTTTTCATTGCGAACCTTATTGCGAGTATTGTTAAGTTTTTATTGTTACTGCCCGATATGCTAAAAGCTAAATTTAGTGTTGAATTCGCATTGCTTAAAAAAATGTTTATTTATGCGTTGCCTTTATTGGTTTTTGGACTGGCAGGAATTGTAAATGAAACCATCGATAGGATTATGCTAAAGCGAATGTTGTTTGAGAGTAAAGGTGAGTTGGAGACTATGACTCAAATAGGAATTTATGGTGCTTGTTATAAAGTTTCTATTATTGTTACGCTTTTTATTCAGGCATTTAGGTATGCCGCAGAACCTTTCTTTTTTGCTCAGGAAAAAGAAAAAAATGCCAAAGAAACTTATTCCACCATCATGACTTATTTTGTGATAATTTGTGCTACCATCTTTTTGGGTGTAATGCTGTATATTGATATTGTGAAATATTTTATCCCAAATGAAGCCTATTGGGAGGGGTTAAAAATTGTTCCTATATTACTTTTTGCTAATATTAGCTTAGGCATTTATTACAATCAATCTATTTGGTACAAACTAGGCGGAAAAACAAAATATGGCGCCTATATTGGTGTTTTTGGAGCTTTGGTAACCATCTTATTAAATTACATTTGGATTCCTGTTTATGGTTATGTTGGCTCTGCTTGGGCAACATTAATTTGTTATTCTTCTATGTGTATTATTTCATTTGTTCTAGGACAAAAACATTACCCCATCAAATACAATTATTTTAAAATTGGGATATATTTAGGCTTAGCACTATTACTTTATTTTGCAACAACTCAATTTACCATAGAAAATTTTTACACCAAACATCTTATACATACGTTAATAATTTTTGCCTTTTTAGGATTTATTTACGCCATCGAAAGACCAAAAAAAGTGGTAATTTAGTAGGCTAGTTTAACAGGTTAAAAGTTTATAAGGTTAAAGATTAGAAAAAATGAGAGTGTATTCGTTTGAAAAATTAATTGTTTGGCAAGAATCAAGGAAACTGACAAAAGAAGTGTACTTACTTTCTAAAAAATTCCCAAAAGAAGAACAATTCGGACTAACTAGTCAAGTAAGAAGAGCAATAGTTTCGGTTTGTTCGAACATAGCAGAAGGAAGTTCAAGAAGTACTTCAAAAGATAAAGCTAGATTTACAGAAATGTCTTTTGGAAGCCTTCTAGAAGTTTTAAATCAATTAATTTTGGCAGCTGATTTAGAATTTATTAAAATTGAAGAGTTAAACAAATTAAGACCTCGTATTGATGAAATAGCAATGATGCTTAATGGGTTAAAAAAGAGCCAACTAAACTCATAAACTATAAACTTATAAACTAGAATTATGCGAATAAAAATAGTAAACAAATCCAATCATCCGTTGCCACACTATGGAACAGAAGCTGCTGCAGGTGTTGATTTAAGAGCAAATATAGAAACTCCAATAACTTTAAAACCATTAGAAAGAACTTTGGTAAAAACAGGTTTATTCATAGAGTTGCCTGTGGGTTATGAAGCTCAAGTTCGTCCGAGAAGCGGATTGGCCTACAAAAATGGCATTACTGTATTAAATTCTCCGGGAACTATTGATGCCGATTATAGAGGTGAAGTTGGCGTAATTTTAGTTAATCTCTCTAACGAGCCTTTTGTAATTGAGAATGGAGAAAGAATTGCTCAATTGGTAATTGCTAAGCACGAGCAAGCTGAGTGGGAATTAGTAGAAGAATTAGCAGAAACTGAAAGAGGAGCAGGAGGGTTTGGAAGTACAGGGAAAAAATAATTAATAATGTACCAATTTAGCAATGTAGCAATTTTAATTTCATTGTTACACTGATAATTTGTTTAATTAAGGAATATACAATGAAAATAATAGTGCCAATGGCAGGAAGAGGTTCAAGATTAAGACCTCATACGCTAACCATACCAAAACCATTAATTCCAATTGCGGGGAAACCAATTGTTCAACGTTTGGTGGAAGATATTACCAAAGTTTGCGGAGAACCTGTAGATGAAATTGCTTTTATCATTGGCGATTTTGGAACAGAAGTAGAAAACCAATTAGTGAGCATTGCTGAAAATTTAGGAGCAAAAGGAAGTATTTACTATCAGGAAGAAGCATTAGGAACAGCTCATGCTATTCTTTGTGCTAAAGATAGCTTAGAAGGTAAAGTAGTCGTGGCTTTTGCCGATACTTTGTTCAAAGCAGATTTTAAAATGGATGATGCCGCTGAAGGAATTATTTGGGTAAATCAAATTGACGACCCACGAGCTTTTGGTGTAGTAAAATTAGACGAAAATAATATCATTACCGATTTTGTAGAAAAACCTCAAGAGTTTGTTTCCGACTTAGCCATTATTGGAATCTATTATTTTAAAGACGGAGCTTACCTAAAAAATGAGTTGCAATATTTAATTGACAATGACATCAAAGAAAAAGGCGAGTATCAATTAACCAATGCTTTAGAAAACATGAAGCAAAAGGGAACAAAGTTTGCTCCAGGAAAAGTAATTGAATGGTTAGATTGTGGTAACTATGCAGCTACCGTTTATACTAACCAACGTGTTTTGGAGTTTATTAAAAATGAAACCATAATTGATGTTTCACTTCAAAAAGAAAATACAATAATTATTGAGCCATGCTACATTGGTAAAAATGTAAAAATTACTAATTCCGTAATTGGACCACATGTTTCTATTGGAGACAATTGCGAAATAAATAATGCTATATTAACCAATTCATTAATACAGAAGAATACGCATATACAAAATTCAAATATTGCTAATTCTATGGTTGGGAATTTTGCAAAAATTGTAGGAAAAATACAAGAATTAAGTGTAGGAGATTACAACGAACTAAGCTAATATACATGTCATTAAACACATTCATAAAACTTTTTATTCCTCTAATTTTTTTAGTTGCTTGTAATTCTCAAAAAGATACAGTTAGTTCTAAACAAAAAACGAAAGAAGCTACGGTACTTAATGAAAAACAAAAGTTGGAATTAGATTTTCTATTCCATGAAGCGAATAAACAAAGGTTGTTAGGCAATTACGAGCAAGCCTTAGTAATTTATTCTAAATGTGTTAAAATAAATCCTAATCAACCATTTTTTCATTATGAATTGGCCAATTTATATAACATGGCTAATCAGCAGCAAATAGCACTTCAATATGCAGAAAAAGCGGTTCAGTTAGATCCAAATAATAAATGGTACAGACTGCAATATGCTCAATCTTTGCAAGAAAGTGGAGATACAGAAAGTGCAATAAAACAATATCATAAGTTGATAGAGTTAGAACCAGAAAATGTTGATTTATATTTTGACTTGGCAAGAATGCAATTATATTCAGAAAAGTATAAAGATGCCTTGATAAATTTGGATGAAATTGAAAAACGTATTGGAATTAGCGAAGAAATTATTAGACAAAAAGAAAAAATTTACATTAAATTAAATGATATTGAAAGTGCAGCTGCTGAGGTGCAAAAATTGATTGATGCTTACCCTGACGAGATTCATTACAAAGGATTATTGGCAGATTTATACCTAGCAAATGAAATGCCTGAAAAAGCATTTGCAATTTATCAAAAAATTTTAGAAAAAGACCCTCAAAATCCTTATGCACATTTATCTTTATATGATTATTATAAAGCAAAAAATGAAAATGAAAAAGCGTTAGAAGAAGCAAAACTGGCTTTTCAAAGTCCAAATCTGGACATAGATACTAAAGTCCAAATTTTACTTTCTTATTATTCTTTATCTGATAAAAGTGCAACTCTAAAAAAAGAAGCTTTTGAATTAAATAAAATTTTAATAAAAACACACCCCGAGGAAGCAAAAGCTTACACCATTTATGCTGATTTTCTTTTGAGAGAAAATAAACTAGAAGGAGCTAAAGAAAATTATCTTAAAGCTATTGAGTTTGATAACTCTCGCTATCCAATTTGGAATCAATTGTTGTTTTTACAGTCTGAACTAAATGATAAAGAAGGCTTAGAAAGAGACAGTAAAAGAGCGGTAGAATTATTTCCTAACCAACCAATTCCTTATCTTTTTTATGGGGTTATACAGCTAGAAAATAAAAACTATAAAGAGGCTACTGAATATTTAGAAATAGGAAAAGATTATGTAATTGATAACCCACTACTTAAGACGCAGTTTTATGCCACTTTAGGCGATGCTTATAACAGCATGAAATTATATGAAAAATCTGATGCAGCTTATGAAAAAGCATTGAAAATTGATGGTAAGAATATACATGTTTTAAATAATTATAGTTATTTTCTATCACTTAGAGGAGAAAAGTTAGAACATGCTGAAAAGCTATCAGCACTTTGTAATGAATTAGAACCTAATCAACCTAATTATTTAGATACTTATGCTTGGATTTTGTATAAACAAGGAAAATACGTTCAAGCAAAAGAATGGTTAGAAAAAGCGGTAAGTGTTGGTGGTGATAAAAGTGCTGTAATTTTAGAACATTTAGGAGATGTTTTGTATCAACTTAATCAGCCTGAAGAAGCAATGAAATATTGGAATAAAGCTAAAGAATCTGGTGAAGGTTCTGAGTGGTTGGATAAAAAAATAGCCGAAGGTAAATTGTATGAATAAAAGTAAAAGATTAGTATTTGTTTCTCTACTGGTTTTAACAAGTCTTTTTGCATGTAAATCAAGACAAAAAACTGTTTCTACTGATTTTGGTAGAATAAAACATATTTCTGACAAAAATTTAATAGATAGTCTCGAAAATAATGAGTTTAAGTTTAATGTGCTTTCGGCAAAGGCTTCTGTAAAATATATTGATGGTAAAGAAACTTCTTTTAAAATACATATTAGGGTAAAAAAAGATAGCCTTATTTGGGTTTCTATTACCCCTCTTTTAGGAATTGAAATGGCAAGAGTTTTAATTACTAAAGACAGCGTTATGTTTTTAAATAGAATTGACAAACAGTATTTTGTTGGTACTTTTGATTATATTAATGATAAATTTGGTACTGATTTAGATTATCAAATGCTAGAGGCTGTAATTGTTGGAAATAGTATAGATTTTGAGAAAGAAGAGAAAGACATCATTGCCAATATAGACAAGAAAAAACACGCTTATTATATTAGTACAGAGAAGAAAAGAAAAGTGAAAAAAGACTTAAAGAAAGATAAAAACAAACTAAAAGAACTTACTCAAGCACTTTGGCTTTCGCCCGACAGTTTTAAAATTATTGAACTAGTACTTTCTACCCCAAAATCGGATCATTCTTTAGTGAGTAAGTATAGTGATTTTATGGAACTAGAAAATAATTCATTTCCCCAGAAAATTGATGTAACTTTAATCTCAGAAAAAACGGTTACTATTTTAATTGATTACCTAAAAGTTTCTACAGAAAAAGAAGATATTTCATTTATATTTAAAATTCCAGCTAAATATGAGCCTGTTCAACCCAATTAATAAAATACACATATTGTTTTTTTTCATTGGATTGTTGATGCTCTCAACAAATGGAATTGCTCAATCAAAATCTGAATTAGAAAAAAGAAAAAAAGAACTGAACAAGGAAATATCGCTTATTAATGGAATGCTTAAAGAAACGGAAAAAAACAAAGCCCTTACTTATGAGCAATTGCTTAAACTAAAAAGTAAAATTAATGCCCGATCTAATTTAATTTCAACCATAAATTCTGAAATAAAACTTATTAATAAAAAAATTACCGACAATGAAGCTATAATTGCTTCAATGGAAAAAGATCTAGAGCAGTTGAAGCAGGAATATGCTAAAATGATTTATTATGCTTTTATTCATAAAAGCCAGAAAGATAAAATTATGTTTGTAATGGCAGCAGAGAGCTTTAACCAGGCTTATAAAAGGTTGAAATATATTCAGCAATATACTACTTATAGACAGTCTCAGGCCGAATTAATTATTAAAACACAGCAAGATCTTCAGAAAAGAAACACAGATTTAAAAAATAGCAAACAAGAAAAAGCGGCACTACTTTCTTTAGAAGAACAGGAAAAAGGCAAGTTAGCAATTGAAAAAAATCAACAAGAATCTGTTATTTCAAAGTTACAAGGCAAAGAGCAAGACCTTAAAGATAAACTTAGAAAGAAAGAAGAAGCAGCAGCAAAACTTCAAAAAGCCATACAAAGAATTATTGAAGAAGAAATTCGTAAAGCAAAAGAAGCGGCTAAAAAAGCAGGGAATACAACCAAAGGGTTTCCAATGACACCAGAAGCTCAGAAGCTTTCCAACTCATTTGAAGCTAACAAAGGAAAACTTCCATGGCCTGTAATTGAAGGTGTTATTACTGCTAAGTTTGGACAGCATAATCATCCTGTTTTACCGGGTATTGTGGTTAATAATAATGGTATAGATATTAGTACTAGTGGTGGAGCAAAGGCAAGAGCAATTTTTGATGGAGAAGTAAGTTCTGTAGCAATTATTCCTGGTGAAGGAAAAGTGGTAATGGTTAGACATGGAGAATATTTATCGGTTTATTCCTATATGAGTGATGTTTTTGTGCAAAAAGGAGATAAAATTACTACCAAACAAGAACTAGGTATTTTAATTAATGATACTGGAAACTCAGGCACGTCTGTTCACATAGAAATATGGAAAGGAATGACCAAACTAAATCCCGAATATTGGATTTATAGAAAATAAAATTACCCATGAACTTTTCAACTCCAGTTGTTCTTCCTACAGCTAAAAAAATAATAGATTATAATGATTCACTATTAATTTTAGGTTCTTGTTTTGCTGAAAATATCGGAGAAAAACTTGCCTCCAACAAATTTAATACAGTTGTAAATCCATTTGGAATTATTTATAATCCAATTGCTGTAGCCAATGGATTGAAGTATGTTTTGGATGAAAAATTATTTCAAACATCAGATTTAATCTATTTTAATGATAAATGGCTGAGTTTACAACATCATGGTAGCTTTTCTAATAGAGATAAAACAGTTTGTCTGAGTAATATTAATCATTCAATTAAATCGGCACACAAGCAATTAAAACAAGCGACTTATCTCTTTATTACTTTTGGTTCTGCTTGGGTTTATGAGCATAAAGAACATGGTTTGGTTGCCAATTGTCATAAAATTCCAGCAAAACACTTTTCAAAAAGATTGTTGAAAGTAGATGAAATAGTTGCAGCCTATAAATCACTCATTAAAAGCATTAAAAATATCAATACTGATATCAATGTTGTTTTTACAGTTAGCCCTGTTAGACATACTAAAGATGGTTTGTGGGAGAATAATTTGAGTAAGTCTCTTTTACATTTGAGTATAAAAGAGTTGAAAGATAATTTTGATAACTGTACTTATTTTCCAGCCTACGAAATTGTAATGGATGAATTGCGTGACTATAGGTTTTTTAAAGATGATTTGGTTCACCCATCAGATTTAGCAGTAAACTATGTTTGGGAAAAATTTTCATCATGTTATTTTTCTGAAACTACAATAGCTTTGATGGGCAATATCCAAAAAATTAAACAAGCTGCAATGCACAAACCTTTTGATTTTAATAGCGAAAAGCATCAGCTGTTTATTAAAAACCAAATGGATATCATCAAAAAATTGAACATTCAATTTCCGCAATTGAATTTTGAGGAAGAGAAACTAAGATTATTTTCAGAAAAACAATAATTCTTTTATGGGTTTAAATAGCTTGTAATTTCCCATTGTCACAGAGCTTGATATTTTAATTACTTGACACCCCCAAACAATTGTAGTCATTATTAAAAAAAAGCGGTAAGATTATCTTACCGCTTTTATGTTAATTTATCAATACCCAAAAATTTCTTTTAGTGTAAGTTCTTTGTATTCGCCAAGTTCGGTAAGTGCTTTTTTGTTAACCAATTTTTTGTTCCCAATAACTAAAAATACATGGTCTTTGCCTTTTATGTTGGTATTAAAGTATTTTTCAAGGTCTGTAAGTTGCATGGTTTTAATGGCAGGGTAAACTTTGGTGTTAATATCATAATCTCTACCCATTTCTTTAGCACTTAAAAATTTCCAAAATAAGCTATTTTCTTTGGTTCTAGAAGTTTCAATTTTTTTAAGAGCAGCTAATTTAGCTCCTTCAAATTGGTCGTTAACCGCTGGCATATCTGTCATTAGTTCTAACATGGCTTTAGTCGCTTCTTTTTGTTTGTCTACTTGTGTACCAATATAAGCCTGAACATAGTGCGAACGATTTGGTTTGTTTGGAGTAGTAACATAAGCGTATGCAGAATAAGCCAATGCTTTAGATTCTCTTATTTCTTGAAAAACAATAGAAGATAGTCCGCTACCGAAATATTCGTTAAACAGGTTTATCATAGGAATATCTGTTTCGGTATAAGGTTTTTGTTTAGCAAAAATTAGCATTTCGGTTTGTACCATGTCATAATCCACAAAATACACTTTGTTTTTATTAATGTCTAACTCAGGGAATTCCTTAGCAGCAATAAGCGGTTTTAGTGTTTCAGGAGTTTTGTGGTGTTTCTCTATAATGTTTTTAGCTTCAGTAATTTCTTTATTTCCATAATAATAAATATAGTGCTCGTAAGAAAGTAAGTCTTTTACTTTTGCTACTAAGTTATTTACGTCAATAGTTTTAAGTTCTTCATTACTAAAAATATGTTTTTGAGGAGAATCTTCACCATATCTTCCGTAGTTAAACATTCCTTGATAAAGGATATAAAATTTACTTAGTTTATTGTCTTGTCTTTCTTTGTAAATTCCTTGAACCATGTTGTCAAAAGCTTCTTGGTTAGGATTAACATTTGCTAAGATGTGTTCAAATAATTCAACACCTTCTTCAAAAGATTCTTCCAATCCGTTTAATGAAACATAAACTCTTTCGCTAGAAGCATAAACACTATAGCTTAATCCTTTTTTAAAAAGTTCAACTTGCAATTCGTTGGCAGTATATTTATCGGTTCCTAAATATTCTAAATAATTTACAGCCAAGGCTATTTCTTTATCGCTGTAAGATCCCATATCTAAAATATATTCTAAACTAAAAGTTTCATTTTTAGTGTTTTTCATATAATAGAAAGGGATGTTTCCATTTATTTTTTCTGCTTGGTTAATTTTAGAATAATCATCGAAAATAGGTTCTAATCTACTAGCATCCATTTCTTCAAAGGCTTTAGCAAAAACAGAAGCAGTATCTCTATTTAAATCTACTTTAGTAATTTCTGGTTTTTCTACTTTAGGATTATTGGTTTCACCATGTTTTTTATAAACAACAACATAATCGTTGTTAAGGTATTTATTGGCAAAATCAACAATTTGTTGTTTGCTTACTTTGCTTAGTTTGTCATTTTCTTTTACTACATCTGCCCAATTTTCTTCAAGAATAAAAGCATTGGTCATTTTGTAAGCTCTGTAGTTGTTGTAAAGATTACTTTGTTGGTCGTTTAGTTTAAAGTTTTTAATGGCAGCAGGTAGCATCCAATCTTCAAACGCTCCTTTTTTAATTTTTTCTATTTGAGATAAAAGTAAATCACGAGCTTCTTCTAAGGTTTGTCCTTCTCTTGGGTTTGCACTTAATTGAAGAATAGAGTAATCGTAACTAATATCATCGTAAGCATAAGCACTAAGTACTTTTTGATCTTTTACTAAATTTAGGTCAATTAAACCTGCTTGTCTGTTATACAGAAGAGCATTTAATAAAGGTAACATATAGATGTCTGCATTTTTTACTCCTGGTAAACGGTATCCAATATTAACCCATTCAGCATCAGAACCTACAACAGTAACCTCAGTAGGTTCTGTATTTTTTTCTTCAGGTTTAAAAGAAAACTCAGGAACTTCTTTGGCTTTATAGCTTCCAAATTTTTCTTTTATTAAGTCAATTGTTTTGTCTGGGTCAATATCACCAGCAAGGATAATAGCCATATTGTTTGGAACATATCGCTCATTAAAATAAGCATGAATTTTTTCCATTGAAGGATTTTTAAGATGTTCACTTGTTCCAATGGTAGTTTGGGTTCCGTAAGGGTGATTTTTAAAAAGGTTAGCAGACATTGCTTCATAAGCCAACCAATAATCATTGTCACGACTTCTGTTGTATTCTTCATAAACAGCTTCTAGTTCAGTGTGGAAAAGACGCAAAACTAATTCGCTAAACCTTTCAGATTCTATAGTAATCCATTTTTCAAATTCATTACTTGGTATATCATTAATATAAACGGTTCTTTCGGTAGAAGTGTATGCATTAGTTCCTTTAGCACCTATAGAGCTAATCATTTTATCATATTCGTTAGGAACAGCATATTGAGCAGCAACTCCCGAAAGGCTATCTATTTGTCTGTATAATGCTTTTCTTTCTGTTTCATCAGTTACACTTCTTCTTTTCTCATATAAATCAGAAATTTGTTGAAGGACTACTTTTTCTGCTTCCCAGTTTATTGTTGCTATTTCTGATGTTCCTTTAAAAACCATGTGTTCAAGGTAATGAGCTAACCCTGTTGCATCAGAAGGGTCTTGTTTGCTGCCTGTTTTTACAGCAATATTGGTTTGAATACGAGGTTCATCTTTATTGATAGACATGTAAACTTTTAAACCATTATCGAGTGTATATATTAAGGTATTTAAATTATCACCTTCAACAGTTTCGTATTCATATTTATAGTTAGATTTTGGTTCTTGTGTTTTATCTTTGCAAGAAAATTGAAATAATACTATTGCCAATACAATAATTGAGATGGAGTTTTTCATAGGAGTTAGTTTAGTTTAAAAGTTATATTAAATTGATGTTTGTCTGAACCATTTTTTATCGGCATAAAAAGTTCCAAAAGGAACTAAGGATGCTACAAATGCCCAAAAAGATTGTTGTATTTTCCATTTATATTCAACATGAACAATTAAAAGAACAACAACATACGCCACAAACAAAACTCCATGAGCCATTCCTGTATGCTTTACAGCTTCAGGTTTGTCGTAAAAGTATTTGATAGGCATAGCGATAAAAAGAAGAGCAAGATAAGATAAGCCCTCCAAAAAAGCAATTATTCTTAATAAAAAAAGTGAATTCATGGGTTTTATGATTTAAGGGTTGATATTTATAATTTATTTTTTACGTGCTATCATTAAACCATCTCTTATAGGAAAGATTATTTGTTGCACCCTATTGTCTTTAGCTAAATGTTGAGCATAATCTACCAATGTTTTAGTGTCTTCATCCATGGTTTCTATAGGTTCGGTTACTTTTCCACTCCACAAAACATTGTCAGCAATAATGTAGCCTCCTGGATTAACCATTTCGAATACTAAGTTATAATAGTTGATGTAGTTGCTTTTATCGGCATCAATAAAAACGATGTCGTATTTTTTATTTAGTGTAGGAATTATGTCTAGAGCGTTGCCAATATGTTGTTTTATGGTATTGGAAAGCCCTGCCTTATCGAAATATTTCCTAGCAAAACTTTCTAACTCCTCGTTAATGTCTATAGTGTCAATGCTTCCATTTTCTTTTAAACCTTCAGCTAAACAAAGTGCAGAGTAGCCAGTATAAGTACCTATTTCTAAAATATTTTCAGGTTGAATCATGTGAGAGAGCATACTTAGTACTCTCCCTTGTAAATGTCCAGACAACATTCTTGGAGTTAGTATTTTTTCCCAAGTTTCGTGATTAAGTTCTTGTAACAATTCACTCTCTTGCTCAGAATATTTTTCTACATATTTTGAAATTGATTCAGGTAAAAAATCCATATAAATTTAATTTTCAGGTTGATATAACAATGTACTTAATTCGTTTTCATCAAAAATTTCGTTGGCAACATCTAATAAATCTAACTCAGTTATAGCGTTAATTTTTTCAAAAACAGTTGTTAAGTCTTCTACTTTGTTGTAGAGTAATAAACTTTTTCCTTGTCCTAGCATTACGTTGCAATTATTTTCTTCGGCAATAGTGGTTTGTCCTAAAAATTGGCGTTTAGCATTTTTTAGTTGAGAAGAGGATAGTTTTTTAGTTTTTAGCTTCTTCAATTCTTTTTTTACTAAAGCAATAGATTTATCAATATGTTTTATGTCGGTACCTAAATAAACAGAAAATAAACCAATATCGCTATAAAGATTGTAAGAAGACTCTATGTTGTAAGTAAGTCCATATTTTTCTCTTAGCCCCATATTAAGTCTGCTGTTCATCGCAGGTCCACCAAGAATGTTGTTTAACAACATAAAGGTGTTTCTTTTTTCGTGAAAAGAACCATAGGCAATATTACCAATAACACAATGAGCCTGATGTGTATCTTTTAGTATTGATTTACTTTGAGGAGTATAATTTTTATAATTATCTCGCTTTGCAGCTATTGGTCTTTGAGTAATTGTTCCAAGATATTTTTCGGCAATTCGTTTTACTTTTTTAAGTGGAATATTACCAACAACACTCAAAACAATCTCATCTGTTGCGTAGTGTTTGTTAAAAAAAGAAATAACATTATCTCTTTTTAATTTAGAAATACTTTCAATAGTGCCTAAAATGTTCATTCCTAGCGGATGATTTTTGAAAATCTGCTCTTCAAAGTCATCATAAATTTGCTCATAAGGAGTGTCTTGATAAGAGTATATTTCATCAATAATAACCTCTTTTTCTTTGATTAATTCTTTCTCAGGAAAAGTAGAATTAAAAATAATATCGGCAAGTAAATCAACAGCTCTTTCAAAATATTCTGTAGTAAAAGAAGCGTAAACATTAGTGTTTTCTTTGGTGGTAAAGGCGTTTATTTCACCACCTACACTATCAATTCTATTAAGGATATGATGTGTTTTTCTTTTAAGAGTACCTTTAAAGATAGCATGTTCAATAAAATGAGCCAGCCCATTTTCTTGCAAAGTTTCATCTCGAGAACCAGTATTTATAACAAAACCACAATGAGCCACATTGCCTATTGTGGGTTTATGAATTACCCTTATTCCATTAGAAAGTTGAAAAATAAATTCCTCCATAAGTTTCACAAAATTAACACCTAAAAAAGGAATAAATGAACAATTAACAATATTTAAATTATTGTTAATAACTCGGTTGATAAGTGAAAAGTTTGATTCCTAGCAGATTTCTTAATTTACTATATTTTAGCATTGTAATAATTCCATAAATTAGGAAAAATGAATATTGTAGTTAAAACAATTAGCTTTTGTACTTTTATATTTCTTATTAGTAGTAGTTTAGTGGCTCAAGAAAAATTAAGTTCAAAAGAAGAAAAAAAACTTATTGAGAATGCTGAACTCTATTTTGAAGATGGAGATTTGCAAAATATTCCACAAGCAACAGAATTATTTGAAAAATTAGAAGCCAACAAACCTGAAGATCCATATTTTAAATTAATGGTAGGGATTTGTTATACCTATTTTAAGCATAAAAAAGAGTTGGCAATACAAAAGTTAGAAGAGGTTCATAAAATGAACCCTGAATTTAATTTGGTAAACAATTATTTAGGAAGAGCCTATGCTGTTAATCATCAGTTTGACAAAGCAAAAGAATATTTCGAAAAATTTTTAAAAGCTGACGATATAGATGATGTAACAAAAGCAATGGCAAAGCAAAATATTATTTATTGCGATAATGCTAAAGTTTATGTTAAAGATAGTATTAAAGTTGAGATAAAAGACATTGGCTCTCCCATAAATTCAGTGTTTTCTGAATATGTGCCTGTAATTACTCCCGATGAATCTATGTTGATATTTACTTATCGAGGAAATAGGAGTAAAGGAGGATTGCAAGATGCTACGGGCAAATCAGATCCCTATGGACAGTATTATGAAGATATCATGATTGCTCATAAGTTAGGAAATAATTGGTTAGAGCCTGAAAGCATTGGTGATAACATTAATACTAGTGGGCATGATGCTTCTGTTGGTCTTTCAGTGGATGGACAGCAGTTATTTATCTATAAACAAACCAAAAAAGATAATGGAGATATATATGTAAGTAATTTAGAGGGAGAAACTTGGTCGAGACCAATTAAGCTAAAAGGAGAAGTAAATACAGAAGCTTGGGAGGGTAGTGCTACGCTTACTAGCGATGGTCAAACGCTTTATTTCTCTAGTAGTAGAGAAGGTGGAATGGGGGGGAGAGATTTATATTCTGCTAAATTGCAGCCAGATGGCTCTTGGGGAAACATAAAGAATTTAGGAGCAGAAATAAACACAAAGTTTGATGAAGATGCTCCTTTCATTCACCCAGATGGAAGAACTTTATATTTTAGCTCTAAAGGAGGGTTGAGTATGGGAGGTTATGATATTTTTTATACTTATTTAACAGATGATGGTTGGGAGTCTCCTACAAATGTTGGTTACCCTGTAAATACTATTGATGATGATAGGTTTTATGTGCTTTCTGCAGATGCTAAAACAGGGTATTATTCATCTTCAGGAAGAACCGAAAATGGCACGCATAATATTTATACTGTTTCTCCTGGACACTTTGGTAAAAGACCAATTTTAGCTTTGGTTGTTGGGGTAACAAAAGCTAATGGAGATCCTGTTGAAGCAGACATTACTGTTACCAATGATAAAACTGGGGAATTAGCAGGAAAATATAAATCAAACTCAAGTACAGGTAAATATATGTTAGCATTAACTCCTGGTAATAAATATAAAATTGCTATTGAAGTTGAAGGCTATGAAACAAAAATAGATTATTTAGATATTGAAGATTTAGAAACATATGTGCAAGTAGAGCATGATTTTGAATTGTATTCAAAAGAAGAAGTTGAGGGTGTTTCTGTTACTGATGATGAGGATGAGCTGCAAGGAAAAATTGATAATCAAATCGAAAAATATAAATATGAAAATACAAAAGAAGGTTACATCGAATCAGCTTTTAAAAAGGTGTTAAATAATAAGGGTAGCGACCAAGTTGAAGGTGTTGAATATTATATAGAACCAACAGATATTGAAAAAGTTAAAAATGTAAAAGGAGTAGCAGAGCGTTCTATGGTAAAAGGCGGGACAGATGAGGTAGTAATAGGTCCGTTTAAAACGCTTTTAGAAGCAGAATTGTTTAGAAGCAGGTTATCTCAACAAGATTCAACGATTACTTCTATGAATATAAAAGTAGATGATGATGGTGTGGAAAAATCGCTTTATCAACATTATCCTAATGAATTTCATAGAAATGATTACAATGAAGCAATTTCTTTACATGAAAAGATTACTCAAAAAGATAAAGTAGAAGAAGAAATAGCTATGACAGAAGAAGAAAAGAAAGCTAAAGAATTGACGGAAGATGGTGAAGTAGACCTGAAAAGTGAAGAGTTGGTCAATGCAAGAGAGAAAACCATTACAGGTCTTACGTTTAAAGTTGAAGTTGGAGCGGTAAAAGATCCTGCAGATTTTAAATTAGGTTATTTAGAGAAATATGGTAACATTACTGCTAAAGTATATCCTGATGGAACTACAAGATATACATTTGGGCCATTTGAAACACTGGCAGAAGCAGAAAATTTTAGACAAATGTTGATAGAGAAAGAAAAAGAAGCTGAAGATGCATTTGTAACTGTATTTGTTTTCGGACAAAGAAAAACCTTAGAAGAGTATCAAAAAACTACTCCTTGTGGAGAGGGAATGGAGTTTATTGATTTTTCTGACTTTATAGGAAAAGATTTGAATGACAAATCAGTATATAATAAACTAATAAAGTTAGCAGGAAATATTTGTGCTGATGGATTGGTGTTTAAGGTTCAGATAGCAGCATATCGTTTCCCTGATAATTATAAATGGGGTCACTTAAAACAATTCGGTAAGCCTGAAATTAATGATTACCCTGATGGAATTACAAGGTTTACTCAAGGTAACTTTGATAAAATTGGTGAAGCAGAAGGTTTGAGACAAAAAATTATTCAAGCAGGACAAAAAGATGCATGGATCACTCCATTTTACAATGGAAAAAGAATGTTGTTAGAGGAATTAATTGAACAAAATTTTTATCAAAAGAAAATTAATTAATAATTTCAGTAAAGACCCAAGAGAAAGGTCGCCTTCGGGCGGCTTTTTTCTTTTTGTTAATAATTTGTTAGACAGTAAAATGTAAACTCATTTTGTGAAAACAAATGGAAATTTGTAATTTCGGAACAAATTTTGAAAGCATATTTAAAATGAATTTTTAAAAAAATACATATGAAAAAAATAGTTAGTTTGTTAAGTTTGATAGGAATGGTAGGAATAGGTTTTGCTCAAGAAAACTTAGTTCCAAATCATGATTTTCAGCAAGTAGAAAAAAAGGTGAAAGAAGAAGGACAGATAAATATGGCTACACCATGGGTTTCACCAACGTTAGCTCCAGCAGATTTATATACTAAAGACACTAAAAATGGAAATGTTGGTGCTCCTGAAAATGCTTATGGGGAAGAAAAACCAATGGAAGGAGATAATTATGCTGGTTTTATGGCGTATAGCTATAAAAATAAAGAGCCAAGAAGTTACTTACAAGTTCAGTTAAAACAAAAATTAGAAGCGGGTAAAAAATACTGTGTAACTATGAATGTTAGTTTGGCTGATTTGTCAAAGTATGCAACAAGTCATATTGGTATGACAATAACTAAAAATGCAATTTCAGCAAATAACACAGATATTCTAAAAGTAGAAAAACAAATAATAAGTAAAAAACTTAAAATGTATGAGCAACAATTTTATTGGACTCCAGTTTGTGGTGTTTTTACAGCAGAAGGAGATGAAGAGTTTTTAACCATTGGTAATTTTACTCCAGATGAGTCATTAAAGCTAGAAAAAGTAAAACGACCAAGAGGTTTTTCAAAACCACAGCTGTATGATGCATATTATTATGTAGATAATATTTCTGTTATAGAAACAGATAAGCCAAGAGAGTGTGATTGTGATACTGATCCTGCAATGAAAAATGTTGAAACAGTTAGTAGAAACTTTAGTAGTGATAATGATCCTTCCGCTAATAAAGTTAAAATTGTAGGAACGCATGGAGATGTAGTTAGTGCTAATACATCTTCAGTTTCGGATAAAATTGAAAATTTGAATGATGTAAATATATCATTTTTAGCTAATTCTTATGCAATTGATGAAAGTGTTGAGTATTTAGATAAAATTATTACTTATTTAAAAGCTAATAAAAATGTTAAAATAATAATGATTGGACATAATGATGCTTCAGAAAAAGAGGAAAGACTAGATGGTAAAAGATTAGCTGCTGTGTATAAATACTTATTGTCTAAAGGAGTGTCAAAAGAGCGTATAGAAAGAGAGATGAAGGGAGCTGATGATCCCGCAGATAAGAATGATCCTTTAAAAAATATGAGGGTAGAAATTCAAGAAATTAAATAGTTCTATAAATTAAAGCAATACAAAAAGAGGGTTGAACTGGTTTGACCCTCTTTTTTTTAGGATATATTGCTCTTTATAATGTAAATTATTTTTTTTAGTGTAAAAATTTAGGGGGTGTTGATAAAAAAACATACTAAAAAAGTAATTATGGGTCTAAAAAAGTAATACTTTTGTCGGTATAATCTAAAAAAATAAAAAAAATGCTTCGATTTAATGCTTTAAATGATGTTTTGAAAAGAACTCCAAAACATGTTGAATATCCAGCGGATAAAATTTCAGAATTTTATGCTACTAATGTGTTTACTCAGGAAAAAATGAGAGAATTTCTTCCTAAAGAAGCCTATGATAGTGTTATGGCGTCAATTAATGAAGGCACAAGGATTGAAAGAGCTATAGCAAATCAAGTAGCTTCTTCTATGAAAGATTGGGCATTAACAAAAAAAGTAACACATTATACTCATTGGTTTCAACCATTAACAGGAGCCACAGCAGAAAAGCATGATTCATTTTTTACGCCTATTAGTGGAGGGAGAGCAATAGAGCGATTTGATGGAGATAATCTTATTCAACAAGAGCCAGATGCATCTAGTTTTCCTAATGGAGGAATAAGAAATACATTTGAGGCTAGAGGCTATACGGCTTGGGATCCAACATCTCCAGCTTTTATTATAGGTAGAACCTTGTGTATTCCAACGGTATTTATTGCATACACAGGAGAAGCGTTAGATTATAAAATGCCTTTGTTAAAAGCTTTGCATGCGGTAGATAAAGCAGCAACAGCTGTTTGTCAGTATTTCGATAAAGATGTAAATAAAATTAATGCAAGTTTAGGTTGGGAGCAAGAGTACTTTTTAATAGATTCTTCTTTATTTAATGCTCGTCCAGATATTATGATGGCTGGACGAGCTTTGGTAGGACATAATCCTGCTAAAGGACAACAGTTGGATGATCATTATTTTGGGTCAATTAGTGAGCGTGTTGTAGCATTTATGAAAGAATTTGAGATAGAGTCTTTAAAATTAGGAATCCCTGTAACAACGAGACATAATGAGGTTGCACCAAATCAATTTGAGTGTGCTCCAATGTTTGAAGAAACCAACTTAGCAAACGATCATAATTTGTTGTTGATGGATATAATGGAGAAAATTGCAAGAAAGCACGATTTCAGAATTTTATTTCACGAAAAACCATTTAAATCTGTAAATGGTTCAGGAAAACATAATAACTGGTCGTTAAGTACCAATACTGGTGTTAACTTACTCTCTCCAGGAAAAAATCCTAAAACTAATTTAAGGTTTTTGACTTTTTTCGTGAATACTATTAAAGCAATTTATGATAATGCAGACATCTTAAGGGCGAGTATAGCTACCGCGGGTAATGATCATAGATTAGGGGCAAACGAAGCACCCCCGGCAATTATGTCTGTATTTATTGGTTCTCAATTAACACAAATGTTAGATAATATTGAGAAAAACGTAAAAGCTGGAAAAATGACTCCAGAAGATAAAACTGAATTGAAGTTGAGCATCGGAAAAATTCCTCAAATATTATTAGACAATACAGATAGAAATAGAACTTCTCCATTTGCATTTACAGGGAATAAATTTGAATTTAGAGCGGTTGGCTCGTCTGCAAACTGTGCAAGTGCGATGATAGCGCTTAATGCAATTGTTGCCAAACAACTAATAGAGTTTAAAAAATCTGTAGATGTTGCAATTAATAAAGGAGTGAAAAAAGATGAGGCCATTATTAAGGAGTTACAACGATTAATTAAAGAGTCTAAAGCAATTCGTTTTGAAGGTAATGGCTATGGTGATGAGTGGGTTAAAGAAGCCGAAAAAAGAGGTTTGTCTAATCTTAAAGACACACCAAGAGCCATAAAAACTATGGTGGATAAAAATACTAAAAAACTGTTTGCAGAATTAGAAGTGTTTACAGAAAAGGAATTGGATGCAAGGTATGAAATAGAGTTAGAAAATTATATTTTAAAACTTCAAATTGAATCTAGGGTTTTAGGAGATATAGCTCGCAATCATATTTTACCAACAGCATTTAAGTATCAAAATGTATTGCTGCAAAATATTAAAGGTATGGATGAAGTTTTTGGTAAGGAAAGTAAGGGAATGACTTCAACACAAAGAGATGTGCTTCAACAATTAGCTTTGCATGTTAATGCCATTAAACAAAAGACAGACGCAATGTTGGAGGAAAGAAAATTAGCTAATAAAATTGAGCATCCTGAAAAGAAAGCTTTGGCATATTGTGATAAAGTAAAGCCTTATTTTGATGAAATTAAATATCATTCAGATAAGTTAGAATTATTGATAGACGATACTATGTGGCCATTACCTAAATTGAGAGAAATGTTGTTTACTAAGTAGTTTTTAATTAATTAACTATATTTGTTTTTAAAAATAATAGATATAAATTACATTAAAAATAAAAAATAATATATTTTTGTCCAACATATTTTGATTAATACTAATATATTTTATATTTTAGCGAATTCAAAGGAAACTAAAACTATCAACATGAAAAAGATTTTATTTACTCTATTAACTATCGTTTTATGTAGTGCTGCGGCTAGTGCTCAAAAGGATTATAAAAATGAGGCTGATGTCGCATTTAGTGGTTATAAGTACTATCAAGCAATTGAAATGTACAAAAAAGCATACACCAAAGAAAGTAAAAATGAGGTTAAAGCAGAGATTTTATTTCAAATTGCAGAATGTTACAGATTAAAAGAGGATGGTAAACAAGCAGCTGTATGGTACGAAAAATCTATTAAAGCTAAACATGATAATCCTTTAGCTTATTTGTATATAGCTAATATTTATAAATCTCAAGGGAGATACGAAGATGCTATAGTTGAATATGAAAAATATAAAGCAGCAGCACCTAACGACAAAAGAGCTGATGTAGGTATTAAATCTAGTGAAGAAGCTAAAAAATGGATGGATAATCCAACTAGAACTGTAGTGAATCCAATGCCACAGATTAACTCTGAAGATTATGATTTTGCTCCAACTTATGCAGATAGAAAAAATGAAGAAATTTATTTTACTTCAACAAGACAAGGTTCAGCAGGTACAGAAGTATCGGCAGTTACTGGAATGAATTTTTCTGACATTTACAGCACAAAAAGAGATAAAAACGGAAAGTGGAGTGAGCCTACACCATTAAATGAAACTGTAAACTCACCAGCTAGTGAGGGAGCTTCTGTTTTAAATGAAAAAAGAAATACAATTTATTTTACAAGATGTGGAGTTGAAAAGAATGGTATTATGGGATGTGGCATTTATTCAGCTAAAAAAGCAGGTCAAAAATGGGGAGATCCAGAATTAATTCCGATAGGAACAGATACATTTGCTATTGGTCATCCAGCAATTTCTTTAGATGAAAACACCTTGGTTTTTGCTTCTGATATGCCAGGAGGACAAGGAGGAAGGGATTTGTGGTACATTACTTATGATAAAAAAGCAAAAACTTGGTCTGAACCAACTAATTTAGGAGGTGAAATCAATACTCAAGGAGATGAAATGTTTCCTTATTTAAAAGATAATGGAGACTTATACTTTTCTTCAACAGGGCATCCAGGGATGGGAGGATTAGATATGTTTAAGGCTGAAAATAAAGGTGTTAATCAGTGGGGGAATATTGAGAATTTAAAATACCCTATGAATTCACCATCTCATGATTTTGGGATTACTTTTGATGGAGATAAAGAAAGAGGTTTTTTTACTTCAAGTAGAGAAGGCGGAAAGGGTGGCGATGATATTTGGGAATTCTATCTACCACCATTAGTTTTTGCTATAGAAGGAACTGTAAAGGATTTAGAAACTTCAGAAGTTTTAGCTAACGCAACTATCAAATTGGTAGGTACAGATGGAAGTAGTGCTGAAGTAACTACTGATGATGCTGGGTTTTTTACTTTTTCAGAAAATGGTGCTGATAGATATATTAACCCGAATACTTCATATTCTTTAGTAGTAACTAAAAAAGATTATTTAATTGCGAAAGGTAAAGAGACTACTGTAGGTTTAAATGACTCAAGAACTTTTGTTCACGAGTATTTATTACAGCCTGTTAAAAATACAGTTATTAAACTTCCTTTAATTGAGTATGAATATAATAAAGCTGATTTAAAGCCTAACTCAAAAGATTCTTTGAATTACTTATATGATATTATGGTTGAAAATCCAAATATTGTAATTCAATTACGTTCTCATACCGATTTTAGAGGTAGTGCAAAATACAACCAAGCACTTTCTCAAAGAAGAGCTCAGTCTTGTGTAGATTACTTAGTAAAAGAAAAAGGAATTGATCCTGACAGAATTAAAGCTAAAGGTATGGGTGAAGATGAACCATTAAAAATGGCTGATGGAACCTTGTTAGATGAAAAATACATTAATGGTTTAAAAACTAACGAAGAGAAAGAAGAAGCGCATCAAAGAAACAGAAGAACTGACTTTAAAGTAATAAGCACAGACTTTGTTCCTAAGAATGCTACTCCAAAAGAAAATTAGTTTTACTAAATAAATTTAAAAGCATCCTCCCTTAAAAAGGTGGATGCTTTTTTTATATCTAATAGTTTGAAAATGATAGAAGATAATAAATCAGAAAGGTATATGGAAAGAGGTGTTTCAGCCTCTAAAGAAGATGTGCATAATGCTATTAAAAACATTGATAAAGGACTTTTCCCTAAAGCTTTTTGTAAAATTGTTGCAGATACACTAACTGGAAGCGAAAATCACTGTGTAGTAATGCATGCAGATGGTGCTGGAACTAAATCTTCTTTAGCTTATGCGTATTGGAAAGAAACGGGAGATATTTCTGTTTGGAAAGGAATTGCTCAAGATGCATTAATAATGAATATTGATGATTTACTTTGTGTTGGAGCAGTTGATAATATATTACTGTCATCTACCATAGGTAGAAATAAAAATTTAATTCCAGGAGAAGTGCTTTCTGAAATTATTAATGGAACTGAAGAGTTGTTGAAAGATTTAAGAATTAATGGAATAGGAATTTATTCTACGGGTGGAGAAACGGCTGATGTTGGAGATTTGGTAAGAACTATTATAGTTGACTCTACAGTAGTTTGTAGAATGAAAAAAGAAGATGTTATTGATAATGCGAATATTCAAGTTGGAGATGTAATTGTTGGGCTAGCTTCTTTCGGACAAGCAACTTATGAAAAAGAATATAACGGAGGTATGGGAAGTAATGGTTTAACTTCAGCCAGACATGATGTTTTTAATAAGTCTGTTGCAGAAAAATACCCAGAAACCTATGATGATAAAGTGCCTGAAAATTTGGTTTATTCTGGTTTGAAAAAACTAACAGATAAAGTAGAAGGTGTTGATATTGATGCAGGAAAATTAGTGCTTTCTCCAACTAGAACGTATGCTCCTATTATTAAAAAAGTGCTAGAAAAACACAGAAAACAAATTCATGGAATGGTGCATTGTAGTGGAGGTGCACAAACTAAAATTTTACATTTTGTAGATGATTTACATATAGTGAAAGATAATTTGTTTGAAACACCACCATTATTTAAATTAATTAAAGAACAATCAGGAACTAGTTGGGAAGAAATGTTTAAAGTTTTTAATATGGGACACAGAATGGAGTTGTATGTTCCGCAAACAATAGCTAATGAAATTATTGGTATATCTCAATCATTTAATGTTGATGCCCAAGTTATTGGGAAAGTAGTTGAAAAAGGAGAGAAAAAACTGACCATAAAGAGTGTTTATGGAGAATTTGTTTATCATTAAATTGTAGAAATGAGTACCTTATTAAAAAAATTAGAAGCCATTAACATCCGTTTCATGGAAATTGGAGAACAAATTGTTGATCCTGAGATTATTTCCGACATGAAACGATATGTGAAGTTGAATAAAGAATACAAAGATTTAGAAGAAATTGTAAAAACCTATAAAAAATATAAATCGGTAATAGATAATATTGCTTCATCTAAAGAATTGCTTAAAACTGAAAAAGATAGAGACTTTATAGAGATGGCTAAGGCAGAAATTGAAGAGCTGAATGATGAGAAAGAAAAGTTAGAGGAAGAAATAAAACTAATGCTTATTCCTAAAGATGAAGAAGATAGCAAAAACTCTATTGTTGAAATAAGAGCTGGAACGGGAGGTGATGAAGCATCTATTTTTGTGGGAGATTTATTTAGAATGTATTCTAAGTACATTGAAAAAAAAGGATGGAAAATGGAAATTTTGTCCATGAGTGAAGGTACTTCAGGAGGATATAAAGAAGTTTCTTTTTCTGTTGAAGGTGATGATGTTTATGGCATACTAAAATTCGAGTCAGGTGTACATCGTGTGCAACGGGTTCCGCAAACAGAAACACAAGGAAGAGTACATACTTCTGCAGTTACAGTTGCTGTTTTGCCTGAAGCAGAAGAGGTGGATATAGAAATTAGAAAAGATGATATTAAAAGAGATACTTATCGATCTGGAGGTGCTGGAGGACAAAATGTAAATAAAGTAGAAACAGCAGTTAGGCTAACTCATATTCCAACAGGAATTGTTATTGAAAGGCAAGTAGCTCGTTCACAGTTAAAGAATTACGAAATGGCAATGACTGCTTTACGTACAAAATTATATGAAGCTGAGGTTATAAAGCGAGAGCAAGCAAGAGCTGCCGAAAGAAAATCTCAGGTTTCTACAGGTGATAGGTCTGCAAAAATCAGAACCTATAACTACTCACAAGGTAGAGTAACAGATCATAGAATAGGGTTGACTTTATATAATTTAGACGCTATAATTGCTGGGGATATTGATGAAATAATCCAAGCATTAAAATTAGCAGAAAATGCAGAAAAACTACAAGCAGGAATTGAATAAAAAAAGATAAAACAATAAACAATGAAAAGAAGCTAATGTATAATAAAAGACTCTATACTTCTCTTTTTTTGTTATTGCTTGTATTAAGTAGCTTAGCTCAATCTGATACTCCCTCGTTAGTTAGTTTAACAGGAACCCTTCTTGATGAACACACTCAAAACCCATTGCCTTATGCTAATATTGTAGTGGAAGGTAAAAATAAAGTAATTACCACCAACGAAAAAGGTTACTTTCTCATAAGAAATTTAGAGAAATCTGATACACTTAATTTTCATTACATTGGGTATGAGCAGAAAAAAATATGTGTTTGCGATTTGCAACAAGGCTCATTGGTGTATTTAAAAGAAGCAATAATCAGTTTAAATGAGTTTTTTGTTTTCTCAAAAGATTATGATGTCAAAGAGATTGTGAAAAATGTATTAAAAAATAAAGACAAAAATTATCAATCCACTTTATCAAAAAAACAATTATTTGTCCGACATCGTTACATTTCTAATGTAGATAAAATTAGTATTAAATTTAAAAAAAGTTCATTTAGTCATCTCGATGAAAAAATGACTAAAGTTATGGAGCAAAAAATTCCAAAACAATCCATATCTTATACCGACTTTTTGGGAGATATTTATACTTCTAATAATGATAATGACACGTTAAAAATCAGTCCTATAAAAATTGTTCGTCTCAAAGATAAAAATGTGGCAGACTTAGAGCAACTTGAAAAAGTATTTACTAACCTTTTTTCCAACACCAAAGAAAATGAATACTGGAAGTTAAAAAGTGGAATAATTGGAGGTAAAATTGACACCGAAATAACAGATCCAGATGCTGATTTGGATTCCTTAAGCAATTTTCATAAAAATAATTTTACTGTAAAAACGTATGCAGAAAGGTTGCATAAACGTTTCGATAATATTTTAGACGATAAAAAAAAATGGGATTTTTTACATAACACTGGAAATTATGAATACACCCTTGTTGGAGGTACAAAAGTAAATGGTGAAGATGTTTTTATTATAGATTTTAAACCTAAAAAAAGCGGTGAATTAACAGGTAGACTTTATATTACAACAAATACTTATGCACTAGTAAAAGCAGATTTCAAATATGATGAGGGTAAAACTGGTACAAATATTCAACTATTTGGGGTAGGTTATACTTTAAATCAATTAGATATATCTATTTATTTTGAGAAAAAAGATGATAGTTATCAATTAAAATATTATGCCCAAAAAACAGGAAATAAAATTAGTTTTGACAGAAATGTATCTTTAATAAAGAAAAGAAAACGATTTTTGATAGATAAAGAACTTAATGAGATTAAAGTTGGATTGAATATGGTTTCGAGAGAAGAAAGTTCTTTTGAAGTAGTGGTTATTGATGAAATAAAAATCAGCAATCAAACATATGCTAACTTTAAGCAAAAGGATACTTTTAAAATTATATATGTAGATAAATTTAATGATAATATTTGGAAGGGTTATAATATTATTGAACCCATTCAACAAATGCGTGATTATAAAAAAACAGAATATTAATTTGAAATAAAGATGAACAGACAAGCACTCATACAGCAAATTCTATCGAAACAATCCTTTTTATGTATTGGTTTAGATACTGATATTACTAAGATTCCTCAACACTTATTAAAAGAAAAAGACCCTATTTTTGAATTTAATAAGCAAATAATAGATGCTACACATGACTTATGTGTATCGTATAAATTAAATACTGCATTTTACGAAAGTATGGGGTTAAAAGGTTGGGAAGCCATGCAAAAGACCTTGGAGTATATTCCTAAAGAACAATTTACCATTGCAGATGCTAAAAGAGGAGACATAGGTAATACTTCAGCCATGTACGCTAAAGCTTTTTTTGAAAACATGGATTTTGATTCAGTAACAGTTGCTCCATACATGGGAGAAGATTCTGTAAAACCATTTTTAACTTTTGAAAATAAATGGGTAATTCTATTAGCATTAACTTCAAATAAAGGAGCAGATGATTTTCAGTTTTTTAAGCAAGATGAAGAGTTTTTGTTTGAAAAAGTATTGAAAACATCAAAAGAATGGGGTAATGATGAACAGTTAATGTATGTTGTTGGGGCTACACGTCCACAAATGCTTGAAGCCATTAGAAAAATAGTACCATCGAGTTTTTTACTTGTTCCAGGTGTGGGGGCTCAAGGAGGCTCTTTGGCAGAGGTTTGTAAGTATGGAATGAATGAAGATGTTGGTTTATTAATTAATTCTTCAAGGGCTATAATTTATGCTGGAAACGATAAGAATTTTGTTCAAAAGTCGAGAAATGAAGCAGAAAAAATTCAAAAAGAAATGAGTATCTTGCTATCAAATAAATAATTAAAACTATAACAAATTATGAATATAGAAGCATTTTCAGTTACCCCAATAATTTATATTGTATTAGGAATACTTTTTATATCAGGTTCTTTTTTTGTGGTAAAACAAAAAACAGCAACTATTATTGAAAGATTTGGTAAGTTCCAAAGAGTGGCAACAGCAGGATTTAACTTAAAAATTCCTATAATAGATAAAAAAGCAGGAAGTGTAAACTTGAAAGTAATGGAACTACCTGTTGATGTAGAAACGAAAACGAAAGACGATGTGTTTGTACGGTTAATCGTTTCCGTTCAGTATTATGTTGTTGAAACTAAAGAGGGAATTCAAACGTCTTTTTATAAATTTGACGATCCAGCACGTCAAATACAGTCTTACGTGTTTGATTCTATTCGTTCTGAAGTGCCTAATATGTTTTTAGATGATGTGTTTAGTGAAAAAGATAAAATTGCAAAAGCGGTTCAGATAGAATTAGCAGATGTAATGGAAGAGTATGGGTTTAGAATTATTAAGGCGTTAATAACGGATATAGACCCTGATTCTAAGGTAAAACATGCCATGAATGAAATTAATGCTGCCAAACGTATGAAAGAAGCAGCAAAAGAATATGCTGAAGCAGAAAAAATTAAGGTAGTAAAAGCTGCCGAAGCAGAAGCGGAAAGCAAAAAACTTCAAGGAAAGGGTATAGCCGATCAGCGAATTGCTATTGCAAATGGGATGAAACAATCTGTTGAAGAAGTTAGAGGAGCAATGGAAGATGGAGTAACTGGACAGCAAGTAATGAATATGTTATTTATGACACAACATTACGATACAGTTGGAAAACTTTCAGAGCAAGGTGTTAATACTATTTTTATGCCTTATTCACCAACTACAGTTGGAGATTTGCAAACTCAAATTCAAGCGAGTTTATTAGCAGCAGACACTATTACTAGAAAAGCTCCAGCTAAAAATATTAAACCTTCTAAAACAGATAGAAATCAAGGGTTTAATGCTGATGATTTTGATGAGGCTTAAATTTTATAGGATAAAAACAATATTTAATCGATGTTTTATATAATTTTGTCGGTGGAGGGTATATTAATTTAATATTTTTAATCATGAAAAATTTAATTAAAACATTAATTGTTGTTTTAGCTTTAACAACATCAGTAGATTCTTTTTCTCAAATTAGAATTACAGGAGTAGATCCTAATCAAAACTTAGTATTTATTAGAAATTATGGCTCAACAACAGTAGATATTACTAATCATATTTTATCTTCTAAACTAACTAATTTTACAGTAGGTTCAATGACAGTAATTGCGGGAAATCCATCTGCTCTTGGTTCGATGCAAACAGCATGGGTGCAGGGAGGTTCATTAGATGCCGCTGGTGCTGATTTAGCTTTGTATGCCCCAGGAACAACAGATTTTAATAACACTAGTAATTTATTGGATTTTGTTCAATGGAAATCTGGAGGACATGGTAGAGAAGCTGTTGCAGTTAACAAAGGAATATGGACAGCAGGAGATTTTGTTTGTGGCAATCCAACTTATACTTATAGTGGTAATGGCGGAACAGTTGATTATGGTGTTAACCATTGGAATGGGACGGGTTGTACAACTTCTATAGATGAGGCTAATGGTGGTGAAAAACTAACCATATATCCAAATCCTGCAAAAGATGTGTTAAATGTGACAATAGCTTCAAATGTTGCTGTATTGTCTTATAGATTAATAAATATTTTAGGAGAAGTTGTTTTAGAATCTAATCAAAATTATTCTAATGAAAAATTATCGTTAGATATCTCAAGTCTTCCTAAAGGACAGTATGCTTTTGTTGTTAATACAGTTTCAGAAGTAATTACAAAGAAAGTATTGATAACACAATAAAGTTATCTGAGAAAAAGAATTTAAAGCTATAAAAAAAGTCCGATAGATTCTATCGGACTTTTTTGTTTTATAGGCTTTGTGTTTTATTGTTTAAATACCTTTGTAGAGTAATGGTTTTTCTCTCCAACAATATTAAGCATGTAAATGCTATTGCTTAATTGTAGGTTGTTTAGGTTAATTTGATTAACACCTTTATTTACTAGCTTAATTTCATTAGTAATTAACCTGCCTCTGTAGTCATAAAGAAAGATATTTAACTTTTCATTTTCGTTTGTAGTTATACTAAATTGAAAAGCATTATCATTTAAAATGATTTGATTCACTACAAAATTACTTTCTGAACTACAATTTGAAGCTACAATATCAAAATATTCAAAATTACCATTAAAGTCAACTTGTTTTAATCTGTAATAAGCCGTATTGAAGTTTGGAGTGTTATCAATAAATGAATAATTTATTAGAACATTACTATTGCCATTTCCCTGAATAGTACCTATTGGAAAGAAGTTGATGGCGTCATTACTTTTTTCTATAACAAAATAATCGTTGTTAATTTCTGAAGCAGTTGACCAATTTAATGTTGTTAAGCTATTTTCACAAGTAACATCAAAATTTAATAACGAAACAGGTAGTGGAGTAGAGTTGTCCACTAAAATCCAATCTTTAAACAAATCAGCAGAAGCAACAACAGCACTTGTTACTCTATCTGTTACAGTATTTACAGTTCCAAATAATAAACCTTCCCAATGACCGCCTGGACCAGGAGGTGGGGCAGGAAAAGGACAGGTATTTACTCCGGAACCTGTTGTTGGGTTAAAACGTTGAGCTTGTAAATTAGCTTCATTAATGGTGTTTGCTCCTCCAGCTTCGTTAGTAAAATCGTACCCAAAACTCATAGTAGAACCTGGTTTAGTAGTATAAGCACTAGGGTCAACTCTCCAAAATCTGTCAATAACAAATAAAGAAGCATCTCCACCAATAACAGGAGAACACATATTGGTAACTCCAGTTGGCCAAGGTGTGTTCATATTGGCAGTTCTATAAGTAGAAAACAATAAATAACCTGCTGCATTACCAGCAGCTGTTATGTTAATTTCTACAGGTACTTTTACTCCATTTGTATTTGTAAAAGGAACAATGTGGTTTCCTGTATTATTACCAATGTTCCATTTTACTAGATCATTTTCATTTTCAGATAAAATATTACCGCCTGTTCCTGTTAAAGTAACAGCATTGGCAGCACCATTATCAATAACCAAATAAGCATTGTTTTCTATATTGATATAGCCATTATTGTTTAAAACTAAACGAGCTTGAGAAAACAGTAGTGTAGGTGTGGTTAAAAGTGATATGATGAAAAGTTTTTTCATAGGGTATTTGTTTTAATTTTCAATTACTATTTCTTTCTTTTTAATTAAGGTAGAATCATTATCATTATTATTGTTGATTCCTTCGCTTAGTTTTACCTCAGGTTTATAATCATTTTTTCGTTTAGCATTAACTAGATTACTGTCTTGTAATAATAATTCAGGTTTTTGTTTGTTGGTTACAGCGGTATTAGCATTAATACTATCTGCATATAATAGTTTAGGAGTATTATTTGATTGGGCTTTTACTATAAAACCTAAGTGGAACATTATGACTATTAATAATATATTTTTCATTTTTGTTGTTAAATTAGGGAAAAACGGTTAAAGTCATATGTTGACTATCTGGATCTGATGAAGCGTTAATAACGGCATTCAGTGTTCCCCATATACCACCTCTTTGACCTTGAACAATTACAGTGTATGTTGTTCCTGGAGTTAGTCCAGTCATATTTTTTGAGAAAGAGCAACTCCATGGTGTAATAGTTCCTCTAGTGTCGTCATAAGATTGCATATGAGTCATAGTTCCACCAACAGAAGTTGCTAATGTAGAATTAAATATTCTAAATTGGACATATGCCATAGAATTGGTATAGGCTAAGCCTGAACATGTGAATTGAACAAGTGCTGTTGTTTTAGTTGCTGTAAAAGTAACTGTCATAGGAGCAATATTTGCCCATGCAGCTGAACTGACTATATAGTCAGCAGAAAGAGAAGTACTAACAGGGTTGTTTGCTGAACTTAAAAGCTCAGTCCATGGTTGAGCTGGATTATTGTTTGTTTTTCTAAAATATAATTTTTGATCGAAAAAACTTCCAGATAATTGCAATGCATAATTATTAGTATTGTTACTGTGTCTAACATCTATTAGATGCCACCAACTTGATGCACCTGAAGGATAGTTGGTTGGGGTAGATGTTTCAAAAAAACCGCTTTGTGCACCTGCATTTCCTTGTAGCCCAGCATTACTTCTGGTTTCTGTTCTAACATTACCATTTCCAAAAGCAAATGTTCCTGTGTTTAAATCTAATCGGAAACCAGGATTTGTTGTTCCTATACCAACATTTCCTGTGTTTAATATCCTCATTCTTTCAGTGTTGTTTGTTCTAAAAGCAAGCGAGTTATTATCTGTAGTTCCAAGAAAATTTGTAGCTACATTAGTACCTGCATTGCCTGTCAGTTCCCAAGCATCACCAGTAAAAAATCTTACCCAAACTGTTCCATCCCAATAATGATAGCCTGTGCCTGTGGTCGCATTAGTATTATATACTAACATACTAACGGTAGTACTTCCTACTATAGGTGCAATTGTAGCTAAATTAGTAATATTAACTCTAGGGATTAATAAACCTTTGTTGGTAGCAGAAATATCTAACATAGCACCAGCATCAGGGGCAGCTCCTGTAGCATTAATTCCAATGTTTTGGGCTAATAAATTGTAAGCAGTAATCTGTAAACTGATTATTGCTGTGATGATGATTGTTTTTTTCATTTAGTGAGTATATACTTTATTTGGTTTCAATAGCTTTTTGTAGTTCTAATACTATTTTTTCTAATGCCTCAATTTTAGTGTTTTGGGCTTCTATAATAGTTTGCTGTTCTTTAATGGCCTGAATTGCTATAGGTATAAGCCTTGTATAATCCATAGCAAAAAATAATTCTTCTTGGTTTTCCTTTGGAGTGTTTAATTTAGTTTCTGATGCTCCATTTGTAGGAAATAATTTTTCTCTAATTATTTCCGGAAGGATATCATTAACTTCTTGGGCAATAAATCCATACTCTAATTCAGTATTTAAGCCCATGTTAGGGTATTTTTCAATATCAAAATAATATTTAACAGGATTTAATTGAGTTAAAATACTTAATGCATTATTTATTTTTGTGATATCTTTTTTCAATCTTTTGTCAGAAACATTTCCAAACCAACCTGTATAGCCTAAATCATTTACAAATAATCCTCCAAAACCAGTGTTTGCTCCACCACTATTAAAACGAGTCCCTACAACACCTATACTTTGCCAATCGTTAGTTGACCCAAGAACACCATCTCCACCTGCTCCTTGTGTTATTCCCAATCCCATTACACCAGAATAGGTGCCAGCTGTAATTCCTTCTATCCCATTATAACCATTTCCTGTTCCTTGATTATAACCACTTATGGCAACTCCATCTGCACCCAAATTGTCATATGCGGCCATGGCGTTAGCACCAACATTAATTCCTCCATTTGTCATGTGAAGCATACTTGTAGGAGCATTGGTTCTTATTCCAATTTCATCAGAACCAGCATCAATAAAAAAGATATTTGCTTGATTGTTACTTTCAATTCTAAAATCATAGTTATAGCTATTTTCATTAAACACCACGCTAGTAGCATTTAATCTAAATCTTTCTAGATTACTTCTTCTTATCGAAAAATCTATATTATCAGTAGTTCCCAAAAAATTTGTAGCAGCATTTGTACCAGCATTACCTGTTAGCTCCCAAGCATCACCAGTAGAAAGTCTAACCCAGCTTGCTCCATTCCAATAATGATACCCCACACCAGTAGTGGTATTGGTGTTATATACCAACATGCTTACTGTAGCACTTCCTGTAATGGGAGCTATTGTAGCTAAGTTGGTAATATTAACTCTAGGGACTAATAAACCTTTGTTGGTGGATGAGATGTCTAACATAGCACCAGCATCAGGAGCTGCTCCAGTAGCATTAATACCTATGTTTTGAGCTTGAGTAGTGGTGGTAACTGAAAGAAATGCTAAATACAGCATTATGGTAGATGAAAGAATGTAATTTTTTTTCATGTGTTTAAGTTTTATTTTATTAAATCGGTCACATGTAACTAGCCATTGGGCTCGTTTCATTTTAATAGACTTTTAAGTATTTATACTTAATGTTAAGTTTCAGATTTAAAGACAAATATAAGCTTATTTATTCATTTGAAATGTTAATTATAAGTATTTTTTTTAGACGAAAATATAACTACTTAGGTTGCTTTATGGAGGGTAAAGTTAAAAGAATGAAAGTGGAAGAAAACAATGATCAATAACTTCATTCACATCTTTTAAAAAATACAATCTATAATTAAAACTTCCTTACCTAAGTCTATCAGCAGACCTTACTAGTTCATCGTCTTTTTTAATAAAACGAATACTTAAGTAAGCAAATATTATTGAGATAATAGGAATGACAACACCAATTTTATAACTAATGGTAGTTTGGTCTTTTAGTGGATTACTTAAAAAAGTTGTGGCAGCATCGCTATAAAAAAATAAAGCTGCAAGTTCTAATGCCAAAAGCAGGATTAAAAATTTTGCAAGTTTTATTTGTAAGGGCCTGTTTTTATAAAGAAAAATAATAGTACTAGCTAGTAAGGTGATGATGATACTCATAACGGCTAAACCGATATTGCTTTTTAATGGTTTTTTTGCATTGTTTTCCATTTCAAAAACATTAAATGCGTCCATAGTATAAAAACTTTCATAGTTAATAATTTCTAGAATTGGTGTAAATAGAAAAATAACTCCTGATAAGGCAATTACCAATAAAAACAAAGATTGAATGCGTTGTATCATATATATTTAAATTTTGACAAAACTACATATTTTTTTTAACCCAAAACTTGTGTTGTCAATACTAATTATACTCATTTTAGTGCTGAAATTCAACCGAATGTATAATTTTCATATCCACTATAAGAGTTGCCAATAAAATAAATTTGTAAAGTTGTTTTACTAGCATTAGTTTTGTTTTATTGTTTATGACTTAAAATAATGAAGCAAAAAATAGTGGTTTTTTCAGGGGCAGGTATTAGTGCTGAGAGTGGTATCCAGACTTTTAGAGATGGTGATGGCTTATGGGAAAACCATGATATTCAACAAGTAGCAACTCCAGAAGCTTGGAGTAAAAACCCTAAGTTGGTGCTTGATTTTTATAACGAAAGAAGAAAACAAGTTTTAAGTGCAAAACCAAACGAAGCACATCAATCATTAGTGTTATTAGAGCAGTTTTTTGATGTTCAAATTATCACTCAGAATATTGATGATTTACATGAAAGAGCAGGTTCTACAAAAGTTTTACATCTTCACGGAGAAATTTTGAAGGCTCAAAGTACTTTTGATGGAACATTATATGATTGGAATAAATCAAAACTTAGTTTGGGAGATAAATGTCCTAAAGGCTACCAACTTCGTCCTCATGTGGTGTGGTTTGGAGAACCTGTACCCAATATGGTAACAGCTTCTAACTGTTGTGAAGGTGTGGATTTCCTTATTGTTATTGGAACGTCATTAAATGTTTATCCGGCAGCTAATATTATAAATTTTGTTTCAGAAGATTGCAAAAAGTATTTAATAGATCCAAAGATACCGCAATCATTTATTGGTAACAATATTCAACGTATTGAAAAAAAAGCAAGTGAAGGAGTTGTGGAATTGGTTAATCGGTTGTTGTCCTTGAAAGAAAATGTTTAGAACTCACCTTACAAAATAAACATTCACCCTTTAATAACTAATCAGTTTGTTCTTATTTAGTAATTCGCTTTTGCACTAATTTGGCAAGCATGAATTACCTAGACATCATTATTGTTATTCCACTAATTTTGGGGGCTTACAAAGGTTTTCGCAAGGGATTTGTTATAGAAATAGCCTCTTTGGTAGCATTGGTGTTGGGTGTTTGGGGAGGTATAAATTTTTCTTCTTATTCAGCCGAATATTTAAGTAAAGCATTTAATATTTCGCCAGAAATAATGCCTTTATTATCATTTGTAGTAACATTTATTGCCATAGTAATATTGGTATTTTTTATTGCTAAAATGTTAGAAAGAGTGGTGAAAATGGTGGCATTGGGTATCGTTAACAGAATTGCAGGGATGATTTTTGGAATGATGAAGTTTGGACTTATTATTAGTATAATTTTAAACTTGGTAAATACTATAGATAGTGAAGTTTCATTTATAGATAGTGAAGTAAAATCTACCTCATTGCTATATCAATCTTTAAGTGATTTTTCGGGTAAACTTTTTCCAAAACTAAATGAGCTTAAAGAACAAACTGCTTCTTGGAAAGATAATGTGGTAAATGAAATGATGGAATGAAGCATAAAAAACGCTCAACTTAAGTTGAGCGTTTTTTGTTTTATCTTCGCAGCCCGTAGGGGAATCGAACCCCTGTTTCCAGGATGAAAACCTGGCGTCCTAACCCCTAGACGAACGGGCCAAAGTACATTTCCCAAATTTTGGGAGTGCAAATGTATCACTTTTTACAACACATGCAAATATTATTTTATTTTATTTTATCATTTTTTTATAATGTATTATAAATCAATAATAAAATTGATTTATATAGGTTTAAATTTTAATTGTATTATATAAGACATTTCTTAAATGTTTTATATCTTTAACGAAATTTTAAATTTTTTAAAATTATTATGGCATTTTTTAAGAGAATAATTACGGTAATCATTATTTTTATTTTATTAATAGTAATAGTTTCATTGTTTTTGCCGTCAAAATCTGAAGTAGTTAAAAATATTTTTATTAATGCAGATATGCATGCCACAAAAAATTATTTGGAAGAACAAAGTCAATTAAAAACACTTTTTAATTTTTCAGATTTTGAAACCAATTTTGAATATGTTGTAAATGATGTAGAAAGTGGAGTGGAAGTTACCTTTAACTTACAACTTGATTATGGTTTTAATCCAATAACAAAATTCTTTGGTTTGTTTTCTCAAGATAAATGGATAGGGTTAATTGATAATGAATTAATTCGAATAAAAAATGGTATTGAAGAATTACCTAAGATTCATAAAGTAAATGTGCAAACCAAAATAATAGAAAAGCCTATTTGGTTTTTATCTATAAGAGATACTGTAAATCAGAAAGACATGAATAATATTCATGGAACATCTTATGAGAGCATTAATAATTATATTGATTCTGTAAATCTAGAAAAGATTATGTCGCCAATTACCATTTATCACTTTTGGTCGGATACTCTTGTTGATATTGAAATAGGAATGCCAATTAGTAAAGAAGTAGTTGTTTTTGAAAACAAAATAAAACTAAACAAAATTGATGAGGGAACTTATGTTACAGCTACACACTATGGTGCTTACGACAGATTGCCCGAGACTTATTTTGGCATTAACGAATGGATGAGGAAAAATAAAGTAACGGTTATTGGTGCTCCTTGGGAAATGTATATTACAGATCCTGCAAAAGAAACCAATCCACAAAAATGGGAAACAAGTATTAATTTCCCTATAGAACAAATTAAAAAACAAGAGTAAAAATGAAAAATTTAGGGTTAATATTATTGGTGTTATTTTTAGGATTAATAAGCACATCAATCGCACAACAATCTCATGAAAATGCATCAAAAAAAATAAATGCTATTACTAAAAAAGGAGATTATGCTATTTTAGAGTTGCGTTTAAATAATGAGGATGAATTTAGAACCATTGAAGGAAGCGAAACCAGTTTAACTAGGGTTTCTATTTTTACAGGAAAAAACCAAGGGGCAGAAGTTATCCGAAAAGGTTTTGAAGGAATGAATACGGTTGTAGAGATTTTAAATGATTTAAAGTCGAATGGTTGGTTGTTAGAGCAAGTTTATTCTATGAAAGGAGAGTCTTTAATAATTACGCATTATCTTTTGGTGAGGAAGAAATGAAGTTGATTAAAATCTAAATAGAATAATAAAAAGAATGGTAACTTCGCGACCAAACTTAAATTATCATGTCTCAAAAAATAAGTTCAGATTTTAAATTAGGAATTATTGGCGGTGGTCAGTTAGGAAAAATGTTGATACAAGCAGCAAGCAGATGGGATATTACAACCTATGTGTTAGACCCAGACGAAAATTGTTCGGCAGCCAACTTATGTGCAAAATACTTTAAGGGGAGTTTTAAAAAATATGATGATGTGTATCAATTTGCTCAAGAAGTAGATTTGGTAACTTTTGAAATTGAACATGTAAATATTGATGCTCTTAATCAATTAACCAAAGAAGGAAAAATTGTTCATCCTTCATCAAAAGCATTGGCTATTATTCAGGATAAAGGATTACAAAAAGAGTTTTACGCCAATAACAATTTCCCTACAGCAGCTTTTAAACTTTATCTAACAAAAGAAGAAGTGTTAAAAGCTATTGATAATAAAGAGATTACTTATCCTTTTGTTCAAAAATCAAGAAAAGAAGGGTATGATGGAAGAGGTGTTGTGGTAATAAAATCAGCTACTGAAAATGATAAAATATTTGATACGCCATCTGTAATTGAAGAAGCGATGAATATAGAGAAGGAATTAGCTGTAATTGTAGCCAGAAATAATAAAAATGAAATTACAAGCTTCCCTACAGTTGAAATGGAATTTAGTGCTGAAGCCAATTTGGTAGAACAATTAGTTTGTCCTTCGGCAATTAGTAACGAAGTGGAAGAGAAAGCTCAGCAAATAGCAAAAAAAATAATTGCAGCATTAGATATGGTTGGGATTTTAGCGGTAGAGTTATTTTTAACAAAAACAGGAGAAGTAATTGTAAATGAAGTTGCTCCAAGACCTCATAATAGTGGTCATCATACTATTGAAAGTTGTTACACATCACAATTTGAACAACATTTAAGAGCTATTTTAGATTTTCCGTTGGGAAGCACTAAATTAATTCAACCATCTATTATGCTAAATATTTTAGGAGAAGCAGATGCAATGGGAAAAATAACTTATGAAGGAATAAATGAATGTATGCGTATGGAAGGTGTAAATTTGCACATTTATGGTAAAAAAGATGTTAAACCTTTTCGAAAAATGGGACATGTAACTATTTTGGGAGAAAATATAGAAGCTGCAAGAACGAAAGCAGCACAAGTAAAAAAAGTGCTAAAAGCAAAATCACTATAAAACCACAAAGCGATGAGTCAACCAAAAATTAGTATTATAATGGGATCAGATTCTGATTTACCAGTTATGCAACAAGCAGCAGATATTATTAAATCATTTAATATTCCTTTTGAGATGACCATTGTTTCTGCTCATAGAACACCAAAACGTATGGTAGAATTTGCTGAAAATGCTCATCAAAGAGGTATTGAAGTAGTAATTGCTGGGGCGGGTGGTGCAGCTCATTTGCCTGGTATGGTAGCTTCAATTACACCATTGCCGGTTATTGGAGTTCCTATTAAGTCGTCTAATTCTATTGATGGTTGGGACTCTGTTTTATCTATTTTACAAATGCCAGGAGGTGTTCCTGTAGCTACTGTGGCTTTAAATGGAGCTAAAAATGCAGGGTTGTTAGCATTACAAATTTTGTCGGTAGGAGATAAATCCATCCAACAAAAAATGCAAACTTACAAGCAAGAATTAAACGATGTTGTAATGGAAAAAGTGAAGAAATTAAAAGGGTAGATTAAAACCTAACAGAAACACCAATTTTTCCGCCATTTGAAAAATTCCCAGCACCTAACTCAAGGTTAATTCCGAATTTTTCGTTAAAATAGTATCTTCCGCCTATTTGTAAGCCTAATCCTAAGCCAGAAGACTTTCTGCCAATATAATTTCTTGGTGAATTCCAAGTGAAAAAACCTATGTTGGCTCCTGCATAAAAATCATAGTTATCAGGAATACCAATTAGTGTATTAAAGTGATAATTTCCATTTACACTAAATCCAAAAATAGTGTGTCCGTATTTAGTGCCAAAATAATTTTCACGATAACTTCTAAAAGAAACTTCACCGCCAATGGTTATATCTGGATGTATGCCATAATCTAAGCCAACATAAAGAGGAAGTCCATAGTTAGATAGACCAACACCAGCATTAAGTTGCATTTTCCCAACATTAACAGGGCTTTGTGCTTTAGCATTGTTATTAAAATTAAATAAAATAATGCAGCAAATTAATAGTAGTTTTTTCATCTTTTTTTAGTTTAGTTGATACTTCTCAAAGGTAATTAAGATTCATATATTAAATGGCTTTTTTATATAATTTAAAGTTAGATAATTCAGTAACTTTGGAAAGACTTAGATATAAATTTAATAACCATTTAACATGCATAAACTTACACTCATTATAATAGGGGGTTTATTTGCCTCATACGCTTATTCTCAGGAATATGTTAACATGATGCAGAGCAAAACAGCAAATTTTCATGAAATACAAGAGTCCTTTAATAAGTATTGGGAGAATAAACCTTATGAAAGAGGTAAAGGATGGAAACAATTTAAACGTTGGGAATACCTTATGGAATCTAGAGTGGATGAAAATGGGAATTTCCCCGATCCTAGTTTAGCTTGGAATGAATATTTAAAATTTCATCAAAAATATAACGTAACATCAGCAAAGTTGGGTGCAAAATCATCTAACTGGGTACCATTAGGTCCGCAAAGTTGGAATTCCATAGGTTGGAATCCAGGTATTGGAAGAATAAATGTGGTAGCTGTAGATCCTAACAATCCAAATATTATTTTTGTTGGAGCTCCTGCCGGTGGGTGTTGGAAATCTACAAATGGAGGAAATTCTTGGACGCCACTAACGGATACACTGGCAACTCTTGGGGTTTCAGGAATTGCAATTAATCCACAAAATTCAAATGAGATTTATTTGGCTACAGGAGATGGAGACGGAAGTGATACCTATAGTATTGGAGTTATTAAATCGTTAGATGGAGGAAATACTTGGCAATCAACAGGACTGAATTGGTCAACTTCTCAATCAAGAGTGATGAATAAAATCATTGTAAACCCTAATAATCCTGCAGTTTTGTATGTGGCTACCAATAATGGTTTATGGAAAACCGATGACTCAGGTGCAAGTTGGACGAATGTGAGAAGTGGTGTTTTCAGAGATGTGGAGTTTAATCCACTAAATCCAACTACGGTATTTGCATGTACAAATACCAACTTTTTTAAATCGGTTGACGGTACTAATTTTACCATGATAACTAGCGGGTTGCCATCTATTAGTCAAATAGGAAGAATGTCTATTGCTGTTACTGCAAATGATACTAATTATGTTTATGCTTTAACAACTAACTCAAGTGATAATGGTTTTTTAGGACTTTATCGCTCTACAAATGGAGGGAGTACTTTCGTTTTAAGAGCAAACTCTCCTAATATTATGGGTTGGAATACATCTGGTACAGATTCTGGGGGACAAGGATGGTACGATTTGGCTTTAGCTGTATCGCCAACAAATAAAAATGAATTGTTTACAGGAGGTGTTAATGTTTGGAAGTCAACTAATGGAGGTAGTTCTTTTACTGCTAATACCCGTTGGAATTGGCCAACAGGAAGTTTTGGTTATGTTCATGCAGATATTCATACCTTAGATTATTTTGGAAATACGTTATTTTGTGGCTCTGATGGTGGAATTTTTAAAACAAACAATGCAGGAGGTTCGTGGACAGATTTAACAGCAGGGTTAGAAGTAACCCAGTTTTATCGTTTAGGAACGAGTGCTACCAATGCAGGAACTATTATTGGTGGAGCTCAAGATAATGGTTGCAGCTTATTAAAATCAGGAAGTTGGACGCATGTTACTGGTGGTGATGGAATGGAATGTATTGTAGATTATTCTGATAATAATTTTATATATTCCACAAGTCAAAATGGAAATATTTATCGTTCATCAAATGGAGGAGCTTCTTTTTCCGGAATTACGGGAAGCATTAGTGAAAATGGTGCTTGGGTTACTCCTTATGTAATAGATCCTAATAATCCTGCTACGCTTTATGCAGGTTATACAAATGTATTTAAAACTACTAATAGAGGAACAAGTTGGTCGCAAATCTCTAACTTTTCTGCAACAGGAACTATTCGTTCTATAGCTGTAGCACCTTCTAATTCTGATGTGATTTATATCGCTACGTTAACTCAAATTAGAAAAACTACTAATGGTGGTGGAAGTTGGACAGTTATTAATAATGGATTGCCTAACCTTAATATTAGTTATATAACGGTTCATAATCAAAACCCTAACATACTATGGGTAAGTTTTTCGGGTTTTTCTAATGGAAATAAAGTGTTTAAATCTATCGATGGTGGTGCTTCTTGGATAAATGTTTCAGGGAACTTACCCAATATGCCTGTAAATTGTGTGGTTTACGAACATGGAACCAACAATGGAATTTATGTTGGGACGGATATGGGAATTTATTACAAAAATGATGATTTACTCAATTGGGAATCTTTTATGGATAATTTACCAAATGTTCAGGTAAATGAGTTAGAAATTTTTTATCCTACAGGAAAAATACGAGCGGCTACTTATGGGAGAGGAATTTGGGAGTCTAATGTTTTTCAGGCAAATACGCCTCCTGTTGCAGAATTCATGTCGCCCGATACCGCTATTTGTCCTGGAGTTTGTGCTCAGTTTACTAATCAAACTATTAATTTAGGTCAGCAATGGACTTGGTATTTTCCGGGAGGAACGCCTAGTGCTTCTACTGATTTAAACCCAATTGTGTGTTATCCAACAAATGGAGTGTATGATGTTTCTTTAGTTGTGAGTAACGTAAATGGAACAGATTCTTTATATAAAAATGCCTATATAGTTGTTCAGCCACCTACAGTAGGAATAGGCTTGCCACTTAGCGAAGGTTTTGAAAATGGAACTGTTTCACCAAGTGGTTGGAGTGTTATTAATATAGATAATGCTGAGACTTGGAAACATAATAACACGTTGGGAGCTTATGGAACTAGTACTTCTTGTGTATTTATTGATAATAGAAGTAATGATTATACAGGGCAATTAGATTGGGTGGTTACTCCTAGATATGATTTTACAGGTGTTAGTACTTCATCTTTATCTTTTGATGTGGCATATGCTTTTTTTGGAGGAACAAGATATGATACTCTATCTGTTTATTATACTAATGATTGCGGAGCTACCAAACAGTTACTTTGGAAAAAAACAGGTAACGATTTAGCTACAGCACCAAATTATCCTTTGTTTTTTGTGCCAACACCCTCTCAATGGAGAAATGAAGTAATAGATTTGAGTAGTTTAAATGGATTAACTAGTGTTGATTTTATTTTTGAAAACACAGCAGGCTTTGGAAATACTGTTTATTTAGATAATATTAATATTATAGATAGTGCTTTTGTTGGGGTAAATGAGTTGGAAATGAATAACATTACAGTTTATCCTAATCCAGCAACCAATATGCTTACACTAAATGGAGTGTCAACAAATAATAACATTACAATGATTATTACAGATCTTGCTGGGAAAGAAGTTTTGTTTCCTAAATTTAATAACGATACCCAACAACAAATTAATATTAGTAGCTTGTCAAAAGGTATTTACTTCTTACAAATAAATATGCTAACAACCACCAAAACTATCAAGTTTGTAAAAGAGTAAAACTTTATATATAGTTACCATAAAAAAATGCAACTTTACTAAAGTTGCATTTTTTTATAATATGTTTATGTAGTTATTTGTTATCCTTTAACAATTGCTTCTTGGTAAACAGGAAGGTTAATATCATTAATTTTGTAATAATATTTTTCTAGTTCTTCTACCATTTTAGCTTTGTAGATGTCAGATTCTTCTTTCATATCATCAATTATCTCTTTATAGTATTCAATTCCAGAAATAAGATTGTCTTTAAACTCTTCAAAGTATTTTTGTTTCTTTTCGTTAACGGCATCTATAGATTCGTTGATTTCTCTTTTTAAATAATCAACATACATGCTTAATTCCTTTACAAAAAGATTTGGACGGTAAGTATCGTTTAATAAGTTAATTCTACCGTAGATGTGGCTAACCATTTCTGCAATGGTAGATTTTTTAGAGAAATATGCCATGTTAGGTCCCGGGCAAACAGATATGCCTTTTCCATCAGTAGATTTAAGCATATCGTGCTCAATATAAGGGGTCATTACCAATCCTGCACAAATACAAGATTTAACGGTAATTTTTTCAAATTCTTTTTGGTGTTGGGCTTCAGGTAAATTCTTTTTATTAAGTTCTTCAATCTTGAGTTTTTGATATTGTCTCGAAGCAACACAAATAGGTCTATCGGTAAATTCAGTATTGTATAATTTTAAAAACTGGCTAGGACAAGTACTACCTGGTTTTCCTGCAGCAATTTTTTCTTCTTTTTCAACATCTTTAGTGTTGCCTCTTAACGAGTTAAAAGGAACACCTATAGGTGAAATGTTACTTAAATAAAGGTCATCTTCTGTTGCAGTTGATAATTTCTCAAAAGTATCATTGTCAACATTAACAGCTTCAGGAACTAATAAAAATGGTGTTCCCCAGCCAATACTATCTAAGTTGTATTTTGTAAGTAAAAAGTTATGTTCTTTAGCTGTTCCTACCCCACCCTGAGCAGTAACTAATAGTTTAAGAGGCTGTTTTGCTATTGGTCGTTCCTGTTGTTTTAAACTATCATTTAAAATAGTATGCACCTCCTTAATTAATGTCTCTCTATTGTTTTTAAATTCATCTAAAATAGGCCCCATTAAAAAACCGTTGGTAGCGAAAGCATGTCCACCACAATTTAAGCCCGATTCTACTCTGTATTCAGTAACCCATAATCCTTTTTTGGCTAAGAACTTACCTTGAATTAAAGAAGAACGGTAGTCACTAACTTTTAGGATTATTTTCTTTTCGATATTTCCATTTTCGTCTGGGAAAAAGCAATCGAATTTTGATAAGTAAGAATATAGTCTAGGACTTAAACCTGCAGAGAGTACTAATCCTGAATTTAATGTGCTATGAGCAAAACCTCTAACGGCAGCATGAGCATCATTATATTCAATAGGCATTTTTTCGCCTTTTTTGGTATAATTATCTTTGTCCAACTTGGTCATAATATTCACATCAATTGAACCTGCTTCCATGTTGTTTTTAAGTTCTTCTTGTAGAGCAGCTTTTTTAGATGCATCAGTTTCTTTAAGCATTTCCAGGTAATCTTTTTTTAGTGGAGAAGAGTCTGGAAGCATCTCAAAGTATTTGGTAAGTTCGCTTTCGGGAGTAAAAGGTTCTTTTTTAAGGTTGTCAAAATTCTGTTGTACAATTTGGTCAATTAAATTTAAATAAGCAGTAATTCTTTTAGCACGGTAATCTTCTGTATTGTTGTCTATTTCTATGTAAGGGATATTGAGTTGTTTACAATAAAAAGCTCTCATTCTTTCTATCAGACCATCATCTCCTAAAGAAATTACAGATGAAATGCCAAAGTGAGCTACTTTTACAGGAGTGTCTATCGTGTAGCCTATTCCCATAACAGGGATGTGAAAGTGATGTGTTTTTAACATAAAATTAAAATGTGTGTTTGATTACAAAGGTACTTAACTTTTTCTTTAATGGTAGTTGATTTTAGATTAATTTGTTTAATGGATACATTAATAGATAGGTTTTGACGATTTATCTATTTAATTTCAAATATGTTTTAGCTATTTTGTATATTTGAAGCCTCAAAAAAATATATTTATGAAACCAACAAAATTTATATACATAACGTTAGCATCATTAGTTCTATTTTCATGTGGAGATAATAACAAATCGAAAAAGGATAATGATGAGGTAAAAGATAAGTCAGAAATTAACCAGGCCAATATAGTAGACTTCGCTTTTTCAGAAGCATATCAAACATTAGACCCTATAGAAATTATAGATGTAAATTCATTTCAAGTACAAAGTCAATTATTTGAAGGATTACTTCGCTTTGACGAAACTGATCTATCATTAAAACCAGTTTTAGCAAAATTTTGGGAAGTTGATGATGCGGGGTTAGTTTATACATTTCATTTAAACAAAGGTATTTATTTTCATGATAATGCTTGTTTTGATGGAGGTAAAGGTAAAGAAATGACTGCAAAAGATGTAGTTTACACGTTTAAAAGAATTTGTACAGAACAAGAAAATAACTATGCTTTTAGTTTGTTTAATGAAGTAATAGCTGGTGTAAAAGAATTAAATTCAGGAAGTGATGCTGAATTTATTGGTGTTAAAGCAATTGATAATTATACAGTACAATTTACCTTATCAAAAACAACATCTAGTTTTTTACAAATGTTGGCAACGCCATTTAGTGCAATTGTTTGCGAAGAAGCTATTAATGCAAACGTTATTGTTGGCACAGGACCTTTTGTTTATGATAAATCTTTAGATACAGAAAAAGGTATTACACTAAATAAAAACAATAACTACCATTTAAAAGATAATGGTAATCAATTGCCCTATGTTGCTGGAGTAAAATATAATTATATAGTAGAAGGTAGAGAAAGACTAGCGGCATTTAAAGAAGGAAAAATTGATATTCTAGAAAATATTCCTGTTGAAGAGATAAATAATTTAGTTCAAGAAAATATTAGTGCTTTTCAGAATAAACCTGCTCAATATGTATTGGCAAGGAATAAAGAATTAGCTATTACTTATCTAAACTTTAATACAGCAGTAGCTCCATTTAATAATATGAAGTTAAGAAGAGCTTTTGCTTTTGCTATTGATAAAAATAAGATAGTTGATAGAGTTTTAAAAGGCGAAGCTTACGGACCAGCAGTTAATGGTATTGTGCCGCCAGCAGTTAAAGATTACGATTATTCATCTATTATAGGAATTGAGTTTGATGTAGAAAAAGCTAAAAAAGCATTAACTGATGCTGGATATGGTCCTAACAAAGCATTTCCTAAGTTAGAAATAGTTTCTAGTAAAGAAAGTGTCTCTGTTCGTGTTGCTCTTGAAATTCAAAAACAACTTAAAAACAACTTAAATATTAATGCAGAGGTAACTTCTATGTCATTATCAGAAATGCTTAAATATAAAAGCTCTAACAATGCAAGCATTGTTGTTTCTTCTTGGTTAGCTGAGTTTCCAGATCCACTTAACTTTTTGTCTTTATTATATGGAGGTTATGTAAATGAATCTTTAGATAAATCATCTTACCCAAATGACTCCAGATATAAAAATGCAGCTTTTGATAAAGCTTACAAAGAAGCAATGGAAACAACTGATGAGACAAGAAAAATGGAGTTGTGTTTAGAAGCAGATCAAATTGCAGCTAATGAAGTGCCTATTATTCCACTTTGGTATTACGAAAGATATCAACTAATACAAAGTGAAGTGCAAAATTATACTCCTAACGCTATGAGAATTCACTATTTGCCTTATGTTAAGTTAGAAAAACCACAGGCAACAACAAAAATAGAAACTCACTAATTCAAATTGATATAGTTGTTAAATAATCTTTAAAACCCCATTTGGTTATCTAATAATCGTGATATTTGCTGAAAATGGTATCCGGGGAATAATATATGTGGTTTAATTTTTCAAGAATAATATTACGAAATAGGTTATTGTTTCTTATCCTAATTGGATTGGCAACAGTGTTTATGGCTTATCAAGCTCAGTTCGCCCGAATGAGCTATGAAATGGCTCAAATTCTTCCTAAATCGGATCCTACTTATAAAGAATACGATAAGTTTAAAGAAATTTTTGGTAAAGATGGTAGTATGGTTGTTGTAGGAATAGACAACTCTAACATTTACCAGCTCAACAATTTTAATGCTTGGTTTGATTTAACTCAAGATATCAAAAAAATTGAAGTAGATTTTAAAAAAAATGGGGAATTAATAAAAGTAAATGGCGTTACAGAAGCCCTTTCTGTAGCTAATGCTTATACACTTAAGAAAAATTACGAGAGTAAAAAATTTGATTTTAATCAAATCGTTCAAAAAAAGCCTAGTAGTCAGGGAGAAGTTGATGAGATTAAAAAAGCTATTCACCAACAACCATTTTACAACGGGTTTTTATACAACGATACTACTCATGCAACACTAATCTTAATTACATTAGATAGAGAAGTGCTGGATTCTAAATACAGAAATGCACTTTTTGAAAGAATTGATGAAGAAGTAGCAGAATTTGAACAACAAACAGGGATTAAAACTTATAAATCCGGGTTGCCTTATATTAGGGCGAATTCAACTACTAAAGTAGCGGATGAAGTAGAGTTGTTTTTATTGCTTTCTGTATTGATAACTTCACTTATTTTATATTTGTTTTTCCGTTCCTTTAAGGTAATGATGTATTCTATGTTGGTTGTGAGTATTGGGGTGGTTTGGTCATTAGGTGTTTTATCACTTTTCGATTTTGAAATTACGCTTTTAACAGGTCTAATCCCACCACTTATTATAGTTATAGGTATTCCCAATTGTATTTTCTTATTAAACAAATATCATAGAGAATACAAAAAACACAACAACCAAATAAAAGCACTAAGTAGGGTAATTGAAAAAACAGGAAATGCTATTTTCCTTACTAATACAACCACTGCATTGGGTTTTGCAACTTTTATTTCTACTAAAAGTGCTATGTTAGTAGAATTTGGTATTGTTGCGGCTATAGATATTTTCTTGGTATTTATATTGTCAATTTTTCTTATTCCAATTATTTTCAGTTTCCTAAAGCCACCTAAGAAACGCCATACCAAGCATCTTGAAAATAAAATCATGGGTAAGGTGGTTGATTTTGTTGAGGTAATTGTACTCAATCATAGAAAAAAAGTATATGTTGTTTCTATTTTGATTCTTGTATTTAGCTTGTTTGGTATTAGTAAAATGACTACAACAGGTAACCTTATAGATGATTTACCTAAAAACGATCCGATTGTTGAGGATTTAAAATTTTTTGAAAAAGGTTTTAATGGCGTAATGCCTTTTGAGGTAATGATAGATACCAAAGAAAAAAATGGTGTTTTTTCCGATAATGCTAAAACCTTATATAAGATACAGAAGTTTCAGAAAGAAATGGCGAAATATAAGGAGTTTTCAAAGCCATTATCTATAGTTGAAGCTATAAAGTTTGCCTATCAATCTTATAAAAATGGGAAACCAAAATTTTATATTTTACCTCCGGCATCTGAGTTAAATAAATTAAAAACCTTTGTAGGTAATGATAATGAAAAAGGAAACTTCAGTTCGTTTATTGATTCAACTAATCGGTACACGAGAGTGAGCTTCCAAATGGCAGATGTTGGCACTAAGGAAATGGATGAAATATTAAATGAAATTCAACCTATAATAGATGATATTTTTCCTAAAGAAGATTATGATGTTTATACCACAGGGACTAGTGTAACTTTTCTAAAAGGAACAGGTTATCTTATTGAAAATTTATTTACCAGTTTATCGTTAGCTATTTTTTTGATAGCTATATTAATGTCAATATTGTTTTCTTCAGTGAGAATGGTATTGGTTTCTTTAATTCCTAACTTTTTACCTTTACTAACTACAGCTGCCATTATGGGTTATTTAGGCGTTGCTATTAAACCTTCTACCATCTTAATTTTTAGTATCGCTTTTGGTATTTCTGTAGATGATACCATTCATTTTTTGTCAAAATACCGACAAGAACTTAAAATTCACAGATTAGGAATTAAAAAGGCAGCGATTTTGGCACTTAGAGAAACAGGCTTTAGCATGATTTACACGTCAACTATTTTGTTTTTTGGGTTTGGAGTATTTACTGTTTCCAGTTTCGGAGGTACAGTTGCTCTTGGAACTTTGGTATCATTAACCATTTTATTTGCTGTTTTTGCAGACTTAGTATTGTTGCCTTCATTTTTATTATCGTTAGATAAAGCATTAACTACTAAAGCGTTTAGAAAAGAACCTTTAATAAGTGTGTTAGATGAAGAGGAAGATATCGATATTTCTAAACTGAAAGTAAAGAAAAATAAAAAATTGTCAAAAGAAGAAACCCCTTAAACTATAACAGAATGAAAGGAATAGTATTAGCCGGAGGTTCCGGAACTCGTCTCCATCCATTAACATTGGCTGTTAGTAAACAGTTAATGCCAATTTACGACAAACCAATGATTTACTATCCTATTTCAACACTGATGAGTGCAGGAATTAAGGAGATTCTTATCATTACAACACCTCATGATAATTTAAGCTTTAAAACTTTGTTAGGAGATGGCTCTCAGTTTGGATGTAAGTTTGAATATGAAGTACAAGAAGTTCCTAATGGATTAGCACAAGCCTTTGTTATAGGCGAAAAATTTATTGGAAATGATAGTGTTGCTTTAATTTTGGGAGATAACATTTTTTATGGAACAGGTTTAGAACAACTATTAGTTGAATTGAGAGAACCTAAAGGTGGAGTTGTTTTCGCTTATCATGTTTCTGACCCACAACGTTACGGAGTAGTGGAGTTCGATAAAAACAACAAAGCCATTTCTATTGAAGAGAAACCAGTCAAACCTAAATCGCACTTTGCTGTTCCAGGGTTATATTTTTATGACAATCAGGTAGTAGAAATAGCCAAAACTTTAGAGCCAAGTGCCAGAGGCGAATATGAGATTACGGATGTCAATAGAATATACTTAGAAAAGAACCAGTTAGAGGTTGGTATTTTAGATAGAGGAACAGCTTGGTTAGATACCGGAACGCACCAGTCTTTAATGCAAGCATCCCAGTTTGTTCAGGTTATTGAAGAACGTCAGGGATTGAAAATTGGCTGTTTAGAAGAAATTGCCTACCGAAAAGGTTTTATTACTAAAGAACAATTACTTAAATTAGCAGAACCATTGATTAAAAGTGGTTACGGTACTTACCTGATGGATATTGTAAATGAACAATAAAACAACCATATTAGTTACCGGTGGAGCTGGTTTTGTAGGAGGTTCTTTAGTTGAAGGATTAATTAAAGATGTCAATAACTTTGTGGTGGTAGTTGATAATTTAAAAACGGGAGATAAAAATAAACTACCCAATGCTCCAAAAAATAATCTTAAATTTATTCAGTGTGATGTGAATAATTTAGATGAAATACGAAGCGTCTTTCATACTTTTTCATTCGATTATGTTTTTCATTATGCCGCTTTGGTTGGTGTACAGCGAACTTTAGAAAATCCTATAGAAGTTTTAAAAGATATTAATGGAATTGAGAATATTTTAAAATTATCAAAAAATACAGGTGTTAAAAAGGTAATTTATTCCTCATCCTCAGAAGTTTATGGAGAGCCTGTTGAATATCCTCAAAATGAAGAAACTACACCACTAAATTCACGCTTACCTTATGCCATTGTGAAAAACGTTGGTGAGGCTTTTTTAAAATCGTACAAGCAAGAATATGATTTAGATTATGTGATTTATAGGTTTTTTAATACTTATGGTCCAAAACAAAGTAAAGATTTTGTTATTTCTAAATTTATTAATGCAGCACTTAATAACAATGATATTACCATTTATGGAGATGGTTCTCAAACTAGAACTTTTTGCTATGTGCAGAACAATGTTGAAGCAACTATAAAAGCTGCTTTTAGCGATGAATATGTTAATCAAACCATTAATATTGGTAATGATGTAGAAACTTCTATTATAGGGTTAGCAAAACTCATTATTAGGTTAACGGGTTCATCTTCAAAAATAGTTCATTTACCACCTTTAGAAGAAGGAGATATGACAAGAAGAAAGCCTGATATTACTAAAATGAAACAGCTCTTAGGGAATAATAAAATTTACACCTTGGAGGAAGGATTAACCCAAGTCCTTAAAAATACTTCATTTATTTTATAAGATAAAAGTAATGGATAAACTGACTAACTTTATACAGATAGTTGAAGAAGCAATAGAGAAGAATGCTTATAAAAAACAACCTCAATCGCTTTATGCTCCAATAAATTATACACTTGCATTAGGCGGAAAAAGAATTCGTCCAGGATTACTTTTATTGGCTAATGATTTATTTAACGGTAAACCCGAAAAAGCTATTAATGCGGCATTGGCGATAGAAGTATTTCATAACTTCACCTTGGTTCATGATGATATTATGGACAATGCTCCAATACGAAGAGGGAAACCAACTGTTTTTAAAAAGTGGGATGTAAACACTGCCATTTTATCTGGAGATGTAATGCTGGTAGAAGCTTATCAGCTATTAGCTGCTTGTGAATCTTCTGTATTGCCAGAACTTCTAAAACTGTTTAATAAAACAGCAGTAGAGGTTTGCGAAGGACAACAATACGATATGCTTTTTGAGAAAGCTGCTGATGTTACCATTGATAATTACTTGAAAATGATAGAGCTGAAAACAGCAGTCTTGTTGGGAGCTAGCCTGAAAATGGGAGCAATTATAGCAGGAGCATCAAAAAGTGATGCCAAGCATTTTTATGAATTTGGTAAAAACATAGGCGTTGCTTTTCAGTTGATGGATGATATTTTAGATGTTTACGGAAATCCTGAAAAATTTGGCAAGCAAGTAGGTGGAGATATTTTGGCGAATAAAAAAACATACTTGTTGCTAAAAACCATGGAATTAGCCAACGGAGCATTGAGAAAAGAATTGGAGTTTTGTTTAAACTCTAAAACTTTATCTCCCGAAAATAAAATTACCAGAGTAAAATCCATTTACAATCAATTAAAGATTAAAGAAAAATCTATTGATGAAATGAACCACTTTTACAATACCGCTATTGCTCACTTAGATAGCATTGAAGCACCAAAAGAGAAAAAAGCAATTTTTGAAAATTTCGCTAAAAAATTGATGCATAGGGAAAGTTAAAAAAATCAATCCACCAACCTTTCCAAGTCTTCTTGAGCTTTTTCCCAATCATTTTCCGCAGTTTCCAACTCTTTTTTTAGTAAGGTAAATTCATCTACTAATTCTTGAGAATAAGTTGATGGATTTAATAGCTGCTCATTTATTTTTTTAATTTTCTCTTCCAATTTAGTGATTAAATCTTCTGATTTCTTAACCGCATTTTCTACTTTCCTAAGTTCTCTATCTTTATTTTTTCTTTCTTCGTAGCTAAGCTTATTCTCCGATGTAGCACTTTTTTGTTCTGCTACTTGCTTTTCTTTTCTTTCAAACTCTTTTATAGAATCTACTTTTTTAGATTTCAGGAATTCATAAACATCCCCTAAGAATTGTTTTACATTTCCATTAGTAAATTCGTACATTTCGGTAACTAATCCATCCAGAAAATCTCTATCGTGAGAAATAACAATTAACGTTCCGTCAAATCGTTTTAAAGCGGCTTTCAAAATTTCTTTAGATTTAATGTCTAAGTGGTTAGTTGGCTCATCGAGCACCAATAAATTTACAGGTTCTAACATTAGTTTACACAAAGCAACTCTTGCTCTTTCTCCCCCAGAAAGTACTTTAATTTTTTTATCAGCATCTTCGCCACCAAACATAAAAGCTCCCAACAGGTTTCTTACTTGTTTTCTAATTTCTCCGTGAGCTACTTTATCTATGGTTTCAAAAACAGTTAATTCTTTATCTAGTTCTTCAGCTTGGTTCTGAGCAAAATAAGCCAACTTAACCTGATGTCCTAGTTTTAGCTCTCCTTGGTGTTCCAATTCACCCACAATAATTTTACTCATGGTGGTTTTACCTTCACCATTTTTACCTACTAAAGCTACTTTTTTACCTTTTTCAATAAAAAAGTTTACATCTTTAAAAACTTGCTTTTCTCCAAAGCTTTTAGCTATATTTATGGCTTCTACAACCACTTTCCCGGAGTGTGGGGCAGGAGGAAAATAAAAACGCATAGAAGTACTATCTTCTTCTTCAATTTCTATTCTGTCTATTTTGTCGAGTTGTTTTACCCTACTCTGTACCTGAACAGCTTTGGAGGCTTTAGACCTAAATCTCTCAATAAACTTTTCGGTATCTTGTATTTGTTTTTGCTGATTGTTGTAAGCAGCCACTTGTTGTTCTCTACGTTCTTTTCTTAACTCTAAATACTTGGAATAATACGCTTTGTAATCGTGAACTTTTCCTAAAGTAATTTCTATGGTTCGGTTAGTAACATTATCCAAAAAAGCTTTATCGTGAGACACCAAAACCACACCTCCCGGATAGGTTTTTAAGAAATCTTCCAACCATTGTATAGATTCAATATCTAAGTGGTTAGTAGGCTCATCGAGTAATAATACATCCGATTTGGTAAGCAGAATTTTAGCTAATTCAATACGCATTCTCCATCCACCACTAAATTCATCTGTAAGTCGGGTAAAATCTTTTGGAGTAAAACCCAATCCTTTTAAAATGGTTTCGCAATCGGCATCAATAGAAAAACCACCCAACACATTTAATCTTTCGTTGTAATCGTTCAAATGGTTCAACAAATCTAAATAGCTGTCAGATTCATAATCCTCTCGAGTAGCTAATTGGTGATTAATTTCATCAATTTTAGCATTAATATCATTTACTTCCTTAAAAACAGATTTAGTTTCGTCAATTACGGTATTTCCGGAAATAAAATCCATATCCTGAGGTAAGTAACCAACAGTAAAGCCTGCTGGTGTGGAAATGGTTCCACTATCGGGTTCTTGCTCGCTTGCCATAATTTTTAACAAGGTGGATTTTCCAGCACCATTTTTTCCTACTAAACCAATTCTATCGGTTTTATTTACAATAAAAGAAATGCCATCAAACAGATAGCGTTCTCCAAAACTTACGGTTAAATCATTTACTCCTAACATAGGTGCGAAATTACAAATTAATCATTAGCTACAAATACTATTAATAAAGCTTTAATAAGTAACTTTGTAAAGTTTAAAAATCACCAATATGTTGTCAAGTATTTTAGGACTTAAATGTCCAAAGTGTAGAAAAGGAAATCTGTTCACACACAAAAACATGTATAGAGTTAAAGGTTTTTTTGATATGCCAAAAGAATGTCCAAATTGCGGGCAAGATTTTGAACCTGAAAGTGGTTTTTACTTTGGAGCCATGTATGTGAGTTATGGACTGACGGTAGCCTTGAGTGTTGCTGTTTTTGCGATAACTATAATTTTTGATATTTATTCTTTAGGCTTATTTTTATTGCTAAATGGAATTGCGTTGCTGATTTTACTGCCTTATATTTTTAGGGTTTCTAGGTCTATTTGGATAAGTATTATTGTAAAATATGACCCTCCCAAAAATGATGATGAAAAAGCACAAGCATAAAATTGTTGTTGAGAGAACAGCACATTATTATTCGTTAGGAAATATTTCTACAGCAAAAACATTATGGTTTGTATTGCATGGTTATGGGTATAATGCCAATTATTTCATTCATAAATTTGATGGGATAGCAGATGAAGAAAATTTTGTTGTTGCTCCAGAAGGCTTATCTAAATTTTATGTTTCAGGAGTTAGTGGTAGGGTTGGAGCAAGCTGGATGACTAAAGAAAATCGTGAAGATGAAATTCAAGACTACCTGAATTACCTTAATAGTTTGTATGAAACATTACTTAGTCAAATAGATTTAACAGAGGTTAAAGTAAATATTATCGGATTTTCGCAAGGAGGAGCCACAGCAGCAAGATGGGTAAGTGATAATAAGATAAAGTGTGCTAATTTAATATTGTGGGCAAGTGTTTTTCCTGATGATATGGAGTTTGAAGTATTAAAAACCAACACCAATTCTTTTTTGTTGTATGGCGATGATGACGAATATGTAACTCAAGAAAGAATTGGTAATCAAAAAGCTATTCTTAAAAAAGCGAATATCAATTGTAAATTAATTGAGTTTAAAGGGAAACATGATGTGCCTACCGAAGTGCTGAAAGAGCAATGTAAATTAAATAATTGGTAAGTTAGAAAAATAATTTTCTTTTATAAGGTTCTCCATTAATGTACCTGCTAGAACCAAGTAACTCTGTGGCTTCCATTACTATCATTAACGCATTTGGGGCTGTGGCATGCACCATTTTCTTAAGGACATTAATTTTGTTGTTATCAACCACGATAAAAATAATGTTTTTATGGTTGGAGCTGTATAAGTCGTTGCCTTGCATTAATGTTCCAGTTATACCAAGTTCCTCGGTAATTTTTTGCTGTAGTTTTTCTGGATGATCTAATGCAATATGTACAATTTTTTGATGTTTGCTTCCGGTAAGTAATAGGTTAATCAATTTAGCACTTACATAAATACTTATTAAACTCCATAATGCCAATTCAATATCTTTAAAAACTACTCCAGCAGCTACAATCACAAGAGCATCTAGAATGAGAATAGCATCTCCAGTTTTAATATTGGCTTTTTCATTTAAAATCTTGGCAATAATGGTTCCTGCTCCTGCAGAAGATTCTCCTTTAAAAATTAATCCTAAACCAATGCCAACAAAAACTCCCCCATAAAGTGATGATAGTAATGTATTGTCGCTAAACGCAGCGATAGCATATATTTCACTAAGTAAATCAATAAAAAGTGCCGTTATTATAATGGTAATGATGGTTCTAATGGCAAATTTTTTTCCTAAATAATTTAAACTAATCAACAAAAGTGGAATATTGACTAGCATTAAAATTACTCCTGTTGGCAATTCAAATAAATGATGAAGAATAATGGAAAGCCCAGCAATTCCACCAGTTGCAATTTTATTAGGAATAAGAAAACCAACCATTCCAGCAGCTAAAAATATTGCACCAACAATTATAAATAAATAATTTTTTAGTTCAGCTTTTATGGAATTATTAGGCATTTTAATTCATTTTTTGTAAAGCAAAATAAGTAAAAACAAAAAGATTAAAAGATGTTATTTGTCATAATAAATTATTGAGGTTCTATCCAATCGCCATGCGATTTTATAAGCTCAACAAGTTCTTCAACAGCTTCTTTTTCAGGAACATTTCTTTTTACTACATTTTTTTCTTTGTATAGCGTTATTTTTCCTACTCCTGTACCAACATAGCCATAGTCTGCATCAGCCATTTCTCCAGGGCCATTAACAATACAACCCATAATTCCAATTTTCACGCCTTTAAGGTGAGAAGTTACTTTTCTGATTTTAGCTGTGGTTTCTTGCAAGTCAAAAAGTGTTCTTCCGCAACTAGGGCAAGAAATATATTCTGTTTTTGAAATTCTAGTACGTGTTGCTTGTAAAATGCCAAAAGCAAGGCTGTTGAGTAAGTTGTCACTACCACAATTCTCTGCAGCAATAAAAATTCCATCACCCAGCCCATCCACTAATAAAGCCCCTATGTCGGTAGAAGCGTAAAGTTGAATTTGTTCATCAGTTAAATTGCCATAAGCTCTTCCGATAATTACGGGCACATAACAATTGTTTATGATTAATTCATTAAATAATTTTCGTTGTTCAGCCATACCATGAGGGTGGTAAGTATCTATTACCAATACAGCAGTTTTGTCATTATTTATTTTATCAATGAAAGTACTATTAAGTTGATTAAGCGTTACATAAACAAAATTCAGTTTTGCGTGTGTTTCAACGTTGTTGAGGTATTCTTTTGAATCTATAAAAGGAAATGTGTTGAACTTATTTTTTTGCGTCAACCAAGTTTTATAAAGGTAAACCAACCCTAGTGTTCCTGGCACTTCAAAGTCAATTATTTTGTTGCCAAGAAAAACATAATCGCAAGCCATTTCGCCAATATTCCATTTATCTAAAGGAACAGAATAATTATACCCTAAAGCAAAAAATGAAGCAGGTTTTATGTTTTCTTTCAAACTAAAATCAGCCATTATTCTTGGTACGTTAGAGCCACCAATATTTAATACTTCATTGGTCTTTCTTTTATTATATTCAAAAGGATTAATAGCATATTTATTTATTGGAGCTATAGGTGTTTCTACAGTTCTATTGCTATATCTTTCTACTAGTGTTTTGGCAACAGGAATTTCAAACTCAGGTTCTTCGGTAAGTGAAACACGAATGGTATCTCCTAATCCATCTTCTAAAAGTGTTCCTATACCAACTGCCGATTTAATTCTACCATCTTCTCCATCACCAGCTTCGGTAACACCCAAATGTAAAGGATAATTCATTCCTTCCTCCATCATTTTGTTAACCAATAATCGGTAAGCCTGAACAACCACTAATGTATTGCTGGCTTTCATAGACAGTACAATATTATGGTAATCTAAATCTCTGCAAATTCGTAAAAATTCCATGGCAGATTCCACCATTCCAAGTGGAGTGTCGCCATATCTGCTTAAAATCCTATCGGATAAAGAACCATGGTTGGTTCCAATACGCATAGCTGTACCGTGTTCTTTACAAATTTTTACTAAGGGTTCAAAACTTTTTCTGATGCGTTCTAATTCTTCGTAATAAGATTCATCTGTATAGTCTAATGTTTCAAATTTTTTCTTATCTGCATAATTACCAGGATTTATTCTAACTTTTTCAACTATTTTAGCAGCAATTTCAGCAGCATTGGGTGTGAAATGTATATCAGCAACCAATGGGGTGTTATAACCTTTTTTTCTAAGTTCAGCTTTAATATTAGCTAAATTTTCAGCTTCTTTTTTACTGGGAGCTGTAATCCTAACAATTTCGCATCCAGCATTTATCATTCTGATAGCCTGATCAACAGTAGCCTCGGTGTTCATTGTATCTGTAGTGGTCATAGATTGAATACGAATAGGATTATTACCTCCAATTCCAATATTTCCTACTATTACTTCTCTGGTTTTGAATCTCTTGTAAGATGTTAAGTCTAGGCAATAAGTGGTTTTCATATTTATGATAAAGCTAAAGTTTTAACAAAAGTAAGACTAAAATGTTCGTCAATTCAAATCAAACTAAAGTTATCTTTAAAATCAAAAAATACATTTAATTACCGTTTATAAACTAAAACCTACCGTTTATATATTAGAACCGACACAACCTATATTTATAGTAGTAAAATTGGTGTGATGCACGTAATATTACATTGCGAAATAAAAAACCTTAGTTATGAAAACTGCATCAAACATCTCGAGCACTATCAGAAATACCCCTAAAAAAAATATTTCTGATTTATTAAAAACTTCTAAAAAGTTAGAAATTATTAAATACATTATATTGTTGTTTTTAATGATTTTAGGTTTGGGAATAATCTCAATTACCGCCCGCAATGTACCTACTTCAGGAGGGGGTAATAAAGGAGGAGGTAATGGTCCGGTAAGTTCAGCGGATTGTGCACCAGCGATAGCGATAGCTA
>JAPHUD010000035.1 GCA_026196775.1 Flavobacteriales bacterium
AAACAACCGTGTGTTTTTAGAAGCTAGCCCTTTTGCTTATGTGCGTGTACACGCTAAAAACGTGAACCCTTTTGATAATAATGATAGGATTAATATAGGAGGGGGTGGGAATTCGATTTATGGAATGAATGTGGATACTGTTGTAATACAGGGACCTTTTAAAGGAACAGGAACTGGGAATTTTGGATGGAATGTTATAAAAAATAATGTATTAACAGATTTTTCTATTCAACTGTACTTTATCGGCAGAGATACCATTAATTATACTATAGAATACTAATCGCATAAATATGAAAAAAATATAATTTTCTTACTTGGTATTAGTTTTTAAAACATAAATAATCCAAACAATATGTAATAGAAATTTACATGACTTCCGTATTAGAATACCCAAATTAAAAACCGAATATTCTTAGAAATGTTAAGTGTTATAAATAGCAACTTAATTTTTTTCTTATCTCTTTAAAACTATTAATCTAAAAGGCTTTCTAAATAATGCTGGTCGATATTAAATTCCTTTTTAATGGTATTAATTTCTTCATCAATCTTATCAACTATAGGTTTTTTGTTTGATTTTGAAGCGACTAACATGATGTTTTTACGTGTATGTTCATTAGAAATAAATTCAAAAATTTTAGTGTTGTACTGTTGTTTTTCCATGATTAATGCACGCATGGCATCGGTAATCATTTCATATTGTCTTTCTTTAAAAATGCCATGTTTTAACAAAGGATTGGCAATTTCTTTCCCTTTAGAAGCTTGTCTGAGTTGTTTGTGGCAACATGGTGCACAAATTATTAAAGCCGCTTTAGCAGAAACACCTTTAAAAATAGCATCATCTGTAGCTGTATCACAAGCATGAAGGGCAATTAAGATGTCAATTTTATCTTCTTTTAAATCTTGTATCGTACTCTTTTCAAAAGATAATTGCTCAAAGCCACATTTTTCTGCTGCATCGTTACAAAAATCAACCAATTCTTGTCGTATTTCTATGCCTTTAATCTCTACATTAAGCTTAAGTTGATTTTTCATAAAATCATACAACGCAAAAGTCAAATATCCTTTACCGGAACCCATATCAACTATGCGAATAGGTTCATTAAATTGGTTGTCTTTTAGTAAATTTTCTACTATTTCGAGGTATTTATTAATTTGCTTGAACTTGCCAGCCATTTTAGGAAATACCTGTCCGTTTTCATCGGAAACACCTAAAATAGTTAAGTATTTACCTAATGCAGCTCTTTTTTTCTTAATCACATCATGTGTTTCGGGCGGTTTGTTTTCAAAACTTGGTGGTAAGGTTTTTAAACTTCCTTTACCTTTTTTAGAAAACTGAAGCACAATATCCTCTTTAAGCGTAAATAATCGAGCAATTTTAAACTTGTTAGTGAGCAAGTCCATTAACTCACCATTAGTTTCTTCTAGACTATAATTCTTAACCTGATCGTTCGTTTGATAATGGTAAGTAAAAGAAAAAACAAGTTCGTTTTTAATGGTAACCAAACGAATATAAACATTCAATAATCCATCGCTTTTGTAAGCTGGTTTACTTAAGGTAATTTTTACAAAAGAATTGTTAGCGTAACTTTCAGCAAGTTTTTCTAAAAAAAGGTTGAGTTCATTCATGGGGCGAAGTTAATGCCTTTTTCTTTCTGACAATCTTTAAAATGGGCTTTTTTCATTACACCGTTCATTTGTCAGGGTAAACTCCAACACCGAGAACATGAAGATTTTTTAACTTCTAAATACTCAAGGTACTTATAAGTACTCCTAAGTACTTTTTTTCCCTACTCCAATACTATTTTTTCTATTACTTGTTCTTTTTTGGAACTTATTTTTACCAGATAAATACCTTTTGGATGTTTAGATAAATCAACACTTAATCGATTGGAATTTATGATTGTTGTAAAAACAACTTGCCCCATTAAATTAATGATTTCAATGTTGCCGCCAACAAAATTATTTAGTTGGGTAATGTTTATGTTGTTAGAGGTAGGGTTGGGGAAGATACTGAGATTTTTTAGACCGTACAAAGCATCTTTGTCTAAATTATAATCTGCATAAATACTGTCGATTTGAGAGGATGTAATTAAATTATTATGTCGATTTAATTTTTTCATATTAAAAGATCCACATGGCGTAATTTCTGCTGTAAAATTTCCATAAGACTGAAAACCATTACCTAAAACAATTGACTGACCCGCAAAAAAATCAACTTTAGTGCCATAGTCAACAATAGTTGGGTTATTAACACCTGCCATTATAAAATCATTAACATCCTCTCTAAATCCATTTGGGAAAGTTATATTATCGAAAATAGCATTTTCTTTACAACAATTTTTTACCCATTTTGTTTTGTAAGGATAGTTGATTACAGGTGTACAAGAACAAGATAGAATAAATAAAGGTTGGGCTGTCTTATCGATTTTAAATTTACAGTTCTTTATTTCTAAATTGAAATTATATAAGCCTTGAGGTAGTGCATTTCCATTATTATCATGACCATTCCATTCAAATGCGTAATCATTGTAGCCTATATCTTTCAGCCCACTAGGGTCATAGGCTTTATAGTTATAAACTTCTAAGCCCCATCTATTAAAAACAGTAAATTCTACGTTTGAAGCATTTTCTATTAACATAAACCAATTTGCAGCTGAATTTCCAATCATAGCAGTAGCTAAAACATTTGGAGAACCTTGAATTTGATAAAAATTAACAGGGTCTTTTGGGGTACAAACATGAGCACATTCTGGAACGGAAAACACGGAGACATTATCTAAATAAATATAACCAACAGAGTTAAAGGCACCTGTCGTATTTTCTCCTTTTATTACAAACCAGTTGTATTCCTCATCTGTTATTTTAAAAGATTCTGATTCGTAATAATACCAATTACCTGGTATGTGAGTAGGATTTGTACCACCTGCATTAACAATTACTTTTCCCATAAACTCACTTGATATATTTGGATTAGAGCAATCATTAAGTGCTGTATTAGCATCAGCTTTATTTTTAGATAGAAAATAATTTATTTCAGTATTTCTTTCTTTTCGAGGACTCCACCAAAATGAAATTTTTATTATATCCCCTTTTTTTATGGTTTTTGTTAAATTTACTTGTAACCCTTCGCAGTGACCAAACCCAACATATTTATCTCCTGTCTTTGCCGTCATATAGTTTTTAAATTGACCATTTGTACCAGGTATATCATAAGTGCCTCGATAATGATTTGGGTCAGAGGAGTACCAATCTGATGTCTCAAAATTTTCCCAATAATATAAAAAAGGGATTTGACTATGATCTGTAGGGAAACTGATTGTTCCGTTTTCGAATGAGTTGTTAGGAACAATATTCTGAGAATTAATAAATTCTATGCTAAAGAAAAATAAATAAAAACTTAAAGCCAATTTGTAATATTTTGTCATTTTAATTTATTTATAATGTGTAAAATAATTTGATTTGAACACCATAAGAATAGGGATATTCTTTCATCTTACTATCAGTAAAGGATGTAAAAGAATATTCAAAATTTGGAGTTAATCGTAAATCTATTTTTTCATTTACAGAATACTTTAATCCTAAACCAACTATAGCAGAAAAATTAATTGTATTATATAAGTCCCATTTATTTTTTCCTGATTTTACAATATCAATAGAACCATCTTGAAGTAACCACTCATAAGTCGATTCCTTATATAAAAGGAAATTAGTTGATATACCGCCTAAACCATAAACACTAATTTTTTTATCTATAAAAGTTACATTAAATGTTGTAGGTATTTTTATAAACGCATATTCTACAATAAGTTTTTCCGTTGTTGGTAAATTAGAATAATTGACCGTAAACCCTTTTCTTGGGTCACTTAAATTACTAAATAACAACTCTTGTTCTTTCGTTTGATATCCCATGATAGAATAAGTAACTCCTGTTTCAATGAACATTTTGTCCTTAAAGTTAAGGATGAAATTAATACCTAAAGAGTTATTAAGTAAAGATTTTTCTCTCTTGTTTCTACTATCAATTATATTGTCAAAATTTTCATTTTTAGAATCATTTTTTAAAACTCTGAAAGTATTATTTATAGAGTAATTTATTCCTATTTGATATTTATCATTATGAGATAGAGAAACACTTTGCCCCAATAAGGACAAACTCGAAATAAAAATAAATAAATATGTTATTATCTTTATCATTATTTTAATTCTTCTAATTTTTTAATCCTTTTATCTTGTTCTAAAATATAAAGTGTCAACTCTTCAATTTTCTCTACTAATAGTCTATTTATCTCCCCAATATCTGCACCGTTTTTTTCAACTTCTTTTGCAGTAGGCATATTGGGTAAGTGTTTATTTTCTTTGATGTATTTTTCTAACTCATTTAATGGCATAAGTTTATAAGTAGATTCAAAAACATAATCAGGAAAAGGTGTTTCTTGTACAATAACTTTGGTCGCGTAAGTTGTTCCATCACTCATTACTCTAAAAACATCTTCATTGTTTACTATATTAGTAACAAAAAATGATTTATTATTTTGAGAAATATCACTTCTCACATTAATAGATCCATCCCCCATTACCACAAATACATCTTGGTTAGTAGTAGCATCTGTTACCGAATAAGCAATAGTATTAGGGTTATTTATCACATTTTTAAAACCATACTTTACATTAGGCCAATTTTGTGGGTGGTTGGTGTTTAAGTAAATCCCTGCTGTTGTTCCTACTGAATTATTTACATGCAGTTGATATTGGTTAGTAGGTAAGGAATTTATTCCAAAATAAGAAGTGAAATAACCTGTACCTCTTACATCTAACGTTGCATTTGGGTTGTCAGTTCCGATTCCTACCTTTGCGGAGCATGGTGTTCCTGTAAACAAAATACCTGAAGTGGCACTCCAAATAGGTGTTGGCAAAGGTGCATTAGGTATTGTTATACATGGTTGGGGTAAACTATATATAGCTGTCAATAACCCACTTTTATCCAAACTGGTTAATTTACCTTGATTGTTTACAGTTACTAAATTTACTTCACCTGGTGGCAGTGGAGTGATGGGTTTAAGTGGTTCTACCACTACATCTCCCATAAAATGAGAAGAAGTATCAGGTTGAATCTCTAAAGCTACCACATTATTACTTTTAAAAACTACTTTCTGGTTGTTGATAGTGCCGATAAAATCTGAATTTGAAGCCTGATTACCGTTTAGTTTCCATTGAATAGGATTGTTGGCATTACCGTTGCCATTTCCTCCTCCATTACCATTATTATTGCCATTTTGTGCAAAAGCTATGGTGCTAAAAGTTAGCATGGCAATAGAGCAAATTAAAGATTTACAAATAAGTGTTCTCATAGTTCTTTGAATTATAATTTGTTAGCTAAATACCTAAATAAATATGAAACAAAACATGATTGGCATCGTATAATTGTGATAATTTTTCAAGTTTTAAGTTAGCTAAGCTAAAACAAAAAACAACAAATCCAAAAATTTTTTATTGAAAAACAACGTTTTACGTATTTATACTGAGGTGTTATAAGTAAAAATACTTAGTTGTGTTTGTATTAAATAAAAAAGGGGGTTGCTAGCTTACTAAAACTTTTCACCACCCTTTATCGTAAGTAATTCCAGCTTGTATATAATAAAATGGCATCAATTTTGTTTTTAAGGTAACCGAACTAAAACTTTTTATGTTATGAAAAATTTAAGAACCACAAAAATAGGATTAGGAATAGTTGCTGCTACGTTGGTATTGTCTTTTTCAGCGTACCAACAAAACGACCTTCCTACCATAAATAACGATGGTAATAGTAAACTAAGAACCGTTGACCATAAAGCTTTTAAAGATGGCGAAAAACTAGAGTTTAGATTACACTACGGATTTGTAAATGCCGGAACAGCCAAAATTGAAGTGAACAAGTTAGATAAAAAAATTGCCAATAGAGAAATCTATCACATTGTTGGTACAGGTAAAACGGTAGGAGCTTTCGATTGGGTTTTTAAAGTAAGAGACCGTTATGAAACTTTTTTGGATGTTGAAGGCGTATTCCCTTGGATGTTTGTTAGAGACATTAACGAAGGTGGGTATAAGAAAAAACAACGATATCAATTTGCACAAACTAAAAAAATGGTAGAAACCCATAAAGGAGAAGTTTATGAAACTCCTGAAGGAATTCAAGATATGCTTTCTTCTTTCTTTTATGCCAGAACACTAGATTATAGTAAAGCAAAAAAAGGCGAGGTTTTTACCATCTGGACTTTTGTAGATGAAGAAGTTTGGCCATTAAAAATTAGATACATGGGAGAAGATAAAGTTAAAGTTGGAAAGACTTACTACAATGCACTTAAATTCCACCCGGTAACACAAAAAGGTAGAATATTCGATAAAGAAGAAGATGTAAGTTTTTGGGTATCTAATGACGGAAATAAAATTCCATTAATGATAGAGGCAAAAATTTTAATTGGAGCAGTAAAAGCAGAATTAACCAATGCCGAAGGATTAGCTCACCCATTAGCAATTACAAAAAAGTAAATACTTCAACATTAATTTGTTTAAAACAGGTAAACAAATACCATTGAGATTCGTATCTTAATGGTATTTTTGTTTGCAATATGAAGAGGATTTTACCCATACTTATTATAGTTGTAGCTGCTGTTGGCTTGTTTTTTACTCAATATCAAGGAAATAAAAGCGATATTGATGAAGAAGAAATAGCACAAATTATTGAAGAAGAAAAACAAGAACCGATTGTTGAGTATGGTTTTGAAATAGATTCTTTTGCTGTTTATAAAGATGTCATCCAACCCAACCAATTTTTAGCCAATATTCTTCTAAAATACCATATTCCTTACACTGATATTGATATGTTGGCAAAAATGTCAAGAGATATTTTTGATGTAAGAAAGATTGCCTCCGGTAAAAAATACACCATACTTTGCAGCAAAGATTCTTTGGGCAAAGCTCAATGTTTTATTTATGAACCCAACGAAACAGAGTATGTTGTTTTTGATATGCGAGATTCTATTTCCATTTATAGAGGACAAAAAGAAGTTACCACTAAAATAAAACAAATTGAAGGCACTATTAACTCGTCTTTATACCAAACATTAGTAGAACAAGAAGCAAGTCCTATTTTAGCCATAGAAATGGCAAATGTTTACGCATGGACAATAGATTTTTATAGCATACAAAAAGGAGATCATTTTAATGTAGTGTATGAAGAACGATATGTAGATGATAAATTTATTGGAATAGGAAAAGTATTGGCAGCTAATTTTAACCATTACGGAAGAGATTATTACGCTTACCGATTTAAACAAGATGGCATCACCAATTATTTTGATGCTGACGGAAATAGTTTAAAAAGAGCCTTTTTAAAATCTCCATTAGAGTACGGCAGGTTAACTTCAGGTTTTACTATGCGAAGGTTTCACCCTGTACAAAAAGTTAACAAACCACACTTAGGAACAGATTATGCTGCTCCAACAGGAACTCCTATTTTAGCAACAGGCGATGGTGTAGTTGTAGAGTCTGCCTATAAAAAATACAATGGTAATTATGTAAAAATCAAACACAACAGCACTTATACTACACAATACTTGCACATGAGTAAAAGAAATGCAAAAACTGGTCAAAGAGTTAAACAAGGAGAAGTTATTGGTTATGTTGGCAGCACAGGTTTAGCAACAGGTCCACATGTTTGCTATAGATTTTGGAAACATGGTAGCCAGGTAAATCATTTAAAAGAAGAAACACCACCAGCCGACCCGGTTAAAAAAGAGTATCTGCAAAAATTTACTCAGCTTAAAGATAGTCTAAACCAGAAATTGGTTAAAAAAGACGTGGTTAGTTAAGTTAAGTTATGCCGAGCAAACAACTTCAACTTTAATCCTATCTGGATCTTCAAAAAAAACAGCATAATAATCTTCCACATGAGGATGTTTATCAGCATATAAAATAGTAACATCTTTTTCTTTCAGTTCTGCTGTTAATTTATCTACAAATGCTTTTGAATCGCAATGAAAAGCCAAGTGATTTAGGCCTGTCCTTTTTCTATGATAAGCAATATCTAAATAATTATCTTCTGTTTGAACAAAAACGACATAGGTATCTTTAAGTTTAAAACTCACACCACGTTGCCATTCCTGAAATTTTGTATAAGAAAATTTTGAGGTTAGCAACCACTCCCAAAAAAGCTTCGTTTTTTCTAAATCTGACACATAAATTTCTATGTGATGAATTGTTCCGTTCATGTTTCTATTAATTTGTACCACTAAAGTAGGAAGTTTTAAACGAAACTTATCAATTCTTAATATCTTTCAAAATATTTTGCTTTAAGAATAAGTTAAATTGGTTAATTTTACTACTTAATTATTTGGCATGAGCTCAACTGAAGAAACTCAACAAAAAGTAAAACAAATTTTTACCAATTACCTGGAGGAACATAAGCATAGAAAAACTCCGGAGCGTTTCGCCATACTCCAAGAAATTTACGCTAACGATGATCATTTTGATGTGGAAGAGTTATACCTTTCCATGAAAAATAAAAAATACAGAGTTAGTAGAGCTACACTTTATAACACCATAGAATTATTATTAGCTGCTAATCTAGTCAGAAAGCATCAATTTGGCAATAATATTGCTCAATATGAAAAATCTCATGGCTCTAAACAACATGACCATATTATTTTAAGCAATGGTGAAGTAATAGAGTTTTGTGACCCAAGAATTCAAACTATTAAAAATACACTTCAAGAAATGTTTGATGTAAAAATTTTACATCATTCACTTAATTTTTATGGAGTTAAAAATGAAAAAAAATGAACTTTTCCTTTGAAATAAAAAAAGAACAAGAGTTACTTCTTATCTCTCTTTCGGGTAGTTTGAACAATAAACAACAAGCCGAAGAGTTACTTTCGGAATTAGATTTTTATTATAACGAAGGTTTAAATTTTATTATTTTAGATTTAGCTAAGATGGACTATATGAACAGTTCAGGATTGGGTGTTTTTATTTCAATTCTTACCCAAACAAGAAATAGAAACGGAGAAGTGTTTATAGTAAATATTCCGAAAAAAATAAACCAATTATTGGTTATTACTAAGCTGAACAATGTGTTTAACATTGCTGAGAACATTAAAGAAGCAAAAGAAACTATTCTTAAAATAAAACAACCAATAAATTAATATTCAATAAATAATATAATGAAAGTAGATGTATTGTTAGGACTCCAATGGGGAGACGAAGGTAAAGGTAAAATTGTAGATGTATTAACACCAAAATATGATGTAATTGCCCGTTTTCAAGGTGGTCCAAATGCTGGTCATACCTTAGAGTTTGATGGTATTAAACACGTTTTACACACTATTCCTTCAGGAATTTTTCACAAAGGTGTAAATAACATTGTTGGTAATGGTGTTGTAATAGACCCAGTAATTTTAAAAAGAGAAATTGATGCCCTTATTAAAATGGGTGTTGATATGAATAAACAACTATTTGTTTCTAAAAAAGCACACTTAATTCTTCCAACACATCGTTTGTTAGATGCTGCTTCTGAGGCTGCAAAAGGTAAAGAGAAGATAGGTTCTACATTGAAAGGAATTGGACCTACCTATATGGATAAGACGGGTAGAAATGGATTAAGAGTTGGAGATATCTTCGAAACTAATTTTAAAGAAAAATATAACCATCTAGTAGCTAAGCATAAAGACCTTTTGAAGTTTTACGATTACGGCTATGACTTAAGTGTTTTGGAAGAAGACTTTTTTAAAGGAATTGAAACCATTAAAAACCTAACAGTTATAGATAGCGAACATTTCTTAAACCATGCTATTAATGACAATAAATCTATTTTAGCAGAAGGTGCTCAGGGAACCATGTTAGACATTGATTTTGGTTCATACCCTTTTGTTACCTCATCAAATACAACTACCGCAGGAACTTGTACAGGCTTAGGTATTGCACCAAATAAAGTAGGTAGAGTTTTTGGAATTTTTAAAGCTTATTGTACAAGAGTTGGTAGTGGTCCTTTCCCTACAGAACTTCATGATAAAGTGGGTGAAAGCATAAGAAAAGCCGGAAATGAATTTGGTTCTACAACCGGAAGACCAAGAAGATGTGGTTGGGTTGACCTACCTGCTTTAAAATATGCAATTATGATTAATGGAGTTACCGAATTAATTATGATGAAAGCTGACGTTTTAAGCGACTTTGAAACGATTAAAGTTTGTACGCATTACGAAATAGATGGAGAAAAAATAGACTATATGCCTTATGACATTGTTTCTAAAGAAGTAAAACCTATTTATACTGCATTAAAAGGCTGGAAAAAAGACTTGACTAAGTTAGCATCAATAAATGATGTTCCACAAGAATTAACAGCTTATATTGAATATTTAGAGCAAGAATTAAATGTGCCAATAACTATTGTTTCGGTTGGTCCGGATAGAACTCAAACTATTTACAGAGAAAACGTATTGGCTTAAAAAGCTTGTTTTATTTACATTTTGTTAGGAACACCTATTCCAAGCAGTTTCATACCTGAAGCGATAACATTTGCTACACTTTGAGATAATACTAACCTCATGGCTAACTTGTTTTTATCTTCTTCACGTAAAATTGGTACGTTTTGATAAAAGTGATTGAAGGTTTTTACCAACTCATAAATATAATTACTTAAGGTTGCCGGACTAATATTTTCTCCGGCTTCTTTAATTATTGTAGGAAAGTCTTTTAATAGCTTTACTAAAGTAATTTCTTCTTCGTTTAGTTCGGCATCAGTGTAAGAAGTACTATAATTTAACTCATTTGCTTTTCTCAATAACGATTGTATTCTGGCATGAGCATATTGTATGAAAGGAGCGGTATTGCCATTCAAATCAATAGATTCTTCCGGATTAAACACCATGCCTTTTTTAGCATCTACTTTAAGCAAATAATATTTTAGACCACCTAAACCAATTTGAGCGTATAATTCGTCTTTTTCAGTATTGCTTAATCCATCTAAATGCCCACGTTCTTGAGTCATTAGTTTGGCATCATTTACAATTTCTGCCATTAAATCATCGGCATCTACAACCGTTCCTTCTCTAGATTTCATTTTGCCATCAGGCAATTCTATCATTCCATAAGATAAATGATGACACTCATCTGCCCATTGATACCCTAATTTTTTTAGGATGGCAAATAATACCTTAAAATGATGATTTTGTTCGTTTCCAACAGTATAAATGATACCATTTAAGTTGGGATGATTTTTATAACGTTCTATGGCTGTACCAATATCTTGCGTCATGTAAACAGAAGTTCCGTCAGCTCTTAACAAAAGCTTATCATCCATTTTTTCAGCACTTAAATCGCACCAAATAGAGCCATCTTCTTTTTTGTAAAAATGTCCTTCTGTTAAGCCTTTTTCCACAACATCTTTACCTAAAATGTAAGTGTCAGATTCATAATAAATTTCATCAAAATCAACCCCCATAGTTTGGTAAGTAACATCAAAACCTTCATATACCCAAGCATTCATTTTTTTCCATAAATCCACTATCTCTTTATCTCCATTTTCCCACTTAAGCAGCATTTCTTGGGCTTGTTTAAATATGGGAGCTTCTTTTTCGGCTTCTTCTTTTGTTAATCCTTTTTCAATAAGTTGATTAATTTCTTTTTTATAAGCCTTATCAAATTCTACATAATATTTTCCTACCAAATGGTCGCCTTTTAAGCCAGAGCTTTGAGGGGTCTCTTCATTTCCAAATTTTTGCCAAGCCAACATACTTTTACAAATATGTATGCCTCTATCGTTAATTATTTGGGTTTTAAACACCTCGTGTCCGTTAGCTTTTAAAATTTCAGCTACAGAAAATCCTAAAAAAATGTTTCTTAAATGTCCTAAATGTAAAGGTTTGTTGGTATTTGGTGAAGCATATTCTACCATATAGGTTTTACCTGATGGATCTGCTTGTCCGAAGGTTTTATTTTGAGCAATAGTATTGAGTTCATTTAGCCAATATTCAGGAGCAATGCTAAGGTTTAAAAAGCCTTTTACCACATTAAAATTAGTAATTTGAGGAATGTTATCTACTAAGTACTTGCCTAAATCTTCAGCCGTTTGCTCAGGAGATTTTTTAGATATTTTGGTGAAAGGAAAAACCACCACGGTTAAATCGCCATCAAATTCTTTTCTGGTTTTTTGAGGAAATTGAACTACAAGTGGGTCAACTCCGTACAACTCAATCAATCCTTCTTGTATTTTAACTACTATTTTTATATCAATATCTACACACATAATTATTTTAAACTAATTTCTGTTATTTTCTTAGTAACCTCATTCAACACTTCAAAAGCGGTTTCTGCCATTACGTTTCCTTTGTTATCTAAAGTAGGATTTACTTCCACCACTTCTAAGCAAATTACCTTGTTACTTTCTATCAACTCGTTAATAATATTTTTTACTTCGTATTGGTCAAACCCTTTAGAAACAGGGGTACCTGTTCCTTTAGAAATTAAATCACAATCCATTGAATCCACATCAAAAGAAATATAAATGTAATCGCAATTTTTAAGTTTCTCCAACGCCTCTTTAACACATACTTCCAAACCTCTAAACCTAATTTCTTCTACTTTGTAATTTTTCATGCCATTTTTCGACATACAATAATCTTCTGGCTCTTCCGTATCTCTCACACCAAAAAACACCACATCTTCATGCAATACTTTTGGAGAAATTCCACCAATATTTTTCATGCCTTCCCAATTCTCATGAGTTTCTTCCTTAACTTCATTTACTTTTCTGTCTAAATTATCATCTGCCAAAGCAGCAGCCAAGGGCATGCCGTGGATATTTCCTGACGGAGTAGTATATGGAGAGTGTAAATCGCCATGAGCATCAATCCAAACCACACCAATACGTTTATCGGAATAAGCACATTTTAAACCACTAATAGTTCCTAATGCCGAAGAATGATCTCCGGAAAGTACTAAAGGAAAATAGTTTTCTTCAATCGTTTCCTTAACCGCTTTACTCAAACGTTTGCAGACTTTCAATACTTTTCCAATTCTTTTAGCATAAGGTGTTTGTTGTTTTTCATAAACAACCTCATTTTCACTTTCAATTTCAACATAATCATAATTGTTAAAATAATCATTTCCGGCATTAATAGCTGCAATTTCAATAGCATCTATTCCCATGTCAGAACCTCTTGTCCCAGCACCAATATCAGAGCGGTTTTTAATGATTTTAATAGCTTTCATACAATTATTTTTTTAAGTATTTTTACTTACAATTTCTAAGTATAAATTTTATAAATTATAGGGGTTTTAGGTATAAAATAATCTCTTTAACAATTAGGAAACAAAAATATTGATATATTTGTTGTTACGAATTATATAATATACTTTTTTTTAATCTTTATTCGGTAAGAAAAAATTAGAAATACACAGCTTTTTTAGCATGCATAGAATACATTTTTATTTACTTTTTTTTGGCGTAATTCTCCTTTCTTCTTGTAAAGATAGTGTTTCAGACAAATCCGAAGGTATTATAGAGTACAAAGTAACTTATCCTAAAATGGATAAAACCAATTTTATGTTGGATTTTATGCCTAAGGAGATGAAAATGTATTTTAAAGACAACAAATATATTACTACCGTTTCTGCTGGGATGGGAACTTTTAAAACAGAATTTGTGTGCGACCAAGCAACAGATGAGTTCTTTCAGTTGGTAAAACTCATTAATAAAAAATATGTGTTGAGATTAACAGGGGAAGAAATTCCTAATACCCTTAAAAATCTTCCTGAATACCAGATAGAATTTGTAGATGAATACAAAGAAATTTTAGGTTATGTATGTAAAAAAGCCATTGTAACGGTAAAAAATGAAACCAATGATGCTTTTACTGTGTTTTACACTAAAGATATTAATATAGAAAACCCCAATTGGTGTAATCAATTTGCTCCAATAGATGGAGTAATGTTAGAATATCAATACGATAAATACGATATTTGCATGCGTTTTGAAGCAAAAAAAGTAACGTTTGAAAAAGTAAAAGACAAAGTTTTTGAAATCCCTTCTGAATACAAAGCAGTTACTTTTGACGAAATGGAACAAGAAATGACTGAAATCTTTGATAGTTTCAAATAAATGTTAACCTTATAAATCAATTAAGATGAAAAAAATTCTATTAACTATCTTAGCAACATTGACAATTACATTCAGTGTAATAGCTCAAAAATCTTTTGAAGGGTCTGTAAATTTTGGTATTACTTATACCGATATGCCAGATGAAATGAAACAATATGAGTCAATGATGCCAAAAGAAATGACGCTTAAAATTAAAGGAGATAAAAGCAGAATGGAACAAAACTCTGCTATGGGTTCTACAACAACCATTACAGACGACAAAGCAAAAAAAGTTACTGTTTTAATGAACATAATGGGTCAAAAAATAGCGATGGAGCAAAATACTTCTGAAGATAAGGAAAACGAAGCTATAAAAATTAACTATTTAGAAGAAACCAAAAAAATTGCAGGTTATACCTGTAAAAAAGCCGAAATAACTCATCCTGAAATGGATGAAGCTATGGTAGTTTATTATACGGATGAGATTTCAGGAACAAAAACCAATGCTCAATTTAAAGGGTTACAGGGTTTTTTAATGGAATATACTATTGAAAATCAAGGTATGACTATGACCATTGCTGTTAAAGAAGTAAAAGAAGAAAAAATTTCTAATGCAGAATTTACCATTCCTTCCGATTACGAAAGTATGACAGAAGAAGAATTTAAAAAACAAATGGGAGGAGGTCAATAGACCTCCTTTTTTTTTATGTTTATTCACAATCAATTGTTATTTATTAGCGTTCTTTCGGTTAGTAAACGCCTTACTAATGTATAAATTTGTTAGTTAATACCGTAAAGAACAAAATGGCAGTTAATCAGTTTAAAAAAACAGTTAAAGAAAAAAACGAAACTAAATCGGCTCCTAAAAAAGAGCGAAAAGTTGGTGGATTTTCTTTCTTCAGCAACATTAGCAATAAGTTTAAAAGTATTGTGCAAAATGAAAAATTAGCACAAATTACAGGCTTATTATTGTTGGTTTTTTCTGTCTTTTTATTATTGGCATTCTCTTCCTACCTTTTCACTTGGAAAGCCGACCAAAACTTAATTATAAACCACTGGGATAGCCCTGATATTCAAGCTGAAAACTGGTTAGGTAAACTTGGTGCTTATGCAGCACATCAGTTTATATTTAATGCCTTTGGTGTAGCATCCTTTTTGTTTTGCTTTTTGTTTTTTATTGTAGGGTTTAAAGCACTTTTCAAAATAAAACTGGTTCCATTTAATAAAGCTTTTGCTTACTCTTTGTTTACTATTGTTTGGTTGTCGGTAGTTATGGCGTATGTGCTTAAAAATTACCCCATTTTAGGAGGAACTTTTGGATTTCAATCTACTGTTTGGCTTACCAGTATTGTAGGAAGTGTTGGTGTAGGGTTACTTTTATTCCTTTCATTATTAATATTTATTGTCCTAAATTTTAATGTTTCGTTTAAACTTCCTCAATTGGAAAAAATGATGGAAGAAGATTTGGAGGAAGAAGAACCTGCGGATGAAATAGACTTGATTCATGAGGCTGCACTAAATGAAGAGGAAGAAGTTAATGAAGAAGTATCTACTACTGTTAGTTTAGATGAAGATCTCGAAGAATTTCCAAAACCTGAAGAAGAAACGGAAAGCATCCCTCTTTCAACAGATATTCCTGAAACTGAAGAGAAAAAAGATGGAGAAGTAGAGTTTTCTGTAGAGGAAGCCAAACCAGACGAAAAAACACTTTCGGAAGAAGAACTCAACCAAAAAGCCAAAGATTTTGGCGAATATGACCCAACACTTGATTTAGCATCATTTAAAATGCCTCCCATTGAGTTACTAAAAGACTTTGGAACTAGTCAACAAACAGTAACTAAAGAAGAATTAGAAGCCAATAAAAATAAAATTTTAGAAACACTTTCCAATTACAATATTGAAATTACGAGCATAAAAGCTACTATTGGGCCAACAGTTACACTTTATGAAATTATTCCTGCTCCTGGCATAAGAATTTCTAAAATTAAAAATTTAGAAGATGATATAGCACTTAGTTTGGCAGCATTAGGCATTAGAATTATTGCTCCAATTCCAGGTAAAGGAACTATTGGTATTGAAGTGCCTAACCAAAACCCTGAGATTGTCTCTATGCGCTTGGCAATTGCTTCCGATAAGTTTCAAAATGCTAAAATGGAGCTGCCTGTAGTAATGGGAAAAACCATTACCAACGAAAATTTTGTTTTCGATTTAGCTAAAATGCCTCACTTGCTTATGGCTGGTGCTACCGGACAAGGAAAGTCGGTTGGTTTAAATGCGGTGTTAACTTCTTTATTATACAAAAAACACCCCTCTCAACTTAAGTTTGTTTTGGTAGATCCTAAAAAAGTAGAGCTTACACTTTACAACAAAATAGAACGCCATTATTTAGCAAAATTACCTGATACCGATGAAGCAATTATTACTGATAACCAGAAAGTAATTAATACGCTAAATTCCTTGTGTATTGAAATGGACAACCGTTATGAGTTACTTAAAAATGCTCAAGTAAGAAACATTGTAGAATACAACAGTAAGTTTATTGCCCGAAAATTAAACCCAAATGATGGACATCAATTTTTACCTTACATTGTATTGGTTATTGATGAGTTTGCTGATTTAATAATGACAGCCGGTAAAGAAGTAGAAACTCCTATTGCTCGTTTGGCTCAATTAGCAAGAGCTATAGGAATTCATTTAATTATTGCAACTCAACGACCTTCAGCGAACATTATTACAGGAATTATAAAAGCTAACTTCCCTGGTAGGATTGCTTTTAGAGTAACTTCTGGAATTGATTCCAGAACTATTTTAGACTCTAGCGGAGCAGATCAATTAATCGGACGAGGAGATATGCTTATTTCTCAGGGTAATGATTTAACTCGTGTACAATGTGCTTTTGTAGATACTCCCGAAGTAGAAAGAATTTGTGATTTTATTGGCGAACAAAGAGGTTATCCGGAAGTCTTTACACTTCCTGAATATGTTGGAGAATCTTCATCAGGCGGTTCCGGAACTTTTGATAGTGATGATAAAGATGATTTATTTGATGATGCTGCCAGAATGATTGTACAACACCAACAAGGTTCGGCTTCGTTATTACAACGAAAAATGAAAATTGGTTACAACCGTGCAGGAAGATTAATAGACCAATTAGAAGAAGCAGGAATTATCGGTCCTTTTGAAGGAAGTAAAGCCAGACAAGTATTAATGACCGATATGAATGCTTTGGAACAGTTTTTGAAAGGTGGGGATGAAACCAACCAATAATAATTACGAACTTTGTAAAAAAACATATTCATGAAAAAATTATCCTTACTACTATTAAGCTTAACAATTACTATTGGCATTTTTGCTCAAGAAGATGCTAAAGCTAAAGCCATTTTAGACAAGTTAAGTGAAAAAACTAAAAAATATACCTCTATCAAAACCACATTTGAATACCATATTCATAACAAAACAGAAGGTATTGATGAAAAACAAACAGGAAGTTTACAAACAAAAGGAGATAAGTATTATTTATCCATTAAAGGACAAGATGTTTTTTCTGATGGGAAAAGTGTTTATACCTTATTAAAAGATGCCGAAGAAGTGCATATCAATTCTATTCCAGATGAAAGTGAAGAAGATGCTATAAGTCCTTCAACTATCTTTACCTTGTACGAAAAAGGGTTCAAATATAAATATGCTAAAGAAGAAGGTGGAAATGATGTAATTAACTTATATCCAAATAAGCCAGAAGAGAAATCTTTCCACAGAGTGGAGTTGTACATTAACAAAGCTAAAGGAGAAATCTCTAAAGTTATTGTTTATGGTAAAGATGGAACTAACATGACTTATACCATTAAAACCTTTACACCAAATGTTGCTATTGCTGATGCGATTTTTACTTTTGATAAAGCAAAATATGCTAACTATGATGTTATTGATTTAAGATAAATATACAATACATATAAAACAAAGAAAGCCACTAAAGTTAGTGGCTTTCTTTGTTATTCTTTTCCATTCTCATAACCTTCATCTACCAATAATTGGTTCCCTTCAGCTGCAGCAACTGCCAATTCATCACAGCGTTCGTTATATAAGTTTCCTGCATGTCCTTTAACCCAATGAAATTTAACATGATGTTTAGGATAAATTTTTAGAAATCGTTGCCACAAATCAATATTCTTTTTGCCTTTAAAGCCTTTTTTCTGCCAACCAAATACCCAGCCTTTTTCTACCGCATCCACCACATATTTAGAGTCAGAAAAAATTTCTACTTCAGCTTTTTCTACTTTTATAGCTTCCAACGCAATAATTACACTTAACAATTCCATTCGGTTATTAGTAGTGTTTCTAAAGCCTTCTGAAAGTTCTTTTTTGTGCTTTCCGCTCATCATTACCACTCCGTAACCTCCATTACCTGGATTTCCTTTAGCTGCTCCATCAGTGTATATGGTAATCTTTGGCATGTTTATAATCCTGCGTTACTTCTAAATAATTTAACCGCTATTGCCAGTAAAATTACACCAAAAACTTTTCTTAGCACATTTATTCCTCCTTGTCCTAAAATTCGCTCTATAAACTTAGAAGATTTTAAAACAATATAGACCATAATAATATTTACCACTATGGCAACAATTATGTTCTGAACAGCATATTCAGCTCTTAAAGAAAGTAAAGAGGTCATTGTCCCAGCACCCGCAATTAATGGAAATGCAATAGGGACGATAGATGCAGTACTTTTTCCTTCATTATTTTCATCTTTGTATAAACGTATGCCTAAAATCATCTCCAGTGCTAAAAAGAAGATAATAAACGAACCCGCAATAGCGAATGAACTTACATCAATGCCTATGAGCCCTAAAATAGATTCTCCAACAAAAAGAAACAATATCATTAAAATTAATGAGACTAAACTGGCTTTTTCAGATTGAATATGTCCAGTTTTTTGACGTAAATCAATGATAATTGGTACAGAACCAACAATATCAATTACAGCAAAAAGAATCATTGTTGCCGTAGCAATTTCCTTAAAATTAAAATATTCTAAAAGTGTCATAATAAATTACTTATGGGTTGAATTAAAAAGTCGGCAAAAGTAAGCTTAACACTTAAATAAAAAGCATTCTTTTTTGAGAGAATATTGTTAAGATTTAGTTAAACTTTAACTTCAAAACTCCTAACTATTTCTAAGTACTCCTAAGTACTCTTCCTAGTAACTAACTACTTTTAGTTTTTCATCATCTAACCTAACCCTAAGCCACTTTTGAAGTGAATTTTTCTTAGCTTTTTTGGTTTCAGGATCTATATTAGGATTCCATCTTACTAAAATAGTGATTGAAGTGTCTTGTTTATTCTCAAAATTAGTAGAAACTGTTTTTCCCACTTCCATCCCCATTACATCTTCATACTGCATTTTTACTTCTTTGGATAATGAGGTAAAAGGAATTTTGTTAAACCCCATTTTATTAATTTCATTTTCTAACAATCTTATTTTTTCATCTTTATCTTCAATTGTTTCTTGATTTTTCTTGTAAAGCTCTTCAATAATGCCAGACTTCACTTCGGAGGTAAGTCGGTTCGCTAACTCACTAGAGTTATCTTCAGACTGATAGATCTTCAGCTCAGTATTTTTTAAGTTATATGTTAACATTTTTTTAGCCAACATTTTTTTAGTTTCATCAGAAATAGGCTTCCCTATTAAATAAACTTCTATCAAAGGGTTTCCTTCTTCAGTAGTATAATTTACTTTTTTGTTAATCACTTCACTTTCTGCAAATTCAAAATTTTCTGCAATGAAATTTTCTGCGCTACTTTTAAAAATACTTTCTTGAATAGATTGCCAAAAAGTATAAGAACTAGGCAAGATAATAATGATGGTAAAAATCCAAATATACTTAGTTACTTTTTTTTGTTTAGCTTTATCAATATAAGACGTTAAAGGAAATCTTAAATATTTAACTACCAACCATGTAGATAAAATAATAAACACGGAGTTAATAATAAATAAATAAAAAGCACCAAAAAAGAAATTCCAATTTCCATTTGCTAATCCATAACCCGCAGTACATAGCGGTGGCATTAAGGCAGTAGCAATAGCAACCCCATAAATAGTGCTAGCAATTGTTCCTTTCTTAGTTTTAGCAACAATAAGTGCAATCCCACCAAATACAGCAATTAACACATCAAGTAAGGTAGGTCTTGTTCTGGCTATTAACTCCGATTGAACCTCTCCAAAAGGAGTAAGTAAAAAATAAATTGTAGAGACTACTACACTAATTAATACAGCTGTTCCTAAACTTATTAAAGATCTTTTTAGCATCTTTAAATTGTTGATGCCTATAGCTAAACCAATACCAACAATCGGTCCCATTAGTGGAGAAATAAGCATGGCTCCAATAACTACTGCTGTTGAGTTCACATTTAAGCCTATGGAAGCAATAGCAATAGAAGCTCCTAAAATCCATATATTTACTCCCTTAAAATCAATATCATTTCTAATGGCTTCAATAGATCCTTCTACATCAACGCCTTCTCTAATACTTATTACGTCTTTAAGGTATTTTATTAGTAATACAAACGAACGCAAAAAACTAAACTTCAACTCTTTGTTATCAGGAGCAGTTTCATTTGCCGAATTATTTTCTTTATTTTCCATAGGAATAACATTTTTTCTTAGTTGACTAAATTACAATTTCCCTCCATATATTCATTTGGATTTTTTATTTTTACATCAAATTTTTTTTGCTCAAAATAATAACTATCTCATGAAAGAAAAACTAGATTTATTAAATAAGAAAATTGAAGAAGCTAAATTAGGTGGAGGTGAAGACAGGATTGCTGCTCAACATAAAAAAAGAAAACTTACTGCCAGAGAAAGAATACATTTTTTGTTAGATGAAGGCTCTTTTGAAGAAATAGGTATGTTTGTAATGCATCGTTCTACCAATTTTGATTTAGCAGAACAAAAATATTTAGGAGATGGAGTAGTTACTGGTTACGGAACTATTCATGGTAGGTTGGTGTATGTTTTTTCTCAAGACTTTACTGTATTAGGAGGTTCATTAGCTGAAGCTTATGCAGAAAAAATTTGTAAAGTAATGGATTTAGCTATGAAAAATGGAGCTCCAGTAATTGGCTTAAACGATTCAGGAGGAGCCAGAATTCAAGAAGGCGTTGTTTCTTTAGCTGGTTATGCCGATATTTTTTATAGAAATACTATGGCTAGTGGTGTAATTCCTCAGCTTTCAGCTATTATGGGACCTTGTGCTGGTGGAGCGGTTTACTCTCCCGCTCTAACAGATTTTATTATGATGGTTGAAAACACATCATACATGTTTGTCACAGGACCAAATGTAGTAAAGACAGTTACACATGAAGAAGTTACTTCTGAGGAATTAGGTGGTGCGTCTGCTCATTCTATAAAATCAGGTGTTACCCATTTAACTTATGCTAATGAAGTAGCTTGTATCAATGGAATTAAAACTTTACTTTCTTATATGCCTCAAAATTGTGAGGATGATGCTCCTTCTATTCCTTATGAAGCAGCAGACGAAAGTCGTTTAGCATTGAATGATATTATTCCTGAAAACCCCAACCAACCTTACGATATTAAAGATGTGATTAACAATACTGTTGATACGGATACTTTTTACGAAATTCAAAAAGATTTTGCAGAAAATATTGTAGTTGGCTTTGCTCGTTTGGCAGGAAAATCAATTGGAATTGTTGCTAATCAGCCGGCATTTTTAGCAGGAGTGTTGGACATAAAATCATCTCAAAAAGCAGCTCGTTTTGTTCGTTTTTGCGATTCTTTTAATATTCCATTATTGGTTTTTGAAGACGTTCCAGGATTTTTACCAGGTACCGACCAAGAATGGAATGGAATTATTACCAATGGAGCAAAACTATTGTATGCTTTCTGCGAAGCAACAGTGCCGAGAATTACCGTAATTACCAGAAAAGCTTACGGAGGTGCTTACGATGTAATGAACTCCAAACATATTGGTGCCGATATGAATTTTGCTTGGCCAACTGCCGAAATTGCTGTAATGGGAGCTAAAGGAGCAGCAGAAATTATCTTTAAAAAAGAAATTGCCGCAGCAAAAAATCCTGAAGAAAAATTAAAAGAAAAAGAAGCAGAATATGCCGAAATGTTTGCCAACCCATACAATGCTGCAGCAAGAGGTTATGTAGATGAAGTTATTCGTCCTGACCAAACTAGGGAAAAGCTAATAAAAGCATTTAAAATGCTCGAAAATAAAGTAGCTTCTTTACCTAAAAAGAAACATGGAAATATTCCTTTGTAAAAATTTAAAATGATTAATTAAAATGAAAGACGCTTATATCATAGATGCTATTAGAACACCGATAGGAAATTTTGGCGGAACGTTAGCTGCAGTTAGAACAGACGATTTAGCTGCGTTAGTAATTAATGAATTAGTAAAAAGAAATCCTAACCTTAATCAAGAAGCAATTGAAGATGTGCTTTTTGGATGTGCTAATCAAGCAGGTGAAGACAACCGAAACGTTGCCCGAATGGCAGGTTTATTAGCAGGTTTACCATGGAAAGTTGGTGGAGAAACTGTAAACAGGTTGTGTGCATCAGGGATGGCTGCTGCTATTAACGCTTCCAGAGCAATTAAAATAGGTGATGGAGATTTGTACATTTCTGGAGGAGTTGAAAATATGTCGAGAGGACCTTATGTAATTTCGAAGTCTGCTAAACCATTCGGAACAGATGCTAAAATGTACGACTCTAGCTTTGGTTGGAGGTTCATCAATCCAAAAATGGAACAATTATACGGAACAGATGGAATGGGACAAACTGCTGAGAACTTAGTGGATATGTATAAGATTAGCCGAGAAGATCAAGATAAGTTTGCCTATTGGAGTCAGATGAAAGCAACTAAAGCTCAACAAAGTGGAAGGTTAGCAGAAGAAATTGTAGTAGTAGAAATTCCTCAACGAAAAAAAGACCCCATCATTTTTACTCAAGATGAATTTATTAAACCAACTACCAGCTTAGAAATCTTAGGAAAACTTGCTCCTGCTTTCCGTAAAGAAGGTGGTTCTGTTACAGCTGGAAATGCCTCAGGACTAAACGATGGAGCTGCTGCGATGTTAATCGCATCTGAAGAAGCTGCAAAACAATATAATTTACAGCCAATGGCACGAATTGTTTCTAGTGCAATTGCAGGGGTCGAACCCAGAATTATGGGTATAGGTCCTGTTTATGCGACCGAAAAAGCATTGAAAAGAGCTGGTTTAACTTTAGACCAAATGGATGTTATTGAAATTAATGAAGCTTTTGCTGCTCAAAGTTTAGCATGTACTCGTAAAATGGGCTTAGCAGATGATGACCCTCGTATTAACCCAAATGGAGGAGCAATTGCTTTAGGTCATCCGTTAGGAATGACAGGTTCAAGAATATTACAAACAGCGGCCATAGAATTGCAAAAACAAAATAAAAAATATGCATTAGTTACGCTTTGTATTGGTGTCGGACAAGGGTATGCAACGATTTTAGAAAGGGTTTAAACACTAAAGTTTTTGACTTAACTGTGAACTGAAAACAACTATGCAAATTGATTTAGAAAAAGAGAAACAAGAGATTGAAGCCGCCTTTGAAGGGTTAGTAAAATCTGCTGTACATGCTAAAAAAGATGCCGCTACTAAAAAGCGTATCCGAAAAGCATTTGATGTTGCACATGAAGCTCACAAAGATGTTAGAAGAAAATCCGGAGAACCTTATATTTTCCACCCTATAGCGGTTGCCCGAATTTGTGCTGAAGAAATTGGACTAGGAGCAACCTCCATTATTTGTGCCTTATTGCACGATACGGTTGAGGACACTGAACTTACCATTGAAGATGTTAAAAGTCTTTTTGGAGAAAAAGAAGCTAAAATTATTGAAGGACTAACAAAAATTTCAGGGGTAGTAGATGCTAATATTTCTTTACAAGCAGAAAATTTTAAAAAAATACTACTTACCCTTGCTGATGATGTAAGGGTAATTTTAATAAAACTAGCTGATAGGTTGCATAATATGCGAACCATTGGTTCCATGCGAAGAGATAAGCAACTAAAGATAGCATCCGAGACCTTATTTTTGTACGCTCCTTTAGCACACCGATTGGGATTACACTCCATTAAATCTGAGTTAGAAGATTTATCTTTAAAATGCCAAGAACCAGAAGTTTTTGAAGAAATTCAAAGTAAACTAAAGAAAACACAAGAAGTTAGAACAAGGTTTATCAATCATTTTTCTGCACCTCTTAAAAAAGCGTTAGAAGCCAAAGGTTTCAAATTTGAAATGAAAGGACGACCAAAGTCCATTTATTCTATTTGGAAGAAAATGAGCAATAAAAGCATTCCTTTTGAAGAGGTTTATGACTTGTTTGCTGTTAGAATTATTATTGACTCTGAAGCAGAAAATGAAAAGTCTGATTGTTGGCAAGTATACTCTATTGTTACTGATTTTTACCAACCTAATATTGAGCGATTAAGAGACTGGATTTCTGCACCAAAAGCTAATGGTTACGAATCATTACACACTACTGTGATGAGCCCAACAGGAAAGTGGGTGGAAGTGCAAATACGTACCAAACGTATGGACGAAATTGCAGAAAAAGGTTTTGCGGCACATTGGAAATACAAAGAAGGCAGCGAAGAAAGTCAGTTTGATAAATGGATAAATCAAATTAGAGAATTGATAGAAAACAATGATGCCAACGCTCTAGATTTGGTTGATGATTTTAAATTAGATTTATTCTCTGATGAAATTTATGTTTTTACCCCTGAAGGAGAAATGAAAAATTTACCTTCAGGCGCTAGTGCGTTAGACTTTGCTTTTTCTATACATACCGAAATTGGAGAGCAATGTATTGGAGCCAAAGTAAATAACAAATTAGTTCCTTTGAGTACTCCTCTAAAAAGTGGCGATCAATTAGAAATTCTTACCTCTAAAAACCAACGGCCAAAAGAAGATTGGCTCAACTTCGTAAAAACCCATAAAGCAAAGTCTAAAATAAAATCATCTCTAAAAGAAGAGAAAAAAGAAATTGCGTTAATTGGTAAAGCTATGTTGGATAAAGAGTTTAAGCGTTTAGGAATAAAACGAGAAAACATCAGCTTAAACGAACTTAAAAAACATTTTAAAGAAACTTCCGACATTGATTTTTATTACGGAATTGCTAAAAATACCATTCAGCTTAATCACTTACGAGATTTTGAAGTTAAAAACGGAACTTTAAAGCTTAAAAGAACTTTTCCTAATAGACTTAAAACCTATTTTGAAAGAAAAAAGCCTGTAAAATCAGAAAGAAAAGATGAGATTTTGGTAATTGGAGACAATATGGAAAAAATTGATTATAGTCTTGCCAATTGCTGTAATCCTATTCCTGGTGATGAGGTTTTTGGTTTTATAACAGTTGCCGAAGGAATTAAAATACACAAAACCACTTGTCCAAACTCAGTTCAGTTAATGTCTAATTATGCTTATAGAGTAATAAAAGCTAGGTGGATAGAAAAAGAAAAAGTAGATTTCTTAACAGGGTTAAAAATTATAGGAATCGATAATGTAGGTATTGTAAATAATATAACTCAAATAGTTTCTAATGAGCTACATGTAAATATGCGATCTATAAAGTTTGAAAGTTATGATGGCATTTTTGAGGGAACAATTATGGTTTTTGTTCAAAATACTATTCACCTTAATAACCTTATTAGCAACCTTAAAAAAGTAGAAGGGGTAAAGAAAGTAGAACGTATAGATAGTTAGGGTTAAAACTAAACATAACTTTATTGTTTTATTTCTTAATCTGTGTCCCTTAATGTAATTTTTAAACAAAAAGTAATTTTTATTAACAATCAAATAAAAATGAGCTTTTTACAATAGGTCAAGGTTTTTAATATACCTAATTTCGCAATTCAATTTTTTTCAAAACAAAAACTAACGCTAAAATGAGTCAAAAAAAGATTAAAAATGCTTTAATATCAGTATTTCACAAAGACAATTTACAACCAATTGTAGAAAAATTAAACCAACTAGGCGTTACCATTTATTCTACCGGAGGAACACAAAGTTTTATAGAAGATCTAAAAATTCCTGTTGTACCTGTTGAAGAATTGACATCTTACCCTTCTATTTTAGGGGGAAGAGTAAAAACTTTGCATCCTAAAATTTTTGGAGGAATATTAAACAGAAGAGCGTTAGCGGCAGACCAAACACAAATTGCTGAATATGATATTCCAGAAATAGATTTAGTAATTGTTGATTTATATCCTTTTGAAGACACAGTAAAGTCAGGAGCTTCGGAGCAAGATATTATTGAAAAAATTGATATTGGTGGTATTTCTTTAATTAGAGCAGCTGCCAAAAATTTTACTGATGTAATTATTGTTTCTTCAAGAGAACAATATGGCGATTTCTTAACTTTATTGAATGAGAAAAATGGAAGTTCAGAGCTTGATGACAGAAAAAACTATGCTCAACAAGCCTTTGATGTTTCATCTCATTACGATACCGCTATTTTTAATTGGTTTAATCAAGATAAAACCATTGTTTTTAAAGAAAGTATTAGAAAAACTCAAACTCTAAGATATGGCGAAAACCCACACCAAAAAGGATTTTTCTGCGGAGATTTAGATGAGATGTTTACCAAATTACATGGTAAAGAACTTTCTTACAACAACTTGCTAGATGTTGATGCTGCTGTAAATTTAATAGCAGAATACCAAAATGCAGCCCCTACTTTTGCCATTTTAAAACACAACAATGCTTGTGGGATAGCTACAAGAAACACACTTTTACAAGCATGGAATGATGCTTTAGCTGCCGACCCTATTTCTGCTTTTGGAGGAATTTTAATTGCTAACAAAACTATAGATGAAGCTACTGCAAAAGAAATCAATAATTTATTTTGTGAAGTGGTTATAGCTCCCGATTTTGAAACTACTGCATTGGAAATACTTAAAGAAAAAAAGAACAGAATTTTATTGAAACAAAATCAAGTAGCATTACCTAAAAAGACGTTTAGAACTATTTTAAATGGTGTGTTAGTTCAAGATAAAGACATGATAACTGCTCAGCCAAGCGAGTTTACAACAGTAACTAAAATAACTCCAACAGTAACAGAAATTAAAGATTTAGTTTTTGCTAATAAACTGGTAAAACACACTAAATCAAACACTATAGTATTAGCAAAAGGAGAACAATTGTTGGCAAGTGGTACAGGGCAAACCTCTAGGGTTGATGCATTACGTCAGGCAATACATAAAGCCAAAAGTTTTGGCTTTGATTTAACGGGAGCAGTAATGGCTTCAGATGCATTTTTTCCTTTTCCTGATTGTGTGGAAATTGCACACAATGAAGGAATTACTGCTGTTATTCAGCCTGGAGGCTCTATAAAAGACAGTGAATCTATTGCTTATTGTGATGCCAACAACATGGCAATGGTAACAACAGGCATAAGACATTTTAAACATTAAAAAAATAAACAGAAGAATGTTTACAGTTCTTATAACTTAAAAATATAATCACCGTTTAATTTCATACATTTACCGTATCATTTAATATTTTTCAACATGGGTTTATTTAATTTTTTAACGCAAGAGATTGCTATTGACTTAGGAACAGCCAACACACTAATTATTTATAACGACAAAGTTGTTGTTGACGAACCGTCAATTGTAGCTAAAGATAGAATGACTGGAAAAATTATTGCCGTTGGAAAGAAAGCTATGCAAATGCATGGTAAAACACATGAAGATATTAAAACAATCAGACCATTAAGAGATGGTGTAATTGCAGATTTTGATGCTGCTGAACACATGATTAGAGGAATGATTAAAATGATAAATCCTAAAAAACAACTTTTTGCTCCTTCACTTAAAATGGTAATTTGTATTCCATCAGGTATTACTGAAGTGGAAAAAAGAGCAGTAAAAGATTCTGCAGAACATGCTGGGGGTAAAGAAGTTTATTTAATTCATGAACCTATGGCTGCTGCAATAGGTATCGGAATTGATGTGTTGGAACCAATGGGTAATATGATTATTGATATAGGTGGGGGAACTTCAGAAATTGCCGTTATTGCTTTGGGAGGAATAGTATGTGACAAATCTATCAGAGTTGCAGGAGATGATTTTACCAACGATATTGTAGATTACATGAGAAGACAACATAATTTATTAATTGGAGAACGCTCTGCGGAACAAATAAAGATTGAATGTGGTTCTGCTTTAACAGAGTTAGAAAACCCACCAGAAGATTATGCAGTTCAAGGTAGAGATTTAATGACAGGAACGCCTAAAGAAATTACTGTTTCTTACACAGAAATTGCTCATGCTTTAGATAAATCAATTGCTAAAATTGAAGAAGCTGTTTTAAATGCTTTAGAGATGACTCCTCCAGAACTTTCGGCAGATATATTTAAAACTGGTTTATATTTAGCTGGTGGAGGCTCTATGTTAAGAGGTTTAGATAAAAGAATTTCTATGAAAACTAAATTACCTGTACATATTGCTGAAGATCCATTGAGAGCAGTAGCAAGAGGAACAGGTATTGCACTTAAAAACATAGATAAACTGCCTTTCTTAATAAAGGATGTTAAAGCATAAACCAAAAGTGATAATCAATATAGTAAATGAGAAATTTTATACAATTTCTAGTTAAAAATTCATTTGTTTTTCTATTTCTCTTTTTAGAAATTATTGCTTTTGCTTTGTTGATTAAAAACAACAATTACCAAAACTCAAAATTCTTTAACTCCTCTAATTATTTAGTGGGAAACCTTTACGAGTCTGTTTCAAATGTTACAGATTATTTTCATTTAAAAACTACCAACTCAGAGTTAGCTCAGCACAATGCAGAATTACTTTCGATAAACATTAATTCTTTCACTAAAATTTATGGAAATACTATTTTAATAAATGATACTAGTTATTTTCAAAAATATGTTTACACTTCAGCAAAAGTGATTAACAACTCTACTAATCAAAGAGAAAACTATATTACTTTAGACAAAGGAGCTATAAATGGAATTAAACCCGGAATGGCAGTTGTAAATAAAAATGGAATTGTAGGGATAGTAAAAAATGTTTCGCCAAACTTTAGTTCTGTCATCTCTTTATTACACCAAAAAATGTCTATTAGTGGAAAAATTCAGAAATCTGAATATTTTGGATCTGTAGTGTGGGATTCTGATGAAAATAATCACCGTACAGCCACATTAAAAGAAGTTCCCAACCATGTTGATATTCAAAATGGGGATACTATTGTTACCAGTGGGTTTTCAGCTATTTTCCCCGAAGGATTACCTATAGGGACAATTCAATATTTTGAAGTGCCTAAAGGAAACAACTTTTACAATATTGTTATTGAACTTACAACAGATTTTAAGCAACTATCGCACGTTTATGTGGTAAAGTTTCTTCAAAAAGAGGAATTAGATAAATTAGAAGCATTGAACCAAGAAGATGTTAATTGATATTATAAAACATAGTACCCGATTTTTAGCACTACTCCTTTTTCAAGGCTTAGTGTTGAATAATGTTGAGTTAAGCGACTACATCAATCCTTTTTTATATGTTTTATTCATTTTATCACTACCTTTAAACGCCTCAAAATACTTAGTTTTAGCATTAAGCTTTGTAATGGGAATTTCTATAGATATTTTTTCCAGTACTTTAGGAATGCATACCGCAGCTTGTGTTTTTATTGGGTTTTTAAGACCTTATGTATTAAAAATAATAGAACCCCGAGATGGTTATGAAGCCAGTTTTTCTGTTAACATTTCCGATATGGGAATGAAATGGTATGCTACCTATATGGTAATTATGGTTTTTGCTCACCATTTATTTTTATTTTATGTAGAATCTTTTTCTTTTAGTCAGTTATTTTCTACTTTCGGTAGAGCCTTAGTTAGTACTATTTTTACCTTGATATTAATAAGTATAACTCAGTTGTTTTATTATAAGCCAAGTAAAAAAAGAAGATGAACAACTTGTCTCATAGAAAATATATTGTTGGAGCTATTTTCAGTGTCATTTGTTTGATTTTTATTATTCGTTTGTTCAATGTTCAAGTAGTTAATAATAAATACAAGCTCGATTCTGATAATAATGTGCTACGTGTTATTACCGAATATCCAGCAAGAGGTTTAGTATATGATAGAAATGGAGAATTACTCGTTTTTAACGAAGCAGCTTATGATTTAATGCTTATTCCTGGACAACTAAAAGAAATTGACACTAACCTTTTTTGTGACCTTTTTGATGTTTCTAAAGAAGACTTTTTAGTAAAATACACCAAAGCCAAAAATTATTCTCGTTATAAGCCCTCTGTTTTTGAAAAAGAGCTTTCAACAGAAACTTATGGTAATGTACAAGACCAACTGTATAAATTCCCAGGCTTTTTTGTGCAAACCAGAACATTAAGAAAATATCCTAAAAATAACGCAGCTCATATATTAGGATATATTGGAGAAGTAAACAATGCTGTTATTGAAAAAAATAGCTATTACAAATCGGGCGATTATATTGGTAAAAGCGGATTAGAACTAGCCTACGAGGAATTGTTAAGAGGAAAAAGAGGGGTTAGAAAAATTTTAGTTGATGTACATAACAGAGAGAAAGGTAGTTATAATAATGGGTTAGAAGACACCCTTTCTGTTGCCGGACAAACTATTTATTCTTCTTTAGATGTTGATTTACAAGCTTACGGAGAGCTTCTGATGCAAAATAAAACAGGTAGTGTGGTTGCCATTGAACCCAAAACAGGAGAGATTTTGTGTTTGGTCTCTTCTCCGGGTTATGATCCGAATTTGTTAGTAGGTAGATCTATAAAAACTAATTACCCTATTTTAACTAAAGATAGTTTAAAACCTTTATTCAACAGGGCTACTATGGCTCAATATCCACCCGGTTCAATTTTCAAAACTATACAGGCACTTATTGCTATGCAAGAAGGGGTAATTACAGAACAAACGGGCTTTGCTTGTATAAGAAGCTTGGTAGGATGTCATAATCACCCAACAGCATTAAATGTAGCGGCTTCCATAAAAATGTCATGTAATCCTTATTATCATCAGGTTTTTAAACGACTTATTCAACAAAATAAAGCTAAAAGTATTTTTAAAGATAGTGAAATTGGATTGGCAAAATGGGCTATCAATGTTAAAAAATTTGGTTTTGGCGGAACCTTAAAAACAGATATTCCCGGAGTGAAAAACGGATTAGTGCCGGGAGTAGATTTTTACAACAGATGGTATGGAGAAGGCAGATGGGCTTTTAGCACTATTTTTTCATTAAGTATAGGACAAGGGGAATTGGGTGTAATTCCTATACAAATGGCAAATCTAGCTGCTATTATTGCTAACAAAGGCTATTATTATCCTCCCCACACTTTAAAGAAAATAGAAGGGGTTGATACCATCCCCAGCTTATTTACTACCAAACAATATGTAGGTATCGATAGTGTTTATTTTAATCCGATAATACAAGGAATGCTTGCCGTAGTTGATGAACCCGGAGGAACAGCCCGAAGAGCAAAAATTAATGGGGTTTCTGTTTGTGGAAAAACAGGAACAGCACAAAACCCGCATGGAGAAGATCACTCTGTGTTTATTGCTTTTGCCCCCATGGAAAATCCTAAAATTGCCATTGCTGTTTATGTTGAAAATTCTGGTTTTGGGGGTACTTGGGCTGCACCAATTGCCAGTTTAATGATGGAACAATACCTTACAGACAGTATTAGTGATAAACTAAAAGAAAAAAGAATTTTAGAAGCTAATTTGTTAAATGTTAAGCCTAAAAAATGAGAAACAGAACCAATGTATTTACTAACCTTGATTGGGTAACCATACTCACCTATTTGGTATTGGTTATTATTGGCTGGCTTAGTATTTATGCTGCAGTATATAATGAAGAACATAGTAAAATTTTCGACCTTTCACAACGTTATGGTAATCAGTTATTATGGATAGGTTTTTCTTTGCTTGTTGCTTTAATTATTTTAATGATTGAAGGAAGTTTTTTCACATCATTTGCTTACCCTATTTACGGATTTGTCATCTTAATGCTGATTGGTGTTCTGCTTTTCGGAACAGAAATTAAAGGAGCAAAATCGTGGTTTAGAATTGGCAGTTTTGCCATACAACCCGCAGAATTTGGTAAGTTTGCTACCGCCTTAGCACTAGCGAAATTCCTATCCGTTTTGGGGATAAACATGAAAGATTTAAAAACCAAAGTTACGGCCATTGCTATTGTTATTTTACCAGCAATGTTGATTCTACTTCAAAATGATACAGGGTCTATGTTGGTTTATTTTTCTTTTATAATTGTATTGTACAGAGAGGGACTTTCTGGAAATGTTTTATTGTCAGGAATTTATACTGCATTTTTATTCATTACCTCTTTGTTAATGCGAATTCACACCTTCACATTCTTTGACAAAGAAATAGGTGGAGAACTATTGCTCATACTCATTTTGGTAGGTATAGGAGCCATAACCATCTACTTTACAAAAAAAATGAAAAAACTATGGATAATTATTATTGCTGTTTTGATTTGTTCTATAGGGGTTGTTTTTAGTGTGGATTATGTATTTAATAATGTTTTAGAGCCACATCAATCTAAAAGAATAAATGTAATGTTGGGTGTAGAATCTGATCCTCATGGAGCAGGTTATAATGTAAACCAATCTCTTATTGCTATTGGTTCTGGAGGCTTTTCTGGCAAAGGATTTTTAAATGGAACACAAACCAAATTTAACTTTGTTCCAGAGCAAAGCACCGATTTTATTTTTTGCACTATTGGCGAAGAGTGGGGCTTTTTAGGAACATTTGTGCTTATATCCTTATATTTATTTCTCTTCCTGCGGCTTATATTTTTAGCTGAGAGACAACGCTCTACCTTTAGTAGGATCTATGGATATTGTGTGGCTTCTATATTGTTTTTTCACTTTTTAGTCAATATTGGGATGACCATAGGTTTGGCTCCTGTTATTGGTATTCCGTTGCCATTCATTAGTTATGGAGGTTCCTCATTATGGGCCTTTACTATTTTATTGTTTATTTTTATCAGACTAGATGCTGAAAGAATTTATGTGTTGAGGTAAAACGGATTACAAATTAATAAGAACTAATTTCATCAACTTACTTAACTAATAACTTAAGCAATCTAATTTCGTAAACGAACCATATTAAAAAAATAGACGTCATGAAAAAACAGCTATATCTTTTACTGTTATTGGGAATTACAACCTTAAGTGTTGTAGCACAAAAAAATGTATTTAAAATCCATACACTTCCTTTTGTTTGGGGAGAAATGCGGTTGGGATATGAAAGAGTGTTAACATCAAAACTTGCCTTGCAGTTTAATTATGGAACATTTTATGGTAATAAAATACCATCTCCTATTTACCAAACTTCATCAGTAGAAACGTACTTTAACACGCAACCTATAAAAAACAAACTGAGTGGTTTTAGCACCAGTATAGATTTAAGAATTTATACTAAATCTGAAGCTCCAACAAGATTTTATATTGCTCCTTACATCAAATATAACAAGTACAATGTTGCTGCTTCGGCAAGTTTCGAATATTCAGCAGATACTTCTGAATACAATCAACTTAATCAACAACAACAATCTGTTGGTGGTTACCAAAACGGTAATTATCATTATGATGTTACCGGAACACTAGAAGGAACTATTACTCAGTTTGGAGCTGGAGCTTCTATAGGAATGCAGTTTTTGGTGGCTAAGGTAATTACCATAGATTTAAACTTTTTTGGATTAGGTGTGGAATATAACAAGGTAAATGCGGATTTAACTACTAATGTTAGAGGTGTTGATTATGAAAAATGGCTGCCTTATGTGCGTGATGAAGTGGAAGATATCCCCTACATTGGTGATAACATAGAGCTAACTGCCGAACAAGATCGAATAAAAATGAAAGCCCCTATTGTTATGCCCACTTTTAGAGCTAGTATAGGAGTAGGTTTTGCTTTTTAGTACAATGAAAATTAGAAGATCAAATAGGGTAAGAAAAAGTCAGTCAAACTTTATAAGTATTATAGTATTGACAGTTATTTTAATGGGAGTATTATTGTTTTTCACTAACCAAAAACAACAAGAACAAATTTTTAAATCTTATTGTGGAGATTATGGGTTGTATGGTAAAACGCTTATTTTGATGAAAGATGGAAGTTTAAGACTTGGATCAATCTAATGGTTATTACCAAGGAAGTTGGGAAATAACTGACAATGTACTCAATATTAATATGACCGATATTCCAAGCTTTTTAGATTCTATTTATAGCTTAAAAGGCAATAAATTAATATCTCAAAACAAAGAAGATTTTTTTATTTTGTGTGATGATTTTAATATGAATGAATAATGAAATTTACCAGTAGAAAAGACATTTTACTTACTTCACTTCTTCTTGGCGTTATTGGCTTATTAGTAGGTTTGACATTTTTACAGTTGTATCAAGGAAAAGAATGGCATTGGGCAAATTTATTGGTGTTTGCTGTTATACTTTTGTTGCTCTGGATTTATTTCGATACTTCATACGTAGTTACCAAAGAGCATTTGATTTATAGAAGTGGTCCCATAAGAGGTAAAATTAATATTGCTGATATTATAGAGGTAGAAGCCAACAAAACGCTTTATGTAGGCATAAAACCCGCTTTAGCTCGAAAAGGATTAATAATAAAATACAACCAATATGATGAAATCTACATCAGTCCCAATACCAATGAAAGCTTTATTAAAAAATTGTTGGAGTTGAACGGGGAGATAAAAGTGAGTTGATGAAATAAATACACAAGTTTTATTCATGCATTAGTGGCGTCATTAAACATTTTCCACCGTCAACTTTTTCCATTGAAAATAACCGTAAATTACAATTATGGTGTATGCAAACATCAACAACGCATAAATCTCTAACCCTCTGGTATAATATAAATAAACCGATACTCCATCGATGACTATCCAATAAAGCCAATTTTCTATCCGTTTTTTTGCCATCATATAAGTAGCAATAAAACTAAAGATGGTAGTAAATGAATCTATTAAAGGTTTTTGTGCTTCTTTAAAAAAAGAAGACAATATAAAATACATTCCAAAAGAAAGTACAGTGCCGATAAGTATGAGCAACATGTTTTTCTGTAAAGTATCTTGATATACTTTTGTTATTACTTCTTGCTTTTTCCACATCATCCAACCATAAATACCTGCAAAAACATAAAAAACGGATAACAAAGCTTCTGCGTATAATTTAGCATATTCTATAAACAAATAAATGCTTAACAATGAACCTAGTATCCCAAAAATCCAACATGAAATTTTGTTTTTTGCCATTAAAACCGTGTAAAGCACGCCAAAAATTACAGCAACAATTTCAAGTAATAGTTCTATATGGTTAGATATCCAAGGCACCATTCAGGACTTTCATTACAAATATCATTTTACCGTATTTTTCAAATGATGTTTTTATTTCTTGTTGTATAATAGGCATCACTTCGTCTATTTCACCAACAATATGTGTGCTTGTTGCATTTACCTTAACCTTAATATTAGTATGTACACTTATTCTATCAATAAAATCTTGTATTGGCGGAATGTAATTTGCATTTAAAGGGTAATTACTTATTTCTATGGTGGTTTTCATAAGGAAATAATTATACAAATTTATATCTGAGCTAAAATTTCATTTAAGGTACCACTAGGGCTCATAGCTTTGGCTACTTTTTCAACAGACGGATAATAATAACCACCAATATTGACAGGACTTCCTTGAGCCGAATTTAACTCATTAACAATAGTATTTTCACTTGATGTTAAATCTTGAGCAATGGGTGTAAACTTAGTTTTAAGTTCTAAATCTTTCGATTGTTTTGCCAACGCTTCTGCCCAATACATGGCTAAATAAAAGTGACTACCTCTGTTATCTAGCTCTCCCACATTTCTCGATGGAGATTTATCCTCATCTAAGAATTTACCAGTGGCTTCATCTAATGTGTCAGCTAATACTTTTGCTTTCGGGTTGTTGTTTACTTCGCTTAAATGTTCTAAAGAAACCGCTAACGCTAAAAATTCTCCTAACGAATCCCATCTTAAATGGTTTTCATTAACAAATTGCTCTACATGTTTTGGAGCAGAACCTCCAGCACCTGTTTCAAATAAACCACCGCCATTCATTAATGGAACAATAGAGAGCATTTTAGCACTTGTTCCTACTTCTAAAATTGGGAACAAATCGGTTAAATAATCTCTCAACACATTTCCGGTAACAGAAATGGTATCTTTTCCTTCTCTAATTCTTGTTAAGGTAAAATCCATTGCCTCTTTTGGCGATAAAATATGAATTTCTAAGCCATTAGTATCATGATTCTTTAAGTAAGTGGTTACTTTGGCAATTAAGTTGCTATCGTGAGTTCTGTTTTCATCTAACCAGAAAACTGCAGGTGTTTGAGAAGCTCTTGCTCTGTTTACCGCCAATTTTACCCAATCTTGTATGGGAGCATCTTTGGTTTGGCACATTCTAAAAATATCACCTTCGCTAACAGTTTGCTCCATTAATACAGCTCCGTTTTCGTCCAACACTTTTACTACTCCTGCTTTTTCTATGATAAACGTTTTGTCGTGCGAACCATATTCTTCTGCTTTTTGAGCCATTAAACCTACATTAGGAACACTTCCCATTGTTGCTGGGTTATAAGCTCCATTTTTCTTACAATCGTCAATTACTACTTGGTACAAACCGGCATAACTCGTATCAGGAATAATAAATTTAGTATCTTTAGCGTTGCCGTCAGGTCCCCACATTTTGCCTGAGTTTCTGATGTAAGCCGGCATAGAAGCATCAATAATTACATCATTAGGCATGTGCAAGTTGGTAATTCCTTTGTTAGAATCTACCATAGCTAATTTTGGTCGGTTAGCGTAACAAGCATCAATATCAGCTAAAATAGCTGTTTTATCAGCACCATCTAAACTGTTTAATTTATTATATAAATCTGTTAACCCATTGTTTGGGTTAAATCCTAATTTGTTGAATGTAGTGGCATGTTTTTCAAAAACATCTTTAAAAAATACTTCCACAAAATGACCAAAAATAACCGGATCGGAAACCTTCATCATGGTAGCTTTAAGATGAACCGAAAATAGCACATCCTTTTGTTTCGCATCTTCAATTTGTTCAGCAATAAAAGCTCTTAACTTAGCTGCTTTCATTACAGCAGAATCAATAATTTCGTCTTTTTTTACAGCAGTTTTATCTTTTAAAACAGTGGTATTTCCATCATTATCAGTCAGTTGAATACTGAAAAATCCGTTGTTGTTCATTACTACCGATTTTTCTGAGCTGTAAAAATCTCCACCGTTCATGTGAGCTACATGCGATTTAGAATCTGCCGACCAAGTCCCCATACTGTGTGGATGTTTTTTAGCATAATTTTTTACCGCTTTAGGAGCTCTTCTGTCAGAATTTCCTTCTCTTAAAACTGGGTTTACAGCACTACCTTTCACTTTGTCGTATCTGCTTCTAATGTCTTCTTCCGTAGCATTTTTAGGACTATCAGGATAATCAGGAAGAGCATATCCTTTTCCTTGCAATTCTTTAATAGCTTCTTTTAATTGAGGAATAGAAGCACTAATATTAGGAAGTTTAATGATGTTAGCCTCAGGTTTTGTTGCCAAATCACCTAAGTAAGCTAAATCGTCAGTAATTTGTTGGTTATCAGATAAAAAATCAGGAAAAAGAGCTAAAATTCTTGCCGCTAAAGAAATGTCTTTAGTTTCAATTTCTACATCGGCAGCCGAAGCAAAAGATTTTACAATAGGTAAAAGTGAGTAAGTAGCCAAAGCAGGTGCTTCATCCGTTTTGGTGTAAATAATTTTAGATTTTTGTGTCATGATAAACCGTATTTTATATGATAAAGAATATTGATAGTTCAATTGAAAAATTGAAGTGCGAAGCTACTCATAATATATGCTATTTTCAAGAGATGAACAGATAAAAAATTCATCCTTTTGGAGGGATTTAGAAAACAGCACTTTTTTCTTACCTTTGAACCTAATTAGCTTTATTTTTAAAGATGCGACCATTTAGATTTATTCCTATTACTTTATTTATAACAGCAATAGTTGTTGTGCTTAGCAGCTTTATTAAAAAAGATGAGGTAAAAGATTTTTCAAAAGAAACACCTCCCGGAACAACAAAAATTGCAGATAACCTTTTTATAGATCAAACTGAAATCTCAAATTTTAGTTATGCAGAGTATACTTATTGGGTAATGAGAGTCTTTGGAGAAGATTCTAAAGAGTATAAGTTAACTCAACCTGAAACATTTGGATGGTTAAAAGATTCTTGCTTAGGGTATACATATTCTGAGTATTATTTTATGCATCCAAAATATAGGAGTTATCCTATGGTTGGAATTTCTCAAGAACAAGTATTAAATTATTGTAAGTGGAGGTCTGACAGAATTTTTGAGCTTTATTTGATTAGAGAAAAAGCGTTATTACGAAATCCTGCTCAACATGCTGAGAATTATTTTTCTGTAGAAAATTATTACAGTGGAAAATACAACAATACGCCACCTGATTTGAGGTACAACATTTATCCTGAATATCGTTTACCAACAAAAGAAGAATGGTTGATAGGGAAAGATTTTTTTGAAGCGTACAATCTAAAAAATGGAAAAACATGTAAAAAGAAGTATTGTGATTTTCATATAAGAAAAGAGGATATTCCTAACCACTCTAATTATAACGTTGTTCCTTGTGATGGGGATTCTTTGTTAGTGGAGCCTCTAAAACCTATTCGTTGCTATAAAAATACCACTTTAGGGTTCTACTTTTATGGAAATGTAAGCGAATGGTTAGCAGAAGAAAATAAAATAATAGGTGGCAATTGGAGAGATACTATCAACACTCATTTTGACATTCCACAACAGCAAGAATATCCTGCAGAATACGTTGGTTTTAGATGTGTTGCCACTTGGAAAAAATATGAAAAGAAATAGAAAAGAATTAAAGCAATGACAGATAAAGAAAGCCCCAAAAAGATAGAACGAATTAATGCTCACGGACATTTATTGCCCGAACCTCATGAGGTGCCTCAGTTTATGAAAGATAAAAAATTGTTTTGGATAGACGACAAAAAACAATTTATGCACCAAGGAACATGGTCGAGACCCATTACCGACAAAAGTTTTTTCTTAGATGAAAAAATAATATGGATGGAAAAAAACAACATCGACCATGCGGTAATGCTTAATCTTTCTCAAATTTATTGCAATGGTTGGGAGAAGCAAGATGCGGTAGATGCTATTCGTTGGCAAAACGATTTTAATGCTTCGGTGCAGCATCAACACCCCGATAAATTTACTTGCGGTTTTGTGGTACAGCCGTTATATATAGAACAAGCATTAAAAGAAATTGAGCGTTGTGTTAAACAACATAAAATGAAATTATTGTGTTTGCCAACACACTTTTTAAACGCTCAAAACCAGTGGGTTTCTATTGCTGATGAAGTAGTTTTTCCTATTTACGAATTGGCTAGTAAATATAATTTAGCAGTAGAAATTCATCCCTATGATGGAGAAAAAATGGTAGCGTTAAAAGATGAATATTGGCGTTTTCATTTGGTGTGGATGATGGCTCAGTCGGCAGATGCTTTGCACATGTTTACCCTTAAAAATATTCCTAATCGTTTTCCAAATATCAGAACTTGTTTTGCACATGGTTGCATGTTGGGTCAAGCAAATTTTGGTAGAAGAGTACAAGGTTTTGAAGGCAGGCCCGATTTGTTTCAAGATGTGGAACATCCAAAAACTACACTCGGACATCCAAATTTATTTTTTGATACTTTGGTGCACGACCCTTACACTTTACAATTGCTTAAACACAGAGTAGGCAGCGAACAAATCGTTTGCGGGTTAGATGATCCTTACCCTTTAGGAGAGATGGAATCTGTAAAAAATTCTTACCCCGGAAAAGTATTGGATGATGCATTAGCACTAAATATCTTAACCGAAGAAGAAGTAAAAAACATTTGGAAAGATAACGTTAGGAGATGGTTAGGATAGAAAAGTTTAATAAGAATAGTTAATTATTGTCTTTTCCTCTTCTAAAACCAAAAATAGTTAATCAATATCACTTTATTTTTTTAGCAAAATGTGTATTTTCGACAAAAAATAAAAATGCCTGCCAAGCGGGAAAATACAGCGTAATTTATGTCAGAAACGATATTAGTAATAGGCTCTTCAGGACAAATTGGAACAGAGTTAGTTGAAGAATTAAGAAAAATGTATGGCAATGATAAGGTTGTTGCTTCAGATATAAAAACGCCTCAACAAGAACAATCGGGTCCGTTTGAAATAGTAGATATTTTAAACAAAGAACAATTGTTGTCCATTGTAAAAAAATACCAAGTTACTCAAGTGTATTTATTAGCAGCTTTACTTTCTGCTACAGCAGAGAAAAATCCTGAATTTGGCTGGCAATTAAATATGGAAAGCTTATTTAACGTTCTAAATTTAGCTAAAGAAGGCATTATTAAAAAAGTATATTGGCCAAGCTCTATTGCTGTTTTTGGTCCAACAACACCAAGAGTAAATACGCCACAACTTACCATTATGGAACCCACAACGGTTTATGGTATTAGTAAACAAGCCGGTGAACGTTGGTGCGAATATTATTTCAATAAATATAATGTAGATGTAAGAAGCATCCGTTATCCGGGATTAATTGGTTATAAATCACTACCCGGTGGAGGTACAACTGACTATGCGGTGGACATATACCACCAAGCATTAAAAACGGGCAATTATACTTGTTTTTTATCAGAGAATACTTATTTACCAATGATGTATATGCCCGATGCCATTAGAGCAACTATTGAGTTGATGCATGCTAAAGCAGAAGATGTTAAAATTCGTTCGAGTTATAATTTAGGAGGCATTAGCTTTTCGCCAAAAGAAATTGCAGCAGAGATAAAAAAACATCTTCCTAACTTTGAAATAAATTATAATGTGGACGAACGTCAGAAGATTGCAGACAGCTGGCCACAAAGTATTGATGATGTTGCTGCTCAAGAAGATTGGGGATGGAGACATCATTATGATTTGAAGGCTATGACGATAGACATGTTAAAGCATTTAAAATAAAGAACATATAGCATCATGGAAAAACTACTTAACTATATAAACGGAGAGTTGATTGAACCTCAATCAAAACAATATTTAGATAACTACAACCCTTCAAAAGGAGAGGTATATTCTCTCATTCCTGATTCTGATGCTACTGATGTAGAATTGGCAGTGAAAGCAGCTAAAGCAGCTTTTCCATCATGGTCGGTAACACCAAAAGAGGAGCGATATAAAATTATTATGCGTTTGGTTGACTTGATTGAGCAAAATTTAGACATGTTGGCAGCAGCAGAATCTAAAGACAATGGTAAACCTTTAAAATTAGCTCAAACAGTTGATATTCCTAGAGCGGCAAGTAATTTCAGGTTTTATGCAACGGGCATTTTGCATTTTGCTTCAGAATCGCATGCTATGGAAGACCAAGCCATTAATTATACTTTAAGAGAACCTATTGGTGTTTGCGGATGTATTTCTCCATGGAATTTGCCACTATATTTGTTTAGCTGGAAAATAGCTCCCGCCTTAGCTGCCGGAAATACGGTAGTAGCAAAACCTTCGGAAGTTACACCAATGACAGCTTATTTACTGTCAAAATTGTGTATAGAAGCGGGTTTCCCGAAAGGTGTACTTAACATTGTACATGGTTTAGGACCGAAAGTAGGAGCAGCCATTACCAATCATCCTGAAATTCCTGTAGTATCTTTTACCGGAGGAACAGTAACAGGTGCAGAAATTATCAGAACGGCAGGACCGATGTTTAAAAAGTTATCATTGGAATTAGGTGGTAAAAATCCGAACATTATTTTTGATGATTGTGATTTTGAAAAAGCATTGAAAACTACGGTACACTCTTCTTTCGCCAATCAAGGGCAAATATGTTTGTGTGGCTCTAGAATTTTTGTACAACGAGGTATTTACGAAAAGTTTAAAAATGCTTTTGTAGAAAAAACCAAGCAGCTAAAAGTAGGAAACCCTTTAGATGCTTCCACTAATTTAGGAGCGGTAGTTTCTAAATCGCACATGGAAAAAGTGCTTTCATACATCAATTTAGCTCAAGAAGAAGGCGGAAAAATCTTAGCGGGAGGAAATCAAGTAAACTTAAGTGGAGAATTTGAAAACGGTTGGTATATCGCTCCAACTATCATTGAAGGACTATCCTTTAATTGCAGAACCAATCAAGAAGAAATTTTTGGTCCGGTAGTAACCATTATGCCTTTCGATACCGAAGAAGAAGTGTTGATGATGGCAAATAGTACCAAATACGGATTGGCTTCTACCGTATGGACAGAAAATCTTTCTAAAGCCCATAGAGTAGCTGCCAAGTTACACACTGGAATTGTTTGGGTAAATTGTTGGTTATTAAGGGATTTAAGAACTCCTTTTGGTGGGGTTAAAAACTCAGGAGTAGGTAGAGAAGGTGGTTTTGAAGCCTTACAATTCTTTACTGAACCCAAAAATGTGTGCATTAAGTTGTGAACAGTTTTTCTAAGACTAAAATCGCTTAATAAAGTTCTTGCTGTGGAATTTTAATCTTTATCTTTGTGCACCTAACTTTAAAACCTAACAAGATGTATAACGGATTAATTCATGCACACAGCGGACTAAGATGGTTGGTAGTGTTATTTTTAGTAATAGCAATCATTAAATCATTTTCAGGCTGGAAAAACAATAAGTCATTTGACAAATCAGACAACCTAATTGCTTTGCTTTTGCTTAGTTTTACTCACTTGCAATTTGTAATAGGATTGGTGGTGTATTTTATGAGTGGAAGATTGGCAGCAATTGGAGAATCAATGAAAATATCTGAGGCTCGCTTTTGGTCGTTAGAACATGGTTTATTAATGATATTAGCCATTGCTTTAATTACTATTGGTAGAGTAAAATCTAAAAAAGCAGCAACAGACATAATGAAACACAAAAAAGGGGTTGCTTTTTATTCTATAGCATTTGTAATAATTTTATGGGCAGGTCTGATAAAGCCTTATTTATTAGGAAAACCATGGTTTTAAAATATAAATTTCAAATAATTGTATGATAAAAAAATCACACGACACACAAGACTTGAGCGTAGAGAGGGCTGTTTTGGTCGGACTGATTATTAAAGGAGAGCAGGACGAAGAGCAGTTGCAAGAATATTTAGATGAGTTGGCTTTTTTGGCAGAAACTGCCGGAGCAGAAACCGTTAAAAGATTTACTCAAAAAGTAAGTCACCCTGACACTAAAACCTTTGTAGGAAAAGGAAAATTGGAAGAAATAAGAAGTTTTATCAAAGAAAATGAGGTAGGCTTAGTTATTTTTGATGATGAACTTTCTCCTTCCCAATTGAGAAATGTTGAAAGAGCATTAGAATGTAAAATTCTGGATAGGAGTAATTTAATTCTCGATATTTTTGCTTCTAGAGCACAAACTGCCCATGCTCGTGCACAAGTAGAGTTGGCTCAATTACAATATCTTTTACCTCGATTAACTAGAATGTGGACGCACTTGGAGCGTCAGAAAGGTGGTATTGGTATGCGTGGTCCGGGAGAAACTCAAATAGAAACGGATAGACGTATTATTTTAGATAAAATAGCGTTGTTAAAAGAAAAGCTTAAAAAAATTGATAAGCAAAAAGCCACGCAAAGAAAACAGCGGGCTCAAATGGTAAGAGTAGCGTTGGTGGGTTATACTAACGTAGGTAAATCTACCATTATGAATATGTTGAGTAAATCGGAAGTTTTTGCTGAAAACAAACTTTTTGCTACCTTAGATACTACCATTAGAAAAGTGGTAATTGAAAATTTACCTTTTTTACTTACTGATACGGTTGGTTTTATCAGGAAATTACCTCACCATTTAATTGAGTCTTTTAAGTCTACCTTAGATGAGGTTAAGGAGGCTGAAGTTTTAGTACATGTGGTAGATATTTCTCATCCTGCATTTGAAGATCATATTCGTGTAGTTAATGAAACCTTACAAGATTTAAATGCTTTAGATAAACCAACTATTATGGTGTTTAATAAAATTGATGCGTTTACTTATGTGAAAAAAGATGAGGATGATTTGTTGCCAAAGACTAGAGAAAATTACTCGCTAGAAGATTTAAAGAAAATGTGGATGAGTAGAGAAAGTGAAGTGCCTAGCGTTTACATTTCAGCAGCAAAGAAGGTTAATATTGAGGAATTTAAGCAAGTATTATATGATACAATTAAGGAAACTCATTTGAGTATTTATCCTAACCAGTTGCTGTATTAATTTCATCAATCAATTTCAAACAGTTTTCCTGATTGGAATAATTGGCTAACGATTCTTTTCGCTGTATTTTTATTGTTTCAATATCAATTTCTTGCTGAAAAAGAGATTTAATTTTGGATTTAAAAGTTTCATTATTATCAGCAATTTCGCATAAATCATTTAATGTAGTTCCTGACAACATTGTTGAGTTTGCTAAACAAAACCTTCCTTTAAATAAAGAATGAAGTAGTTTTAATTTTAGCCCTGTTGGTTGATGGGTGTAAAGCAAATTGATTTGAGCATTACTAATCAATTCTTGCATTTTACTACCGATAGGGTTTTCAACTAACTGAATGTTTTTGTAATGGTTTATTGTAGATTTTAATTTTTTTGTTGGATGTAATCCGGCAACAATTAAAGGGATGTCTAATGAATTGAAGATTTCATTGCAAATTACAAGGGCAGCAGCTTCATTTTCTGGAACACCCAAATTCCCATGATACAATACATAATTGCCTTTACCTTGTTGAATGGTAATTTCTTCTCCTGAATGAAAACAAGGAATAAAAACTGTTTTTACGTTAGGGTATTCTTCCTTGAAATAAAGTTCATCAGTTTTAGAAACTACCAAAATAAGGTCGGCTTGCTGCACAATAGGTTCGTATTTTTTCGCTTTCCATGCTTCAATGGAAAAATAGATTTTCTTAAAAAAATGTTGTTCTGCTTTGGCCAAATAAGCATAATAATCATGCTCAATGTTGGTGGCTCTTATTATTTTAAAACGCTTTTTAAAAGCTTTGTCATTAAGTAAAAAGCTGGTATGTAATCCTTCAAATAAAATAGGAAAATCATTTTTTAGTAAGTTGGTTTTTAGCTCTGCGGCAACTCTCGATTTTACGATGTAAGGAGTTAAACTCAAAAATGAGAAAATACCTGTTTGCCTTTTGTAATAATGTACTGTTTCGCAATATTTTTCTAATTCAGCTTGTTTTCCTCTGCCGTAATCAAAACAATGTAAATGTACTTTAATGCCATTTTTATGAAGGTGTTTTATTTTATAAAAAACATCTATTACACCGCCATAATTTGCCGGATAAGGCACGTTAAAAGAAATGATATTTAATTGACGAATTTCCAATTTAAAACTTAAAATTCAATATTTCTTTAATTATTTTCGATTCTTTTTCCCAATTCAATTCTTGTTTTGCTTTTGCTGCATTTACTTTCCAACTATTGAGTTGAGATTCATTTTTTAGCATTTCATTGAGTTGCTTAGCTAATGTTTTTGGATCATTATTTTGTGCAACTTCTCCAAGTTGATACTGTTTTACTAATGCACTCATTTCGGGTAAATCAGCTACTAAAACAGGTATTTCTGCATGGATATAATCAAACAATTTATTGGGCAATGCCAATTGGTAGTTTAAACCAACATTTTCTTCCAAACTTAATCCGATAGTTGCTTGTTGCGTGTAGTTCTTTAGTTCTTGATAAGGGATTTCTCCCAGCATTATTACTTTATCTTTTAAGTCGAGTTGCTCAATAAGTTGTTGAACAGAGGCAGATATGTCGCCTTTGCCAATAAGTTGTAAAGTAGCTCCATCAATATACTGCATGGCTTTTACCATGGTTTCAATTCCTCGGTTTACATTTATCGCTCCCTGATAAAGTATGATTTTTTCTGATTTTTTTGAAAGAGGGCTAGACGCTTTTAAAAAAGGAACATTTCTTACCACTTTTACATCAATGTTATATTCCTTGCGATAGATTTCGGCAATACCATTACACACCGTAATTACTTTGGTTAGTTGAGGTAAGATAAAGCGTTCTATTTTTTTCCAGAATGCCTGAATTTTTGGACGAGGAATTAATTCCGGCACTTCGGTAAAATATTCGTGACTATCAAAAACTAAGGTGTTACTCTTCATTTTTGAAGCCAAAAAACAAGCTGGTAGCGTGTCTAAATCGTTACTCCAAATGAGCGATTGCTTACTGAAAAGCAAGAAAAAAAACAATCGGATGTTATAATTGGCATAGAAAAAGGCTCCTTTACTAAAACATAATTTAAACCTTTTGGCAGTATAACTTTGAGTTTGAAGCGGCAAACTGTCTTTTTTTAACCTACCAACAAGTACCACGTTGTAATTTAACGATAGCAACGTAGTACAAATTTTATGTGCCCGCTGGTCGGTGGTTAAATCATTGGTTACGGCTACAATGGCTTTAGGTCTGTTGGTCATTTGAGCGTTGACGTTCAAGGTTAAGTTTTTGGTAAAAATAAGATTTTTTTGAGGAGAAAATAAAATCTTATTCACTCCACCAACTCACCCCTTAGTGATTGCTGCATAAATGATTTAGTTTCATCAAGCGGTAGGTTTTTACCTAGTAAATACATCAATTTGGTAATAGTTGCTTCAAAAGTTAAGTCTTTGCCGCCAACAACACCAATTCTTTTAAGTGCGGAGCTTGTTTCATATTTGCCTTGTTCTACACTTCCGCTAATGCACTGTGAAATGTTTACTACCAACACATCTTTTTTGATTGCTTTTTGTAAACACCCAATAAACCAATCAGCAGTAGTAGTGTTTCCTGCTCCAAAAGTTTCTATTACCAAGGCTTTTAAATTCGGAATGGAAACAATGGCTTCTACAATATGTTGATTAATGCCTGGAAACATTTTTAAAGTAGCGATATTGGTATCCAGCTCATAATGAAACTGTGTGGCAGCATCAAAATCAGGTTGTAAAAGGTATTGTGAGTTAAACTTTAGGTTTACTCCGGCTTCTGCTAAAAAAGGGTAGTTGGGCGATTGAAAAGCTTCAAATTGCTCGGCACTTACTTTGGTAGATCTGTTTCCTCGGTATAAATTGTATTCAAAATAAATGGCTACTTCAGGCACTAACATTTTTCCATTAAATTTTGAAGCTGCAATTTCTATAGCCGAAAGTAAATTTTCTTTAGCATCAGTTCTTACCGCACCAATAGGTAATTGAGAACCGGTGAGGATAATGGGTTTGGTAAGATTTTCTGTCATAAAACTTAATGCAGCAGCAGTGTAAGCCATGGTGTCTGAACCATGAAGTACCACAAAACCATCATAGGTGTTATAATTTTTTTCAATAATCTTACATAGCTTTATCCAGTGTTGTGGATTAATGTCTGATGAATCTATAGGGTGCTCAAAAGAAATGGTGTTTATAGTGGCGTTAATTTTTTTTAGTTCGGGAATTTCATGTAATAAGGCATCAAAATTAAAAGAAACCAATGCCCCTGTAATTTTATCTTGAACCATTCCTATGGTACCACCTGTATATATTATTAATATTGAATTCATTCTTCTAGTTTATGAGTTTAAAAGGTTATAGTTTAGACTCTTTTTTTGGGCTTTTACTCACCAAATAAACGCCTGTAAAAATAAACAAAGCTGCACTAATTTTAATCATATCTAAACTGTCTTTTCCTGCCCAAATAGCAATTAACGTTGCTAGTAACGGTTGGAGGTAAATATAAGTAGAAACTACTGAGGGCGAAAGTCTTTTTAGTCCGTAGATATTAAATAAATAGGCTAGAAAAGTAGTAGAAATAACCACAAATAAAAATTCCCACCAGATAGTTGGGGTAAAAGTTGACCATTCAATTTGTTTAAATTCTTCAAAACCAAATGGAAAAACCATAATTAATCCAAAGGCAAAAACCCACGACATTACTGTTATAGGCTTGTATTTTCGCATTAGTGGAACAGCGATAACTAAATAAATTCCATATGACATGGCATTTAAAAAGATGAAAATATCGCCTTTTAAGTTTTCCGAACCAAATGAAAAATCTCCTTTAAACAACAAGAGCAATAATGCTCCGATTATTCCTAAAGCAATACCGGAAACTTTGGTTAATGTAATGCTGTTTTTAAGAATAATAGCGGAAGCAATTAATACCATTATTGGATTAGAAACCATGATAATTCCTGCATTAATGGGAGTGGTGTTGTCTAATCCGTATAAGAACATTAATTGGTTGGCAGCTACTCCAAATAATCCACATAAACCTAATAGCAAAAAGTCTTTTTTAGCAACTTTTTCATATGAAAAAACATAAATAATCCAAAAAAGCACTACAGCTCCTATTACCCGACTTAGTACCAAGCCAAAAGGCTGTATAAAATTGGGCATCAAATCTTTGGCTATAGAATAGTTAGCTCCGTAGATTAGATTAGCACCAAAAAGAGCTAAGTGAGGTTTTAGGTTGTTACTCATAAAAGTTGTTTAGCAGCGTCAACGGTTTTTGCCGAATTGCCTACAAAAATAGCATCATCAATAATGATAACAGGGCGTTTTAAAAAAGTATATTCTTCTAAAATTAATTTTTTGATGTCATTTTCCGTTAATTCTTTGTCTTTTAAGCCCATTGTTTTGTACTTAATGGCTCTTTTGCTAAATAAACTTTCGTAGGAACCACTCAATTTTGCCATTTCTTGCAGTTGTACATCAGTAATTTTTGTAGTTTTGATATCTTGAAATTCAAAATCATTACTTAAGGTAAGCTCTTGAATAATTTTTTTACACGTTGAACACGTTGATAAGTAGTAGATTTTTTTCATTTTTTGAGTCAGTTTTAAAATGTCAGAAAATAGTAGCAAAGTAACCGAATTATTTACCGCAAAAAAAATTGCGATACCAATAGTTATTGGATTATTAGTTTCCGGCTACTTGTTATGGAAAAATACCGATTGGGATCAATTTCAAAATATAGATTGGAACGTAGAGTTTTTCTTTTGGATGTTTGTAGCCTTATTAATGATGGCTTGCAGAGATTTTGGTTATATGTACAGAATTAGAGTACTTACCCACAATAAAATTAGTTGGCGAAATAGTTTTGATGTAATTATGCTTTGGGAGTTTGTTTCAGCAGTAACCCCTTCGGTTGTGGGTGGAACAGGGGCTGCATTATATATTATTAATAAAGAAGGAATTAGCGCTGGAAAAAGTACTGCTATTGTAATGATTACCGCTTTTTTTGATGAACTTTTTTATGTGCTAACAGTACCTCTAGTACTAATTTTCATTGGTACTTCAAATTTATTTCCGGTAGAGTTGCAAAAGAAAATTTTTGGAATAACCTTTTCTACAGAAGGCTTGTTTTGGGTAGGTTATGGCTTTATGTTTTTGTTATTAAGCATCATCACCTATGGAATTCTTTTAAATCCAAAAGGGTTTAAGGCAATTATTCTAAATGTTTTTAAATTAAAATTTTTAAGAAAATGGAGATATAGTGCTATCCAAGTTGGAGATGATATTATTCTAACATCTAAACAAATGAAAAAAGAATCTATGTGGTTTTGGATTAAGGCATTTGTGGCTACTTTTTTAGGTTGGACAGCCAGATTTTGGGTGGTTAATTTTCTTATTTTAGCTTTTGTATCGGTTGACGATCATTTATTAATTTACGGACGACAATTGGTAATGTGGGTAATTATGTTAATTAGTCCTACACCCGGTGGGGCAGGTATTGCAGAATTTGCTTTTAATGGATTTTTAAAAGATTTTATTCCTATTGGGTTAGCGGGACTATTAGCAGTTTTATGGAGGTTAATTAGTTATTATCCTTATTTATTTATCGGAATTTTTGTTTTGCCTAACTGGTTAAAAAGAGTGTATCATAAGTAAGACTTTAATTCTTCTTAAATGACCAGTTTACTTCCTAATTAAATTCTTAACTGATTATGTATATTTGCATTCAAATTTAAAGAAATGCCTAAAATCAAACTTAAAAAATGAAAATTTCATACAACTGGCTTAAAGATTATATTGATGTTGAAACACTTTCTATAGAGGAACTATCGGAATTATTAACTAATTGCGGATTGGAAGTAGAGGGATATGAAACTACAGAAAGTATTAAAGGCGGATTAAAAGGTTTGGTGATAGGAGAAGTAGTTGCTAAAGAAAAACATCCTGATGCTGATAGGTTGAGTGTTACTAAAGTAAAAATTAACGAAAATGAACCTTTGTTGAATATTGTTTGTGGAGCACCAAATGTAGCTGAAGGACAAAAAGTAGTTGTTGCACTTGTTGGATGTACTATTTATCCGCTAGAGGGAGAACCTTTTAAAATTAATAAGTCTAAAATTAGAGGTCAGGTTTCTGAAGGGATGATTTGTGCTGAAGATGAAATAGGATTAGGAACATCGCACGATGGAATTATGGTGTTGAATGAAGATGCAAGTATTGGTAAATTAGCTAGTGATTTTTTTGGAGTAGAAACAGATGTAATTTTTGAGATAGGGTTAACTCCTAATAGAGCAGATGCTACTAGTCATATTGGTGTAGCAAGAGATATTGCAGCAGTTTTAAACCAAAATGCCAAAAAAAAATTAGCGGTTAACTTTCCAGTTGTAGATGATGTAAAGACTGCTAATAACAATTTAAGCATTGAAGTAAAAGTAGAAGATAAAGAGAGATGTCCACGTTATTCTTCTATTTCAATAACTAATGTAGAGGTAAAAGAATCTCCAAATTGGCTGAAAAATAAATTGTTGAGTATAGGTTTAAACCCAATTAATAATGTGGTTGATATCACCAATTTTGTCTTGCACGAAACGGGTCAGCCACTACATGCTTTTGATGCAGATAAAATAGCTGACAAGAAAATTATCGTAAAAACAGTAACCGATAAAACAAAATTTTTTACGCTAGATGGAACAGAAAGAACATTATCCGATCAAGATTTAATGATTTGTGATACTGAAAAACCACTTTGTATTGCCGGGGTTTTTGGCGGGGCAACTGCCGGAGTAACTAACAACACTAAGCAAGTGTTTTTAGAAAGTGCTTATTTTAATCCCGTTACTATTAGAAAAACATCTAAAAGACATGGATTAAATACGGATGCTTCTTTTAGATATGAAAGAGGAGCTGATCCAAACATTACCATTTATGCATTGAAAAGAGCAGCTCAGCTTATTCAGCAAGTTGCGGGTGGAATAATAGCTTCAGAAGTGAATGATGTTTATCCTGAAAAAATTAATGATGTTGAAGTTGTTTTTAATTACAGCAATTGTGATAGGCTAATCGGAAAGCAATTAGATAGAGCTCTTATTAAAAATATTATTATTTCATTAGGAATAACTATTATAAAAGAAAATGATAATGAGTTGGAACTTAGTGTTCCTCCATTTAAAGTAGATGTTACTAGAGAAGTAGATGTAATAGAAGAAATTTTGCGTGTTTATGGATATAATAATGTGGAAATTCCTTCAAAAATGACGACATCTATCACTCAAAAACCTGTTCCAGATAAGGAAAAAATTATTAATACCATTTCAGACCTGCTTGTAAATAAAGGATTTAATGAAATGTTTTCTAATTCATTAACGAAAAAATCTTATTATGAAAATCAAACAGAAGACTTGGTAGAGTTACTTAATCCATTGAGTAATGAGTTAGGAGTTATGCGAAAAACATTGTTGTATAATGGTTTGGAAGTAATAGTATTTAATCAAAATCGAAAAAGCCCTGATTTAAGTTTGTTTGAAATAGGTAAGGTGTATGCAACAGCAGGTGGAAAATACAATGAAATTAACTGTTTAAGTTTGTTTGTTACTGGAAAAAAATACCAAGAAAACTGGGGTACTAATAAAGAAAATGTAAATTTTTACCATCTAAAAGGAGTTATAACGGCTTTATTAGAAAAGTTTGGGATTATCGAAGAAAAGAGTGTTAGTGAGAATTCTGTGTCAAATAATTTTGCTTACGGATTAACGATTTCGATTAACAACAAAGCATTAGTTCAATTTGGAGAGGTAAGTACAGGGTTACAAAAACAATTTGATATTAATCAGCCAGTATATTTTGCACAAATTAATATAGATGAGTTAATCAATATTATTAAAAAGCATAAAGTTATTTACCAACCAATTAGTAAATTTCCTTCCGTTAGACGAGATTTATCTTTGCTTTTAAATACTCACACAAAATATGAAACACTAAAGATAGCAGCATTTAAACAAGAGAAAAAATTACTTAAAAAGGTTAATTTGTTTGATGTTTATGAAGGAAAAAACCTCGAAAAAGGAAAAAAATCCTATGCTATGAGTTTTATTTTTCAGGACGAAAACAAAACATTAACTGATAACGAAGTTGATAAGGTGATGCAAAAACTGATATTTACATATACTAATGAGTTTGATGCTCTTGTGAGATAAAAACATATTTTGACGAATTATTGGGTTCTTAAGAGTAAGGCTTATAAGAGTTTAGTTGATTTTTATTTGATTTTTTTTTAAATAAGTGTTATATTTGTTCGCTTAACAATTAATCTAATTATTAACTAAAACTTTAATACTATGAAAAAACTTTCACTATTTTTAGCGATGACCTTGACAGGAGCTTTTGCTTTTGCTCAGGTGATTTTTCAAGTGCAATCTCCAGCTCCTTTAATGGCGAATTATGCACTTACATGGGCAGATCCAGGAGGAAATGACTGGGCAACGCCAGATTTAAATAATCCAGCAAATGCTGTTACTGGTACCTTACAATTTGTTGATGCTCCAGGTGGAGATACAATTGCTTGTGCACCACCATTATCTACTAGTTTAACTGGAAATATTGCAGTTGTGTATAGAGGTAGTTGCGAATTTGGGGCAAAGGCTTTAGCAGCACAAAATGCAGGAGCAATAGCTGTAATTATAATAAATAATATAGCAGGTCCACCAGTTGAAATGGGAGGAGGAGCAAGTGGTCTTTCTGTAACAATTCCTGTTATTATGATTTCTGATGTTGACGGTGCTTTATTAAGAAATGATATTATTGCTGGTAATGTTACTGGTTTTATAGGAAGTAAAGTTGGTTTATTTGCAGATGATTTAGGTTCTACTAAAGCAGATGTGTTAATGGCTAGAAGATTTTCTAACCTATTACCTCTTGCTCAAAATGCAACAGAATTTAATGTTGCTACTGGTGCTTGGGTAAGAAATTATGGTAACCAAACTCAAAATAATGCTGAATTAAAAGTTGAAATTTCTTTAGGAGGCGTTCCTCTTTTCGCTGATAGTGCTGCTATTAATGGATTAGCACCAAATGATTCTGTTTATGTTTCTTTGGCGACATTCTCTCAAGCAGTTTACACAGCTGGATATTATACAATGACTTATACTATTTCGACAGCAAATCCTGATGGAGATCCAAATGACAACGTTGTTTCTACAGATTTTATGTTAGACAATGCTATTTATTCTTATGGAAGAAGAGATGAAAATGATGGTGAATTATTAAGTCCTGCAGGTTATAGACCAGGTACTTTTACCACTGGATACGAAAATTGTATAGCTTTTAGCGACCCAAATGCTAGTAGATTACAAACTAATGGGATGACTTTTTCTGTTACAGCAAGTACAGGAGATGATATTTCTAATGAGTTTGTTGAAACTGTAGCCTATGAGTGGAATGATGTTTTTACAGATGTTAATGACCCTAATTTTGGATTTGCTAATTTAGTAGAAGTAGATAATGTTTTTCATGTTTTTCAATCTAACAATGAGCAGGATTCAAATATCTATATTCCATTTAATTCTCCAATAACTTTAGTAGATAACCAACGTTATTTATTTTGTTTTAGAACGCAAAGTACTGTTTTATACTTAGGTTTTGATAATCAATTAGATTATACAACTACTCAAAACACATACTTACAACCAAGTATTCCATTGTTTGTAGATGGTTCTAATGCTTATTTAAATGGTTTTGGTTTAGAAAATGTGCCTGCTCTTTCTGCTACTTTTGCTCCTGCAGGTACTGTAGGTGTTGATGAAGTAGAAAACAATAATGATATCACTCCTTATCCAAACCCTGCTAATAACTTAATTAATATACCTGTTGGTAAATTTAACGGATTAGCTCAAGTGGATATTTATGATGTTGCTGGAAAATTAGTTGCTACAGAGAATGTTAACTTAAGCTCAACTAATGTGATTTCTGTTGATGTTGCAAACATTGAAAATGGAACTTATATTTTTAAAATGACTTTTGCTGATGAATCATCAAAAGCATTTAATGTTTTAATTAGCAGATAATTTACTGAAATAATTACACTAAAAAACCTCCAAGATATCTTGGAGGTTTTTTATTTTAAATGTTCTGGTTTTTTTTGTCTAAAATCTTTTTTAGGAGGAGCTTTTTTCTCTTTGTCTTCATGGAAAAAATACCTTAAATCTATGGTTAAATAATTGCCAGATAATTCAAACCTAGCTTCTTCTTTTCTACTAAAAGCTTCGTAAGTAACAATAGATTGCATAAGAGAGCTAAAAGGTCTGTGGAAAGAAAAACCGACATACCAATAACCACTATTTCTTGTTCTGTATTCCCAACCAACATTAGCTATTAAGCTTACCTGAACCCAGCTTTTTCTGTTTACTGCATTAGCAAAAACTTCAAACTCATTTACAAAAAGTGGAGTAGGATAAAGATCAACTGACATTCCTCCAGAAACATTCATAAACATTTCTCTACCTAATTGCACATATACTAATCCAGAAACAGGAATTTCATAAGTAACTAATCTAAATTTGGAGTTACTTGTAAAAGCTGAATCTTTGTCATTAATGCTAAGGTTAAAGTTTCTTCGTAAATAGTTTATACCTGTTTCTAAAGAGATGTTTTTTGTCAAACCCTTTCGTACTACCATTCCGAAACTTAACCCAACTTTAGGTTCAATTTCAAACGTTATATTGTTTTGTTCTTTAGACTGTTTCCCGCCATCAATATAATTTAATGGTATAATTGGTTTAAATTGTACACCAAATGTGGTGATGTTTTCTTGTGCTTTCATATCAAATGAAATCAACAGAAGAAAACTGATAAAAAAATAAAATGTTGTTTTTACATTCATAAACTATGTAATGCTTGCTTGCCTACAAAACTAAACAATTCAATGAATAAGTTTCAGTGCTAACATTTAAATGGATGGTTTTAGTATATAAATGGTAGATTTTTTCTATTAAGTGGTATTTTTTTGAGTTTTTATAAATGTTAAAAGTAAAAATGTTGTAGCACTAAAACTTATTATAATAAGTAAAATGGATAAGAATGTATTTTCTGAAGATGAAAAAGGCTCACTATCATTAATACTATTAGGATTTATATAAGCAGCTATTACTACAGAGCCATTGTTTAATAAGTGTGCTATAATTGGCAACCAAAGTGATTTGCTCCAAAAAAATAAATAACCAAACATTACACCTAAAATTAATCTAGGTAAAAAACCATAAAATTGCATGTGTAATGCACTAAATAAAATTGCCGTAATCCAAACTCCTAAATGATATTTTTTTGTCCATTTAATAAAAAGTTTTTGTAAGACTCCTCTAAACAATAACTCTTCGCCTACAGCTGGCAAAATAGCTACTAAAAAAAAGATAAAAAAGAAATCTAAAAGATTACCCATTTTAAGGAATGATGAAGTTAAAAACATGGCTTCTTCTTCACTTTGCTTCATCCATTCTTCAATGGAAGACATAAATTCTGGCAATACTAATTTTGAATTTAAATCTATTGTGAAAGATAAAAAAGGCATTACAATAAACATTATAAGAACGGTAAGAATAATACTTTTAAAGTTAGTTTTTGCTTTAATACCAAGTTCAATAAATGGGGTTTTACTAATAAGTTTAGCATAAATTAATGGAGGAATAATAAATAAACCAATTGAGCTAAAAAGTTGTATGATTTTTAGTGCGTTTATTTCGTTATTTGCTAATTGATGATATGAAAATTGATGGTTGATATTAACATTAAAAAGTAATTTGGCAACTACGGCACCAACAATAGAAAAAAGTAAAACACTTAATAAACAAAGAACTAGAATTATTACTAATTGCTTTAGGAAGTCGGTTTTTTCGTTAAGACTATTCATGGTTAGCTTATTTTATGAGTTTATTTTTTTCTTTTTTTGGAGTAAAGAGAGGTGAAGAAAGGTAGTCTTCAACCAATTGCTCATAAAATGATTTTTTATTTAAAATTTTAGCAACACTTATAGCAATAAGAGCAGCTAACATCATTGAAAAAACACTAGTATGTCTATTGGTCATTTCTAAAACTAAAATGAATGATGTGAATGGAGCGTGCGTTACTCCAGTCATAAAAGCAATCATAGAAGTAATAATAATTAAGTTTTTAAATTCAGGAATATTTAATAGATTAACTATGCCATCGCCCAAAGTAGCTCCAATAGATAATGAAGGGGCAAATATCCCTCCTGCACCGCCACTAACATAGGTGATAATAGACGCAAAAAACCTTGATGGGAAAGTATGCCATTGGGTTGAGGAATTTTCGTTGAATAATAAGTCTACCATTACTGTTTTTCCTGAACCAGTTGATTCATTACCAGTAAAGTATATTAATGTGGCAAATAGTAACCCCATAAATATTGCCCATGCAGCTTTTTGTTTAGTGTATTTCAATATTTTTTTCCACCTAATTACTTTTAATAAGATGGTAGAAAAGAGATAACCAAAAAAACTGCTGAAAATAGCAGTTAATATTACATGAATTATTGCCATACCTTTCATTTCTGGCACATCAGGAGTACCTATATATAAATAGGAGCCAAGAAAAAGTTGAGAGGTTAGACCAGCAATAATTACGGCTGTAAATAAATGAGTCCGCATAGCATTTAAGTGAGTTTTACCCAATTCTTCAATGGCAAAAACAATTCCTCCCAGAGGAGTATTAAATGCTGCCGCTAATCCTGCAGCACCACCTGAAATAAGCATAAGCCTTTGGTTAATTTTAGGCCAAAAATCGGGAACAAAACGATAAATAGTATTAAAAATTGCTCCAGAAATTTGTATGGTAGGACCTTCTCTACCAATTGCTCCACCACCAAGTAATAGGGTAATACTACTGATAATTTTTACAATAATTACTTTTACATTTAACAGCTTTAAAATATTTGAAGAACCATTTTTTTGACCTGAAAATTGAATACTAGCAATAAGCTGTGGAATTCCACTACCCGAAGCAGTAGGGCTAAATTTATGAACCAACCACCAAGCAATAAAAAAACTTAAAGGAGCTACAATAAAAATCCACCAAGCTCTTTCAAAATTAATAGTTTCATGAAGTTGCTCAACCCAATGAAATAACTTTGAATAAAATACAGCAAGTAACCCAGCAACAATAGATGACACCCAAAAGGGAAAAGACTGTAAAGTGAATTTTTTCAACTCATCATTTTGCATTTTGGTTTTAACCAGTTGCAAAAGAGAATTAATATAAGTCTTTATTTTTTTTAACATTATTTTTTTGAAAGTTACACAGGCAAATTTAAGTAGAACAAAATAAAAAGAGGCTACTTATTTAAATAAGTAGCCTCCAAAAAAACTAAAAACTAATTTGAAAAAATTGGATTATTGTATTACTAATTTTTGTGTAATTACGTTGTTATCAGCTTTAAATTGAACAAAATAAACACCTGAAGACAGTTGGTTGTTTTCATCAATTGAAAGTGTATATTTTCCAGTGGCAAAACTTTGCCCATTTATAATGTTTGTAACATCTTTACCTAATAAATCCTTAACAACAATAGAAAGATTGTTAACATTTTTTGTAAGGTTAAAACTAATTACAGCATTACTTTTTGCTGGATTAGGATAGATAATAAAATTACTGATATTGTCATATTGTTCACCAACTGATGCTATACCATCAATGTTTATATCATCTAAATAGAAATTATTTCCTCCACCTGATTCAAAAGCGAATTTAAAACGAACATTTGTTTCATTAGTTATTGTACTCAAGTTTATTGATTTTTCTACCCATTCACCAGCTGTAGGAGCCCAAAAGGAAGTTTTTAAACCTGTTGTTGTTAAATTAGCTCCTGTTAATGGCAATTTTAATGTCCATGTTTCTCCACAATCTAAAGACCACCATACTAACAACCTATCAGTATCTGTACTTGCTCTCCTAGCAAAAGCAATTTTAAATTTAAACATTGGGTTAGTTATGCTAGATAAATCATAAGAAGGAGTAATTAACTCATCTTTCCAATTAGCTGCAGAGGTTAAATAATTCCTTAGCTCTACAGCGGCACTTCCTGTGGCTGCAGCACTAGTAGTTCTCTGGAATTTTTGACCACCAGTAGGGTCTATTACTATAAAATCATTAGTAAATGTAGTAGCATTTTCAAAACTTTCCACTAAAACTCCTGAGTAATCTGCGGTTAGCGAGCTAACAGTAATAATACTGTTTTTAGTTATACTTCCTGTTCCTGCACTATTACCTGGCTGGTGTGTTGTACTGAAAATACCTGGACTATTGTAAGTAATAGAAGGGTTGGCTGCTGTTGAATTAGCTGGTGTCCCTCCATTAAAAGTCCAATTATAAGAAGTAACAATACCATTATAAGAGTTGTCTGCATAGGTTACAGATGAACCGACACAAACCATAGGGTTGTCATAAGTGAAATCTGCTATTGGAGCACATGTTACTGGTCCATATGGGTCGGCAGTACCTGTAAATGACAAATTAGAGGCGTCAGATAGTTGTTTTAATCCTTGAGAAGTGCTTGTGTTACTCAATACAGCATCCATTCTTGATTTTTGTCCAGCTGAAAACATATTTTGACAGCTGTTATAACTCATGTAATTTTCAATTTGATCTAATACGTTAAAACCATAAAAATCTCCTGAAGGTACATTGTTACATGAATTTTGTGCTGTTGGACAACCAAAAGTTGATGTTGATACGGGAGGTGTGTCAGCAACAAAATCTCCACCACCAGTTCCATTGTTTGAACATCCTCCTTGAAAAGTATGTAATAAACCGAAACAATGACCTATTTCATGAGTTAAAGTTCTATCATTTCTATTGATGAAATTATGATCCATTACAACACCGTAGGTATTATTAATTCCACTCCAAGGGAATTGTGCGTATCCGGCAATAATTCCACCACCACCTCCACCACCGATGTTTACAACAGACCAAACATTAAAATATTTTTTAGTATCCCAACGACTAACGTTTTTAACGGCATCACTAGCATCAACACTAAGTGGAGATTCTACTCTTACAATTCCTTCTGTACAGTTTCCATTAGGATCTAAGTGAGCTAATCTGAATTCTACTCCAGCATCAATAGCTACTGGTGCAAAAGGAGCATTGGTTGTATTTCTAGTTTGTGAAGCATCACTATTAAGTCTTCTAAAATCTTCATTGATAGTTAACATTGCATCTTCAATATCTTGTTTAGATACATTTCCTTGACCATTAAAAGTAACTATATGGAATACTACAGGGATGATATAAGTTGGTGTTTTATCATTTGGGCCTCCTTTTTTTAAGTTTTGAGGATTATTTTGAATAAAGTCTCTAACTTGAGCTTCAAATTGTTCTTTTTGTTGAATCAACGAAGGGTTTTGTTTAATTTGATTTTCGTAGTGATGATCTGCACCACACCAATCTCCTGTTCTTTCAACTTGAGCGTAAGCCTTTGGTGATGATGAAAATAATAAAGTAGCAAGTAATAAAGATGCTGTAATTTTTAAAGATTTCATTTGTGAATTTTTAGTTTATCTACAAATATAACCTTTTCTTTTGGTTTTTTTTAGGCTTTTTAGCATGTTATTATTAGAATGCTAACCTCTGTTTAGCTAATGTCTCTTACTGAACAAATGGTTTTTTCTTGTAAGGTTTTGTCTGAAATAAATTTGGCAATAAGTTTTGCGGTACTTGTTGGATCTGCTAAATCTCCATTCTTTTTATACTCTATAAACCTTTCAATATTTGAAAAATTAGCCTCATCTGCTTTTCTAATAACCTCTTGCATGCTAGTATCAATAATTCCTGGGGCTAAGCTCAAAACAGTAACATTCAAACTTTTGTTATTGATTTCTTCTTTAAAAACCAAACTAAGCATATCTAGCCCTGCCTTGGTAGCACAATATACACTCCATCCATCAATAGGGTTTCTTCCTGCACCTGAACTAATGTTTAACACAAGCTTTTTTACACCATTATTATAAGCTTTAAGCAATTGGTTGGTCAGCAACGTTGGTGTAATAAGATTGAGGTTGTAGGTGCTAATTATTTTATCACAATCGAGGTTTCCTAAGTATTTAATATCACCAACAATTCCAGCATTATTTATTAGAGTAATGCTTGTAGCATTTTTTAATTTGGGAAATTGAAATTGTTTAACAGTATCTAAATCTGCTAAATCAATTTTTAAATGTTGAAATTGTTCATGATTAATATTATTTGTTCTGGAAATGCCATAAACAAAGTTATTTTTATCGGTTAATAATAATTCTGTTAGAGCTTTACCCAGCCCTTTGCTCGACCCTGTAATAAAGAAATAATCCATAATTTTTAGTTTAGTGCGTTGTTTAAATCGGTTAATAAATCATCAGCATCTTCAACACCAACACTTAGTCTTATAAGTGAATCAACAATGCCTATTTTTTCTCTTTCTACTTTTGGAATAGCTGCATGTGTCATGGTTGCAGGGTGTCCTATTAGCGACTCTACACCACCCAGTGATTCTGCCAAGGCAAATAGTTGCAATTTTGTTACTATGTTTAAAGCATCTTCTAATTTATTTCCTTTAAGAGAGAAAGAAATCATGCCGCCAAAATCTCTCATTTGAGCCTTAGCTACAGTATGATTTGGATGTGAAGTAAACCCTGGCCAATATACTTTTTCAACTTTTGGATGAGCAGCTAAAAATTCAGCAATTATTTTTCCATTTTCGCAATGTCTTTGCATTCTTAAATGTAATGTTTTAATTCCTCTAAGTACTAAAAAAGCATCTTGTGGGCCACAAACTGCTCCACTACTGTTTTGAATCCTATAAATTTCTTTTGCAATTTTTTCATCATTAACCACCAAAGCACCCATCACTACGTCAGAGTGTCCTCCCAAATATTTGGTAGCGGAGTGCATCACTATATCAGCACCCAAATCTAACGGGTTTTGTAAGTAAGGAGTTGCAAAAGTATTATCAACAGCTAATAAAACATTATTCTTTTTGGCAATAGTAGCAACAGCTTTAACATCAATAATATTCATCATTGGGTTGGTCGGTGTTTCAATCCAAATAAGCTTAGTATTATCATTAATTTTTTCTTCAATAGTCTTAGTATTGTGCATAGGTACAAAGTGAAATTTAATACCATATTTTTCAAAAATAGTAGTAAAAATTCTGTAAGAACCACCATATAAATCGTTTGTAGAGATTACTTCATCACCAGGGTTTAACATTTTGATTACACAATCTATTGCAGCTAAACCAGAACCAAAACAAGCACCAAATTTTCCATTTTCAATGGCAGCTAAATTTTTTTCTAAAGCATGTCTTGTTGGGTTTAGCGTTCTAGAATATTCATAACCTTTGTTTTTTCCAACACCATCTTGAACATAAGTGGAAGTTTGGTAAATAGGAGTCATAATTGCTCCAGTTGCTGGGTCAGGTTCAAGTCCTGAATGAATAGCTTTTGTTCCGAATTTCATTACTTTTTGTATAATTGATTTATACTTTATTGATTCAACACAAAAATAGGTAAAGAAAGCGGGACTTAACAATTTATGGAAATAAGCTAGTTTTTAGGGAAGAGGTGTTATTCATAAAAACCATATTCATACTGAATGATGGTAAGAAATTCGGTAGCAATAACCTTGGTTAGTTGGGCAGTCATCAACATATTTTTATCATAGAGAAATTGTGTTGAGGTTTTATACTCATTATTTTCATAGGTTTTTATTTCCATTAAATTGCCAATCTCATCATATATAAACTCCTCTTTTTTAATGAGGTCTTTATTAAGATCAGCATGAGTGGTTCGTTCACTCAACCTGCCTGTTTCGTTGAATTTATAGGTGATTTTTGATTTTTTGTTACCAATTAAATACTTGGTATATACTTCAGATAAATAGCCCAATTTATCATAATAATAAAATGTTTCTTTATAGCTTTTTCCATAACTATTGTAATGAGTAATTTTTTCTTGATTATTAGATAGTTGCTCACAATGGAAGCTATCTGTTTTAATAATGTATTGTCTTTTTAAGCTAAAATCATTTTTGGTATTGCTCGCATTTTCTTCACGAGCATATGTCTCTTTTAATAAGTTACCTTTAACATCATAATCATAAGTCAGAGAAAAAAAACCGTTATTATCTGTTTTTCGCTTTACAATAATTTTGTTTTCACTATTATAAGTGTAAGCGATAACACTTGTGTCTTTTTTAATATCTTGAGATAGAAAGGTAGAGTATTGCTGTTGTAACATGCCGTTTTCATCGAACTCGTAATAGAAATCCACATTTTTCTTTCGGATAATATCTTTTACTTTTTTAGATGACCAACTTCCTTTAATGGATTTTATCTTGTTGGCTTTAATGAATTTTTCATTAAAAAAAGGTTCTTCATCAAAAAGCTGTTTGTTGGCATCAAGTAATTGTGCTTTGGTATTTAATGAAAGCAAAAAAAATAAAAAAAGGCTTAAAAGATATTTTACTATGAGCATAAAACGATTAATTTTAGAAAGTATCTTTTACTTCTTCATAAACAGTTTTAATTCCTTCTTCTAAAGAGATATTGTGTTTCCATCCTAATTGATTAATTCTGGATACATCCATTAATTTTCGTGGAGTTCCATCAGGTTTGGAGGTGTTGAAAACTAAATCGCCTTTATAGCCAATGGTTTTTTTAACCAATAAAGCTAAGTCTTTAATAGAAATATCTGTACCTGAACCTACATTTACAAATAATTCTTCGTTGTAGTTTTTCATTAAAAACAGACAAGCAGCTGCTAAGTCATCAACATGCAAAAATTCTCTAAGAGGAGTTCCTGTTCCCCAAATTTCTACTTGTAGTTGGTTTTCTACTTTGGCAGTGTGAAATTTTCTAATTAAAGCAGGCAATACATGTGAGTTGTTTAAATCATAATTATCATTCGGGCCATATAGGTTAGTTGGCATTGCCGAAATAAAATTACAACCGTATTGTCTTCTATACGATTCGCAAAGTTTGATGCCGGCTATTTTAGCAATAGCGTAAGGTTCATTAGTAGCCTCTAAAAAACCTGTTAAAAGATATTCTTCTTTTAATGGTTGGGGAGCCATTTTTGGATAAATGCAAGAGGAGCCTAAAAACAATAATTTAGTTACTTTATTTAAATAAGCAGCATGAATTACATTGGCTTCTATCATTAGGTTTTGATAAAGAAAATCGGCTCTATAAACATTATTGGCGTGAATTCCACCTACTTTTGCTGCAGCTAAAAAAACATAATTGGGTTTTTCTGTTTCAAAAAAACTATTCACCGCTTGTTGGTTAGTTAAATCTAACTCTTTAGAAGTTCTAACTAATAAGTTCGTGAACCCATTGCTTTTTAGCTGTCTAACGATAGCCGAACCGACCATGCCGTTATGTCCGGCAACATAAATTTTATCAGATTTATTCATTGTAATTCATTACGTCATGTCCGCCCTCAAGCAAGTATTTATCTCTTTTAAATAAATTTACATCAGATTTAACCATATCTTTTACCAAGTCTTGTAAATTATGTTTTGGCTTCCATCCTAAGTTTTTAAATGCTTTAGAAGCGTCTCCAATTAGTAAATCTACTTCTGTAGGTCTGAAATAATTAGGATCAATTTCTATAAGTATGTCTCCTGTTTCTGCATTAATTCCTTTTTCATCAACACCTTTTCCTTCCCATTTCATTTTGATACCAACTTCATTAAAAGACATGGTAATGAAATCCCTTACTGAGGTAGTTTCTCCTGTTGCTAACACATAATCTTCAGGTGTTTCTTGTTGTAACATTAACCACATTCCTTCTACATAGTCTTTGGCATGTCCCCAATCTCTTTTAGCATCAATATTTCCTAAATAAATTTTCTTTTGCATACCCAACTTAATTCTGGCTACACCTCGTGTAATTTTTCTGGTAACAAAAGTTTCTCCTCTTATAGGACTTTCGTGGTTAAATAAAATCCCATTACAAGCATACATTCCATAAGCTTCACGGTAGTTTTTAGTTATCCAAAAAGCATATAGTTTAGCTACTGCATAAGGGCTTCTCGGGTAGAAAGGAGTGTTTTCTGTTTGAGGAACTTCTTGTACTTTTCCGTATAATTCTGAAGTAGATGCTTGGTAAAATTTAGTTTTCTTTTCTAATTTTAAAATTCTTATAGCTTCTAAAATTCTTAATGCTCCAACAGCATCAGAATTGGCAGTATATTCAGGTGTTTCAAAAGAAACTTTCACATGTGATTGAGCTGCTAAGTTATAAATTTCATCTGGCTGAACATCTTGAATAATTTTAATTATATTAGTAGAATCAGTCATATCTCCATAATGTAAAATAAATCTTACATTATCTTCATGTAAATCCGTGTATAAGTGGTCAATTCTATTAGTATTAAAAAGAGAGCTTCTTCTTTTAATACCATGAACTTCATATCCTTTACTTAGTAATAATTCAGCTAAATACGCACCGTCTTGTCCGGTAACGCCTGTTATTAATGCAACTTTTTTCGACATAATTTTAATTTTTTACAATAATACTAATTCTCATAAAAAAAAACATCCTATTTATTCAAATAGGATGTTTTAAATTATTTATTAGGCTTTCTATTTATTCTTCTTCTTTTTCGAAGTAAACAGCAGTCATATCTCTATATTCCATTGCATTTGCAGGGAAGTTTTTTACATAAACTTGTAATAATCTAGTATTTTCATCATAGAAAATAGGCATAGTAGCCGCATCATCAATAGCTATTTGGTCTGCCTGTCTGTATAATTCCATACGTTTTTTGTCATCAATTTCTCTAAGAGCAGCATTGAAAACAGAATCAAATGCTTCACTTTGGTAACGTGTAGAATTAATGTAAGATTTGCTGTTGATGTCTCCAGGAACATGATCTCCATAAAGTAAGTTTAAGAAATTCTCTGGGTCTGGGTAATCTGCAATCCATCCTGCTCTCCAGAATAAAGCTTTACCTGTTTCTAGGTTTTCTAAGTGTTGAGCAAATTGCATTTGTTCAATTTTAACAGAGATACCTAAGTTTTCTGATAACATTTTTTGAACTACTTCAGCAACTTGAACGTTTCTGTCTCCACCACCAGGGTTAATTTGTAAAGTTATTTCAGGAAAACCTTTACCATTTGGATACCCTGCTTTTGCCATGTGTTCTTTGGCTTTTTGAGGATCGTAATCGTAACCTTTTACATTTTCGTAATCATACCCTTTAAATGGAGGTACAATACCGTTTAATCCAGCTCTTCCTTCTCCTTGTAAAGTGTAAGTCACAATTGATTCTCTGTCAATAGCATAATTAAAAGCTTTTCTTACATCAATATTGTTAAACGGAGGAAGTTGGTGTTGTAATCCTAAGTAAAAAACACTCATTGCTGGAACAACTTGCATAACGTAAGGTTTATTACCACCTTTTTTAGCTTCTTCTAACTCTCCAACAACTTCTTTAATCATTTCTAATGGTAATCTAAAAACCATATCCAAATTACCTTTTCTGAATTCTAATAACTCAGCTTTTTTCTCTTTAATGAAAGAAAACTTAATTCCATCTAAGTAAGGTAATTGATTTCCGTAAGAATCAACACCCCAATAGTCAGGATTTCTTTCTAGAATTACTGTTTCAGATTCTTTAATTTTTTTAACTCTAAAAGGTCCAGTTCCAACACATTGTATTCTCATATCTAAGCCGTACATATCAAAAGCTTCTTTTGGGAATACAGAACAAGAAATATGACTTAATATATTTAAAAATCCTGCAAAAGAGTAATTCAAATTAATTTCTATAGTATAATCATTAATTACTTTAATACCTGAAACTCCTCCTGGAAGAGGTGATTTATTGACAGTAGATTCATAATATTCGTTTGCTCCAACTACTTTGTCTTTAAATAACCAATACATTTGGTTAGAAGGATCTGTTTCACAAAGTTTATCTAAAGAATATTTAAAATCTTTAGCAGTTACTTCTCTACCTTTTCCTCCTTCAAAACATTTATCATCATGGAATTTAACACCTTTTCTAAGGGTAAAAGTAAATTTAGTAGCATCTTCATTTACATCCCATTTTTCTGCTAATCCAGGCAATATAGACAAATCTTCTTGGTCAAGTTTAACCAAACCTTCATAAACCTGATTAGCTATTCTGTGAGAGACAACTTCAGTGACGTTGAGTGGGTATAAGCTTCTAAAATCCTCAGTTTCGTTGATTTTAAAAACGCCTCCGTAATGAACATTACCTTTTGCTGTTTGATTGTTTATTTTGTTGTTATTGTCATTTCCTCCACAACTGTATAATAACACTGTTGAGATTACTAAATAGACTATTTTTTTCATAATATAGTTTTGTTTTTAAAAGACAAATATAAATATAAGATACAATATCCTAAAATTTAATTGAGTTTTCATCAATATTTTTTCGGCAAAGTGCATTTTAGCTCATACTAAATGCTAAATTTATCAGTTCATTAGCATATTTATTGAAAGCTGTGTTTTATTTACTTTTTTTGTAAAATTATTCTTCTCAAAGTCTTTTTGTTTGAAAAACATACGATTTATCATATTAATTTTTTCCTCCTTTTTTGTGTTTAAGACAGCATGGTCACAGGATGTTTCAAATTATAGAGAGAAAGAATTTTTATTAAACAAAGATACTTTACAGCTCGATTCTCTAAGTTTAGTTCCTCAATCTGAAGTAATTACTATTGATGGAATTTCCTTAGATAATGCCTTTTATGAAATAAATTATGCTAAATCTATTTTTATTTTAAAAAATGAAGGTGTTTATCTGAAAAACAAAAAAATGAAGGTGTCTTTTAGGGTTTTTCCATTATCATTTTCAGAACCTTATTTCCATAAAGAGAAACAAATGGTTGAAGAAGGAGGGAAGATAGCTAAAAATCCTTTTTTGTATGAATATACGGTTGCTACAGAAGATATTTTTTATTTAAATGGATTAGATAAAAGTGGAAGTATTTCTCGTGGAGTAGCTTTTGGTAATAGTCAGGATTTATCAGTAAACTCTAATATGAATTTACAACTATCAGGAAAAATAACCGATGAAATAAGTATTTTGGCTTCTATTTCTGATGATAACATTCCTATTCAGGCAGAGGGAAATACACAACAACTTCAAGATTTTGATCAAGTTTATATTCAATTGTTTAGTGGTGAATGGAAATTAACTGCCGGAGATTTTTATCTAAAAAGACCTGATACTTATTTTATGAATTTTAATAAAAAAGTACAAGGAGGGAGTTTTGACATTACTGTTCCTACCTCTAATAAAGAAAATGCATCTACGCTATCTCCAACTATTAGTGCAGCTGTATCTAGGGGTAAGTTTGCCAGAAATAGAATTATAGGTGTTGAGGGAAATCAAGGACCATATAGATTAAAGGGAGCTGACAATGAAGCTTTTATTATTATTCTTTCGGGAACAGAACAGGTTTTTATTGATGGTATGTTGATGAAAAGAGGTAATGAGTTTGATTATGTAATAGATTACAACACAGGAGAACTTACTTTTACCTCTAACCGATTAATTACTAAAGATTCTAGAATTGTAGTGGAATTTCAATATTCCGATAGAAATTATGCTCGTTCGCTTATTCATTTTGGTAATGAGTTTAAAAGTGAAAAACTCAAGCTTAATTTTAATTTTTATACTGAACAAGATTCAAAAGACCAACCCTTGTTGCAAGATTTAACGGATGAAAATAAGAGGTTTTTATCAGAAATTGGAGATACCATACAAGATGCCGTTATTCCTAACATCAATTTGGTAGAGTTTGATGAAAATAAAGTGTTGTATAAAATGATAGATTCTTTGGGTTACGATTCTGTTTTTGTTTATTCTACCAATCCCGATAGTGCGATTTATCAATTAGGGTTTTCTTATGTTGGAGAGAATAATGGAAATTACAAACAAATTCAAAGTTCGGCAAATGGAAAGGTGTATGAATGGCAAATACCTGTTGGTGGAGTACCTCAAGGAAATTATGAACCTGTTATTTTATTGGTTACTCCCAAGCAAAATCAGATGGCAACCTTGGGTGGAGAATATATTTTTAGTAAAAATGCGAAAATAACATGGGAGGGAGCAATATCTAAAAATGATATTAATACTTTTTCTGAAAAAGATAGTGGAGATGATGTTGGCTATGCCTTTAAATTTAATTCAGAAAATATTCTTGATTTGAATAAAGAAAAAGAGGAAAGCTGGAAATTAAATATTGGAACCAATTATGAGTATGTACAAGAGTATTTTACACCAATTGAAAGATTTAGGTTGGTAGAGTTTGAAAGAGATTGGAATATTAGCAATGCTATTGTAAATACTGACCAACATATTGTTGGTGGAACAGTTGGATTAAACAAAACTGATAAAGGAAATGTTACCTATGCATTTAATTATATGAATACGCTTGATTTGATTGAAGGGGCAAAAAATGCCTTGGCTATTAATTATAAAAAGAATGGATTCCAATTGGTGAGTAGTGCTAGTTTTTTGCAAACCAAAGGCATAAATAATTCCGAATTTTTGCGACACAAAGCTATTCTTACAAAACAATTAGGATGGGTAGTGCTTGGCGTAGGCGAAGAAACCGAGCAAAACAAATTGTTTCTTAATAAAAGCGATTCATTAACTGCCTCGAGTTTTGAATTTGTTATTCTACAAGCATTTATTCATAATGCTGATACTACCAAAAACAAATTTATGTTGAGCTACAAACAACGTGATGATAATGTGCCTGTTGCTAACGATTTTTTAAAAGCTACCAGAGCTGAAGATATTGAGCTATCTATGAGTTTGCTGAAAATGAAAAACCATAAATTACGAAGTACTTTTACTTATAGAAAATTGCATATTGTATCCAATACATTAACCACAATAAAGCCCGAAGAAACTGTTTTAGCTAGAGTGGAATACAATGGTAACTTTTTAAAGAATTTAATTTCTACCAATACCTATTATGAAATTGGTTCAGGGTTAGAAGTAAAAAAAGAATTTTTATTTGTAGAAGTACAGCCTGGACAAGGAACACATACCTTTATTGGAGACTTAAATAATAATGGTGCAAAAGATTTAAATGAATTTGAAATAGCAATTTTTAGAGATCAGGCCAATTATATTAAAATTTTCACTCCTACTAATGAATTTGTAAAAACCTATACCAATCAGTTTAATCAAAGTTTATTTTTACAGCCCGAAGCTATTTGGGGTGGAGAGAAAGGAGTTAAAAAGTTAGTTTCACGATTTTCTAACAGAGCAAATTTTCGTACTAGCCGAAAAGTAAGCAATAAAGATGATTATTTTAATCCATTTATTGCTGATGTTGATGATAGCTCATTGGTTACTATTAATATGGGGGTGTTAAATACTTTCTATTTTAATAGAACTAACACTAAGTTTGGGGCTGATTATATTTATCAAAACAATAAAGATAAATCTTTGTTAACTAATGGTGTAGAATCCAGAAATCAATTCTCACATACTGTAAAAACACGTTGGAACATAACAAGAGTTTATACTTTGGTGATGTTGGCTTCGCAAGCTAATAAAAGTAATTTTTCGGAATTTTTTACTAATAGAAATTATAACTTATTTATACAGGAAATAGAACCAACTTTTTCCATTCAGCCAAGTGTTAAAGTAAGGGTTAGTTTTTTGTTTAATTTTAAGGAAAAAACCAATGAAGCTGTTTATGGAGGAGAAAAATCTATTTCTAAAAAAGGAGGGCTGGAGCTGAGGTTTAATATGGCTTCTAAAGGAAGTTTAAGAGCTAATTTTAATTACATTGAAAATACATTTTCAGCTACTGACAATGTTTCTTTAGCGTTTGAAATGCTTGAAGGACTTCAGAATGGTGCTAATAGTACTTGGGAGTTGTCTTATCAGCAAAATCTTTCTAAGTACATGCAGCTTAACCTAAGTTATAATGGTAGAAAATCAGAGAACACTAACTTTATCCATACTGGAGGAGTTCAAGTAAGGGCATTTTTTTAAAGGATATTAATCCTATATAGATAATTAATTTGTAGTTTAAAAATAAGTGTTAATTTTGTTTAATAAAAAATATAATATATTGAACACAATTAAAGAACAATTCAGTATTAAAGATTTAGAAAATCTTTCAGGAATTAAGGCACATACTATTAGAATTTGGGAAAAACGTTATGGCTTACTATCTCCCGAAAGAACTGACACTAATATTAGGTACTATTCTTTAGAGGCACTTCAAAAATTGTTAAATGTTTCTTTATTGAACAGTAATGGATACAAAATTTCTAAAATTGCCCAATTGCCTGAAGATAAGATTCCTGTGGCTGTAAGAGAAATGATAGTAAAAAAAGGAGTGAACAATTACACAATCAACTCTTTTAAATTGGCAATGCTTAATTTTGATTATAAGTTGTTTAATGCTACTTATAATCAGTTGTTGGTACAAAAATCATTCAGAGAAATTTTCTTAACTATTTTCGTGCAATTATTGGATGATGTTGGATTGTTATGGCAATCTAAAACCATTACTCCTGCCCACGAACATTTTGTTTCTAATCTTATTAAACAAAAGATTTATTTACATATAGAAAACTTACAACTTCAAGCTTCTGAAAAAGATAATAAAGTTTTTGTATTGTTTCTTCCGCTTAATGAAATTCATGAATTAGGTTTGCTCTATTTACATTTAGAGTTTTTATTACATGGTTACCCTTCTATATATTTAGGGCAAAGTGTTCCTGCTGAAAACTTAAAAGACTTACAAAGTATTTATAAAAACATTACTTATGTTTCTTATTTTACTGTTTATCCATCTGAAGAAGAATATCCTAATTATGTTGGAAATATTGCCAATAATGTTCTTAGAAAAAATCAAGATGATTTGATTTTACTAGGCAAGAAAGCTAATAATTTAGAAAATACACCTTCTTTTAATCAGGTAAAAACATATCTCTCTATTGAGGATTTAGTTAAAGAATTATAATTTTGTTTAATTATATTTTGTAATTGTTAAACAAAATAGTATTTTTGTTTCGTATTTATATTAAATATGTTAAACAAAAAGAAAAAAGTAATCATTATTGGAGCCGGATTTTCATCCCTTTCCGCTGCAAGTTATTTGGCTCAACAAGGATTTCAAGTTGAAGTGTTAGAGAAAAATGATTCGCTTGGCGGAAGAGCTCGTCAGTTACGAAAAAATGGTTTTTTGTTTGATATTGGTCCGACTTGGTATTGGATGCCCGATGTTTTTGAACGATTTTTTAATGACTTTAATAAAAAGCCCTCCGATTATTATGTGTTAGAAAAACTTAGTCCAGCTTACCAAGTCTATTTTGAGGTATTAAAATCTATAACAATTAGTGATAATTTAGAAGAAATTTATGCTGTTTTTGAAGCTGAAGAAAAAGGTAGTTCAAAATATTTAAAAAGTTTTTTAGCAGATGCCAAAAACAACTATGATGTTGCTATAAAAGATTTAGTTTATTGTCCAGGAGTTTCTTTTACAGAATTAATAACACCTCAAACTATTGGGAAACTTAATCAGTTTTTTACAAGCATTAGTACGCAGGTTAGGCAACATATAAAAAGCAAAAAACTGATCCAAATTTTAGAATTTCCGGTGTTGTTTTTAGGAGCAAAGCCAAGCAATACACCTGCTTTTTACAATTTTATGAACCATGCTGATTTTGGTTTAGGTACTTGGCATCCCAAAGGTGGAATGTATGAAGTGGTAAAAGCCATGCAACAATTGGCTTTATCATTAGGAGTAATTTTCAAAACCAACCAACAAGTAGAAAAAATTGTGGTTGAAAATAATGTTGCTAAGGGTGTTTTAGTAAATGGGGTATTTCAACCTGCGGATGTAATCCTGAGCGGGGCAGATTATCACCATACAGAAACACTGCTTGATGAAAAGTTTAGAGCTTATTCCCAAAAATATTGGGAAAAGAAAACTTTTGCACCATCTGCTTTGTTGTTCTATGTTGGGTTTAAAAAGAAATTAAAAAATGTATCGCACCATACTTTGTTTTTCGATACCGATTTTGATTTACATGCTAAAGATATTTATGATAATAAAAAATGGCCAGAAAAACCACTTTTTTATGCCAGTTTTCCTAGTATAAGCGATAATTCTTTTGCTCCCGAAGGACAAGAAGCAGCTACTTTTTTAATTCCTGTTGCTCCTGGTATTGAAGATACTCCAGAAATTCGATTAAAGTATTTTAAGAAAGTTATACAACGATTAGAACTACTGACACAGCAAGATGTTGAAAATGATATCGCTTTTTATGAATCTTACTGTGTGAAAGACTTTGTAAAAGATTACAACTCTTATCAGGGAAATGCCTATGGAATGGCGAATACCTTGTTGCAAACCGCATTTTTACGTCCGAAAATAAAAAGTAAAAAAGTAGATAATTTGTTTTTTACAGGACAGTTAACTGTTCCTGGTCCAGGAGTTCCTCCATCATTAATATCAGGAAAATTGGCTGCTAACCTTATTATAAAATTCCTAACTAAATATAAAACACATGAAACAGTTATTTGATGATTTATCATATAAAAGCAGTAAGTTGGTTACCAATACGTACAGCACTTCTTTTGCTTTAGCTGTGGGCATGTTGGCTCCATCTATCAGAAAAGACATACATAGCATTTATGGTTTTGTACGTTTTGCCGATGAAATTGTAGATTCTTTTCATGGATACGATAAGAATTTGTTATTGAATCAGTTTGAATTGGAGTATTACAACGGAATGACTAATGGAATAAGTCTAAATCCGATTATTAACTCTTTTCAGCATACGGTAAAAAAGTACAATATAGATGATGAGTTAGTTAATGCTTTTCTAACTAGTATGCGTATGGACTTGCACAAAACAGAATATGCCACTACCGATGAATACAAAGCTTATATTTATGGCTCGGCAGATGTAGTTGGGTTAATGTGTTTAAAAGTTTTTGTTAATGGAAATGAAGAAAAATATAATGAGTTGAAAGATGCTGCTATGCGTTTAGGTTCTGCTTTTCAGAAAGTAAATTTTTTGAGAGACTTAAAGCAAGATGTTGATGAACTTTCAAGGGCTTATTTTCCAGGAGTAAATTTAAAATCGCTTACACAAGAAAATAAATTGCAAATTATTAATGAAATAAAAGTAGATTTTGATGCAGCTTACAAAGGAATAGTAAGACTTCCTGCAGAAGCTCGTTTTGGCGTTTATACCGCCTTTATTTATTACAAAAAGTTGCTATTAAAGTTAGAACAAACCCATCATAGCGAGATTATTAAGAAAAGGATAAGGGTTTCTAATCCTGTAAAATTAGGTTTGTTAGCACAATCGTTTGTAAGGTTAAAATTGAATTTACTATAAAATGTATAAAACCTCCTTATTCATATTGTCAATTTTATGTTGTTTTAGCTTAATTGGAGGCAACATTAATTTAGCACGGACTAATTTTTCTAAAGTAAAAACCATTGGTCAGATAGATACCGTTTTAATATTAATAAACAATATAAACACACCAGTTTCTAATGCTTATAAAGGAGCTTACACCATGATGAAAGCAAAATATGTAAGCTCTCCATTAAAAAAATACGCTTATTTTAATCAAGGAAAAGCATTAATAGAACAAGCAATAGAACAAGCTCCCAACAATCTAGAAATACGCTATTTGAGAGCAATACTTCAGGTTAACTTACCCAAATTTTTAAATTATTATGAAAATCTAAATGAGGATATAGATTTTGTTTTAAAAAACCTTATGACTGAGCAAATATCAAAAGAATTGAAGTATAAAATAATTATTAATTTAGTAGCAGCTAATTTAATTTCTAACGAACAGAAAGCTACATTTTTTTACCTAATAAACCATGAAAGAAATACAAGTAATATTAGTAGATGAGAATGATAATGAAATAGGTACAATGCCTAAATTAGAAGCTCATAAAAAAGGGTTGCTGCATAGAGCTATTTCTGTTTTTTTGTTTGATTTAGACGGAAACTGGATAATGCAAAAAAGAGCATCCGAAAAATACCATTCAGCTAATTTGTGGACTAACACATGTTGTAGCCATCCTTATCCGAAGGAAAAAACTAAAAAAGCTGCTGAAAGAAGGTTAGTAGAAGAAATGGGAATAGAAAGTGAATTGACGAAGGCACTAAGTTTTGTGTATAGATCAGAATTAGATAAGGGTTTAATAGAGCATGAGTTTGACCACGTTTTTATAGGGTTTACGGCTGAATTACCATCACCTAACAAAGAAGAAGTGTCTGATTGGAAAATTGTTCCCTTTGAAGCATTAGATAATGAGGTGCAAAACTATCCGGAAAAATTTACTGAGTGGTTCAAACTTATTTACAGAAAAGTAAACCTGCATTTAGAATTGAATAAAATTCATGTTAAAAATTAAGTGATGTTGTTTATTATTTTACTTGTCGGAACATTTTTTTTGATGGAAGGTGTGGCTTGGGCAACACATAAATATATTATGCATGGTTTTTTGTGGCATTTACACGAAGATCATCACACCAAAAATCCTAATTCTTTTTTTGAGAAAAACGATTACTTTTTTGTGATTTTTGCTGTTCCGGGCATGGCTTGTATTTTATTGGGAACAATATTCTCCATACCTTATACCTTACCTATTGGGTTAGGAATTACCATTTATGGAGCAGCTTATTTCTTTGTTCACGAAATTTTTATCCACCAACGATTTAAAGTACTTAGAAATACCAATATCAACTATTTTAAAGCCATCCGTAGAGCTCACAAAGTGCATCATAAACACTTAAAAAAAGAGGATGGTGAATGCTTTGGAATGTTGTGGGTGCCGCTAAAATATTTTTCACAAAAATAATATGGAAAGCCTTTATCTCATTATATTGTTGCTCTCTTTTAGCATTCCATTTGCTTATTCTTTTGAAAAAAAAATGCATTTCATTAAACATTGGAAAGCCGTGTTAGGTAGTATTTCAATAGTGGCTATTGTTTATATTGTTTGGGATGTGATTTTTACCAAAATAGGCGTTTGGGGGTTTAATCCAACTTATTATTTAGGAATTACTATTTTTAATTTACCTATTGAGGAACTATTGTTTTTCTTCTTAATTCCTTATGCCAGTATTTTTATTCACTATTCGCTGCAATATTTTTTTCCGAAAGCAAAATTGTCTAATAAATTTGTTGTACCGTTTACTTGGGTGTTTATTGCTCTTTTAGTTGTATTAATTGCCATGAATATGGGTAAACTATATACACAAATAAATGGGGTTTTCTTAGTTTTTGCTTTGCTGTTGGGCTTGTTAGATAAAAATAAAACCCTACATCGTTTTTACATTTCTTATATGGTAATTCTTATTCCTTTTGCAATTGTAAATGGCATTTTAACTGGTAGTTTTATTGATGAACCTATAGTCTGGTACAACAATGTAGAAAATTTGGGCATCCGTTTTTTCACCATTCCTGTTGAAGATTTTGGATACGCTTTTAGCATGTTGTATTTTTCAGTTTTTTTGATAGAACGTTTTAAAACAAAAACAAATGACTAAAAAAGTACTCATAACAGGCGGAACAGGATTAGTGGGAACAGCACTTACTGAACTTTTGGTTGAAAAAGATTATACAGTTACTATACTGACAAGAGATAAAAATTTAACTTCAAAACATCCTAATATTACTTATAGTTATTGGGATATTAATAAAGGAATTATTGATAAAGAGGAGTTGCTTTCAGCAAATTATATGGTACATTTAGCAGGAGCAGGAATTGCAGATAAACCTTGGTCGGAAAAACGAAAAAAAGAAATTTTAGATAGTCGAGTTAAACCTATAAAACTAATTTACAATATTTTAAAAAACAACTCTCATCAACTTAAAGCCTTTATTTCTGCTTCGGGAGTTGGGTTTTATGGAGCGATAACCACCAATACCATTTTTGATGAAACAGCACCCGCAGCCAATGATTTTTTAGGAAAAACCTGTCTGCAATGGGAACAAGCAGTAGATGAATTAAACGATTTAAAAATAAGAACAGTTAAACTGCGAACAGGAATAGTGTTGTCAAAAAATGGTGGAGCATTGCCTAAAATGATGCAACCATTTAAGTTTGGTTTAGGTGCTGCGTTGGGAACAGGCAAACAAATTATGCCTTGGATACACATTGATGATTTAGCCCAACTTTATGTTGCAGCCATAGAAAACGATAGTTTTAATGGAGCTTATAATGCCATTGCCGGAAATGTAAGCAACAAAAACTTTTCTAAAATGCTATCAAAAGCTATGAACAAACCATTTTGGTTGCCCAATGTGCCCGGTTTTATGCTAAAATTGTTTTTAGGTGAAATGGCTGTAATTCTGCTAGAAGGAAGTGCTGCAAGTAATCAAAAATTGCTTCAAACAGGGTTTAATTTTCAATTTGCCGATTTGGAAGTGGCGTTGAAAGAGTTGGTTGGGAAGCAGCCTTTGTTTTATAGTAATTGATTGCCTTTTGTGTAGATAAATTCATTGAAAGCCAGCTTAATTTTTCTTGTGTTTCCAAAAAATTAAATAATTTATCTTCATAAAGATATTCTTCATTGTACTCATAGATTGAATTAGAAAAGAAATCACTCTCTTGAGAGAGAAGGTGTTTATTTTCTTCAATTAATGGCAATATTTTATCAGAAAGCGATAACAAAAAATGCACATCCATATTTTCACTTGAAATGTTCTTAATGTTGTATTGAGCAATTATGATGTCCCAATTAAATGAGCTTAATAAAACCAATACACTAATAATATTTAAAGAATTAACTTTTAATAAGTAAAAAGCAGATTTTAGTTGAGTAATTTTAATATAAAGTGTAATAAGACCAACAATTGTAGCGATTAAAAAGAAGATAACTCCAATTCTTTTATATGCTAATCCATAGTAATCTATATAATGGTAATTTCTTATTCCAACAGAAATAACTAGAATAATATTTTGAGCTATCCATAAAATGGACAACTGTTTTAAAAGTTTATTTTTTGATATAAAATTGATGTTTTTTCTAAAGAAATAAAGTATTATTCCCATTGAAAGTAAAACACTAACAATAAGTAAATAAGTGCCTTCGTGAACAAACTGAGATAAGTTAAAACTGCCGTCATACTCAAAGTTAAACCATATCCAATTTACATCGGTTGCGTTTACAATTAGCAATAATAAATTTACTGATAATATTAAAAAAACAGCTGAACGATATTCGTTTTTAAGGTTTAGAGAAAGTGTGTGTTTATAATTGTATATTGGTGAATTAGTAGCTTTTATTCTTCTTTTTCGGATGATAAAATCTCTTAGTTTTTCTTCTGAATGAATAAATTTAATAATGTTATTATGAAAAATAAATGAAGCAATAATGATTGTTCCTAATAAAATAAACATAAGCCTGCCCCAAGAAATAGTGAAAAAAAATTTTTTAATTGGTAACCAAAACTGAATAGTTAGGTCGTTAAAAATCGGATTGGCAATTTTATAAATCCAAATGAATAAAGAAAGGAATAATATAGGGATTACTACTATTTTTAAAATAGATATGATTTTTGAGATTGAATTTTGCTTTTTGTTGTTTGAGTTGTTATTGAAGACTTTTCTTAATGGCAATTTAAAAAAGTTGATTATTGAGGTGAAACCTGCATAAAAAGCTGCTTTTAATTTGGGTTGATGAATGTATCCAATACAAATTAGTAGTAAAAAACAATTGGTAATTTTTGCAATAGTTGAACCATAAAGAAAAACAAAAGTGGCGGTTAAAATACATAATATTGAGAAGGCTATTACATATTTTGATTTGAAAGAATTGGGATAAATAAAATAGGAAGATAATAGAATAAACACATTAAAAATTAACAGGTTTAGTCCAAATTGTTCTTGCCAAAACAACCAATTAAAAAGAAACGTTCCTAACAAAAAGAAGATGAGTTGAATTTTTCTGGTTTCCATAGCTAAGCGATTTTATAATTAGATATATTACTGATTGAAATGATTTGGTTGGTATATTTATGTATGAGTAGCAGAGGGATGAGCCCAAAAGCTCCGAAGCAACAATCTATGAGTTGCCAAAACAAAGGGATACCTCTATAATTACCGGCTATAAAAGCAACAGGAAAAACTAGTAAACAAGCAATTATCCCCACTTTTGTTACCCAACTATTTTGAACAGGATTAATATAAACACCTATAAAAAATAGACTGATAATGATGTGAGAAAAAGCCAACCAATCTGTTCCATAAGCTAAGAAAGGATAGTTTTGATTAACATTATTTAATGCGATATTCACTTGATTCATCCATTGGAAAATAAGGCTTGAAGAAGTTGCTGTGTTAAAATAATCTGCCAAAAAATTAATCTCCGTTTGCAACGGAAAAGCAGTAATTCCGCTCAACACTAATAAGAAGATAAAAAGTAGTGTAATTCTTTTTATCTTTTTTGTGAGGATATGGATTGTTTGTGTTTTCATGGAAATTTAATTATTTAACTACCACTAAAAGGTGTTCCGAAAATTCCTACAGCAAGCTCTGCCCAAATAAGAAATAGCATAAACAATACAAAAATGCATAAAGCAATTCGATAGGTTGAATTTTTCACACTTCGTATTACCAGTTCGCATATTAAACCCGTACCAAGCAATAAAATTCCCATTATAATAAAGTCAGAGAGACTCCATTTTACTTCATCTGTAAACTGCATGGCTATTAGCGGAATCATTAATAATATGGGTACAGCTACAAGAATTCCGATTAATCTTTTGTTTTTTGTTTTCTGTGTTTTCATTTTTTTTTGAGTTTTTAAAAGTACTTTGAAATTCAAAGTTTGTTAATAAAAAAAATTAATTATGTTGGTTAAGTAAATTTTCTAAAGCTGTTAAGTGATCTTGAAAAGCTTTTTTTCCAGCTAGCGTTGCAGCAAAAGATGTCTTTGGTTTTTTACCTACAAATTCTTTCATCACTTTTATGTATTCGTTTTTTTCTAATCCGGCAATATGGCTGGCTAAATTCCCATCGGTAACGTTTAACAATTCTTTCAATGAATTAAAATCTATTTCATCATTTACCATTAAAACGGACATAATTCCCAATCGCACCCTGCTTTCAAATATTTTATTTAACCCCTCAATCATAGCCTTATTTTTTTATGCGTTTTGAGGTTTGTTATTATATTTAAAGTGCATTAATGCACCATAAACAATATGTAAAACACCAAAACCAATAGACCAAAACAACAATCCTTTTCCAATAAATACGGCACTTATTAAACCTAAAATAATTTGTAAAATTCCCAAGTATTTTATTTCTCCTAAGGTATATTTTCCACAGTTAAATAACGCCAACCCATAAAAAAGCAATGTTGCTGGAGCTAGTAAATAAAATAAGCCATGATATATTAATATTAAACAGAAAATACCTCCTGTAGCCAGAGGTACAATTAAGTTTAGTAGTAATAATTTGCTGTTTTTGCCCCAGATATACTGACCATTTTTCTTAGACTCTCTCAGAGTAAGTAAAATTCCAAAAGTAACTGAGATGACTAAAACGACTGTAGCGATAATAAAAAGCTCAACAGCTAACTCTTCCATTAGGTTTCCAGAAAAATACATTTCTAACCTCGTTTTGGTAAAGGTGCTATTCAGATAATGATCTATTCTTAAGTTAGCTATAAAAGCTCCTATTAAAGCAGTAATTCCAGCTATAACACCCGACAAACCGCTTAATGAAATAAATTTGGTAGATTTTTCCATCAAATCTTTTATGCCTGAGAGGGCTTCTAAATGTTGTTTTGAATTTTCCATATTAAAAAGTACTTTGAATTGCAAAGTAAATAAATATATTTTTAATAGAACAAATTTTTTTGAGATTTTTTTGAATAGGTAGGAAAATAAAGAGGTTGATGTGTTTAATAATGTAAAAAAAGTAGAAATCAAGAAGAATTTAGTTGTCTTTCTTAAACTCAATTTCATCTTTAACGATGTAACAGTTGGGGTAGTCGCTGCTAATTTCTTTTTGGAATTTTATAGCTTCTAATTTGGTTTTAAAATCGCCAACACGCACTTTAAAATATGGTTGTTGGTAAATCTCGTAAGCTGGAACTTCTTTGTATTTTTGAATAAAAGCCGCTCTAATTTTACGGGCAGGAGCACTACTACTTTCTGAGGCTAATTGAATTCTATATCCATAAAGTTTGTAAGCAGCTTTGTAGGTTTCATTAATATCTTCGATGGCTTTATCGACAACAACAATTACTTTTTTAGTTGAGGTGTCAGTTGCAGTTGTATCTTGTCCGAAAACAGTAATGCTTATAACAACATATAATAAAGAGGTTAAAAATATTTTTAAAAGCATATAAAAAATTTATAAAATTCGGTTTTGCATAAATCAGTCCAAAACTACATAATTTTTAAAATATAAGGAATAAAGAAGATATGTTAAACATTGTTAATTGATGTGCATACTGTTACCGCTTTTTGTGAGCAATTTCTGCTATATGATAGAAATCATAACTAAACGTTTTCTTATTTAGAATAATTCTAAATTGATATTTAAAAGCTGATTTTAATCGAAAAATGTTATCAAAAACTGATGTATTCTTATACATTTGTCAATCATTTTATGTTTAGTTTAAAGAAACAACTGTAACAGTTTTATTATGAATAAGATAACAAGAATCAATTCGAGAGGTACACTTTTAAAACTTGCGTTAATTTATTTTTCATTTTTATTTGTTCAGGTAAATTTATCTGCACAAGATGGTGAGAAATTATTTAAAACATCTTGTACCGCATGTCACAAGCTAACTTCAGATAGATTAGTTGGTCCTGGTTTGGCGGGAGTAACAGAGAAGCGTTCAAAAGAATGGTTGATGAGTTTCATCAAGAATTCTCAAGAAATGATTGCCAATGGAGACAAAGATGCCATAGCAGTTTTCGAAGAATATAATAAAGTGCCAATGCCAGCACACCCTTTTTCTGATGAAGAGTTAACAGCTATTATAGACTATATAGCTAACCCAGAAGCTTCTTCTGCAAAGAAAGATGAGCCAAAAGAAGTCGCTACTGCTGATGCAGGTGCTGAGGTTGATCCATTAGTTTTAGAAGGACAAAAATTATTTAAAAACAATTGTAAAGCTTGTCATAGTGCAGGAACTGATAAAGTTGTTGGTCCAGGCTTGCAAGGTATTTCTGATAAAAGATCCCACGAATGGTTAGTAAAATGGATTCAAAATTCTGCTGACTTAATTGCTTCTGGAGATCCTGATGCGGTTGCTATTTTTGAGGAATACAATAAAGTACCAATGCCAGCTCAACCAGTTTCTGAAGATGACATTAAAGCTATATTAGCATATATTGCAAATCCTCCAGTTGATAAAAAAGCTGCTGCTACTGAAGAAATTGTAGTTGCTACTGAAGAAAAGTCTCCATGGGTTACATTTATAGTATTAGCTGTAATTTGTGTTGCATTGTTAATTGTTATCTTGATGTTGAATAAGTCGAGAGTGATGGTAGCTAAAGCCAACGCTGAAAAAGCAGGCGTAGAATATACTGGACCTGTTTCTTTAATGGGTGCTTTTAAACATACATTAAGTAACAATAAAGGATATGTTGCTGCTGTTGTAGTAGTTCTTGTTTTTGCAGGATTGGTAGATTTAATGGGAAGTGCCGCTACAATTGGTGTTCACCAAGGATATAAGCCTGAGCAACCTATTAAATTCTCTCATAAAATTCACGCTGGAGACGACAAAATAGACTGTAACTACTGTCATTCTAGTGCAAGACATAGTAAAACCTCTGGAATTCCTTCATTAAACTTATGTATGAATTGTCATACTTATATTAATGGTGGTGATAAAACTTTCCTATACAATGGAGAAGAATATCCAATGGCTGAAGAAATCAAAAAAATCTATAAGCATTTAGATTACGACCCTAAAACAGGAAAATATGGAGATAATCCAACACCTGTTAAATGGATAAAAGTTCACAACTTACCAGATCACGTATTCTTTAGTCACCAGCAACACGTAACTGTAGGAAATCAACAATGTCAAACTTGTCACGGACCAGTTGAAGAAATGGATGTGGTAGGTCAACATTCTAAATTAACTATGGGTTGGTGTATAGAATGTCATAAAGGAACCGGAGTTTCTACAAAAGATAATGGTTATTATGATGAAATGCACAAAAGAATGCCAGAGGAATTTAGAAATAAAGTGTTTGAAGACGACAAACTAACAGTTGACGAAATTGGTGGAATGGAGTGTGCTAAATGTCACTACTAATCAATAATAAATAAGATTCTTTTAATAGATATATAAAGTACGACTTACAATTAACATAAATATGGCTAATTCAAAAAAATACTGGAAAGGTTTAGAACAACTAAATAATGACCCTAAATTTTTGGAGTCTGTGAATAATGAATTTCCTGAGGAGTTACCGATAGACAAGTTTTTAGGTGATAACGAAACATTGGAAAATTCATCTACATCACGTAGAGATTTCTTGAAATATCTTGGTTTTGGTGTTGCAGCAGCTTCATTAGCAGCTTGCGAAACTCCGGTTACTAAGGCTATTCCTTATATTACTAAACCAGAAGAAATTACTCCTGGAAAAGCGAATTATTATGCATCTACGTATTCTGATGGTAATGATTTTGCTCCAATTTTGGTTAAAACCAGAGAAGGAAGACCTATTCATGTAACAGGCAATAAAGAATCTAAGCTTACTAAAGGAGCAATTAATGCAAGAGTTGCAGGTGCTGTACTTTCATTATATGATAATAACAGGTACAAAAACCCAATGATGGGTGGAAATGCTACTGATTGGAAAACTATTGATGCTGCTATTAAAAAAGATTTAGCTGCTGCTAAAAATGTAAGAGTTTTAACTACAAGTTTAATAAGCCCATCAACAAGAAAAGCAATTGAAAGTTTAGGAACAAAAGCTTCAACTGAAGAAGAGTTAGCAACTAATAAATTAAATATTGTTCAATTAGATGAAATTTCTTATTCAGGAATGTTAGATGCTAATATGGCATCTTTTGGAGTTAGAGCAATCCCAACTTATAATTTCGCAAAAGCAAAAACTATTGTTAGTGTTGGGGCAGATTTTATGGGCAATTGGTTAGATACTCCTATGTATTTGAATGATTATGCTCAAACACGTAAGCCGGATAACGATTGGATGTCGAAACATTTCCAATTTGAGGCGAACATGTCGCTTTCAGGAACAAATGCAGATGTAAGAATCCCTGTAAAACCATCTGAATATGCTGCAATTTTAGCCAACATATACAAACAATTAGGAGGAAGTATTGATGCTCCTAAAACCAATTATGATGCACAAATTGCTAATGCAGTAAAATCTTTAAAAGCTGCTAAAGGAGCTTCTATTGTTATTGCAGGAAATAATGATAAAGACATACAATTAATCGTTAATGGTATCAACCAAATTTTAGGAAATTATGGGAATACTATTGATGTGAATACGGTATCTAAAACTAAAGCCGGAGACGATGCTAAAGTAGAAGCGTTAATTGCTGAAATGAACGAAGGCAAAGTGGATGTTTTAGCTATTTATGGTGTTGACCCTGTTTTCAGTTTGGGAGAGAAATTTAAAGCAGCTTTAGGAAAAGTTAAATCAACTATTTCTTTTGCAACAAAAGCAAACGAAACGTCTAAAGCTTGTAAATATGTTTGCCCGGATAATCACGCATTCGAATCATGGAATGATTACAATCCAGTAAGCAATTATTACACTATTCAACAACCAACTATTTCTCCTTTATTTAACACTCGTCAAGCACAAGAGAGTTGTTTAGTATGGGCAGAAAAAGAAGATACAAGTTATTATAATTTTATTAGAGAAACTTGGAAAAATACATTTGCTAGCGAACTAGTATTAACACCTTTTAATGATTTCTGGAACAAAGCTGTTCATGATGGAGAGATTAAAATGAATGTTGAAACTAATACTGTTTCATTTAATGGTGAAGCATTAGCAGGAGTTAAAGTAAACAACAAACCATTTGCCGGAGATTTTGAATTAGAAATTACTCAAAATGCAGCAGTTGGTGCAGGAGCAGGAGCAGATAATCCATGGTTACAAGAAACTCCGGATCCGATTACTAAAATTACTTGGGACAACTATGTAACTATGAATCCTGCAGAAATGAAGGAAAGAGGTTACAATACTCAATTAGGTCAGGAATCACCAGCAAACATGATTAGTGTTACTGCAAATGGTGTTACTATAGAAAATATGCCGGTTGTTGCTCAACCAGGTCAGGCAAGAGGAACCATTGGTATTGCTGTAGGTTACGGAAAAGTTGTTGGAAATATGACTGAACCAACAGGTAAAAACGCTTATCCTTTAGTTGGACGTTCTGCTACAGGAGCTGCTTATTATGTAGGAGCTACCATAGCAGAAGTTAGCGGAACTTACCCTATTGCAGCTACTCAAACGCATCAAACAGTTATGGGTAGAGACTCTGTAGTTAGAGAAACTACTTTGGCAACTTACAAACATGGAAATAAAGACGCTTATAACCCGGAACATAAATTAGTAACGCACGAGAAAGGAGAGTTTATTAAGAAAAACATCAAAGAATTTGATTTATGGAAAGAGCATCCAGTAGAAAATATTGGGCACAGATGGGGAATGTCTATTGATATGAATACTTGTATCGGATGTAGTGCTTGTGTAACAGCATGTATTTCTGAAAACAATGTGCCTGTTGTAGGTAAAGATGAAGTAAGACGAGGAAGAGAAATGCACTGGATGCGTATCGATAGATATTATAGTACTGATGCAGATATTGAAGATAAATCAATTGCTGGATATAGAAAAATGGAAGATCCTGCTGACAACCCACAAGTTGTTCACCAGCCAATGATGTGCCAGCATTGTAACCATGCAGGTTGTGAAACAGTTTGTCCTGTTGCTGCAACAACGCATAGTAATGAAGGGTTGAACATGATGGCTTACAACAGATGTATTGGTACAAGATATTGCGCTAACAACTGTGCTTATAAAGTAAGAAGATTCAACTGGTTTAACTATATCGCTTACGATAAGTTTACTGAAGTTAATCCAGCTCAAGATGATTTAGGAAGAATGGTATTAAATCCAGATGTAGTTGTTAGAGCAAGAGGGGTAATGGAAAAATGTAGCATGTGTGTTCAAAGAATTCAAGCTGGAAAATTAGATGCTAAAAAAGCAAGTACAAAAGTTCAAGACGGAGCTATTCAAACAGCATGTTCTGGAGCTTGTCCTACAAATGCCATTACTTTTGGTGATTTGAATGATACAGAAAGCAAAATTAATGGAGATATGAACCATGATAGAGCTTACAGAGTAATAGAAGAAGTTGGTCAACAACCAAACGTATATTACTTAACAAAAGTTAGAAATTTAGAAAACAACGAAGCTTAAAAAAGTATAAAAAATGCATAAAGAAGCCGCAATTAGAGAACCGTTAATATTAGGAGACGATGTAACTTATTCAAAAATCTCCGATGACGTATTAGCAACTATCGAAGGAAAAACAACTAAAGGTTGGAAAATATTAATGACCATAGCCGCTATAGTTGGTCTTTGGGGTGTAGGAAATATTCTTTACCTTATAGGAACAGGTATCGGAACTTGGGGATTGAATAAAACTGTTGGTTGGGCGTGGGATATCACCAATTTTGTTTGGTGGGTTGGTATTGGTCACGCAGGAACATTAATTTCTGCTGTATTATTGTTATTTCGTCAGAAATGGAGAATGGCAATTAACAGACCTGCAGAAGCAATGACCATCTTTGCCGTATTTATGGCAGGATTATTCCCAATGATACACATGGGTAGAATTTGGATGGCTTACTGGGTATTACCTTTGCCAAATGAGTTCGGACCAATGTGGGTAAACTTTAACTCTCCTCTTTTATGGGATGTATTTGCAATTTCAACTTATCTTTCTGTATCATTAGTATTTTGGTATATTGGGTTAATACCTGATTTTGCAACCATTAGAGATAGAGCAAAATCTCCAGTTCCAAAATTAATGTATAGCTTATTAAGCTTCGGTTGGACAGGAAACGCTAAAGCTTGGCAACGTTTTGAAGAAGTCTCTTTAGTATTAGCTGGTTTAGCAACTCCACTTGTATTCTCGGTTCACTCTATTGTATCTATGGATTTTGCCACTTCAGTAATTCCTGGTTGGCATACCACTATTTTTCCTCCATATTTCGTTGCAGGAGCGGTATTCTCTGGTTTCGCAATGGTACAAACATTAATGATTATTGTTAGAAAAGTAATGCACTTAGAAAAATATGTAACGATTAAGCATATTGAGTACATGAACATCATTATAATTGTAACAGGCTCTATAGTTGGTGTTGCTTACTTAACAGAGTTATTCATTTCTTGGTATTCAGGTGTTGAATACGAATCTTATGCATTCATTAATAGATTTTCAGGTCCTTATGCTTGGGCTTACTGGTGTATGATGACATGTAATGTAATTTCTCCACATTTATTTTGGTGGAAAAAATTAAGAACCAATTTAGCATTTACTTTTATAATGTCTATTGTAGTAAATATAGGGATGTGGTTCGAAAGATTTGTAATTATTGTAACTTCAGTTCACAGAGATTACTTACCATCAAGTTGGTCTATGTTCTATCCAACTTGGGTTGATATAGGAGTTTTTATCGGAACATTAGGTTTATTTAGTGTATTCTATTTATTATTCTTAAGATATTTCCCTGTGTTAGCACTTAATGAATTGAAAACAATTTTAAAATCTTCAGGAGAGAAATACAAAAATATGTCTGATGAAGACTTTAAAAAATTACACCCAGTAAAAAAATAATTATATCGTTAGAAACTTTTAGTTATGTCAGATAAAAAACTATACGCAATTTATGATGATGATTATGTACTTTTAGAAAGTGCAAAACATCTGGTTTCAAAAGGAATTCACATTAGAGATGTATTTTCTCCTTTTCCTATTCATGGAATAGATCCTGTTATTGGATTAAAAAGAACTCGTATTGCAATTACTGCATTTATTTATGGAATGATAGGTGTTTCCCTTGCACTAACAGGAATGTGGTATTTTATGGTACAGGATTGGCCTATGAATATAGGTGGTAAACCTAACTTTTCATTAATTGATAATATTCCGGCATTTGTTCCGGTAACATTTGAATTTGGAGTATTATGTGCTGCACACGGTATGTCTTTCACTTACTTATTAAGAAACTGGACTTTACCTGGTTTTAAAGCTAGAAATCCTTATCCAAGCACAACTGACAACAGATTTGTGATGGAAATTCATCCAAGTGATAGTGGAATGACGGCTGAAGAAATTAAAGCAGCTCTTAATGAAACTTATGTGCTTCAGATTGACGAAAAATAAAACGATTAATTTAGAGATTATAAAAAATATAAACATGAAAAACTACCTGAACAATAGCATAAAAATAGTTGGAATGGTTGCTATTATTTCTCTTTTTTCTTGTAAAGAAGAAAATGGTTTAGCACCCGAATATATGCCTGATATGTATCGTTCTCCTTCTATAGAAACTTATGTAGATTATGGTGAATTAAGAGGAAAACAAGGTGATGATTCTTTGAGAAATACACTTACAGCAAGAAAACCTGTTGAAGGAACCATACATAGAGGTTTTACTCCTTATCCTTACAAAAATTCTATTGAAGGCTATAATCAAGCAGGAGAGTTTTTAAAGAGTCCTTTTGATTATACAGAACAATCTGTAGCTAAAGGAAAAGAATTGTACGGAATGTTCTGTGTTCATTGTCATGGAGGAGCCGGACAAGGAGATGGTTCATTAGTAGAAAGAGAAGTTTTCCCTCCTCTACCAGTTAAATTTACTGAAAGCTTAGACTTACCTGAAGGTAAAATGTTCCATACCATTACTTTCGGAAAAGGCTTAATGGGGCCACACGCTTCTCAGTTAACTCAAGAAGAAAGATGGCAATTAATTCACTACATAAGAGTAGGTTTTATGAAAAAACCATTAACTGCAGATATGGGTCAAACCGCTGTTGTTAGTGCTGATACAAATGCTGTAGTACAATAAATTTATAAAGAAGATTACACTAAAAACATTTTAACAAATGGAATATACAATATCAAAAAACGCGAAACTAACTACTATCATTCTTATTGTAGTTGGTCTGCTAGCTTTAATTGTTGGTTTAACTACTGATCATGGTCACCATGTTTCTCAAAGATTTTGGGCTAACTTATTAGTAAATGGGTATTTCTATTTTACTATTTCATTAGCAGCACTGTTCTTTTTAGCCTTACAATATGTTTCAGAAATGGCTTGGGGAGTAACTACTCACAGAATTTTTCAGGCGATAATGAGCTTTATGCCTATTGGAGCAGTAGTTTTGTTAGCAGTATTTATTGCAGGAGCAGCTCATATGCATCATTTATATCACTGGATGGATCCAGAAGTTCATAATCCTGAAAGCAGTCATTATGATGAATTAATTGCAAATAAAGGAGCTTACTTAAACATTCCATTTTTCTTTGTTAGATCATTAATATACATTGGTGTTTGGATGTTTTTTGCTTATTGGTTTAGAAAAAAATCTATGGAAGAAGATCAATTAAACCTAGCTGCTGGAGATGTTTCTCCAATATATAAAAGAAGCATATTCATGGGGGTATTGTTTATTTTCTTCTTTGCTTATACTTCTTCATCTTCAGCATGGGATTGGTTAATGAGTATTGATACACACTGGTTTAGTACATTATTTGGATGGTATGCATTCTCAGGAATGTGGGTGTCATGCATGATTTTCGCTGTGGTATTAGTGTTGTACCTAAAAGGTAAAGGGTTCTTAAAAGAAGTAAATGATAGCCATATTCACGATTTAGGTAAGTGGATGTTTGCTATTAGCTGTTTATGGTCTTACCTATGGTTCTCTCAGTTTATGTTAATTTGGTATTCTGATATACCGGAAGAGGTAACCTATTATTTATTCAGATTTGAGCATTACAAATTATTATACGTAGGAACTTTCTTTGTAAACTTCTTATTACCATTCTTTATATTAATGTCAAGAGATGCAAAAAGAAACGCAGTATTTTTATTACCTATCGCTTTAATCATCTTTGTAGGGCACTGGTTAGATGTTCTAACTATGGTGTTGCCAGGAACTATGTTTGAAGACGGTCAATTAGGAATGGTAGAAATAGGAATGTTCTTAATGTTTACAGGAGTTTTCATATTTGTAGTGTTAACTTCACTTACTAGAGCTTCATTGGTTACTAAAAATCACCCAATGCTTGATGAGAGTTTACACTTACATCATTAAAAATAGATTGAGTTATATATCATATAAAAAAAGCACACCAACTGGTGTGCTTTTTTATATTTTTAATAGAATAACTAGGGACTAATTGTCATTATTAGCCATATATCTTTAATTTTTAATTTGGTAAAAATAACACTAATACAAAATATTGTTCTTAAATAATAAAATTAACATTGTAAATGTATCGAAAATAGCATTTTATTAAAAAAAATCAAAATAATATTTTGTTTTAAAAAATAATATATACTTTTGCATCATCAATTTATCACCTACCTCAAGGTTTGTGATTGATTTATAAAGAAGAAGTGAGAGATTAGGCTCTATGAACTTCTGGCAACCAACTTAAATTCCCGATAAAAGGGATTGGAAAACCGGTGCCAAATCCTAACCCAAATATTTGGGGAAATATAAATAAATTACAAAATGAAATTACGAAACAACAATCAAATCAACACCTCAGAAAGCTCCAATAGCTTAGAAGGTAGTTTATTTTTTCAAAATTTTACTGATACCCTTTCAGTAATGATGATGTGTTGTATGTGCTGTTGCATGTACTAATACATCTTATTTTCATTAATTATTCTTGAATTTAAAGATGTAAGGTTTTCCTCAAAAGGATAATCGCGTGCATTTTTATATACCTTATTTAATCAAATAATCAATCTATATATTTATAAACAATTAAAAAACAATTAATTATGAGCAGTTTAAAAAATTTAAAATTCGAAACATTACAATTACATGCAGGACAAGAAGTTGATAAAACAACCAATTCAAGAGCAGTTCCAATTTATCAAACAACATCTTATGGATTTAACAATTCAGAACATGCGGCAAACCTTTTTGGATTAAAGGAATTTGGAAACATTTATACCCGTATAGGAAACCCTACAACAGATGTTTTTGAAAAACGTATCGCAGCTTTAGAAGGTGGAGCTGCTGCTTTAGCAACAGCTTCTGGGCAATCAGCTCAGTTTATCGCTCTAAATAATATCCTTCAGGCTGGAGAAAATTTTGTTACTTCTCCATTTTTATATGGAGGAACTTACAATCAATTTAAAGTAGCCTTTAAACGCTTAGGAATAGAAGCTCGTTTTGCAAAATCTGACAAGCCTGAAGATTTTGAACCTTTGATTGATGAAAACACTAAAGCCATTTATTTGGAAACCATTGGCAATCCTGGGTTTAATATTCCAGATTTTGACGCAATAGTAGCCTTAGCTAAAAAACTCGATATTCCTATTGTGGTTGATAATACTTTTGGAGCTGGTGGTTACCTTTTTCGACCAATAGAACATGGTGTAAATATAGTAACTGCTTCAGCAACTAAATGGATTGGAGGACACGGAACTTCAATTGGAGGAGTAATTGTTGATGGTGGAAACTACAACTGGGGCAATGGAAAGTTCCCTCAATTTACAGAACCAAGTGAAGGATACCATGGTTTGAAATTTTGGGATGTTTTTGGTACTGATGGACCTTTTGGAAACATTGCTTTTATTATTAGAGCAAGAGTTGAGGGATTAAGAGATTTTGGATCAGCACTATCTCCTTTTAATGCTTTTCAGTTGATACAAGGAATTGAAACACTATCATTAAGAGTTGAAAGACATGTGGAAAACACTCTAGCATTAGCAAAATGGTTAGAGAATCACCCCCAAGTAGAAAAAGTAAACTATCCAGGGTTAACATCATCACCTTACCATTCATTGGCAAAAAAGTACTTAAAAAATGGTTTTGGTGCTGTTTTGAGCTTTGAATTAAAAGGAGAAAAAGAAGAAACAAAAACTTTTGTAGATTCTTTAGAATTAGTAAGTCATGTAGCAAATGTTGGTGATGCAAAAACATTAATTATTCAACCTGCTGCTACTACGCACCAACAATTAAGTATTGATGAACAATTGACTGCTGGAGTAACACCAAACTTGCTAAGAGTTTCGGTAGGGATTGAAAATATTGATGATATAAAAGCAGATTTTGAACAAGCTTTTAAAAAAGTAAGTCAATCAGAAAATACATTTTCAATTCCAATTTTAAATTAATAAATACATAAAGTTCTCTTCAGTCTGAAGAGAGCTTTATATAAATCATAAAAAAACAAAGACAATGAGTAATTTAAATTTTTTAATAGTAGGAACAAGCATTTCTGCAACAAAATACGAAGGAAAAACTAGGCACTTTAAACACGTTATTGACGAACCAGAAACGTTGGGAGGGAAGGATGAAGCAGCCAATCCGGTAGAATATATTTTGGCAGGTTATGCAGGTTGTTTAAACGTAGTTTACAACTTAATAGCAAAAGAAATTGGCATTGAAATATATGAACTAAATATTTCTATAAACGGAGATATTAATCCAGAAAAATTTCTAGGCTTATCCAATAAAAATAGAGCTGGTTTTCAATCGTTAAATGTACATATAGAACTTGAAACAAATGGAACGCACGAACAAGAACAGCAACTTATAGCCAAAGCAAAAGACAGATGTCCTGTAAATGATAATTTAGCAAATCCAACACCAATTAAATATTTAATTACCCAGCCTTTAAGCAGAAATTAATGTATCATATTTTTAACTATAAACAAAAGTTTCAATTGGAATCAGGAAGATTTCTTCCTGAATTCCAATTGACTTATACCACTTTAGGTAAGTTAAATGCTTCTAAAAGTAATGTTGTATGGATTACACACGCCCTAACAGCCAATTCTAATCCTGAAGAATGGTGGAGTGGTTTAGTTGGAGAAGACAAGATTTTTAATCCTGAAAAATATTTTATCATTTGTGCTAATGTATTAGGGTCTCCTTATGGCTCAACTAATCCATTATCTATAAATCCCGATACAGGTAATAAATACTATCATAATTTTCCTGAAATAACTATTAGAGATATAGTAAAAGCGTTGGATTTATTGCGTCAGTATTTAAGAATTGAAAAAATTCACACTTTGTTAGGTGGTTCCTTAGGCGGACAACAAGCGGTGGAATGGGCAATTCAACAACCCGAATTTATTCAAAATTTATTTTTGATAGCTACTAACGCTCAACATTCGCCTTGGGGAATTGCATTTAATGAAAGTCAACGTTTGGCAATTAAAGCTGATAGAACTTGGTTTTCGTATAGTGATGATGCTGGATTAAAAGGAATGAAAGCAGCTAGAGCAATTGCTTTATTGAGTTACAGAAACTATCAAACCTACAAAGCAACTCAACAAGACGAACATGAAAAAGTAGCTGATTTTAAAGCTGTTTCATATCAAAATTATCAAGGCGAAAAATTAGTTAATCGTTTTAATGCTTTCTCTTATTGGTATTTATCCAAAGCAATGGATAGTCATAATGTTGGAAGAATTAGAGGAGGAATAGAGGCTGCTTTAGCAAGAATTAAAGCCAACACATTAGTAGTAGCAATTGATTCAGACTTATTGTTTCCTGTTTGCGAGTCAAAAATACTGGCGGAAGGAATTAACAATTGTCAATTATCAGTTGTCAATTCACTATACGGACACGATGGTTTTTTAATTGAAACACAACAATTAGCAACTTTATTTAAAAATTTTTATACCACACAACAATTAAAAAAAGAAATTTATGAATACACCAATTAAAAACACAGCATTAATAGGTTTTGGAACTGTAGGACAAGGTTTTTATCACTACCTTGTTGAAAACAATGAAGACAAACAACTTTCTGAAATTGTTATTAAAGATGCTTCTAAAAATAGGATTCCAGAGAACTTAAACTTTACAAATGATGTACAAAAGGTGCTTAATAACAAGGAAATAAACACCATTATTGAATTAATTAATAATGACCAAGAAGCGTATAAAATTGTAAAAGAGGCACTACAAAAAGGAAGGAAGGTAGTTTCTGCTAACAAAAAAATGATTGCATATCATCTTGAAGAATTGGTAGCATTAGAACAACAATTTGGTGGTAAATTTTTGTATGAAGGAGCTGTTGCTGGGAGTATTCCCATCATCAAAATCATTAATGAACATTACGCTTTTGATGAAATTAAGCAAATGCGTGGTATTTTGAATGGAACTTCAAACTATATTTTAACACAGGTTTTTGAAAAAGGAATTAGTTATGAAGAAGCCTTATTTCAAGCTCAAGAAGCTGGATTTGCAGAAGTTGATTCTACAGCTGATGTTGGTGGTTTCGATGCACTTTATAAATTACTCATACTATCAGCACACGCTTTCGGAAAGTTTATTTTACCTGAAAAAGTACTAAATATAGGTATTGAAAATATTAGTAAAAGTGATATTGAGTTTGCCCAAAATAATCGATTGAAAATTAAATTAGTAGCATCTGCAATAAAGCAAAATAATAAACTTGTATTATATGTATTACCCACTTTTGTTGATGAAAAAAATGAGTTATTTAATGTAAATAATGAATATAATACTGTAGAAATCGTTTCTAATAACATTGGTTCACAAACATATATAGGGAAAGGAGCAGGTAAACTTCCAACAGGACATGTTGTTTATAATGATTATAGTTCTTTAGATTCTAATAAATACATTTACAAAAATGTTTCTTCTGGAAAAAAATTGAGGCATGAAACCAACGAATTTATTTGGATTTACTCCAATAAAATTACATTGGTAGAAAATTTTTTAGAAGAAATACAATTAATTAATGGGGCTAAAGGATATGGAAAAATTAAAATTAAAGATTTAATAAAAAATAAACAACTCATAAATGTGAATAAGATATCAATAATAACATTGACTGAAAGTGAACTGAACCGTTTTATTACTGATTATAGAGTTGATAATAAATTATTAGAATATGCTTAAAAATAAAACACTGCAAATTGCGTAAAAATTCCTAGAAAAAAACCCGCATAAATTTGAGCATGAGTGTGAGCATTTAAAATTAACCTAGCAGTAGCTACTAAACCAAAAACAAAAAGTAGGGCAACAATAAAAATACTTACATCGGTTTGAAGTTTGGTAGCGACACATAAAAATGCTCCGAGTAACCCACCAATACCAATCGAATGGGCACTAATCTTCCATTTTATATTAATGATAAAAGCTAAAATAATAGCATAAGTAGCTCCTATTATAAAATTAAAAATAATAGGAATTACCGTTGTTTGTTTGAGTAGATAAAGTGTAAAGATATACGATAATATAGTGATGATATAAGGTATAACTCGTTCTTTTGGGGAATACATTTCCATACTTGTAATTACGCCTCTATTACGAAGAAAAAGAACAGAAAGCAACGGAATTATAAAAGTTATAAGAGCGACTAAAAGAACAGTAAATTGTTTTAGCTTAAAATGTACTGCATAGTTTATATAAGTATCCGTATTAAATAATAGGAAAAGCCCAAGAGTGGGCATCAATAATGGATTGAAGAGTATAGAAATTATTTTTGCAGCTAACCTCATACTTTCAATTAAATTTCTTTACGTAAACGGGCTACAGGAATATTTAATTGCTCTCGGTATTTGGCAATTGTTCTCCTAGCGATATTGTAACCTTTATCGTTAAGTAATTTAGAAAGTTTTTCGTCTGTTAATGGTTTGCGTTTATCTTCATCCTCCACAGCATTTTGCAAAATCTTTTTTACCTCCCTACTCGAAACTTCTTCGCCACTATCTGTACTTAGTGATTCTGAGAAGAATGTTTTTAAAAGAAAAGTTCCGTAAGGCGTTTGAATGTATTTACTGTTTACCACACGAGAAACTGTTGATATGTCCATATCAATTTCTTCGGCAATATCTTTTAAAATCATTGGGACAATCAGCGTTTCGTCTCCTTCCAAAAAGTATTTTTTTTGTCTTTCAACAATAGCATCTACAGTTAACATAAGTGTGTGTTGACGTTGTTTTATGGCATCAATAAACCATTTAGCGGAGTCTAACTTTTGTTTTACAAACATCAATGCATCTTTCTGCGATTTTGAAGGCTTTTCTTTCTGAGCTTTGTACCCTTCAATCATTTCTTTATAAGAACGACTAACTTTTAAATCAGGTGTATTTCTTCCATTTAAAGTGATGTCTATTTCTCCATCATCAACAGTAAGAACAAAATCAGGAACAATATGTTGAGTAACTCTTAAGCCATCATTAGATGAGTTTCCGGGTTTCGGATTTAACTTTAGAATTTCTTCAATTACTAACCTTAAGTCATCTTCAGAAATACTGAGCTTTTCAATAATTTTTGAGTAATGTTTTTTAGAAAACTCATCAAAATAGTTAGTGATAATTTCTATCGCATTTTTAGAAATAAGGGTATGATGTTTTTTCTTGTTAAGCTGAATAAGTAAACATTCTTGAAGACTTCTTGCTCCAACACCTGCAGGATCTAAATGCTGAATAAGTTTTACTATCTTTTCAACGTGTTCTTTATCAGTAATAATATTTTGGGTAAACGCTAAATCATCAACTATGGCATTAATATCTCTGCGGAGATAACCGGCATCATCTAAACTACCAATAAGGTGTAGAGCAATGTTATGGTCATCATCATCCAAATTAAATAAATTAATTTGAGCCTCTAAGGTTTCCTGAAAAGTAGAGCCAACACTAATAGGTGTCTGTTTATCTTCATCATCTTTACTGTGATTGTTGGCAGTTAGCTTATAGCTTGGCGTATCGGAATCATCAACATAATCATCAAAATTAAACTCTTTTTCAGCTTCGCTTCGTTCTTTTTCTTCATAATCATCATGCTGAGTAAGTTCTATCTCTTCCTCTTCATCTTTACCCTCATCTAAAGCAGGATTGTTTTCCATTTCCTCTTTAATTCTTTGTTCGAGAGCAACTGTAGGCAATTGCAACAATTTCATTAACTGAATTTGTTGAGGCGATAGCTTTTGCTGTAGTTTAAAACTTAATGTTTGTTTTAGTGCCATTTATTATAAAGTTGAGCGTTAAGCTTCAATATTGTAGCGTAAGGCTAAATTAACAATATTCGTTAAAAGCAGCAGCTAAATTTTCAGCAATCATTTCTGCTGGTCTTCCTTCAATATGATGTCTTTCAATAAAATGAACTAATTTACCATTTTTAAATAATGCCATTGATGGCGATGAAGGAGGATAAGGCAACATGTATTTTCTTGCTTGATTTACAGCTTCGGCATCAACACCTGCAAAAACAGTTGTAATTCTATCTGGACGTTTATCGTTAGTAATAGCCATACGTGCAGCAGGACGAGCATTAGCTGCGGCACAACCACAAACAGAGTTGATTAAAACAAAAGTTGTTCCTTCGCTAGTGATGGCTTTATCAACAGCATCGGGAGTTAATAATTCTTCAAAACCTACTTCTGTAAGTTCGCTTTTCATTGGGGCTACTAATTCTGGTGGGTACATATTTTTAAGTTTTTTATATGACTAAATATTTTCTACAAAAATACTCAATCTAATCATAAAAATTTTCCCAAAGAGGGGCTTTTATAAAAATTAATAGTTGGGTAGGTTTTTCTATTCGTCATTCAGGAGGAATCTTGTTGGGACAAGAGGTTGAAAAATTATTTATTGATGCAGTTCAATAATAAATGAGGAACAAGCTTTCTTTCATATAAATTTAACAGTAATTTGAAACTCCATTCTAAACCCTGTTTTTACTATCAATAATTATGGTAAATGGCCCTTCGTTGACTAAAGCCACTTTCATATACGCACCAAACTCGCCTGTTTTAAGAGGTTGTTGCAATAATGGCGTAAGTTCTTTTATAAAATTTTGATATAAATCTATTGCTTTTGGAGGTTTAGCAGCTAAAATAAATGACGGTCGGTTACCTTTTTTGGTACTCGCCATAAGAGTAAACTGGCTGATGAGCAACACTTCACCATTAACATCATTTACAGAAAGATTAGGAATGTTGTTTTTATCATCGAAAATTCTGAGTTGAGCAACTTTTTTAGCCAACCAAGTAATATCCTCTTCTTGGTCGTTTTCTTCTACCCCTAATAAAATTAATAAGCCTTTTCCTATTGAAGTAGTTTTGTTTTCAATGCTTACCGATGCCTCACTTACACGTTGAATTACTGCTTTCATAAATGTTAATACCCTTTTCCTCTATAGCTTTCACTTTCATTATCATCATACATCGACAAGTAATTTTGATATCTGAAATTAGCTATTTCGTTGTTTTCTACTGCTTTTTTTACGGCACATTTCGGTTCGTTAATATGCTGACAATTATTAAACTGACAATCGGGCAACAAATCTCTCATTTCAATAAAATAATGCGAAAGCTCTGTTTTATCAAAATCAATTAAGCCAAAAGCTTTAATGCCTGGAGTATCTACCACAAAACCGCCAAAAGAAAGTTCGTGCATTTCGGCATAAGTGGTGGTGTGTTTTCCTAACTGATGCGCATCAGAAATAATAGAGGTTTTAAGTTGTAAGGAAGGTTCTATAAGGTTGAGTAAAGAAGATTTTCCCACTCCCGAATGTCCTGAAACCAATGAAGTTTTATTTTTTAATTTAGCAACCAGTTGGTCAATATTTTTGTTGGCAGTTACAGAAATTGCCATGCATTCGTAACCAATTTTAGTATAGGTTTCCATTAAAAAATGGAGTTTTTCCATATCTTTTTCGGTATAAATATCCGTTTTATTAAAAACAATAGTGGTAGGAATGTGGTAAGCTTCGGCAGTAATTAAAAACCGATCAATAAAACCTGTAGAAGTTTCGGGCTGAGCAACGGTAGCTATTAAAATAGCTTGGTCAACATTGGCAGCAATAATATGAGCTTGCTTAGAAAGATTGACCGATTTTCTAATAATATAATTGGTTCGGGGCTTAATTTCAGAAATAACAGGGTCCGTAGCTACATCGCTAACAATAACTTTGTCGCCAACCGCTACCGGATTAGTAGTTTTAATATCCATCATTCTAAAGCTGCCTTTAATTCTCGCAGCCAAGGTCTCGCCATTATTCATGCGTACATGATACAAGTTGCCAGTAGATTTTATTACGATTCCTTCTTCCAAAATTATTTAGAATGTTAAAAAAACCAAAAGTAAGAAAATCGTAAATGTTCTAAAGCAAAATTCATTACTTTCGTGCTTCGAACTTCAAATGTTGAACTTTTAATTTATAAACTCATAACCTTTTAAACTTATAAACTAACATGTCAGTTATAGTTAATAATGTAACCAAAATTTATGGAAAGCAAAAAGCATTAGATGATGTTTCTTTTGTTGTAGAGCCTGGTCATATTGTTGGATTTTTAGGGCCAAATGGAGCTGGAAAATCAACCATGATGAAAATCATTACTTGTTTTATTCCTCAAACATCGGGCAGTGTTTCTGTATGTGGTTATGATGTAATTGAACATCCTATTGATGTAAAAAAGCAAGTAGGTTATTTGCCAGAACACAATCCACTTTATTTGGACATGTATGTAAAAGAATACTTGCATTTTGTTGGTGGCGTGCATCATGTTCCCAATCTTAATGCAAGAGTAAAAGAAATGATTGATATGGTAGGATTGGAAATTGAGCAAAACAAAAAAATTGGAGCTTTATCTAAAGGTTATAGACAGAGAGTAGGCTTGGCTCAAGCCATGATACATGATCCAAAAGTGTTGATTTTAGATGAGCCAACAACAGGATTAGACCCTAATCAGTTAGAGGAAATTAGAAGCCTGATAAAAGCTATAGGAAAAGAAAAAACCATTATGCTTTCTACGCACATTATGCAAGAGGTAGAAGCTATTTGCGATAAAACTATTATTATTAATCAAGGAAAAATTGTAGCTAATGAAACTACTGCTGAGTTAAAGCTAAGTAAGAGCAATAAAATTGTTTTAACTGTTGAGTTTGATAAATCAACTAGTGAAGAATTATTATTAAAAATTAATGGGGTTTTAAAAGTAAAGAAAAACCCTATGAATAATTTGTGGCTATTTGAAATAGCTAATGATGGTGTTAGAAATGCTATCTTTCAATTTGCAATGGAGCACGAAATGGTAGTACTAACACTTCAAAAAGAAAACGAAAGTTTAGAAAGTATTTTTAAGAAGTTGACTTCAAACAAAAAATAAACTAAAAAATAGTTTAGTTTATAAAAAAAATCTACTTTTGACCCTGTTATTGTGGAATGATTTGGCTGCTTGCAACCACATGAAAAAATGCTAAAAAGTGTACTTTTCACATTGCTACCAGCCTACATTTCTTTTTTTATTAACTTGTTAAAATAAAATTAAATGTCTTATTTATTTACATCCGAATCTGTATCAGAAGGGCATCCGGACAAAGTAGCCGACCAAATTTCTGACGCTTTAATTGATCATTTTTTAGCTTTTGACCCTGACTCAAAAGTAGCTTGCGAAACCTTAGTAACAACGGGTCAGGTGGTTTTAGCAGGAGAAGTTAAATCTAATACCTACTTAGATGTACAAAAAATTGCTCGTGAAACCATTAATAAAATAGGTTATACAAAAAGTGAGTACATGTTTGATGGTAATTCATGTGGTATTTTTTCGGCTATACATGAGCAATCTCCAGATATTAATCAAGGAGTAGAAAGAAAGAAAAAAGAAGAGCAAGGTGCTGGAGATCAAGGAATGATGTTTGGCTATGCTACCAAAGAAACAGATAACTATATGCCGTTGGCATTAGAAATCTCTCATTTGTTGTTGAAAGAATTAGCTGCTATTAGAAGAGAAGGCAAAAAAATGAAGTACCTTCGTCCTGATTCAAAATCTCAGGTAACCATTGAGTATGATGATAATAATCAACCAGTAAGAATTGATGCTATTGTTGTTTCTACTCAGCATGATGATTTTGATACAGCAGCTAAAATGTTAAAGCAAATTAAAGATGATGTTATTAATATTTTAATTCCAAGAGTTAAAAAATTGCTTCCAAAACATATCCAAAAATTATTTAATGATAAAATTAAATACCATGTAAACCCAACAGGAATATTTGTAATTGGTGGACCTCATGGAGATACTGGTTTAACAGGTAGAAAAATTATTGTTGATACCTATGGCGGTAAAGGAGCTCATGGAGGAGGGGCGTTTTCAGGAAAAGACCCTAGTAAAGTAGATCGTTCTGCAGCTTATGCTACAAGACATATTGCTAAAAATATGGTGGCAGCAGGTTTGTGTGATGAAGCTTTGGTACAGGTAGCTTATGCTATTGGAGTTGCTCAACCAGTAGGTTTATTTGTTTCTACTTACGGGACTTCAAAAGTGGACATGAAAGATGGAGATATTGCAAAAAAATTAATGAAGTTATTCGACTTAAGACCTTATGCAATTGAAGCCAGATTTAAATTAAGAACACCTATTTATTCTGAAACAGCTGCCTACGGACACATGGGAAGAACCCCACAAGAAATAACTAAAGAGTTTATTAATGGCTCTGGTGAGAAGAAGAAAGTAAAAGTAAAATTGTTCCCTTGGGAAGAGTTGGACTATGTAAGTAAAATAAAAAAAGAGTTCAAATTAAAATAAATAATTCACTTATGACGTTAATTCGATTGTCAGAACAAAAACTAAAATAAACTTAACTCAATTAATTTGATGTTTAAATATTTTTTTTTGTAATTTGGCAGCTGATTTTAAAAAAATAATTAATTAAAGTAAGCAATAAACAAATCAAAATTATGAAACAATTATTTGCATTATTAACATTAACAGCAGTATTAAACTTTACAAATACTACTAAAGTGTACGCTCTAGAAACAGAAACTGCAACAGAGCAAACAGCTGAAGATTCAGCAACACAAGCAAAAGCTGAAGCAGATGCTAAAGCAAAAGCGGAGGCAGATGCCAAAGCTAAAGCAGACAAAGAAGCTCAAGCAGCAGATGCAGCAACAGAAGATGTTGTTGAGGCTGATCCATCTTTTACTCAAATAATTAAACAAAAATTTATTGAAGGTGGTCCTGGGTTTATGGGTATCGTATTAGTATGTCTTATTTTAGGTTTGGCAATTGTTATTGAAAGAATTGTTTACTTAAACATGGCAACAACTAATACTAATAAATTATTAAAAAACATCGAAGATTCATTAAATGCAGGTGGTGTTGAAGCAGCTAAAGAAGTTTGCAGAAATACAAAAGGACCTGTTGCTAGCATTTTCTACCAAGGGTTGGATAGAAGTCATGAAGGAATTGATATGGTGGAGAAATCAGTTGTTTCTTACGGTGGAGTTCAAATGGGCTTATTAGAAAAAGGAATCTCTTGGATTTCATTATTTATTGCACTTGCTCCAATGCTTGGTTTCATGGGGACAGTAATTGGTATGATTGGAGCATTTGATGCAATTGCCGCTGCGGGTGATATTTCTCCTGCTGTTGTTGCTGATGGTATTAAAGTAGCCCTTTTAACAACTGTATTTGGTTTGATAGTAGCTATTATCCTACAAATTTTTTATAATTACATTGTTGCAAAAGTGGATAACTTAGTAAACGATATGGAAAATGCTTCTATTTCATTAATAGATTTATTAGTGAAGCACCAATTATCTAAAAAATAATAATAAAAACATAAAAACATGAATAACAAATTATTCAGTATCATATTATATGTATTGTTGGGACTTTCAGCAGTATTAAGTGTTCTTTTCTTTGCGGATATAGTATCTGAGGGAATGCTTATTAACTGGTGTTACATATTGTTAGGAATAGCTACGCTTACTGCAATAGTTTTTCCAATAATGACGATGGCACAAAACCCTAAAAATGCAAAAAATGCTTTAGTAGGTATTATAGGATTAGCAGTTGTTTTTGCTCTTGGTTATGTAATGGCTGGAGATGAAGAAGTTTTTGATGCAAGTGCTAAATTGTTAGCAGATAAGTCAACTTCACAATTATCCGAAGCTGGCTTAAATGCTTTTTATATTTTAGGACTAGGAGCGATAGGAGTAATAATTTTTTCAGAAGTATCAAAAATATTCAAATAAAAAATGGCTAAAAGAGAAATATCAGAAATTAATGCTGGCTCAATGGCGGATATTGCATTCCTGTTGTTGATATTCTTCTTGGTAACTACCACCATGGATACGGATACAGGATTGATTAGAAAATTGCCACCACCACCAGAAGACTTAACTGAGCCGCCACCACCAATTAAACAAAGAAATATTTTTGAAATATTGGTTAATGCTAATGATCAATTGTTGGTTGAAGGTGAGTATATGCAAGTAACAGAATTAAGAGAAAAAGCGAAGGAGTTTATTAAATCTGATGTGGGAAACCCTAATATGCCCGAGTTTAAAGAAGAACAAATTGATGGATTAGGTTTATACCCTGTTTCTAAGCAAATCATTTCATTACAAAACGATAATGGAACATCTTACGACATGTATATTAAGGTGCAAAATGAATTGGTAGCAGCATATAATGAATTAAGAAATGAATTCGCTCAGCAAAAATTCGGAAAAACTTATCAGGAGTTAACTCAACAAGCAGCAGCTTCTGAAACAGCAGAACAACAGTTAGATGCTGTTAAAAAAGTTTATCCACAAAGAATTTCTGAGGCAGAACCCAAAAAAGTAGGAGGGACCAACTAATGTCAAAATTTAGAAAAAAAGGTAAAAAAAGTCAGCCTGCTGTTAATACAGCTGCACTTCCTGATATCGTTTTTATGTTGCTTTTCTTTTTTATGGTAACAACTACTATGAGAGAAACTACTTTAAAAGTGGAAAATAAAATTCCATTTGCAACTGAAATAGAAAAATTAGAACGAAAATCATTGGTAAGTTATATTTATATTGGAAAACCAATTAAAGAGCTTCAACCAGTTTTTGGTACTGCACCAAGAATTCAGTTAAACGATGCTTTTAAAACCAAAGAAGACATTTTTCAGTTTGTAGAAATGGAAAGAGACGAAAGAGATGAAGCCGAAAGAAATTTGATTACTTGGTCGTTAAAAGTGGATCAAAAAACAGAGATGGGCATAGTTACCGATGTAAAGCAAGAACTTAGAAAAGCGAATGCTTTAAAAATTAATTACTCAACTAAGAAAACAGATAAAATTCTTAATTAATATCATTGAGAACTTAAGTTATAAAAGCTCAGTTTACAATTTGTAAACTGAGCTTTTTTTTTAGATACTGTTTAAAGTTGAACTGAGGTTTTAAACAACTTCATTTAGAATAATGTATTTTTGTTGTTTATGCACAGCTATTTTTTATATCAACAAGCAGATACTTCTCAAACAGAAAAAAAAGAGAAGAAAGATAGTATTATATTGCCTCAAGCAAACACTTTTCCTATTGATTTAATGGAAGAAGTAGATGATATGTCTATTAAAGAAGTGGTAAAGCCAAAAAAGCCAAGATATACTAATGTTCAACAGCAACCACAAACTAACACACTAAATGAAGATGCTGATTTTATTGCTGACACAGCAAATTTTGGATTAAATGTCAAAAAACTTTATTCCCTACCAGTTAGAGAAGTTGATGTAAACAAAGTAGTTGAAGATACCACAACAGTTACTAAACAAGAGTTAGTTTTTACTCCCGAATATAGAAAAGAGCAGGTACATACCTGGCAAACCATTATTTTACTTTTTTGTTTTTTGTTATTTGGATTAGCAAAAGCATTTAATAGTTTACGAATAAAACTTATAGTTAGGTCTGTTTTTACTTCTAGTGGTGTAAGTGAAGCCATTAGAAGTGAAAAGATGTTTTTTAATCAAGCCAACATTCTGCTTCATATTGTAGCCTTTTTTAGCCTTTCATTATTTCTTTATGACTTTTTATTGTATAAAGATATTTTTTATAGAGACACCTCGTTTTTCTTTATGAAAGTATTTGCTATAGTGATTGTTTTATATACTATAAAACAAATTTTTGGATTGCTTATTAATAATGTTTTTGATTTTGATAATTTGAAAACAGCTTACGTATATTTAACATCAATTCATACCATACTTATTGGAGTAATTTTACTTCCATTAATGGTTTTAAACTATTATTCCTTTCTTCATGAGGTAGGAAATTATAAAATGTTTATGGCAGGATTAGTTATTATTGTATTCATTATTAATTTGTTAAGGCTGTTTTTTATGGGGCGGCAAAAAAATATTTCTATATTCCATATAATTTTGTACCTTTGCACCCTCGAAATTTTACCGTTAATCGTTGTTATTAGCTACTTTATCTTTTAAAAACGATTATTTAACTAAAAAAATGAGTTTATGTTGAAAGTGAAAAGTGTTTTAGTTTCTCAACCAAAACCTGAAAGCGATAAATCACCCTATTTTGATCTTGCCTCAAATTGTAAAGTAAAAATTGACTTTAGGCCATTTATCCATATAGAAGGAGTATCAACAAAAGATTTTAGAAGTCAACGAGTAAATATTCCTGACTTTAATGCAGTAATATTTACAAGTAGAAATGCAGTAGATTATTTCTTTAAAACAGCTGAAGAAATAAGATACAATGTACCTGAGTCACTAAAATATTTTTGTATATCAGAGGCAATTGCTTTTTATCTTCAAAAGTATATTGTTTATAGAAAAAGAAAAGTATTTACTGGTAAACAAACTTTTCAGGATTTAATGCCTCTTTTGAAAAAAAATAAAGATTGTAAGTTTTTATTGCCTTGCTCAGACATTATTAGTCCGAATATAAAAGACACGTTAGAAAAAGATAATATTAATTATCAGTGTGTGGTTTTATATAGAACTGTTTGTAGTGACTTAAGTGATTTACAAGATGTTAATTATGATGTATTGGCATTCTTTAGCCCATCTGGAATTAAATCTTTATTTCAGAATTTCCCTGATTTCAAACAAAATGATACCAGAATAGCAGTTTTTGGATCTACAACATCAAAAGCAGCAGAGGAAGCAGGTCTTAGAATAGACATTTGTGCTCCTCAGCCAGAGGCTCCATCCATGACCAAAGCATTAGAGTTGTATATAAAAGATGCTAATAAAAACGGGAAAAAATAATTGATCTAAGATAGAAAGAAGAGAGCCGAATAATTTATTCGGCTCTTTTTCTTTGTTATCATATAGTATATACAAACAAATTTGTAATTTCATACCTATAATTGATTTAGCGTGAATTTATATTCTAAAAAACAAAGATGGAAACTTTTATTAGTAGGAATTGCAACGCTAATTGTGTTGTCTTCTTTGTGGTACACAAATGTTTTAGTTAGGCAAATTGCTCAGGAAGAGCGTGAAAAAGTAAGGCTTTGGGCGGGAGCAATTCAAAATAAAGCTACCTTAGTTCAGCTAACAGGAGAACTGTTTGACAAAATTTCTAAAGAAGAAAGAAATAGGATTGAAATTTGGGCTGAAGCTACCAAAAGAATTATTACGTCCACCAATCAGGATGCAACAAATTTTTACCTTCAGATTATTGGGAAAAATGAAACCATTCCAGTAATTGTTACAGATGAAGAAAATAAAATTATTAATTATAGAAATATAAAATTAGCACCAGGAATTGATACAGCGAGTTATTTAATTACTCAGCTCGATTCCATGAAAAATAGCAATGAACCTATAGATTTAAAGATTCATGTTACCAAAAATATTACTTGGGATCACAAATTATACTACCAAGATTCTGAAATTTTTACAGAGTTAAAAATTGTTTTAGACGATTTAATAAAATCTTTTATTTCTGAAATTGTAGTGAATTCTGCTGCTGTTCCTGTAGTTTTTACTGATAGTACTCAAACTAATGTTATTGAATATGGTAATTTAGATAAAGATAAAATAAAAGATTCCTTGTATTTGGCTAATACCATTGCAGAAATGCGAAACCAAAATACACCTATTGCTATTTCTATAAACAACAACGAAACACAGTATATTTTTTATAAAGATAGTGAGTTATTAACCCAACTTAAATACTATCCTTTCTTTCAATTTGGAGTAATCGGTTTGTTTATTTTAATTGCTTATTATTTGTTCAGCACTTCCAGAAAAAGCGAACAAAACCAGGTTTGGGTTGGGCTGGCAAAAGAAACAGCTCACCAACTTGGCACACCACTTTCTTCGTTAATGGCGTGGGTAGAATATTTAAAATTAAAAAATGTTGATCAAGCAACTATAGATGAGCTTTCTAAAGATGTAAACCGACTAGAAATTATTACCGAAAGGTTTTCAAAAATAGGATCCTTACCAAAATTAACCGAAGAAAATGTATGTGAGGTTTTAAGAAACACTGTAGCTTATTTACAACCTAGAATTTCAAAAAATGTAGTTATCAATTTTAATTTTTCTAAGGAAGAAAAAATAATAACTCCGCTTAATGTTTCATTATTTAGTTGGGTAATAGAAAATTTAATTAAAAATGCTGTTGATGCGATGCAGGGTGGAGGAAATATTAATGTTTTTATGATAGATCAAAAACAATTTGTTTATATAGATATTAGTGACTCAGGACATGGGATTCCGAAATCTAAACAAAAAACTATTTTCGAACCTGGTTTTACTACCAAGAAAAGAGGTTGGGGGCTAGGACTTTCGCTAACAAAACGTATTGTTGAGAACTACCATGACGGAAAAATATTTGTTAAACAATCTAGTGAAAAAGGCACTACTTTTAGAATTGTGCTTAAAAAATATTAAGCATTAATTCATGTCTGGAATTTATATTCATATCCCTTTTTGCAGGAAGAAATGTAGTTATTGTGATTTTCATTTTTCCACCAGTTTAAAACATAAAACTGAGTTATTAGCTGCTTTGCAAAAAGAAATAGTACTAAAGCAAAAACTTTTTAAGAAAGAATCTGTTAATACTATTTATTTTGGAGGAGGAACACCTTCCATATTAAATGAATTGGAACTAAATCAATTGGTAGAGATTATTCATAACAATTACAATGTTGATGAAAATATGGAGTTTACCATAGAGTGTAACCCTGATGATATTACATCTAAAAAATTAAATGAGTATAAAAAAAGTGGCGTAAATAGGTTAAGTATTGGTATACAATCTTTTTTTGATGATGATTTACAATTTTTTAATCGTGCACATAATGCTAACGAAGCAGCACAAAGTATTTTAAAAACGCAAGATGCCGGAATTGAAAATATTACTATAGATTTAATTTACAATAGTCCGCTGTTAACGTTAAAAAAATGGGAGCAAAACTTGGATAAATTTATCAGTTTAAATGTGCCACATCTTTCTGCTTATACCTTAACTGTAGAGCCTAAAACAGCCTTGCATCATTTGGTAAAAACTAAGCAAACCAGTTTGCCAACAGATGAACAAGCTATTGAGCAATTTAAATTATTAATGGAAAAAACTAAACAAGCTGGATTAATACATTATGAAGTATCTAACTTTGGTAAAGAAGGTTATTTTTCGCAACACAACAGTAATTATTGGAAAGGTCAAAACTATTTAGGAATTGGTCCTTCGGCACATTCTTTTATGAATAATAATAGCTCTCAAAAAAGAAGTTGGAATGTTGCTAATAATACTAAATACATTAAAGCCATTAATCAAAACACACCTTACTTTGAAGAAGAACTTATAGATGAAACTACTGCTTTTAATGAATATATACTTACTCGATTAAGAACCATTTGGGGGTTGGATTTAGAATATATTAAAAACACGTTCAACCCTGTTTTGCTAAATCATTTTGAAAAAGAGTTAGAAGCTTATAAAAACTCTAAACTCATTACTATTTCAAAAAATACAGTAACTTTAACCACCAAAGGCATTTTTGTGGTCGATAAAATTACAGCAGACTTATTTTATGTATAATTGCCACAAATGCACAAATTATAAGATTTAACTTTATTGTAATTATGATAACAACTATTACCCATCAAAACAAAAACTACAAAATAGATTTATCTCAACCCATTGATATTTCTCTCCCTTTGAGCAATACTCCCGAAAATGTTACTGCTTGGTATGTTTCAAAACCGGAATTTACTCCTGTTATGGAAAATGGCTTTGTTGGTGATGTTAATTTAGGAGGAAATGTAAATTTTAGAAATATTTTTTTTAATCCGCACGGACATGGAACGCACACAGAGTGTGTTGGACATATAAGTAAAGAGCCTTATACTATTAATCAATGCTTAAAACAATTTTTCTTTTTTGCAGATTTGATAACTGTTGAACCTGAAAAAATTGGTGATGACGCTGTAATTACTTTAGCCCAAATAAAACAACTATGGCAGCCAAAAGGTAGTGAAGCAATAATTATTAGGACACTTCCTAATGGTAATGATAAAAAATCTTTACAATATTCTAATACCAACCCTGCTTATATTGAAGCTGAAGGGGCTGCTTATTTAACACAAAACGGGATTAATCATTTATTAATTGATACGCCTTCTGTAGATAGAGAAAGTGATGACGGAAAATTGGCAGCTCACCACATTTTTTGGGAGTATCCAAGTAATACTCAACTCCACAGAACTATATCAGAATTGGTTTTTATAGATAATAATATTCCTGACGGAACTTATTTTTTAAATATACAAATTGCATCTTTTGAAAATGACGCCTCTCCAAGTAAACCAGTACTTTATAAAATCATGACATAATTCGAAAGTAAATTTTAACTTTTTGTTAAAATAAGCTTAGATTTTTTTCGATATTTGTAATACTCACAAAAACAACTCATATGAAGCTAGACGAAATAGATTTGAAGATTTTAAAAAAACTTCAGGAGAATGCGAAAATAACTAACTTACAACTTTCTAAGGAAATATCTTTATCGCCTGCCCCTACTTTAGAACGAGTAAAAAAACTGGAAACAAAAGGATTTATTAAGAGTTATCATGCACTGGCAAGTGAAGAAAAACTTCAATTAGGATTATGTGTTTTTATGCAAATTTCATTAATCAGACAAAGAGACAATGCCATAAATAATTTTATTGAAAAGATTAATAAAATTGATGAAGTAATGGAATGTTACAATGTTACTGGACAGGCAGATTACTTATTGAAAATCTTAGTAAAAGACATTGCCGCATTTGATGCATTGGTAAAAGATAAATTGTCGCCCATAGAAGAAATTAGAAACATGCATTCCATGGTAGTAATCTCTAAAGATAAATACTCAACTGTTCTACCTTTTCAATATTTAGATAAATAAAGTTATTCTTCGGTATAAAGTCCTTTAGCTTTTTTTGCAGAAATAGTAATACCTTTAATAAAAGAAGAGCTAAATCCGTTATGTTCCATCTCATTTAGTCCAGCAATAGTACATCCTTTAGGCGAAGTAACTTTATCAATTTCATCCTCAGGGTGCGATTGATTATGAATTAGCAGACTTGCTGCACCTTTAGCAGTTTGAGCAGCCATTTTCAAAGCTTCATCAGCATGAAAATCAATCTCATTTCCACCTTGTGATGCTGCTCTTATGGCTCTTAAGAAAAAAGCAATTCCACAAGCACATAATGCTGTTGCAGAAGTCATTTGTTCTTCATTTATAATGATGGTTTCTCCAACATGTTTAAAAAGTGTATCAACTTTAGGAAGTTGGGTTTTCCATTGTTCGGTGGTAGCAATACAAGTCATAGATTCTCTAATGGCAATAGCAGTATTTGGCATTGCCCTAACTATTGGAGTATTTGTTCCAATAACATTTTCAATATCTTTAACTTTTATTCCGGTAACTACAGAGATTAAAAGGTGATTGGGAGTTAGTTCGTCTTTAATATCATTAAGCACTTCATCTACTTTTTGAGGTAAAACTGCCAACACAATAATAGCTGCATTTTTCACTCCACCAATATTAGTGGTAGTAATAGCACAACCGTTTTCTTCAAAATATTTAAGCGTATCAAGGTTTCTTTTTGTTAAGATAAAGTCATTATAATCATAATGCTTACTCTCTATTAATCCTTTAACAAATGACAAACCGAGGTTGCCAGCACCAATAATAGCTATTTTCTTTTCTGGTTGACTCATGAAGTAATTTTTCGGCAAAGATAGTGGCTTTAATAAAAAAGACATTATAATTTTAGGAATATATTACTTATTTAATTGGATTTTAATAGTTTTATGCCGAATATAATACAAGTGTTAAAATATGTTTTTTAATTACTTTTCAGAAAGGTAAAATGATTAAAATTTGGAAAAGCTAAATTTAATTTCATTTCTTTGCAAGTCAAAATTTAAAATCACTATAAATGAATAAGTGATTTAAACTTTCTAATATGACAAAAAATTTAGTTATCGTTGAGTCACCTGCCAAAGCAAAAACTATTGAAAAATTTTTGGGAAAAGATTTTACAGTAAAATCTAGTTTTGGACACATTAGAGATTTGCCGGGGAAAAACATTTCCATTGATATAGAAAACAACTTTGAACCTAATTATGTTGTTCCTAGCGATAAGAAGAAAATAGTCGCAGAATTAAAAAAATTAGCAAAAGAGGCAGATGTTGTATGGCTAGCTTCCGATGAGGATCGTGAGGGAGAAGCCATTTCTTGGCATTTATTAGAAGCCTTAGGATTAGATGAAAAAAAGACTAAACGTATTGTTTTTCATGAAATTACTAAAACGGCAATTACTAAAGCCATAGAAAATCCTAGAAAAATTAATACACACTTAGTTGATGCTCAACAAGCAAGAAGAGTGCTTGATAGGCTTGTGGGATATGAGCTATCTCCTGTTTTATGGAAAAAAGTAAGACCATCATTATCTGCTGGTAGGGTACAATCTGTAGCGGTAAGATTAATAGTTGAAAGAGAAAGAGAAATTGACAATTTTACCTATGAATCTGCTTTTAGAGTAATCGCTTTATTTGAAACCAATGATAAAGCAACAATAAAAGCGGAGCTTCCGCACAGATTTAAAACACAAAAAGAAGCAGAGAAGTTTTTAGAAACTTGCAATAATGCTGTTTTTACAGTTGATGATTTAGAAACTAAACCTTCAAAAAGGTCTCCAGCAGCACCTTTTACAACATCAACATTGCAACAAGAAGCTAGTAGGAAATTAGGTTTTTCGGTAGCTCAAACTATGTCGGTAGCTCAAAAATTATACGAATCTGGAAACATAACTTATATGAGAACGGATTCGGTAAATTTATCAAATGATGCAATTGGGGCAGCAAAGAAAGAAATTACATCCAGTTATGGCGAGGAGTTTTCTCAAGTAAGAAAATTTAGCACCAAATCTAAAGGAGCTCAAGAAGCTCACGAGGCTATCCGACCAACTTATATGAATAAGCACTCGGTTTCCGGTGATGCTGCTCAAGCTAGGTTGTATGATTTAATTTGGAAAAGAACCATTGCCTCTCAAATGAGCGATGCCAAACTTGAAAAAACTACTATTACTATAGGTATAAATACTTCAAAAGAAAAATTTGTAGCTAAAGGTGAAGTATTACTGTTCGAAGGTTTCTTAAAAGTTTATTTAGAATCTAGTGATGATGACCATCAGGAAGATGAAAAAGAAGGCATTTTACCACAAGTAAAGAAAGGAGAAGGGTTGAATTTAAATGAACTTACTGCCACAGAAAAATATAACAATCACCCGCCAAGATATACTGAAGCTAGTTTGGTTAAAAAATTAGAAGAATTGGGTATCGGACGACCTTCTACTTATGCACCAACTATTTCAACTATACAAAAAAGAGGATATATTGTTAGAGAAGATAGAGATGGGAATCAGCGAAACTATGTATTGTTAACACTTAAATCAGGGAAAATTTCGGAAAAACAACTCAAAGAAAACTTTGGTTTTGAGAAGAAAAAAATGTTTCCAACAGATATAGGTATTGTGGTTACTGATTTCTTAGTTGAAAATTTTGGAAAAGTGTTAGACTATAATTTTACGGCAAGGGTTGAAGAACAGTTTGATGAAATTGCTGAAGGTTTGAAAGAGTGGAGTAAGATGATTGCTGAATTTTACAAACCTTTTCACGATCAAATTACCGACACGCTTGAAAATGCCGAAAGAGCTAGTGGTGAAAGATTGTTAGGCACAGATCCAAAAACTAAAAAACCAGTTATTGCACGTATTGGCAGATTTGGACCAATGATTCAGATAGGAAGTACAGAGGATGAAGAAAAACCTCAATTTGCAAGTTTGCTTCCGGAACAAAATATTTCTAATATAACGCTAGAACAAGCACTAACATTGTTTCAGTTTCCAAAAATGCTGGGAAATCATGAAGGTAAAGAAGTAGTGGTGTCTCAAGGCAAGTTTGGACCATATATTAAATTTGATGAAAAGTTCATTTCATTACCCAAAGGTGAAGAGATTACTGCTGTTAATCTTAATAGAGCTATTGAATTAATTAAGGAAAAACAACAAGCAGATGCTCCTATTGCTGAATATCAAGAAAAACCAGTTCAGAAAGGAGTAGGAAGGTTTGGACCATTTATTAAATGGAACAACATGTTTATCAATGTAAACAAGAAGTATAATTTTGATAACCTATCTCAAAGTGATATTAAAGAATTAATTGAAGACAAGCTTCAAAAAGAAAAAGATAAATTCATTCATAATTGGGAAGATAAAGGTATTTCAGTTCAGAAAGCACGTTGGGGACGATTTAATATTGTTAAAGGAAAAACAAAAATTGAATTACCAAAAGATACCAATGTAGATAAAATGACGTTGGAAGATGTTGAAAAAATAATTGAAAAACAAAAACCAGCAAAAAAGGTTAAGAAGGCCAAAAAGAAAAAATAGATTTTTTACATATAAAGTATAATCAACACAAAGCATCATATGGATTTTTTTGACTATTTTCAGCCAATCGACTTAACACAAGAAGTTTTCCATTTTGATTATAAGAGTTATCACTTTGCTGAAAACCTACTTTATTATGGTCAGGAAAATCAAGGTCTATCTGATGTTGCTATAGCAATTATAGGAATTGAAGAAGAAAGAAACGTATCTAATAACGAAGGTTGTGCTAAAGCTCCTGACTTTGTAAGAAAGTTTTTATACAGACTTTCATTTAATGGAAAGAAAAAAGTTGCAGATTTCGGGAATCTAAAAAATGGAGCAACTGTAGAAGACACTTATTTTGCTCTAAGTAATATTCTTGAAGAATTAATTAAAAAAAATATTATACCTATTATTATAGGAGGAAGTCAAGATTTAACTTATGCCAATTTTTTAGCCTACAAAAATTTAGAACAATCTGTTAATTTAGTTGCAGTAGATTCAAAGTTAAACTTAGATGATGCTAATCAAACTATTAATGCCGACAACTATTTGGCTAAAATCATTCTTCATCAACCCAATTACTTGTTTAATTTTAGCAATATTGGATACCAAAGTTACTTCGTATCTAATGAGGAAATTGATTTAATTTCAAAATTATATTTTGATGCTTACCGTTTAGGAGAAATCCAAAAGAATATGGAAGAGGTGGAACCTATTGTTAGAAATGCAGATATTGTTA
>JAPHUD010000028.1 GCA_026196775.1 Flavobacteriales bacterium
GTGAGTGGCACGAGTTTACAGGAAAAGTAACCTTACTTAAATAAAAGTAGATATAAAGTTAAAAACAATCAACAGCCCATTAGTCAAACTAATGGGCTTTTTCGTTTAAATAAAAGCACTATTTTTAGTAATATTGACCTTTAATAATTTAATGTTGGAAATATGTCAAACACAGCTAAAATAAACGAGTATATACTAAGTAACAAGCAAAGATTTTTAGATGAATTAATAAATTTATTGAAGATTCCATCAATAAGTGCTGATTCAAAATATAACAAAGAAACTTACCAAACTGCCGAAGAAGTTAAAAAAAGATTAGTTGAAGCAGGTGCAGATAATGTTGAAATTTGTGAAACGAAAGGGCATCCTGTTGTTTATGGAGAAAAGATAATAGATGTTAATTTGCCTACTGTTTTAATTTATGGACATTATGACGTTCAACCTCCAGATCCACTTGATTTATGGACTTCTCCACCTTTCGAACCTGTAATTAAGAAAACAGAAAACCATCCCGAAGGAGCTATTTTTGCTAGAGGAGCTTGTGATGATAAAGGACAAATGTACATGCATGTAAAGGCTTTTGAGGTAATGATGAAGACTAATACACTTTCATGCAATGTAAAGTTTATGATTGAAGGAGAAGAAGAGATCGGGTCAGAAAATTTAGAAACATACATTAAAGAAAATAAGGAAAAGCTTAAAGCAGATGTTATTGTAATTTCAGATACAGGTATCATTGCAAATGATATCCCATCTATAACAGTTGGACTTAGAGGCTTAAGCTATATGGAAGTTGAGGTTACAGGACCAAATAGAGACTTACATTCAGGTTTATACGGAGGAGCTGTTGGTAATCCTATAAACATTCTTTGTGAGATGATAGCTAAGTTAAAAGATGATAAAAATAAAATTACTATACCGGGCTTTTATGATAAAGTAGAGATTATTAGTCAAGAAGAAAGAGCTGAAATGGCAAAAGCTCCATTTAGTTTAGAAGCGTATAAAAAATCTATTGGATTAACGGATATTGATGGCGAAGAAGGTTATACCACAAATGAAAGAAATTCTATTAGACCAACCTTAGATGTTAATGGAATTTGGGGAGGATATACTGGTGAAGGTGCAAAGACTGTATTACCATCAAAAGCATATGCTAAAATTTCCATGAGATTGGTTCCTCATCAAGATTCTGATGAGATCTCTGATTTGTTTACTGAATATTTTAAGAGTATTGCACCATCATCAGTTAGTGTAAAGGTTACACCACATCATGGTGGAACACCTTATGTAACTCCAATTGACTTTTCAGGATATTTGGCTGCTAAAAATGCTATGGAAGCTACTTTTGGAAAAGCGCCTATACCCGTTAGAAGTGGAGGAAGTATTCCTATAGTTGCTTTGTTTGAACAAGTGTTAGGATTAAAATCTGTTTTAATGGGGTTTGGATTAGATTCTGATGCTATTCACTCTCCTAATGAACATTATGGTGTATTTAATTATTTTAAAGGAATAGAGACCATACCGTTGTTTTTTGAGCAATTTGCTAAGCTACAAAAATGAGAAAGCTGAAAAATGTCATCACTTTAATCTCTATTCTGTCGCTTTTTAGTTGTATGGAATATAAAGAAGTTGAGCTTGTTGAGGTTAAACAAGTAGTGGTTAAGGTGTTTTCTATGAAGGAAATTAGACTTGCAGCGTATATGCAAATTCATAATCCGAACAATTATAGAATAGCGATAACAGAAGCGGATATGGAGCTTTTTGTTAAGGGGAAAAAAATAGGAAATGCTAAGTTAGATAAAACTATTATTCTTCCAAAAAACTCCAACGAAGTGCATGAAGCTCTTGTCTTTACCCCATTAAGTGAAATGCAATCGAATGCCATTCCTACTTTACTAGGTTTAATTGGTCAGCCTACTGTGCCTGTTCATGTAAAAGGATATGTAAAAGGAAAAGTTAAAGGTGTTGCAAAAAAAATTCCGATTGAATTTACCGAGAATGTTAGATTAAAGCAATAAATCAGGTTAATAGATTTTTATAAAAATCATTTTCTATTGCTTCACTTCTTTTAACCACTTTTTTTGCCCATTCAATTAATAAATCGGTTTTTTCTTGATCAGAAAGTTGCCAATTAATGTCAGATGATTTAAGTCGTTTGGAAATTTCGTACATGCAAATTGCTCCCGAAACAGAAATATTTAAACTTTCTGTAAATCCATACATGGGTATTTTTACATGTTCATCAGCATTATCTAATACTAAATCAGACAATCCATCTTGTTCGGTGCCAAAGAATAAAGCAAATTTGTTCTCAATAGGAATATTTTCAATCAAATAGCTGTCTGTATGTGGCGAGGTAGCATAAATTTTATAGCCTTGTTTTCTTAATTGATTGATGCAGCTTAGCGTATTATTTTCTAATTCGTTATGCTTATGAATATCTAGCCATTTTGAAGCTCCCATAACCACTTTTGGGTTAATATTGTACTCGTTTTTATTTTCAATAATATGCACGTTTTGAACACCAAAAATATCACAACTTCTTAAAATAGCACTTGCATTATGTGGCTGAAAAATATCTTCTAAAACTACTGTAAAATGATTCGTTCTATTTGAAATAACTTCTTGAAATATAGCTTTTTTGTTTTCAGAAACAAAACTTAACAAGTGTTCTAAAAATGCTTTGTTTTTTATTGTCATAATAAAACAAAAGTATTAAAAAAGCTTAAAACCTGAACTTGATATTTTTCAAAAATGAAAATATGTCAGTAGCTTTTGGTAAATAAAATTAAAATTAAGACTAAAAACTGCTATTTGTGCAATTATGTCATACCATAATAGCTTAAAATCTCATGGCATAAAATATGACAAGTGCATATCACATTAAAAAAATTATTATTAACCAAAAACTATAAAATTATGTCATTAAAAATTAAACCATTGGCAGACAGAGTAATTATTGAGCCTGCCCCAGCAGAAGAAAAAACTGCCGGAGGAATTATCATTCCTGACACCGCTAAAGAAAAACCTCAAAGAGGAAAAGTTTTGGCCGTTGGTAACGGAAAAAAAGATGAACCTATGACGGTAAAAAAGGGTGATGTTGTTTTATATGGTAAATATGCTGGAACAGAAATTACTATTGAAGGCAAAGATTACCTTATTATGAAAGAAGCGGATATTTACGCAATTGTTTAATTATTAATTAACAAAAGAAAAAATTATAGAGTTATGGCAAAAGATATAAAATTTAATTTAGAAGCAAGAAATGGCTTAAAGGCTGGTGTTGATAAATTAGCTGATGCAGTAAAAGTAACATTAGGACCAAAAGGAAGAAATGTTATTATTGATAAAAAATTTGGTGCACCACACGTAACAAAAGACGGTGTAACTGTTGCTAAAGAAATTGAATTAAAAGATCCTATTGAAAATATGGGAGCTCAAATGGTAAAAGAAGTAGCTAACAAAACTGCTGATGATGCAGGAGATGGAACCACAACTGCTACTATTTTAGCACAATCTATTATTACAACAGGATTAAAAAATGTTGCTGCCGGTGCTAACCCAATGGATTTAAAAAGAGGTATTGACAAAGCAGTTTCTGCAGTAGTTAGTGAGCTTAAAAGCATCTCTAAAAAAGTAGGAAATGACAATGAAAAAATCCGCCAGGTTGCGACTGTTTCTGCTAATAATGATGAAACTATAGGTGCTTTAATTGCTCAGGCAATGGAAAAAGTAAAAACAGAAGGAGTAATTACTGTTGAAGAAGCCAAAGGAACTGAAACTTATGTGGATGTTGTTGAAGGTATGCAATTCGACAGAGGTTATTTATCTCCTTACTTTGTTACTGATGCAGAAAAAATGATTGTGGAAATGAACAATCCATACATTTTAATTTATGATAAGAAAATTACAGGAATGAAGGATTTATTACCTGTTTTAGAGCCAGTAGCTCAATCAGGAAAACCTTTGTTGATTATTGCCGAAGATGTTGAAGGAGAAGCTTTAGCTACATTAGTAGTAAATAAAATTAGAGCAGGATTAAAAATTGCAACCGTTAAAGCTCCAGGATTTGGTGATAGAAGAAAGGCAATGTTAGAAGATATTGCTATTTTAACAGGAGGAACTTTAATTTCTGAAGAGCAAGGGTTTAAATTAGAAAATACAACGCTTGATATGCTTGGAACAGCTGAAAAAATTACTATTGATAAAGACAATACAACAATAGTAAACGGAGCTGGTAAAAAAGCTGATATTAAAGCAAGAGTTGAACAAATAAAAGCTCAGATTAAAACTACTACTTCAGATTATGATAAAGAAAAACTACAAGAGAGATTAGCTAAGTTAGCTGGTGGAGTTGCTGTACTTTATGTTGGTGCAACTACTGAAGCAGAAATGAAAGAGAAAAAAGATAGAGTGGATGATGCACTTGCTGCAACAAGAGCTGCTGTAGAAGAAGGAATTGTTCCAGGTGGTGGTGTTGCTTTAATTAGAGCTGAAAAAGGTTTGAAAAACCTAAAAGGTGTAAATGAAGATGAAAATACAGGTATTGCTATCGTAAGAAGAGCGTTAGAAGAACCTTTAAGACAAATAATTTCTAATGCTGGTGGTGAAGGAGCTGTTGTAGTTCAAAAAATTAGAGAAGGTAAAGACGATTTTGGATACAACGCAAGAACAGAAGAATATACCAACATGTATAAAGCAGGAATTATTGATCCTACTAAAGTAACCAGAATTGCATTAGAAAATGCAGCATCAATTGCGGCATTGCTTTTAACTACAGAATGTGTAATAAGTGATGAACCTGAAAAAGAAGAGTCAGGAATGCCTCCTATGGGCGGTATGGGCGGAGGAATGCCAGGTATGATGTAATAACAATGCAACCAACAAAAAAACCCGATAAATTTATCGGGTTTTTTGTTGGTTAAAAACTGGGAATAAAAGGGGTTAAGTTTATTTAGAGGCTAATCCGTTAATTACAGACTGTATGGTTAGCGCTAAGTTTTTTGCGTCAATATCTTCAATACGGTGGTCGGTAATCTGAGCCATAACAAAAACATTATCCACATCATTTTCTATGTATTTTTTTCTGGCTAGGATTACTTCCTCAAGTGTTTCAAACTTTCCAATAGAATAAATTTTATTGTCAGCACTAATCTCCATAATTTGCTCATCACCAATAGTTTCTAATATTTTATCAACCATTTCAATTGAATTTATAGGAATGGCTAAAGCATAGTAATGATCTAGCCCAGAGCGTTGAACTTGCAACAAGTATTCAACTTCAATATTGCTAATTTTTTCAGGATTATTATTCATTGTAACCTCAGAATTAGTAATCTGATTTTTATACTGAAGCGAAATGGCATCAGCTATAGATATTTCTTCTTGGTTATTAAAAGCAATTATATTTACGTTTTTTAAACCCAATTGAAGTAATTCATTTTTTACAGAATCTGCTTCATTAAAGCTTACAAACTTTCCAAATTGAAAATATTCTTTATGTTGGATGGTTATTTTGCTCAGGTATTGATACTCGGTAATTAGCTGATTTGTTTTCTGAATATCGTTAGCATCAATTTCTATTTGATAAATTATCCCTTCAGGTAAGTTAGGGTTACTTGCGTTGGTTGTTGAATTTATCAACAAGAAAGCAAGAATGGCGAGGTAAGTAGTAAGTGTTTTCATAGTCTTAGAGTTTTAGGTGAAACAATATTGATGACTAGTGTTTGAATGATTTTTTAAAATCTTTTATTCAAAGAACTACTTACTTAAACTGATAGAAAATGTTAAAAGTTACATAAAAATACGTATATTTTTTTAAAAATGTAACAAATGGCTTATTGATAAATTATTAAGTTTTTTGTTTTTTCTTTTTAGCAGCTGGAAAAAGAATGTTATTTAAAATTAATCTGTATCCAGGTGAGTTAGGATGTAGATTTAAATCGGTGGGAGGGTCGCCAACTTTGTGTTGATAGTCTTCAGGGTCATGTCCGCTATAAAAAGTCCAAGTGCCTTTGCCCATTGTGCCGTGTATGTACCTAGCAATGTTTAAAGATTTATTTTCTCCCATAACTAATACATCTTTTTTAATATATTGCTTATTGTAAGAAGTGGTTTGCCCATAAAATCCTTTAATAATTTTTTGATGGTTTTGACAAAGCATGGTGGGAACAATATCCCATTTTGCAGAAAAATCAAACAAGGTAAAATTATCTAAGTTTTGTGGGGTATTTATGTGAATAGGTACAGTAGCATCAATGGTAGAAAATTCGTATTCGTACGGATTTGTTTTTAGCGTAAAATTTTCAAAAGCGTAAGTTTTGCTGTAGTCGAGTTGCTCACTGTAGTTTGGAGTGGTGCCATCACCATCAAACATAGATTCGCAAATATCTAAACCTTCAGCAGATAAAGCAATATCTAAAGCATCAGTTCCAGAACACATAGCAAATAGGAAGCCGCCACCAAGGGTAAATTCTTTTATTTTTTTTGCTACCCCTAGTTTTAATTGAGATACTTTGCTAAACCCAAGCTTTGCCGCTGTTTCTTCGTTGTACCTAACTTGTTCTCTATACCAAGGTGCATTTTTATAAGCAGAATAAAATTTCCCATACTGTCCCGTAAAATCTTCATGATGTAGGTGTAGCCAGTCGTACAAAGGTAGCTTCCCATTTATAATTTCCTCATCATAAACAACATCGTAAGGAATTTCTGCATAAGTTAAAACAAGGGTTACGGCATCATCCCAAGGCTGCTTGTTTTTTGGTGAATAAACAGCAATTTTTGGGGCTTTTTCAAGTTTTACGGCATCCATATTTATTTCTGGGTCAGCAATTTCTTGCAGAATAGCATTGGCTTTTTCATCAGCAATAACTTCAAAAGAAACACCTCTAATTAGTAGTTCTTCTTCTAATGCTTTTACATGTTGTACTAAAAAACTTCCACCTCTGTAATTCAGTAACCACTGTACTTCCAAGTTGTTTTCTAATACCCAATAGGCAATTCCGTATGCTTTTAAATGATTACGTTGTGCATCATCCATAGGAATAAGCAATTGTGTAGCATTGGCAACAATACTTATACAAAGAAATAATATGAGAGCAATAATTTTCATGAATCAAATTTACTTTTAAAATTAATAAAAGTAACTATAGGAATCTGTTAAAAGATTGTAAACTTAGAAAGGAGCGTCATCCAAATTTGGATTGAAGTCATCAAAATCATCATTTATATCGTTCATTTTAGATGATTTTACTATTGTTGCTCCACTATCAAATTCATCTCCTTTAACATTTACTTGCATACTTTGAGGAAAATCTCCATGTTCAAAAGAATTTTCATCATTATCCATGAATTTGGCCAATTCATTAACGAATTTAAGGTTAACATCACAAACAGCACCATTTCTATGTTTTGCTATAATAATGGTGGCTTTTCCGTCCGTTGGGTTGCCATCTTCATCTTCAGTAATTCCATAATAAGCAGCTCTATGAATAAATTGAACCATATCGGCATCTTGCTCAATAGAACCAGACTCTCTTAAATCTGATAATTGTGGACGTTTGTTTCCTCCTCTGGTTTCAACCGCTCTACTTAATTGCGAAAGTGCTAAAACAGGAATGCTTAGTTCTTTGGCAATACTTTTTAAGGAACGAGAAATCATACTAATTTCCTGCTCTCTGTTTCCGCCACCTTTAGCACTATCATTTCCTCCCGACATTAACTGAAGGTAATCTATAATTAGCAATTGAATGTTATGTTTGGCTTTTAGTCTTCTTGCTTTTGCACGCAATTCAAAAACAGATAAACCTGCAGTGTCATCAATAAAAATAGGTGCTTCACTTAATTCGGTAATTCTAGATTGAATTTGTTGAATTTCGTCATTTCTTAAGTTTCCGCTTCTTAGTTTTTCTGATGAAATTTCGGATTCGGCAGAGATTAAACGAGTAACCAATTGAAGTGACGACATCTCTAACGAGAAAAATGCTACTGGAATTTTATAATCAACTGCTGCATTTCGTGCTAACGAAAGCACATAAGAAGTTTTTCCCATTGCCGGACGAGCAGCAATAATTACCAAATCAGAAGGTTGCCAGCCAGACGTTACTCTGTCTAAAGCAGTAAATCCTGATGGAACACCAATTACACCAGACTCTTTATTTTTAGCATTTTCAATTTGTTTTAACGCTGCTGAAATTAGTTCAGAAACGCTTTCAAAACTTTTACGAATATTACCTTCTGCAACAGAAAATAAGGAAGATTCTGCTTGGTCTAATAAGTTGAAAACATCTGTAGTATCATCATAAGCATTGGTTATAATTTCAGATGAAATCCTAATTAACTCTCTTAAAATATATTTTTGAGCAATAACCCTTGCATGAAATTCTATATTGGCTGCTGAGGCAACTCTATTAGTTAGTTGGGTGACATAATAAGCACCTCCAACAATATCCAACTCACCTCTTTTTTTAAGTTCTGTGGTTACAGTTAGTAAGTCAACTGCTTGAGATTTTTCAAACAAATATTGTATAGTAGCAAATATTTTTTGATGGCTTTCTTTGTAAAAACTTTTTGGTTGAAGAATGTCAATTGCGGTATTTACAGCCTCTCTTTCTAACATTAAAGCACCTAAAACAGCTTCCTCTAAATCTACTGCTTGTGGTGGTAACTTTCCGTGTTCTAGGGGAGAACCAGCATTTGCTATTGCAAAATTTCTCTGTTTTGTTTTGTTTCTGTTTTCCTCTGCTGCCATAGTTCAAAAATACAAATATTGTTGAGAAGAAAATGACTATTTAAAAAGATTATTTTTCTTTTATTAAGATGAATAATTGTATTTGTTTTTCAATAAATTAACAAGTTATTGACTATTAATTAACAACTTTATAAAAATTAAGTAAAACTTGAATAATTAGTGTGCTGAATTAAATTAGATGTTATTAAATAAGTAACTAAACAGGTGTTGAAATAAGCAGTAGAAAAAAATGACTTGACAAACGTTGTAATTTTTCTTAACTTTGTACAATTAAACACAATTTTATAATGTTTTTTATAGTTTAAAGGCGTGTTTAATGTTGTGTTAATCACTTATATTTTTAATTTGAATACCTTACAACACTATTCACACAATTTAAAAGTAATCAATTTTTTTGTTGAAGGCTGAAAGGCTTTCCAATACTTTTATGCGTTGAAAATAATGTTGTTATAAACTTATTGAATTTACACCAGAATAGTAACAATAAACTACCTAAATATGAAAAAGAAAAAAGTATTATTTATTTCACAAGAAATTTCCCCTTATTTAGAAGAAAGCGAATTGGCTAATATTGGAAGGCATCTTCCTCAAGGCATTCAAGAAAAAGGAAAAGAAATTAGAACATTTATGCCTAAATTTGGGTGTATTAATGAAAGAAGAAATCAACTTCATGAAGTAATAAGACTTTCAGGTATGAATCTTATCATTGATGATAATGATCATCCCTTAATCATAAAAGTAGGCTCAATTCAGCAAGCTAGATTACAAGTATATTTTATTGATAGTGAAGATTTTTTTGATAGAAAAGCTATGTTGCACGATACAAAATCAGGAAAGCTATTTGAAGATAATGATGAAAGAGCAATATTTTTTGCTAGAGGGGTATTAGAAACGGTTAAAAAATTAGGTTGGGTTCCAGACATTGTACATTGCCACGGATGGATGACTAGCTTAGTACCATTGTATATTAAAACATCTTACAGTAAAGACCCTGTTTTTGAAAATGCTAAAGTTGTTTATTCTTTATACAATAATGACTTTGAAGGTAAGCTGAATAAAGATTTAATTAAAAAAGCTTACATGGAAGGAATGGATAAAGATAGAGTTAAAGAATTTTCTGAAACTTGTTTTGTTGGGTTAAATAAAGCTGCTATTAATTGTTCGGATGCAGTTATAAAAGGTAGCGAAAACTTAAATAAAGATTTACAAGCAGTTTTTGATGAATTTAATGGGCCTAAATTAGATTACCAATCTCCAGAAGAATACATTAATGCTTATTCAGATTTTTATGATGAGGTATTTGAAACAAGTGAAGTATTAATTGGATAAAAATAGTTAAAACGATAACTAAAAAATATATAGTAGGTAAATGAAAATATCTAAGCCCTTATTTATGCGGAAAGTAACATTGCTTTCCGCTCTCTTTTTTCTGAGTATTGCTCTCTTTTTTTATTCTTGTAAGAAAGATGGAGAGTTAGTCCCTGAGTTTGATAGCGGGAACGCTAATATTATGAAAACAGATACATTTACTATTGTAACTTCTTTAGCAAAAGAAGATTCTATTAGAACTGATGTGTCAATATATAATCTCTTAGGGATTTACAATGACCCTGTTTTCGGACCAACAGCCTCTTCTTTTTACACTCAAGCTACTTTAAATGGACTTAATGTAGACTTTGGTGTTGGAGCAGTATTAGATTCAGCAGTATTAACGCTTGCATATAACAATGTTTATGGTGATACAAATGCAGCAATTTCTATTAATGTATATGAAATTACTGAACAAATGAGTACAAGCGATAGTTATTACTCTAATCAGAAATTAGCTTTTGATAATACACCTATTACCACAACTACTTTTACTCCTAAAATATCGGATAGTGTTATGGTAGCTTTTGAAGGCGGAAATGTAGGCCCTCACCTAAGGATAAACTTAGGTAACACTTTTGGTAATAAAATTTTTGCAGAATCAGGAACTTCAAACATGGCGAATAACACCAACTTTACCCAATTTTTTAAAGGGTTTTATTTAACAACAACAGATTCTGTTCAAAATACAACTTTAAGTTCCGGACAAGGAGCAATTGCTTATTTTAATACCAATTCATCTTTATCAACCTTAACGCTTTATTATAACGATACATCTAAATATGACTTTATCATTAATTCAGAAAGTGCAAAATACAACAGATTTGACCATAATTATACAGGTACTGATGTAGAAGCACAATTGCTTGGTGGAGGAGATTCAACAGTTAGTTATATACAAACAATGGCTGGTGTTAAAACTAAAATTGAAGTACCACACATTAAAGAATTAATTAAAGATGGTGAAGTAGTCATTAATAAAGCAGAGTTAATTGTAACTATTGAAAGTGGAACAGATGTTACTTATCCTACCATACCAATGCTTACCTTAGTTGCTATAGATAATAATGGACAATCGGTGTTTTTACCCGACTTTTTTGAGGGACTTGATTTTTTTGGTGGATCTTTAAATGCGACCGAAAAAACCTATACTTTTAATATACCAAGACATGTACATAGCATGATTTATAATACTACCAGTAATAACGGAATGTACTTGGTGGCTACAGGTCAATCCATATCGGCAAACAGGTCGGTAATTACTACCAATAAAAATCAAATAGCTAAATTAAAATTAAATATAACTTATACTAAATTATAAGAATATGTGTGGAATTGTTGCATATTTAGGAGATAAACAAGCTTATCCAATTTTAATTAAAGGATTAAAAAGATTAGAATATAGAGGATACGATAGTTCTGGTGTTGCCATTATTGATAATGGTGAAATTAATTTATTTAAAAAACAAGGTAAAGTTGTAGAACTAGAAAGTTTAGTTGCTGACAAAAATATTAATGGCACAATAGGTATTGGACATACTCGTTGGGCTACTCACGGATTACCCAACGATATTAATGCACATCCTCATTATTCAGGGAATGAAAAATTAGCTATTATCCATAACGGAATTATAGAAAATTATGCATCATTGAAACAAGGATTAAAATTAAGAGGACATGAGTTTAAAAGCGAAACAGATACAGAGGTGTTAATTCACCTTATAGAAGATGTTCAACAAAAAACTAATGTTCCACTTGCAGAAGCAGTTAGAGTTGCCTTAGGAGAGGTAATTGGAGCTTATGCTATTGTAATTATTGATAAAAACAATCCTAATACATTAATTGCAGCTAAAAAAAGTAGTCCTTTAGTAATAGGAATAGGAGAAGGAAATGAATTTTATGTTGCTTCAGATGCTACTCCAATTGTTGAATATACTAGAAATGTAGTTTATTTAGAAGATGAAGAAATTGCTGTACTTACTAAAGGAGAGGATATTCAATTAAAGAATATTAAAAATCAAGAAAAGACACCTTACATACAAGAATTAGAAATGCAATTGGAAGCCATTGAAAAAGGTGGTTACGAGCATTTTATGTTGAAAGAAATATATGAACAACCACAATCGATACGTAACAGTATGCGTGGTAGAATTGATTTAGATAAAGGCATTGTTTCTTTAGGAGGAATTAGAGATTACGAGCAAAAAATGATGAATGCAAGTAGAATAATTATTGTTGCTTGCGGAACTTCTTGGCATGCTGGATTGGTTGGAGAGTATTTGCTGGAAGATCTTACTAGAATACCTGTTGAGGTAGAATATGCATCAGAGTTTAGATATAGAAATCCAATTATTTCAGAAAGCGATGTGGTAATAGCCATTTCTCAATCAGGAGAAACTGCTGATACATTAGCAGCTATTAAATTGGCTAAAGAAAAAGGAGCAACCATTATTGGAATTTGTAATGTTGTTGGGTCATCAATTTCTAGAGAAACTCATGCAGGTTCATATACCCATGCTGGACCGGAAATTGGAGTAGCTTCAACTAAAGCATTTACTTCTCAGGTAACCGTTCTTTCGTTAATGGCACTTTCAATAGCACATAAAAAAGGAACTATTTCAGAGTCTAAATTCAGAGCGTTGTTACATGAGTTAAGCTCAATTCCTGAAAAAGTGGAGCATTTACTTTCTTCTGATAAACAAGTTAAACATATTTCAGCTTTATTTAAAGATGCCCGAAACTTCTTATATTTAGGAAGAGGATATAACTTCCCGGTAGCATTAGAAGGAGCTTTAAAACTAAAAGAGATTTCTTACATCCATGCTGAAGGTTACCCTGCAGCAGAAATGAAACATGGACCAATTGCTTTAATTGACGAAGAAATGCCTGTAGTAGTTATTGCTACTAAGAAGGGAAATTACGATAAAGTAGTTTCTAACATTGAGGAAGTAAAAGCAAGAAGTGGTAAAATAATAGCTATTGTAAACGAAGGTGATGTTGATGTGAAAGCTATTGCAGACCATGTTATTGAAATTCCTGAAGTAGAAGATTTATTTAGTCCGTTATTAACGTCAATTCCTTTACAATTACTTTCTTACCACATAGCAGTAATGAGAGGTTGCAACGTTGACCAACCAAGAAACTTAGCGAAATCGGTTACGGTGGAGTAAAAATAGTACTTGGGAGTATTTATAAGAGCCTTGAGTATTTATAAGTTGAGATTTTGCACGAATTTAAAAACATCTTTGATATTTTTTTGTTCATTTTGCTCTCTTTCGATTAAAAACTTGTGTTATCTTATCTAAACTTACTTTACGTTTCAAAAACGACTAAGTATTTTTACCTAATCCATTCAGTGTAAATACTTAAATAGCTGTTTTTCAGATAAAATCTTTTGGTTGTTACAAATTTTTGTTATACTTTGGCTACCTCATTATTAAACAACTAGCCTATGAAAATGCTTCAACACTCACATTTTAAATCTTTAATTTGCTCTTTTGTCATGCTGTCTTTTAGTACAATAGTTTACGCTCAAAATGGCAATAATAATGGCAACGGAGGAGGAAATGGCAATGGTAATGCCAACAATCCTATTCAATGGAAGTTAAATGGTAATCAGGCTTCAAGTGCTGATTTTATTGGAACTACCAATAACCAAAAAGTGGTTTTTAGAAGTAATAATGTTGTAGCCCTAGAGATTCAACCTGATACTTCTTCTCATTTTATGGGTGATGTGGTGGTTGAGCCGCTTAAACCTGTAACTCCATTACCGCCTGGTGAAGTAAATCTAGTAACCGTAAACAATCAAGGTAAACTAACCAGTTTGGACAAAAGTGGGTTGTTGTCAGCTATATACAGTTTGCCCCAACCATGCATAACAATACCTAATGCACCTTTGCCAACACCTGTTTGGAGTGCCACTTCAGGCATATTGTTTACAGGAACACCGTGCCCTGCAAAGGTAGGAATTGGAACTGACAACCCAAATGCAACGCTAGATGTAAGAGGGACAGGTTATTTCACTTCTTTTTTTGGAATAAATTCCATACCCACCAACCAATATCAGTTACATGTAAATAATTCAGTAGGAACAACAGCCGGAATATATTTAAACACCAACCACCCGCAAAATTGGCCCAATGTAAAGTATGGTTTTCAAAATGTGGTAAACAATAACAACACCATTGCGTACTCTGTTACTGACGCTACAACCAACCAAGATGTATTTGTGGTTATGGGTGATGGAAAAACAGGGATAGGGACAACCAATCTATCTGCTCAACTAGATGTAAATGCAGGAGTAAACAACACGGGATTAATAGTAACTACCAATCATAATGTAGATTATGGCTATGGAATTATTAGTAAAGTGGCAAAAAATAAAACAAAAGCATTTTCGGTTTAAAATGCTGAGGAAACCAAAGAAAGTTTTATCACTTTTGGTAATGGTGAAACACATATAATAGGTAAATCTCCAATTATTAGGTTAATAGATGATGAAATTGAAACAGGTACAATTACAACAACTGATTTTAAAATAAGTGCTTCTAATGGTGCCGGCAGGTTAATTTCAGACAATAGCATTGTAATGTTTATTGATTCTGATAACAACCAGAGTGATGCGGTGTTTGAAATAGTTTCTAATAATGGCTTTTACAGTTCTAATATCACCCAATTATTTAAAGTAAAAGAAGTTGGAGGCGTGTTTTGTTCTGAAATTACAGTACAGGTTGCTCCGTTTCCTGATTATGTTTTTAATGCTGATTATGAATTAATGACCTTACAAGAATTAGAAAAATATATAACAGAGAACAAACATTTACCCAACATACCAACAGCCAAAGAAGTGGAAGAACAAGGATTAAGTTTAGGTGATATGCAAGTGAAACAAATGGAAAAAATAGAAGAATTAACCCTATACATTATTGCACTAGAAAAAAGAATTAAAGAATTGGAAAGTAAATAATAGAAAATAAACCAATGAAACTACGATATATTATATTTTTATTTTTGATGGGATTGTTTTTTAAACTTAGTGCTCAACAACATGAAATAGGTGGAAGTATTGGAGTTGGGCAAGTCTTAATTAATCAAAATCTTGATGAACAAACTACATGGATGAATCCATTTGATATAAAAGACAAACAACATTTATTAGTAAGTTTCGATTATTACTATACTCCCAAAAATGCTATTTTCAAGTTTAAAACAGGAATTGAGGTAAATCATAGAAATATACAACGCTCTTTTCCATATTTTAAAACAACAAGCACTACCATTCCTATTGGATTAGAACTCTTTTCAAGTAATAAGAAAGTTCAATTTATTGTTGGGTTTGGATTTCTTAATGTGTTCAAAACATCTGATAATAGTATTTATAAGGAAAAAAATAAAAATTACACCTTACTTTTCGAATACAACTTTGGGGTAAATGTGAGGGTTTCATCTAATAAAAGAATAGGATTAATGTATCAGAAAAATAATGGGATTACAGGTATATACAATGAGATTTATTATTCTCACTCCCCCTCATCATCATCAAAAGAAGTAATTCCTATGAAATATTACGATAGCTTAATTTTATTAAAATTTATTTATTCATTTAATAAGAATTAAAAAATGCTATGATAAAAATTAAAATAATTTTATTGGTATTGACTTTAATAATTGTAAATACATTATTGAATGCGCAAACAAATTGTAACAACTGCAATGGTTGTTGTAGCGGTTGTCAAGAAAAAATTACCCCATTTGTAGAGAATAAAACATGCAATTACAATCCTTGGATATTAGCGTTTGAAGATAATTTTGATGGAAACCAAATAGATTTATCTAAATGGGATGTGAAAGAAAGTGTTATTAGAGGGTTTTCAAATCCAACAGCTTGGATGTCTCCCAATAATGTGGAGGTTAGTAACGGAACATTAAAGTTAATAGCTACACAAAACACCCCTCCATTACAAGGAACTTATATAGATTGGTCAGCCAATCCACCCACAACACAAACTGGTTCATTCAATTATTCAGTGGGTGAAATTTGGACAGATTCACTTTTTGGGTACGGAAAATACGAAATTAGAGCAAAAATTCCGTTTGGAAAAGGATTTTATCCAGCTTTTTGGACTTTTGGTGGGGTAGGGTGGAATGAAATTGACGTATTTGAGATTAATACAGACGCTGCTAGTGATTACAATATGAACATACATTATTATCCTAATACACAATCATTAGGTAGTTATTCTTGTCAAGATGACTGGAAAGGTCCAAACCTGTCAGTTGCTTTTCATACTTATACTATGGAATGGGATTTTTTTAAAATAAGATGGTATGTAGATGGTATTGTGGTTAGAACAATTTATCGATTTTTGGCTCATGGTGAAATACCTATAGATTGTTCCAGTGGTACATATGCAGGGCTTTATTCAGAATTAAAAGCATTCCCAATCGAAGATATGCATATTATTTTGAGTCAACAAATAGCGACAGGAAGTCATGCACCAAATTTTTCAACTATTTTTCCTGCCATTTTCGAAATAGATTATGTTCGTTATTGGCGTAAAGAGCCAATACCTAATCCCTGTAACAATGTCATTGTTAAATGGTTTCCATTTACAGGCTCTTATCTAGGTGAATGGGGGCTTTTAAATCAATATGCAACAGTTATGGCAGGTACAAGTGCAGATATTATTGTTAGGGATAAACTATATATTCAACCTAATTTTAAAGCACAGCATGGTAGCTATTTCCATGCAAAAGCAGACCCTGTTGCTTGTGGCACTTCTGCCAGAATGGCTAATGAAGAAGGAGATTCCACCTCAACTTATGAAAGACCTCCTAATCTAGAAAAAGAAGATGAAGAAGAAACAATTGCATCATCAAATCAAAATAGTAAGTTGCTTATTTTCCCCAATCCCACCAACGGTCTAATCAACATTGAGTTAAATTCCAATAAACCCTATTTTGAAATTGAAGTGTTTAGCCTTTTAGGAGAACTGGTTTATGCAAACAAAGTGAATGGTTCAAAACTATCTTTCGATTTATCGCCATATCCTAAAGGTATGTATTTAGTTAAAATAAAACAAGACAACCATTATTACCATGAAAAAATCAGTTATTATTAAACCTCTATTTTTAGTGGCTATGTTACTTACTTTTCATACAAGTTATGGTCAAGAACAAGATTCTATACCTACTAAAAAAAGCAAGTTTTCTATTGGAATAGCTGTTTCTCCCGAAATGGGCTATCGTTCTTTTAGCCCAACAAGCAAAGGTGAAAAAAATGATTTTTTAATGAATGTAAGCAAACCCATGTTAGATTCCTTAGAAAGTCCGAAATTTTGTTATTCATTCGGTATTTATTCTACTTACCAATTAAGCAAACGATTTTCTTTAGAGCTTGGGATTTATTACGCCAACAAAGGGTATAAAGCTGATGATATTATATTTACTACAGTATTTTACCCAGAAGAAACAGAAAAAGGAAGCATCTTTTATAATTATAGATATATTGATGTTCCATTAAATGTCAATTTTTATATTATCAATAGAAAAGTAAAATTATTTTTGTCAGCAGGTTTAACCGCAAATATTTTAATCAATCAAAAAAATATAGTTAAAATAGACAATTTTGACACAAGTTTTTACAATGATAGAAAGCCTACAAGAAACGATATAGCACCTTTCAACATGGCTTTTAATGGAAGTTTAGGACTAGAATATGAATTAAGCCAACATTTTAACTTACGATTACAGCCTCACTACCAACAATTTTTAACTGCTATACAAGAATCTGAGTTTGCTACTCTTAAACTATACAATTATGGTATTCGCTTAGGAACAAGCTATCATTTTTAAAAAACAGCTTTAGCTACTTCTTTTACTGCAACAGATTTACCCATGGTGTAATAATGAATGCAAGGCACACCAAAGTCCACCAATTTTTTAGATTGATCTATTGCCCATTCAATTCCTACTTGTTTTACGGCTTCATCGTCTTTGCATTTTTCAATTGCATCCACCAAATCATCAGGCAAATCGATATGAAAAAACTTAGATAAAGAAATCAACTGCTTTTTATTAGAAATAGGTTTAATCCCCGGAATAATAGGTACATGAATGTCGTTTTGTCTGCAAAGAGTTACAAAATCAATAAATTTTTCTGTATCGTAGAAAAGTTGTGTAACAATGTATTCCGCTCCGGCATCCACTTTTTGTTTTAAATGTTTGATGTCCGTTTTCATATTAGGTGCCTCAAAATGTTTTTCTGGGTAACCTGCAACGCCAATGCAAAAATTAGTTGGAGAAGCATTTTGCAAATCTTCATCCATATAAACACCATTGTTTAAACCAACAATTTGTTTTACTAAATCAACTGCATATTCATGTCCTTCTTTTTCAGGAATAAAAGCAGGTTCAGTTTTAATAGGATCACCTCTTAATGCCAATACATTATCTATACCTAAAAAATCTAAATCTATCAGTGCATTTTCGGTTTCCTCTTTAGTAAACCCTCCACAAATAATATGAGGAACAGCATCTATTTTGTATTTGTTTACAATTGCAGCACAAATACCCACTGTTCCAGGACGTTTTTTTATGGCAATTTTTTCTAAATAACCTTTCTCTCTTTTCTTGTAAATAAACTCTTCTCGGTGGTAAGTAACATTGATAAAAGAAGGATTAAAGTCAATTAATGGGTCAATGCTATCGTAAATAGATTGAATGCCTTTTCCTTTTAACGGAGGTAAAATCTCAAAAGAAAAAAGTGGTTTTTTGGCTTTATTAATATGTTCTATTACTTTCAAAATAGGGAGTTTAAATTTTTGGCAAACATATTACTTTATTTTCAATTGATAGAAAATGAAGGCTGTAAAATGTTGAAGTTATTTCAAGCTCCCTCTATAAATTAAAAAAATGTTTCTTTTTTTTACACTACTTCGTTATTTTCTCTAACCATACCCTACGGCTATGCTTCTCAAAAATGCCTCGTATTGCAAAAAAATAATTCATTTTCATGGTTATATTTGGACTTTAAATAACTTCATTTTATTCTTTTACTTTATTTGTTGGTCTAAAAAAAAATAGTAGGTTTGAAGTAATCATTATTAACCCCATCTTAATAGAAAATATGAAAACAATTATTGTAGATGATGAGCGATTGGCGAGAAAGGAATTAACAAATCTATTAAAAGATTTTCCTGAAGTAGAGATAATTGATGAATGTGATAATGCTGATGCTGCTATAGAACAAATTAATACTCTTCAACCAGATTTTGTATTTTTAGATATTCAAATGCCAGGAAAAGATGGATTTAGTTTATTAGAAGAACTTGATTTTACACCAATTGTGGTCTTTGTTACTGCTTATGATGAATATGCTATAAAAGCTTTTCAGGTAAATGCCTTAGATTATTTGCTTAAGCCAATTCAACCCGAAAGACTTAGAGAAACAATAGAAAAAATAAAATCTCAGTTGAGAGATGTTCAAACGCAGTCGAACAGTAATAATAAGTTGGGTATTCAAGATAGGGTTTTTGTTAAAGATGGAGATAAATGTTGGTTTGTTCAACTTAAAGATGTGCCTTTGTTTGAATCTGAAGGAAACTATGTAAGGGTATATTTTGAAAAGAATAAACCGCTTATATTGAAGTCGTTAAATAATTTAGGAGACAAACTAAATGAAGATTTCTTTTTTAGAGCAAATAGAAAACACATTATAAATTTAAGTTGGATAGAGAATGTAGAAAACTGGTTTAATGGAGGATTAATGGTTACGCTAAAAAACAATATGAAAATAGAATTGTCTCGAAGACAAGCAACTAAATTAAGAGAAATGAAGAGTTTATAAAAAAATTCATCTATTCAAATAAGCACTTAGTCCAAAAATATGTGCTTTAAGTATAAAAAATATTGTGAAAACATAAAAAAATTGTACTTTCGGGTTTTAAAATGGGAAAAATAGATAAAATATACAAAGCTGCAACAACTACTTCTCCCGAAGTAATTTTGGATGTTGAAAACAATGTGTTTTCAATAAAAGGCAAATCTGTTGTAACTGAAGTTGAGCAATTTTATCAACCTATATTAAACTGGCTAGATGAAGTTAAAGCTAGTGTTAATCAGGATATTAATTTTGTGTTTGACTTAGAGTACTTTAATGTTTTTTCATCAAAAAGAATACTTTTTTTATTGTATAAATTAAAAGATTTAAAAGAACAGGGCGTAAACGTAAAAATCGTTTGGCATTTTTCTGTTGAAGATGATGACATGAAAGAGGTAGGAGAGGATTTTGCCTGTATGGTAAACTTACCTTTTGAATTTATTAGCAAACAGACAGAAGCTCCATTTTCTTAACGCTTATTATAAAAGCAAATACCTCTAACTTTCTTGATTAAAAAAATAATGCTCAATTTTGCCGCATTAGTAGAAACTAAATATAAACACATGAAATGAATAATTCCATGTGACCGATTTAATAAAATAAATATAAACACATGAAAAACTTATCATTAGTACTAAATACAGTAATGGGTATTGCTATTATTATATTGTTTTATCTTCAACTCTCCAGTAAAGCCGTAACTCCTGCAGAACAACAAATAGAAGAAGTTCCGACAACTGAAGCTATTGAAGAAATGATTGTGAGCAGCGATAGTTCTAAGTCTAAAATTGGGTATATTAATGTAGATTCGTTACAAATAAAATACAAATTATATGATGAGTTAAAATCTAAATTAGAGAAAAAAGAAAAATCTTATGAGGCACAATTTAAAGCTAAAACGCTAGCATTTCAAAAAAAATATGAAGATATAAGAAAACGCTCTCAAAACATGACCGAGTTTGAGTTACAATTAAATCAAAAAGAATTAGCTGAAGAAGATGAAAAACTTTACCAAATGAGAGAAGAGTTTGCTCAAAGATTAGAAAAAGAAATGATTGAACTAAATGTTCAACTGTATAAAACTATAAAAGAATATATAAAACAACACAATGAGTTAACTAAATATGATATTATTATTGGTGAATCTCAAACCAGAAACTTTGTGTTAGATTTTAATAAAGATATTGATATTACCAATGATATAGTAAAAGGATTAAATAAAAAATACAACGAAGATAAAGCCCCTAAAGTAAAACCATAATCCAAATATTCCCAATTAATAATTAGTACAATTTATGTTAATAGCCAAAGAAAAAGAAAAAAACAATTTAGCCGAATACATCTTGTATATGTGGCAAATAGAAGACTTAGTAAGGTTTAATGAGTTTGATATTGATAAAATTTATGATGTAATAATCGATAAGTTTGATGCTACACCAGAAATGAAAGCTGAAATTAAACTATGGTATGAAAACATTATTAAAAACATGCTTAAACAAGGCATAGCCGAAAAAGGTCACTTGGCAGAAGTCAATACCAGATTAGAGGAACTTAATAACCTGCATAACTCTCTGTTAACTACCATTCAGGATAAAGATTACCAAGAGCAATACCTAAAAACCAAAACCAACATAACCGAATTTATCCAAAAAACAGATAAGCAAATAAATAATGAAGTACAAGCTTGTATGGTTGGATTATACGGATTTTTAGTGCTAAAGCTTAAGCAAGAAAAAATTTCGGAGGCAACGCAACAAGCTATTCAGTCGTTTAGTGCAATGATGGCTTTACTTACGGATAGATACAATAAAATCCAAAAAGGAGAGTTGAAGTTTAGTAAAGCCTTTAGTAATTAATTTTAGGGTTAATTATTATTCGTTTGAACACCTTAAGATGTTAAAAAAAATCATTTTCATAATACTATTATTAAGCTCTTTTTTAGAGTTTAAGGCGCAGTGTGTGCCGGGTTCTCCGCCATTGCCAACGGTGGTGGTAGATTCTGTTTCCGTTTTACCTAATGGTAATATTATTATTTGTTGGCAAGCAAGTACTGTCCCAGATATTTTAGAATATGATATTATTATGTTCGACCCAGTTACCTTGGCAGATTTAACCATAGCCACTGTGCCTGCTGGAGGCTCAACTTGTTACACTCTTCCTGCGGGTAGTGCTAATAATTTTTTTGATTCAGAAGTTAGAGAATATGGTGTTAGAGTAAAGGATAATTGCGGGAACGCTTCTATTAATGGAGATAACTATCATAATACTATGTTGTTGGAATACAACATAAACATTTGTGCAGCCTCCATTAATTTTACTTGGAATGCATATGATGATTTTACCTCGGGAACAAATGTGCTTTATGAACTTTTTGTGAGTCAAGATGCAGCCCCATTTATTTCTGCGGGAACAACCAACAATAACAATATAACTTACACAGGGGTAGTGCAAGGTTCTAATTATCAGTTTTATATTAGAGCAATAGAAAATAATGGAGCAGGACCATTTTCTTCATCTACTAATGTTGTAGATATAAATGCCAATTTTTTCCTTAAAGATCCTAATTTTTTATACCTATACACTGCAACCGTTGAAGCTCCTACACAAATTGATGTGCAGTTTTATGTTGATACTTTTGCAGATGCCAAAGTGTATAACGTCCAAAGAAAACAAAAAGTAATAGATGCTTTTGTTACGGTAGGTTCAGTTCCAGCTTTTAAAGGAATGAATCCGTTTATTGTTTTTAACGATTATGATGTTGATGCAGAAGAGACATCTTATTACTATCAAATAGAAATGGTTAATCTTTGTAATCAGACAAAAATTATATCTAATATAGGTAAAACCATTTTTTTAGAAGCTTATAATGATAAATTAGAGTTAACTAACACACTTACTTGGTCGGCTTATGAAGGTTGGTTAGGTAATGTTACTGCTTATGAAATTTACAGATCTATTGGTGGAATTTGGGAAACTGCTCCGTTGGCAACTGTTCCAGCATTGATTGGAGAAAATACCTATATAGATGATGTTTCTAATACTTTAGAAGGTGATGGAGAATTTTGTTATAAAATTGTGGGAGTAGAAGGAGGGGCAGCTCACCCTAGTGCTTTGCCTCCAGCCAGAAGTTCATCTAATGAAGCTTGTGTAGAACATGTGCCTTTAATTTATATTCCCAATGCTTTTGATCCCTTGAGCACTTTTAATCCTGTTTTTAAGCCTGTGTTAACTTTTGCTGATCCGCTTTCTTATGAGATGATAATTTTTGATAGGTGGGGACAAAAAGTTTTTGAAACCAATGATATCAACGAAGGTTGGAACGGTGCATTTAACAATAAAGGAGAGTTTCAAGCTGTTGGTAGCTATGTGTATTCCATCAAATTTAAATCTGCTCCAGGAAAGGAATTTGCTTACAGAGGACTAGTTACACTTATTAGGTAAGCGTAGTAAGATTAATAGTTTATTTTTCCTCAAAAATCCTATCTGCTTTATTAAACTTAGGCATTTGTACAGAAAGCACTTTTACAGGAACTTTTGAGGTTACTTTTAGCGAGTGAAACGTATCTTTAGGGATAATGAAAAAATCACCTTTCTTAATTTCAAATTGCTGTTCGCCAATTGTCATTATTCCTACTCCATCAATAACAGTAATACTTTCGGTATGCTCCAAATGTTTGTGCGATTTTACACTTTGCTTTATCCAAATAAGATAATAAGAAGCATGTTCATTTTCATAGACTGGTTCGACATGTATATTCTCATAAGCAGTTTGCGGTTCAATAGTTTCTAACGATTGCTTTTTTTGAGCAAATCCTAAAGTTGTACATAACAGCAAAATAATTATCAAAATACTTTTCATGGGTAACTTTTTATAGGTTTCGCGTTATAAAAATAACAAAAATATTATTCCTATTTATGTCCGCCTTTTTGACAACAAGCAGGAAGTTGCTCATAAGCTTTTTCGTTTGCTGGAAGCTCGTCTGCATCATAACCTACTTTGGTTACTGCTTCTTTTAGCTTTTCTGGAGTGGTTTTCTTTGGATTATATTCTACAGTAAACACAGCTGTTTCAACATCTAGTTCCGATTTTTTTACTCCTTTTTCATAAGCAAAAGCTTTTTCCAATCGCTCCTTACACATACCGCACTGAGCTGATGTTTTAATTTTTATCGTTGCTGTTTTTTTATTGTCTTGTGCCTTCACATCATTTACAGAAAGGCTAAAAACACTTACTAATAGTAGTACAAATAAATTTTTCATAAGATTTAATTTTTATAGTTTATTGAATTTATATCTGATTCCCGCATAGGTAATTCTACCATTTATAGACCCCCATATTAAAGAGGCATCAAAATTAGAGCCAAAAGGATCATTAGCCGCAATAATAGGATTGTCTTGCGTAAAATTAGTCAAGTTTTCTAATCCAACATACACTTCAAAATGCTTAAATGCTCGGGTTACTTGCCCATTAAACATAAAATAAGATAACGACCTTGACGGAATTTGATAGTCTGCCGGATTAGTTTCAGTACTTGGTAACCTACTTGTTCCAAACCATTGTCCCGTAAGATCAAACTTCCATTTATCGAAATTAGTAGCATAAGCAATATTCATAAACGCTCTGTTGGTTGGCACTAGTGGTTTTGTTTTTCGTCCACTTTTATAATCGGTTTGAATATCGTAAAACTTATACGCAGTTCTTAACTCCAGCTGTTCAGTAATTCTAACATGAAGTTCCACTTGTAAACTATGAGAAAACGATTTTCCATCCAAATTATAAAACACTACTTCGTTGGGGTTTTCCATATCAATCACTACCTGATTTTCAAAATCGGTATAATAATAATCTGTGCTAAAAGTCATTTCTTTTTTAAACAACTCAAAATTATGAGTTAAACTCGTTCCATAATTCCAAGCTATTTCAGGATTTAATTCTTCAGTTACCACATTTCTTGAACTTGCCATAACACTAGCACTTTCAATAAACGGATTAGCTGTTCTAAAGCCTCTTCCCACAGAAAATCTCCATGCCGAAAGCTGTGTAAAATTGTATTTATAATGTAATCTTGGTGTAAAAAAAGCTCCATACATATTGTGGTAATCTCCTCTTGCCCCCAATACCAATGCACTTTTATTTCCGGTATAAGTATATTCTGCAAAAGCTCCCGGAACCACTTCTTCTCTACCAAAAAGTGAATCGTTATAGTTTTTATCATACAGGTCGTACTGCATACTTCCACCAAACTTAATAGTGTTATTCGTATTGCCTATAATGGTTTGATAAATAGAATTGAAATACCAACTTGTTTGTTCAGCATTAAATTTTTTATCGCCATAATTCGATTGGTGACTGTGGTATTTAAAATTCTGAATAATGCCTATACTCTTGTATTTCTTTTCAGGAAAGAGAAATCCATTTTTATTGAACACTTCAAATTGTTTAGTGGTTACACCAATTTTAAACAGCCTATTTTCATTCGTAATTCGGTTTTGACCTGCTTCTAACTCATCATAAACCCCTCTGAAACCAAATTGAGACATAAATTTTTTACCACGATATTTCCATCTGTTAAAAAAGTTATATTGCGTTTTTATCGGCATATCCAAAAAACTATCATCATTCATATCCCACTCTATCGACTGATTACTAACATGAGCAAGCGACATCGTACTCCATTTTTCATTTAATTTTTGAGCTCCATGAATATTTAATTCTACTCTACCTTTTTCGTTTCCGTAAACATTTACAAATAAGTTTTCACTATCATCAGGCTTAAGCATTTCAATATTAATCTGACCTGTAATAGATTCGTAACCATTAACTACCGAACCTGCTCCTTTAATAATTTGAATTGATTCTGCCCAAGTTCCGGGTACAAAAGTTAATCCATAAGCAGCCGAAAGTCCTCTGATTAACGGTAAGTTTTCTGCCTGAATTTGAGTATAAATACCATCCAACCCTAACATTTGAATTTTTTTAGTCCCGGAAACAGCATCCGTAAAGTTTACATCAACTGTTGCGTTGGTTTCAAAACTTTCAGAAATATTACAACAAGCCGCTTTTTCAAACTCTTTTTTATTTAATTTTTCTACCAATAAAGGATTTACAATGTCAATTTTTGTGGTGGCTTCTTTTTCAACCACTTCAAATTCCTTTAAATCTACATTGCTTTTGAGTTCAATTTGTAAAGGTTTATTAGGCATACTTTTTAAGGTTGTACTGTCGGATTGGTAACCCACAAAACTAACTACCAAAGTAGCAGGATAGGTATCCGGAACTGCTATTTCAAAAGTTCCATCCGCTTGGGTAACCGTTCCTTTATCGGCATTTAGCCAATACACATTAGCTCCCGGTATGGGCATTTTGTGTTCTCCATTGTGCATTTCAAATACATTTCCTGTTAGGTTTTGAGAAAAACCAACAACAGCGAAAAGCAACATGCAAACAATGATTATTATATATTTTTTCATAAAATTAGATTATTAAGTAATTACACACTAACGATTTGTACTGCTAAGTTTAGCAGTAATAGTGTAATCGACCTATAATCTAAATACCTGAATAGATTTTAATAAATCTATTCCACTTAGTGGTGGCGGCAGGTTATGAAAGTAATTAAGGAAAGGTTTATTTAAGATAGAAATTTTAACTATTTGAGGAAGTTCCTCAAAAATTAGTGAAGCAATTTTAGATAATTTAATATCGTAAACATTAACGGTTGAGTTTACATTGTAATCGAAAGTGATTTTATCAAAGTCGCAACATTTTTTACTAATACCATTTGTAGATTTTGGCGTGCATTCTTCAAATTCATTAACACTATACTGTGTTTCTCCAGCAACATAACAAGTCATTTTGGAAATACTTACTTGCAATGAAGCAGTAAGAATTACCAATGCCATTAAAAATCCGGTGATATGTTTTGCCACTTTTTGCATGAGAAAAAAACTCATTGCAAATTTAAGCATTTTTCTGTTTACCTGCTGAAAATGATGTTAAAAAGCTATAAAAAGCCCGCTACAAGCGTCATTCTCGAAATTTTGTAGTGCAACGGAAAAATTATCGAGAATCTGTTTGATAGAACGCAGATAACACCGATGATACGGATTTACACGGATAAAAAACCTTTGATGATTTATAAACTATTTTTTTTATATTTGGGAAAAATATAGATAACCAAAAGATGTATATATCTAGCCAAAATTAGTTAGACATGTATACTAAAGGTATATATAAGTTAGGCACAATTATTATGATGAAACAAGTATATACATCCTTAATTAAATTCCCAGAATGTTGGCCAGTTAAATCAAATCAAGAACACGATAAATTTGTCCACAAACAAAAAGATCTTGTTTTAATACTTACATTTTGCAATGAAGGAAATATTCATATCAAGATAATTTCTCATCAAACTACAATGACTTATACAAGTCAGGTAATCGAATTTTCTAATGCAAAAAGAGCAATAATATCAATTTGTTGGGAAGACACAATTTTTAAAGTACTCATTAATGGAGAAGAGTTGAAAAATTCCAACGACAAGTCTATATTTATTATTGATAGTAAACCAGAACTGAATATCCCACTACCTTCATTGGATTCTACTATGGTTAAAGAAGGATGCAAAAAGTGGACTGAATGGAGAAAGGATAAATTTCTAAACAAAAAGAAAGAACCAAAAAAAGGAAGAAGGCTTGTATCCATTGAAGAGGAAATTACCAGCTTATCAACTGCCATTAAGGATTTAAATCAAATCCTTCAAAGCAGAGAATTAATTGATAGTAATAGTTTGCAATCAATCTTCCCGATACTTCGTTCCTTGTTGTTTTGGACAAACGGTAAAAAATCTAACTACAATCCTTTGTTATATAGATTAGCTGGTAAACTGAGTCTATCTCTTCCGATTTATGCCTTTCCAAATGACCATCCATTTAATAATAATAACCATCATTTACTATTAACCTACAACCACGCTTCTCTAACAAAACAATTCCCCTCGCAAGTAATTATGGATTTTCAAGAATGGTTAAGTAGTAACCTTATAATTGAAAGAGATGATACTCCATTTATCTTAAAGGATTTAATTATTGAAGGGGCAAACACAAGAAGTTATGGTCATTTTGATGAAGACGTACCTATTAAGTTAGATATATTAAATGACAGCCAATTTAAAAATTTTCCAATAATATTATCTATAATTGGTCATGTGTCAGAGATTACTATATATTATGGAAATATTATTATTTCAAGATATAAAAATACAAAAATACCAAATAAAAGTGCATAACAATGCATAAAAATCATAGGCTAACCAAACCGTTTATAAGCTTTTTAGCCGAACCGTTACTCTATTTATAATTTTATTGATTTCGTCTAAAATAAACCCATAAGCCTTATTTTTGCAGTATGATTTTAACCGATACACACACCCATTTATATTCCGAGCAATTTAAAGAGGATATTGATGAAGTAGTGCAAAAAGCCATTAATTTAGGGGTTTCCCGATTTTTTTTACCCAACATTGATAGTGGCTATACGACTGCTTTGCTAGCGTTAGCAAAAAAATATCCTGACAATATGTTTCCCATGACGGGTTTACACCCTTGTTCGGTAAAAGCTGATTACCAACAAGAATTGGAGCACGTAGAAAAAATGTTGTCTGAACACAAAGTTGTTGCCATTGGTGAAATTGGTATTGATTTATATTGGGACAAAACTTTTTTTAAAGAACAACAAATCGCTTTTCGTCATCAAATCAGATTGGCTAAAGCTAATAATTTGCCTTTTGTAATTCATTGCCGAGATGCTTTTGATGAAATTTTTGAAATTTTAGATGAAGAAAATGACGAAAACATGTGTGGCATTTTCCATTGCTTTACAGGAAATTTAGAGCAAGCACAAAAAATTATCAACTATGGAGGCTTTAAATTAGGCATAGGCGGAGTGGTTACTTTTAAAAATGCTGGGTTAGATAAAGTAGTGGAGCAACTCGAGTTAGAGCATTTGGTTTTAGAAACCGATGCCCCTTATTTAGCTCCCGTTCCTTACAGAGGGAAACGTAACGAAAGTGCTTACATTATTGAAATTGCCACAAAAATAGCTGACTTAAAACAAGTTAGTATAGAAGAGGTAGCTAAAATAACCACTGCCAATTCAAAAACTGTTTTTGGAGTATAATTCTAGTTGTAATTTTATTTGATTTTTTGCTATTATAAAATTTGATTTTTGCAGAATAGTCCTACATTTGTCGAAAATTTATAAATCGTTCATACCATGAGTAAAGGATTCTCAACATCTTCAGTAGGAAGGAAAATTTTAATGGCCTTATCGGGTTTTTTCTTATTATTTTTTCTTCTACAACATTTTGTAATCAACTTTTTATCAGTGCTTAGTGCTGATGCTTTTAATGAGACATCTCATTTTATGGGTACCAACCCACTTATTCAATATATCCTTCAACCTGTACTTCTTTTTGGAGTTTTATTCCACTTAGGAATGGGCATTTACCTTGATTTACAAAACAAAAAAGCAAGACCTGTAAAGTATGCTATGAACAAACCGGGAGAGAATGCCAACTGGATGAGCAGAAACATGATTATTACAGGAATAATGATAATGTTGTTTTTAGGCTTACATTTTTATGATTTTTGGATTCCCGAAATTAAAGACAAGTTTATTGATGGTATTTGGGACAACCCTACAAAATATTACGAACACCTAGTTCATAAATTTGCAGACCCAGTTAGAGTAGGAATTTATGTGTTGGCTTTCGTTTTCTTAGCCTTGCACTTATTGCATGGTTTTCAGTCAGCATTTCAATCAGTGGGTTTTAACCACAGAAAATATACGCCTATCATTAAAAAATTAGGGACACTGTATGCCATCATTATCCCATTAGGATTTATATTTATTGCAATTTTTCATTTTATCAATCACTCGCATTAATCTATTTTAAGTATGTCAAAATTAGATGCTAAAATACCTGAAGGTCCATTAAAAGATAAATGGACAAATTATAAAAACCACATCGATTTAGTTAACCCTGCTAACAAAAGAAATATAGATATTATTGTTGTTGGAACAGGATTAGCAGGAGGTTCTGCTGCTGCATCCTTAGCGGAAATGGGTTATAATGTAAAAGCTTTTTGTTATCAAGATTCGCCAAGAAGAGCACACTCTATTGCTGCTCAAGGTGGTATAAATGCAGCTAAGAATTACCAAAATGATGGCGATTCTACTTACCGATTATTCTATGATACGGTTAAAGGTGGTGATTACAGAGCTAGAGAAGCAAATGTTTACCGTTTAGCTGAAGTTTCTGCCAATATTATAGATCAGTGTGTGGCTCAAGGAGTTCCTTTTGCAAGAGAATATGGCGGATTGTTAGACAACCGTTCGTTTGGTGGTGTATTAGTTTCAAGAACTTTTTATGCTAAAGGACAAACCGGGCAACAATTATTGTTAGGAGCTTATTCGGCTATGAACCGCCAAATTGGTAAAGGAAAAATTAAAATGTATAACCGTCATGAAATGCTAGATTTAGTGCTGGTTGACGGAAAAGCAAGAGGAATTATTGCCAGAAACTTAGTTACAGGTGAGGTAGAAAGACATTCGGCACACGCAGTAGTTATTGCTAGTGGTGGTTACGGAAACGTATTCTTTTTATCTACCAACGCTATGGGTTCTAATGTTAGTGCCGCATGGAAAGTTCACAAAAAAGGAGCCTTCTTTGCCAATCCATGTTATACTCAAATTCACCCAACATGTATTCCACGTTCGGGAGAATATCAATCTAAACTTACGTTGATGTCTGAGTCATTAAGAAATGACGGTAGAATTTGGGTGCCAAAGAAGATGGAGGATGTTAAAGCGATTAGAGAGAAGAAACTAAAACCTACTCAGATAAAAGAAGAAGACAGAGATTATTACTTGGAAAGAAGGTATCCTGCTTATGGAAACTTAGTTCCTAGAGATGTCGCTTCTAGAGCTGCTAAAGAAAGATGTGATGCCGGTTATGGAGTTAATGCAACTGGTGAGGCTGTTTATTTAGATTTCTCAACTGCTATTCAGCGTTATGGTAGAGAAAAAGCCAATATGTTAGGACTTGAAAATCCAACTGCAGAAAAAATTACTCAATTAGGAGAAGAGGTTATTGAAGCAAAATATGGTAACTTATTCCAAATGTATGAGAAAATTGTAGATGAAAATCCATATAAAACTCCAATGATGATTTACCCAGCGGTACATTATACCATGGGAGGAATTTGGGTTGATTATAACTTAATGACTACCATTCCAGGATGCTATGCTGCCGGAGAAGCTAATTTCTCTGACCATGGAGCTAACCGATTAGGAGCTTCTGCATTAATGCAAGGATTAGCTGATGGTTATTTTGTATTGCCTTATACTATTGGAGATTATCTTTCTAACGAAATTAGAACAGGAAAAATACCTACCAATTTACCCGAATTTGAAGCTGCTGAAAAAGAAGTGACAGAAAGATTAGAGAAGCTTATCAATAATAAAGGAACTAAGTCGGTAGATTATTTCCATAAAAAATTAGGAAAAATAATGTGGGATTATGTAGGGATGGCAAGAAATGAAGCGGGGCTTAAAAAAGCAATGGACGAAATTGCTCAAATTAGAGAAGAATTTTGGAAAGATGTTTTTGTTCCCGGTGAAATGAATGAGCTTAATCCTGAATTAGAAAAAGCCGGTAGAGTTGCTGATTTCTTAGAATTAGGAGAATTGTTTGCTGTTGATGCATTACACAGAAATGAATCATGTGGCGGTCATTTTAGAGAAGAGTCTGTTGAAATGGATGGCGAACAAGAAGGTGAAGCTAAAAGAGATGATGTTAACTTTAAATATGTTGCTGCTTGGGAATATACAGGAAATCCAAGAGAAGCTGTGCTTCATAAAGAGGAGTTGACTTTTAATGATATTGAATTAAAACAAAGAAGCTATAAGTAATCAATGTAACAATTTGTTAATTAGTAAATTGTTCAATTTTAAAATTGGAAACCAATGGATTTAACACTAAAAATATGGCGTCAGAAAGACGCAAAGTCTGAGGGAAAAATGGAAACATATCCCATTAAAAATATCTCAGAACATTCTTCATTTTTAGAAATGTTGGATGTGTTAAACGAAAACTTAGTAAACGAAGGTAAAGAGCCAGTTGCATTCGATCACGATTGTAGAGAAGGAATTTGTGGTATGTGTTCTTTATACATTAATGGTGAAGCTCATGGTCCGGATAGAGGTGTAACCACATGCCAACTACACATGAGAATGTTTAAAGATGGAGATACTATTTACATTGAACCATTTCGTTCTAAAGCTTTCCCTGTAATAAAAGATTTAGTTGTTGATAGAGGTTCTTTTGATAGAATTCAACATGCAGGAGGTTTTATTTCTGTAAATACTTCAGGAAATACACAAGATGCCAATGCGTTGCCAATTCCTAAACCGGATGCTGATAAAGCTATGGATGCTGCAACTTGTATAGGTTGTGGAGCTTGTGTAGCAACTTGTAAAAACTCATCAGCAATGCTGTTTGTTGCGGCAAAGGTTTCTCAGTACTCTTACCTTCCACAAGGACAAGTAGAAAGAAAAGAGCGTGTGTTAAACATGGTAGAACAAATGGATAAAGAAGGATTTGGAAACTGTACCAATACCGGAGCTTGCGAAGTAGAATGTCCAAAAGGTATCTCGTTGGAGTTTATTGCTCGTATGAACAGAGAATATTTTGGGGCTTCAATAGTTTCTGAAAAATAACTAGCTACTCATTTATAAAAGCAGATAACACGTTCTTAAAAAGTGCGTTTATCTGCTTTTTTATTTTCTAAAACAATGCCTAAATCTTGGGTCATAACCTGTTTAATTAATTTTTTAATTGCAACTATGCTAGGCTTAGTTTTACGCTATGCTTTTATTGGCGAAATCAATTTTAATTTTAGGTTTTTAACTCACGCTCATTCGCATATTGCCATGCTGGGATGGCTTTATTTAATGTTGTATAGCTTTATTGTTTACCGCTTTTTACCCAACATCAGGAAAATTTATCATTATTTATTTTTTATTACTCAATTTGCTGTAATCGGCATGTTATTTAGTTTTCCTTTTCAAGGGTATGCTGCTTTTTCAATAATATTTTCATCCTTACATATTTTTGCTTCCTACTTTTTTGTAAAACTGATTTTAAAAGACCTAAAACCATTTACTACCATCGATAAACAATTTATTCGTGCTGCACTATGGTTTATGGTTATTTCTACTATTGGCATTTGGTGTCTGCCTATTTCCATTGTGCTATTTGGAAAAAACTCTGATGCTTATAATATTGCTATTCAAACTTTTTTGCATTTTCAGTTTAATGGCTGGTTTATTTTTGGTGTGATAGGTTTATTTATTAAATACCTAACTAATCATCCAACCGAAAAAAATACCCAATTAAAGAAAGCTTTGGGCTGGTTAATTTTATCGGTAGTTTTTACATTAGCTTTACCTATAAGTTGGTTTGTTAAGCTACCAACATTAAATATCATAAACAGTTTGGGTGTTATTTTTCAACTAATAGGGTTTTATCATCTTATTGTTGCTCTAAAAAAAACGTTAAGCACTTTTTTATCATCTGCTACATTTTACATTAAAACCTTGGTATATTTTATCATAATTTCAATCATTGTAAAAGTACTATTTCAATCATTTTCGGTAGTACCAGAAGTAAATGAAGCTTCCATACAAATAAGAAACTTAGTGATTGGTTTTATCCACTTGCTTATGCTTGGGGTGATAAGTGGTGCTTTACTGCTTTTTCTGTCGTTAGAAGGCGTTTTTAACCACAACAAATGGATTGCCCGAATTGGCTTAGGCTTATTTATTTTAGGATTTGTGTTAAGTGAATTTTATTTGTTTTTACAAGGCGGGATGTACTATTTAAACTTGGGTGAACTACCTCTTTATCATAAAAGTCTGTTAGTATTTAGCTCATTTATTGGTGGAGGGGTTTTTTTGTTTTTGTTGAGTATTTTGTTTTTAAAACTTAGGAAATCATTTTAAATAATTTTAGTTGTGGGAACATAATTTTATGTATTTCACCCTTCTAAACAATTTCATTAATTTAGCAGCTAAAAGTATTGTTATCATAGAATTTCTAAAAGATATAGACACCCAATTATTCCTGTTCCTTAATGGAATACATTCTCCTTTTTTTGATGTGGTTTTTGAATATTTTTCCGGCAAATTTTTTTGGATACCGCTCTATGCTTTGCTGTTTGTTATTGCTATTTTAAAGCTTAAATGGAGAATAATTTATTTTACTTTAGCTGTAGTTGCGTTAATATTTTTAAGTGATAAAATATCTGTTTATTGGTTTAAAGATGTTTTTATGCGATACAGACCGTGCCATAATCTAGATATTTCTCATTTAGTACATTTAGTAGATGGATGTGGCGGAAAGTATGGCTTTGTATCATCACATGCTGCCAATACTTTTGCTTTAGCCACTTATTTAGGTATTATTTTAAAAAAACACTTTCCAAAAATGTTACTATGGATGCTTATATGGGCAGCAGTAGTTTCTTACAGCAGAATTTATTTGGGAGTTCATTATCCTGCTGATATTGCTGTCGGAGGAATATTAGGAATTGTAATAGGGTTACTTGTTGCTTTTTCGCTAAAAAAATTGAATACCAAACTAAACTTAAAAATGGATATATAATGGTACAAATCGGACTTTTATTTCTTGCTGGAGGGTTGGGTACGCTTTGTCGCTATGGAATTTCTAAAGCAACACTTAGCATGGTAGCAACCAACTTTCCTTTGGGAACATTTATTTCCAATATTCTAAGTTGTGTCATCTTAGCACTTACCTTAGTATATTTCAATGGTAAATTTTCTGATAACTCGTTAGCAAAGCTGGTTATCATTACGGGTTTTTGTGGCGGATTTAGTACTTTTTCTACTTTTAGTTATGAAACAGTAGCACTTTTAAAACAAGGAAATGTAATGTGGGCTATTGCTAATATACTTATAAGTGTGTTGGTAGGGATAGCAATTATTTATTTTTTACTGATTAAAGAAAAGGTTTAAGTAACTTATCAGTAAGTAAACTCAATAATCAAGCTTTTTTTAATACCTTTGCCCCATGGAAACTACTCATCAACCTAATATCCAGCAAGAACTACCAAATGCTACTTTAGTATTGGTTTTTGGAATTTTATCAATAGTGTTTTGCTTTTGTTACGGGTTTTTAGGGTTAGTTTTCGGTATTCTATCTGTGGTATTGGCTTCAAAAGCTAATAAATTATATAAGAGTTCGCCTCAAAATTATACCATAGGTTCTTATAACAATGTAAAAGCAGGAAAAGTTTGTGGAATTATTGGCTTGTCATTGTCAGGCTTGTTCTTCTTATTAATACTTGCTTATATTGCATTTTTTGGCTTTGTATTTACATCAGTCCTTCCATGGTCTGAGATGATGCAGCAGTCGTATTAATTTTTTCTAACTAATTAAAATTTTTGTGTTGTGGATTTAAGTGATAAATTTAAAGGAAGTTATAGCGTTAATCTTAGAATTTTAACCAAAAAATCTAAATTAGGTTTTGGTTACCAAGATATAAAAGAATTACGTATTCAAGATTTGCTTATAGCTAATAAACACAAAGAACTAATTCGAATTTATTTTGGCTTAGATAAAATATCTTTTGTTGATGAAATTCTAGAAGAAATTGGCATTACCCAAGATATGAAAATTGAAAAACCGGGTAAAATTGTTGATACTGACGATAGAGAAGTGCTGATTAAAAAAGCCATGGAAAACGTTAAAGTACAACGAATAAAAGATAGAGAAGCCTTCAAAAAAATGATGGAAAAAGAATTGGACTTGAATTAAGAGTTAATTCTTTAAAGTTTCATTGTAAAAGAGATACTAATTTTTTCTTTCTTTCCTTTCAACAAAAATTTTGGAAAAATGTTGGGGAATATGTTTAAATATTTTTCAAGCTCACCACATTTATAAACACTTGGTTGTTGTTTTTCAATTTTACTAATTACATAGACTGAATTTTTTACTTCAAACTCAAGTTGGTATTTATAAGTGTTTGAATAGTCGCATAAACCGTTATCACAGTATTTACTTATCTCAGTTAAGTAATTGAGGTATGAAAAAATATGAATTTTTAACTCTTTTAAATTATTAAAGAATAATGTATCTGTTACAACATTATTAGTATCCCATATTTCACTAAATCGAGTTTTTATGATAGAATCATTTGGCACTAATTGTCTAACTACTGTGTCATTCTTGCAGTTTTTAAATTTTATCTTTTCAGTATATAAGTTATAATTATCAATTAAAATTTCCAAGTTATTCCCCCTAATTTTTTCAATTAGAACTATATCATTAATTGTGTCTATAGAAAAATCTGTATTATTTATTTTAATAGAATTGTCCAGTTGGACATTGTTCAATGAATAAGAATCTACTAGTTTTAAGTAACAATTAGTTTGTCCAAATACAAAATTGGATATCAAAATTAATATCAATAAAAAACTCTTCATTTCACTTTATTAAACTCTCCCCAAATATAATAATTCCTTCTCATTTCACATCTAATTTTCCTTATGTAACAAAAGTAGCTGACTTTAGGGTTGGAGGCAAGGTACTTTTGCACCAACAAAAAAATTACTTAGACACATGAAGAGAAAAAAAATAGTAGCATTTACCTTAGTTGGTTTGTTGGCAAGTACTACATTGGTAGCACAAAGCACTCAAAAAATTTCTTTAAAAGAAATTGAAGCCAAGGTGATAGAAAACAACCATCAATTAAAAATTACCCAACAACAATTTATTGAAGCCCGAGCTGAATACCGACAAACCAACTCGGTGTTGTTGCCCAATTTAAGCATTTCGCATACCGGATTTAAAACTAATAATCCTGTTTATGCTTTTGGTGCAAAATTAAATCAAGGGAATTTTACCATGCAAGATTTCGACATCAACAACCTTAATAATCCTGATGCTATTGAAAACTACACCACTACTTTTCAGGTGGAGCAGCCATTAATTAATGTAGATGGTATGTATTATCGTCAGGCAGCTAAAAGTAAAATGGAGGCAATTGAATTGCAAAATGCTTTTAAACAAGATGCTTTGTTAATTGAAGTACAAAAAGCTTATATGCAACTACAAGTGGCTAACGAGGCAGTAAAAGTGTTAGAAAAAGCTAATGCAACTGCCCAAGAAACCAAAAAAGTAGTGACCAGCTTTTACGAGCAGCAAATCATTCAAGAAAGTGATTTGTTGTTAGTTGAAATCCGTGTAAACGAAATTGAAAATCAGTTAGCACAGGCAAAAAGTGCAGTAAAAAACACCTCAGACTTTATTCATTACTTAATGGGAACCAACTCAGACAACATTATTGAGCCTGCCGATGAATTGGAAGCAACTCTTGAGTTAGCTCCAACTAATACTTCTGCTGATGCTCTTAAAAATCGTTCGGACATTAAAGCCATGGAACTGTCTACCAATGCCTACAAAAAAATGAGCAACGCTTCTAAAATGGCTTTTGTACCCAGGTTAAATGCTTTTGGAAATTATGAATTGTTTGACGATCAAGTATTTGGAACAAATGCCAATAGTTATTTTGTGGGAGCTCAACTTAAATGGGATTTGTTTCAAGGAGGAAAAAATGTAGGGAAATGGCAAAAAAATGCTGCTCAATACCAGCAATCAAAATTGGAGTATGAACAGTATTTAGCTAAAAGTCAGGTAGAAATCAATCAAATGAATCGTTCATTAATTGATGCACAAAACCAAATGGAATTAGCCAAAAAATCAATGGAGCAAGCCGAAGAAGTGTTGAGAATAAAAACCAACCGATTTAACCAAGGGTTAGAAAAAACTTCCGATTTGCTAATGGCAGAAACGCAGTTTGCTGAAAAGCAATTGGCTTACTATCAAAGTATTTTTCAATACAATTTAACGCAAGCTTATCTCAAGTTTTTAACTAAATAAAATCAGTCTAAAATAAAACCATATATAAAAAACCAACATACAATGAAAAAAAGAATATACACCTTATCTATAGCATTAGCATCCATCGCATTCATTAGCAGTTGTGGTGCAGAAAAAGAAGAAACAACCATTGCCGAAAAAGGCGTAGCGGTTCAAGTAGCAACACCTGTATTACAAACGGGTAATAGTTTAACAGTTAGCGGAAAAGTGGAAGCGGTAAATAATGCTACCTTAAGTACTCGTCAGATGGGATTTGTAGATGAAATTCATGTAAATATTGGTGAAAAGGTAAGTAAAGGCCAACTATTGCTTTCCATCACTAACGAAGATTTAAGAGCTAAAAAAGCACAAGTAGAAGCGAATATTAGTGAAGCTTCGGCAGCATTAAAAAACGTTGAAACTAACTACAACCGTTTTAAAACATTATTTGAGCAAAAAAGTGTTTCGCAAAAAGAAATGGACGATATGACCATGCAGTATGAAATGACTAAATCGAAATTGAACGCTGCTCAGCAAATGAAAAATGAGATAGATGCACAGTTTGATTACGCCAATCTTAAAGCTCCTTTTGACGGAGTAATTACCAATAAATTTATTAAAAAAGGTGACATGGCAAATCCGGGAATGCCGCTTATTGCGTTAGAAAATCCGAATCAATTTGAAGTAATTGCTAATGTTCCTGAATCGGAAATCGCAAATATTAAAACAGATAATGAAGTAAAAGTGCTAATTAAATCGATTAACAAAGAAGTAAAAGGCACTATTGCAGCCATCAGTAAATCTGCAAGCAATACAGGTGGACAGTTTCAAATACGAGTAAACTTAGAAGAAAATTTAGAAGGAATTTATTCTGGAATGTTTGCTACACTAAAACTTACCACTAATAACGATAATCAATTAAGTGCTTTAATGGTAGATAAAAATGCCATCATCAAAAAAGGTGATTTAAAAGGTTTGTATGTAGTTAGTCAGCAAAATACCGCAGTGCTTCGTTGGGTAAGATTAGGCAGACAAGTGGGTGAAAATATAGAAGTGCTTTCTGGTGTTAGTAATGATGAAAAATACATTGTAGCACACTCAGGAAAGTTATTTAACGGAGCTAAAATTTCTGTAAAATAATCCATTAAGTTAACTAATTACAAAGTACTTTTTAATTAAACCAAAGACAATGAAAGAAGGAATAGCAGGCAAAATCGCCAAACTTTTTATACAATCGAAACTTACTGTATTACTCATGATTGTATTCATGGTAATAGGTGTTTACAGTTCGTTTTTAATACCAAGAGAGGAAGAGCCTCAAATTGATGTGCCTATGGCAGATATCTTTGTGGGTTACCCTGGAGCATCACCAAAAGAAGTAGAATCACGAGTAGCTCAACCTTTAGAAAAAATTATTTCTAATATTAAAGGTGTGGAGTATGTTTATTCTACTTCTATGAATGAACAAGGAATGATTATCGTGCAGTTTTTTGTTGGTGAAGATATAGAACGATCTATTGTAAAACTATACAACGAAATCAATAAAAACATGGATAAACTCCCAGAAGGAGTAACCATGCCGCTGATAAAAACCAGAGCTATAGACGATGTTCCAATGTTAGCATTAACGCTTTGGAGCAAAAATTACGATGATTTCCGTTTAAAGCAATTAGCCAATGAACTTACCAATGAAATTGAAAAGGTAAATGATGTTTCCGTCACCAAAGTAATAGGAGGAAGAAGCAGACAATTGCGTGTAGTATTGGATAAAGATAAAATGGCCGAGTTAGGCTTGGATTTTTTAGCGGTAACTAAACAAATTCAAGTTGCTAACCAACAAATGTCTTCAGGAAAATTTAATAAAAACGATACGGAGTTTTTAGTTTCTTCAGGAGCTTTCTTAAAAACAGTTCAGGATGTAGAGCAGTTAGTAGTTGGTATGCACAACAATTTTCCGGTGTATTTAAAACAAATTGCTACTATAGCAGACGGACCAGAAATTCCTAACGCTTATGTAACTTTTGGTTATGGAGGTGCTACCGATAAAAAAGAAGCACATCCATCGGAATATGCTGCGGTAACTATTTCTGTTGCCAAAAGAAAAGGTGCTGATGCCATGAAAATTTCTAATGTGATTTTGGATAAAGTAGAGCATTTACAAAAAACGTTGATTCCAGATGAGGTAAAAGTAGAAGTTACTAGAAACTACGGAGAAACAGCCTCACACAAAGTATCGGAATTGTTATTGCACTTAATTGGAGCTATTGTAGCAGTAACCATTGTGGTAATGTTGGCAATGGGTTGGAGAGGCGGATTGGTAGTTTTCCTTTCAGTGCCTATTACGTTTGCACTTACTTTATTGAGTTATTATTTATTAGATTATACCTTAAATAGAATTACCTTATTCGCATTAGTATTTGTAACGGGTATTGTGGTAGATGATTCCATCATTATTGCCGAAAACATGCACCGACATTTTAAGATGAAACGCTTACCTTTTGGTCAGGCTGCTATTTATGCGATAAATGAAGTAGGTAACCCAACCATTTTGGCCACCTTTACGGTAATTGCTTCGGTATTGCCAATGGCTTTTGTTAGCGGATTAATGGGGCCTTATATGAGTCCGATGCCTATTGGGGCTTCTATAGCCATGATTTTGTCACTTTTTGTAGCACTTACCATTACACCGTATTTGGGTTTTATTTTTTTACGAGAAAAAGAGAAAAGAACAGGAACGGAAGAAGAGAAAGCTCCTAAAAGAATGGAAGACACCTTTATTTACAAATTGTACGATAGGTTTGAGCGTCCGTTAATTGAAAACAGAAAAAAACGTTTTTGGTTTTTAGGATTAACCGTATTCTTACTATTCGGTTCTATGGCAATGTTCTTTACCAAATCGGTAGCTGTAAAAATGTTGCCTTTCGATAACAAAAATGAGTTTCAGGTGGTAATTGATATGCCCGAAGGAACCACTTTAGAAAGAACGTTGGCAGTAACACAAGAAATAGAGCAATATTTAGCTACTAGAAATGAAGTAGTGAACTATCAAGGTTATGTGGGAACTTCAGCACCCATTACTTTTAACGGATTGGTAAGGCATTATGATTTACGTGGAGGAAGTAATAATGCCGATATCCAAGTAAACTTAACAGATAAAACCGAAAGAAGCGAACAAAGTCATGACATTGCTAAATTACTTCGTCCGGATATTCAGCAAATAGCTAAAAAATATGGAGCCAATGTTAAATTGGTGGAAGTACCACCGGGACCTCCAGTACTTTCTACCATAGTAGCTGAAATTTATGGACCGGAATACGACCAACAAATTAAAGTGGCAAGTGAAGTAATGAACATCTTAAACAACACACAAGATGTAGTAGATGTAGATTGGATGGTGGAAGATGACCAAACTAAATTTAGTTTTGAAGTAGATAAAGAAAAAGCCATGTTGTATGGAATTCCTACTCAGCAAATTACACATACATTAAATACAGTAATGAGCGAAAGAGAAATTTCTAGGTTGTATGATGAAAATGCTACTAAAGCAGTTGGGATTGTGTTAACACTTGATGAGAAAGAAAAATCTACAGTGAGCGATATTCTTCAAATTCAGATAGCTAACCAAATGGGACAAACCTTTCCGTTGGCAGATTTAGTGAAAGTTAATGAAGAAATTCAGCCCAAAAGTATTTTTAGAAAAAACCAAAAAAGAGTGGTTTATGTATTGGCCGACATGGCAGGAGCTTTAGAAAGCCCAGTGTATGCCATTTTAGGAATTGATGAAAAGCTAAAACAAATTCCTTTACCCAAAGGCTATGTGTTGAATGAGTTGTACATGAATCAACCCGAAAATGAAGATGATTTTACCGTAAAATGGGATGGAGAATGGCAAATTACCTTGGAAGTGTTTAGAGATTTAGGGATGGCATTTATGGGTGTGATTTTCATTATCTACATTTTAATTGTAGGATGGTTCCAAAACTTTAAAGCACCATTGGTAATGATGGTAGCTATACCGTTGTCATTAGTCGGAATTGTAGTAGGACATTGGATGCTAGGAGCATTTTTTACAGCAACATCTTTTATCGGAATGATAGCCCTGGCGGGAATTATGGTGCGGAACTCTGTACTACTAATAGACTTTGTTAACTTACGAATAGAAGAAGGAGTACCATTGAAGCAAGCAGTTATTGAAGCCGGAGCTATTAGAACAACCCCGATTTTGCTTACTGCAGGAACAGTAGTTATCGGAGCTTTTGTTATTCTTTTCGATCCTATTTTTCAAGGATTAGCTATCTCGCTAATGGGAGGAACAATAGCTTCTACGGTGTTAACATTGTTAGTAGTGCCATTGGTTTATTACATGATAGAACGAAAAAATCATCCATCAGAAGAGAAAACTGAAGCAGATGAAACAGATACTAATGAAGGACTAAACGTATAAACTTACCTAACCCCTCTCTTAAAAAAGAGAGGGGAAAGATTAACGAAGTTAATCAGGGGTGAGTTGGAAGAACTAAACACATAAACTTTTAACCTTATAAACTAGAAAAAATGAAACTACTAATAGTAACCGCCATAGCAGCACATCAGCAAGAAGTGTTAAAGCTTTTTAAAGCATCAGGAATTGAAGCTTTCAGCAGCTCAGAAATTGACGGATATAAAAACATATCGTCACTAATTGCAGCTCACAGTTGGTTTCCGAGCCAGCCAGGAGGAAATGAATCCTTATTGTTTTTCTCTTTCTCCGAAGAGGAAAAAGTAAATCAGTTGTTAGAAAAAGTACAAACTTTTAATGCCAATACTGAGAATTTTAATCCGATAAGAGCTGCAGTTATTGCCATAGAAAAATTTATTTAATCAATTAAAATTTAAAATTATGATCAACAGAATAGTAAGAGGAATAGCCGGAACATTCGTTTTAATAAGTATACTATTAGCAGTATATGTAAACATAAATTGGTTGTGGTTTACAGCATTTGTAGGAGTAAATTTGTTACAATCTTCATTTACACAATGGTGTTTAATGGATAAAATACTTGCCAAATTGGGAGTTAAACCAGAAGGAGATAGTTGTGCCAATTGTTAACTAAATATTTGCAACCCAAGTAAATTATTTAGTTGGGTTGCTTATTTTTGCTACATGACTGACGGTAAATTATTTTATACTATTGGTGAAGTGGCAAACATGTTTAATGTCAACACATCCTTAATTCGTTTTTGGGAGAAGGAGTTTGATATTATCAAACCTCAAAAAAACAAAAAAGGTAATCGACTGTTTACCAAAAAAGACATTGATAATTTTCATATTATTTTTCATTTAGTAAAAGAGAAAGGATATACTTTAGAAGGAGCCAAAAACAAACTTAAAAGTGGAGCACAACCCTTTCAAGAATCTACTAAAGAGAATCTCGAAGTCATTAAATCACTAGAAAGTGTAAAAGCTTTTTTACTAAGCTTGAAAGAAGAGTTATAACAAAAAAACCTCTGAATTATAATTCAGAGGTTTTTTTGTACCTGAGGTGGGAATCGAACCCACACTCCGAAGAACACGAGTTTGAGTCGTGCGCGTCTACCAATTCCGCCACTCAGGCATAGTATTCAATACATAAGAACAGGATTGCGAAATTACTCATCAATTTTTAATATCAAACAACTTTTGCTAAATTTTTAAGCGAGTATTCTTCTACTTAAGAATCGATATCAAATAATAAATTCAGAATATACGACATTTAGCGTATTGTTAAAAGTACAAGAGAATCACATTTTTGTTGTCAGAAATTAACTGATAAACAACTATTAATGATTTTAAAGCAACATATTTTATTTTTTAGTTTATTTTCTTTACTTATAAATTGGTCTGTAGCACAAACTAATACTAACGAAGAATATAAAGATTTCCATATGGCTGGCGATAAAACTTATCGTTCAGGCATGGCTCTTTCTCCCGATGGAAAAACTGTTGCAGTTGCAGGAGCTCAAGGACACCCTCTGTTTATATATGATTGGAAAACCGATAAGATTATTAAACAATTTGAAGTAGGAGGTTGGTCTGCGGGAGCAAAGGTTTATTATTCTTCTAAAGGAACATACTTATTGTTAGAACAAACCTCTGTAGTAAATTTTGCTCCAAACAAGAAAAGAGAACTTGCTTTTGAAATTGTTAATGCAGCAACAGGTGAAGTTGTACAAAAAATAGCTAAAGCTCATGCAGTTCAAATTGCAAAAAGTGAATCGTTTTACATTGTGTTAAGTGGAAATGAAGTTTCTCTACACGAACTACCTTCGGGCAAAAAACGCAATAGCTTTACTGTTAACAATGCTACTCATTCAGTAGCTATTAGCCCTGATGAAAAAACTATAGCCATTTCGCACCGACCTACTTTAGAGCAAGTAAAAAATGCACCTACCATTAGAAATGATAAAAAAGCCAAAAAAGCAATAAAACCAGCTTTAAAATATAGAGAAATGATAAGCCTGTATGATGCTAAAACGTTGCAAAAAATTAAAACTGTTAATGAATTGTACGACATTGTTTATCGACTTCAATTTTCGAAAGACGGAAAATTATTGTACAACTACTCTATTCCTCATGCTAAGATGCAAACAGCATCAGCGGGAAGACAAGGGTATATTTATGCTATTCAAATGCCTGATGGAGAGCCAACAAGAATTTCTTTCATGACTTTAGCCACTTTTGAACCCGATTTTACTGAAAATGAAAGCGGAGCTCTGTTTGGTGTTATGTCAACAGATGGCTTTCCCGAATTAAGGGTTTATAACAACCTAAATGGAAGGTTACTTTATCGATTTAATATGCGTCAGCGATTGAGTGATGCTTTTAAAAAGAAAATGATGGGAGATAACAGAGCAAGCTTTGTTTTTCTTCCCGATGGTAATATTTTAATGGTAAGCGGAAATCAAACTTTATTATGGAAACCACAATAAAATCAATAGTAATAATAGCGTTGTTAATGATCGGGTTAAACAAACAGTCATTTGCACAAAAGAACATTTCATTAAGCGATCCTGATGAGATTACCGAGGCAGCAGTAAAATATTTTGAATATTCACTTAAAGAAGGAGAATTATTTAAGCTCGCAGAAAAACATCAAATTACAGGAGCTTATGAATTTGATGTAACTATAAGAGAACGAGGAGAAGTAGCCTCAGTATTCGTGGTTGATAGAGAAGGCGGTTCGTTAGCATTTCAAAATTTGGTAAAAGATGCAGTAATGAAAATGAAACTGGGTTTTAAAATGCAAAAAGGAAAAAGATATAAAATCAATTATAAATTTCAATTTTAAACTAAATCAATAATTATGAAAAAGTATATTTTATCAGCGTTTATGTTTGTGAGCGTTTGCGCCTTTGCACAAGAAGATATGAGCCCGGTTTGGGAATCTAGATTAGGACATCAAATTCAAAGTTTCGGAACTGGTAGTGAGTCTCGTGGATATAGTTATGCTGCATCAGACAAGGAAATTACTCTTTTCGATAATAAAAGCGGAAAAGTAATTTATGAAAAAAAATTTAAAGACATTGCTCCTCAACTTAGAAAAATAGATGAAATTATTCCATTGTGGGAATCAAATGCCTTTATCTTTTTTGATAAGAAAATTGGTAAAGATCAGGTGGTTTGTATAGATATGAAATCTGCTGAGGTACTTTGGTCTTCAGAGCGGTTTCAATTGTCAGAAAGTTTTGGAAGTGTCTTTGCTGGAAGTCAAAATGAAACTACTTCGTTTGCAGAGTTGTTTTTAGATGTGCCTGAAGAAGAAGGTTTTTTAGTTACTCTAAAAAAAGAAATGGTTTTTGTTAAAGCTAGAACAGGAGAAGAACTCTGGAGTACTGAAAAATTTAAAGGAGTTGTTGGTCAATATGTTTACATTGATGGTCATTTAATTGCGGTAAACTTTGTTCCAGGGGGATTGGGAGCATTATTCACAGGGTTTAAAAATCAAATCACAAAAATTAACTTGAAAAATGGAGAAATAGTTTGGGAACAAAACTATGTAGGTAGAGCAGAAAGAAAAGTAATTACCAAAGAGTTTTTATTTGATTTGGATGTAAAAGGAGATATAGTAGTGCTTAGGTTAAATGGTATTCAAAATTACGATTTAAAAACAGGAGCTAAACTTTGGTCGGCTGCTTTTGATTATACAGCAGATAAAATGGTTGGAGAGCCACAAGGAACTAAAAAGTTTGGTGTTTATGGAGCAGTTGCAGAACCTGTATTTATTGGTGATGATGTTTATGTGTTAGATATGTCGAGTAAAAAATCTCAATATGTAAAAAAATATGATAAAAATACCGGAAAACTATTATGGACATCGGCAGAAATTAAAGGAGCAAGAGCTATCCCTTCAATGGGAGTTTCAGGAGATAAAGTTTTTATTCAAATAGGTGGAGTTGTAGAAGCTCAAGCTTATATTGTAAAAAAAAGTTCAAAATAAAGATGGTTCCGTTTCATGGGAGAGAGAAAGTCGAGTTTGGTATCCAAATGTGAAGCCTTGGGGAATGCAAGCTTTTAATACAACAGACGGCTCTTTAGCATGGACAACAGAACGTTTTAAAAAGGGTGTTTCTAACTCTTTTGTAAGTGGTGATAACATTATAGTTTCTAGCGGTAAAGCACTTTATTCTATAAAAATGGCTGATGGAAATGTAAACTATGAAGTGCCATTGAAAGACGATGGAATTGGTACTGGAGAAAAACTAGAAGTTTATAAAGACAAAGTAGTAGTTATTGCTACAAAAGGAGTTTCGACACACAATATTAGTGACGGAAAACTAGTAGCAAGCAATAAATATAAAAAATCATTTTTAGAAGCTTATGAAGGAGACTTTTTAATTATGAAAACAGATAGAGCAGATATTGCTTGTTTTGATTTAAAAGATTGTTCTTTTAAACAATTTAAAGCTAAAAATGGTTCTGAAATTTCATTAACAGAAGATGGAAATTATGTATATGTTTATGAAAAGAAAGATGTAACTAAATTAACTGCCAAGTAAAAAAAATATTTTTTTGACCTTTAAAAAGGGTGATGAATTTAAATTCATCACCCTTTTTTGGTTTATACTTTTTATAAAATAAAATTACTTAAAAACTTGTTTCTTAATCTATTTTTAATAAATTTGCTATGCATACATAATAAAAATGAAACGAAGCGAAACAGTAGATTATCAGATTAAAGCCACATGGCATGCTGTATTTAAAATGTATAACCAAATTGCAGCAAAATACGATACTACACAAGCAACAGGTTTTGTTTTGTTGAGTATTGCTAAAGAGGGAACACCTTCAACTACCATTGCTCCTTTATTGGGAATGGAAGCAACTAGTTTAAGCAGGATTTTAAAAAATTTAGAAACAAAAGGCCTAATCTACAGAAAAAGTGATGAAGTTGATAAACGTAAAGTGCTAATATTTCTTACGCCAGAAGGAGTTGAGAAAAGAAAAATAGCTAAAAAAGTAGTCTCGGGATTTAATAAATTAATTGTAGAAGAAATACCAATAGAGAAACTATCGGTTTTCTTTGAAGTGATGGAAACCATAAATAAAACAGTAGATAAGTATAAAAACGAAAATTTGTAAATGTGTGAATGAGAAAATGTGTGAATTTCAATTAACCAATAACAATTAACGATTAACAAAATATAGTATGAGAAAAATTAACAAAGTAGCAGTATTGGGATCAGGAGTAATGGGATCCAGAATTGCTTGTCATTTTGCCAACATTGGTGTGGAAGTATTGCTATTAGACATTGTGCCAAAAGAAGCGGTAGAATCAAAAGATAAAAATGCCAGAAATAAAATTGTGAACGATGCTTTGCAGTTTGCATTAAAGTCTAATCCATCGCCCATATATAGTAAATCTTATGTAAGTAGGATTAGTACAGGCAATATGGATGATGATATGGCTAAAATTGCTAATTGCGATTGGATAATTGAAGTAGTTATTGAGCGATTAGATATAAAAAAACAAGTGTTTGAAAATGTAGAAAAATATAGAAAGCTTGGAACGCTTATTACAACCAATACATCAGGTATTCCAATACACTTAATGTTAGATGGCCGCAGTGAAGATTTTCAACAACATTTTTGTGGAACACATTTTTTCAATCCTCCGCGTTATTTAAAATTGTTGGAATTAATTCCTTCGCCAAAAACTTCGCCTGAAGTAATGGCATTTTTAGAAGATTACGGTCAGCGATTTTTAGGAAAAACAACTGTAGTTTGTAAAGATACGCCCGCTTTTATTGCTAATAGAATTGGTGTGTACAGTATCATGTCTTTATTTCATACAGTTACCGAAATGGGCTTAACAGTAGAGGAAGTAGATAAATTGACAGGTCCTGTTATTGGTCGTCCAAAATCTGCCACTTTCAGAACGTGCGATGTAGTTGGGTTGGACACCTTGGTGCATGTTGCCAACGGAGTGAAAGATAATTGTCCGAATGATGAAGCCAATACCACTTTTGAAATTCCAAGTTACATCAATAAAATGGTAGAAAATAATTGGTTGGGTTCTAAAACCAAGCAAGGGTTTTACAAAAAAGTTAAAACAGATGACGGAAAAAGTGAAATTCATGCACTAAATCTTTCAACTTTAGAATATGCTCCATCGCAAAAAGTAAAATTTGCTACGCTGGAAATGACTAAAACCATTGATGATTTAAAGGAGAGAATGAAAGTGCTAATTAATGGTCAGGATAAAGCAGGTGAGTTTTATAGAAAATCGTTTTTTGGTTTGTTCGCTTATGTTTCTAATAGAATTCCTGAAATTACCGATGCCATTTACAAAATAGATGATGCTCTTTGTGCTGGTTTTGGATGGAGTTTAGGGCCTTTTGCTAATTGGGATGCTGTTGGAGTAGAAAAGGCGGTTGAGGAAATGGAAAAAATGGGCACTTCACCAAATCCATGGGTGAAAGAAATGTTGGCAGCAGGAATTAAATCGTTCTATAAAGTAGAAAAAGGAGCTAAATATTATTATGATATAAACTCTAAAAGCTACCAAATGGTGCCGGGCTCTGATGAAGTATTGTCATTAGAAACATTAAGAGAAGAAAATACCATTTGGAAAAATGCAGGAGCAACTATTGTTGATTTAGGAGATGGAATTATCAACTTGGAGTTCCATACTAAAATGAATACCATTGGAGCTGAGGTAATAGAAGGCATTAATAAAGCCATTGATTTAGCGGAAGAAAAATATAAAGGATTAGTCATTTATAATGATGGAGATAATTTTTCGGCAGGAGCCAATGTAGGAATGATTTTTATGATGGCAGCCGAACAAGAATACGATGAGTTGAACTTTGCCATTAAAACGTTCCAAGATACCATGATGAGAGTTCGTTATTCATCAATTCCGGTAATTGTTGCTCCACACAACTTAGCGTTAGGTGGTGGTTGCGAAATGAGTATGCATGCCGATAAAGTAATTGCTCATGCAGAAACCTATATGGGACTAGTTGAGTTTGGTGTTGGTGTGATACCCGGAGGTGGTGGAACAAAAGAATTTGCCCTAAGAGCTTCCGATGAATACAATGACGGCATCCGGTTGAATGTATTAAGAAACCGGTTTTTAACTGTTGGGCAAGCAAAAGTAGGTACATCTGCCCAAGAAGCTTTTGAATTAGGGTATTTAAGACAAGGCACTGATGAATGGATAGTAAGCAGAAAACATCAATTGAGTTACGCCAAACAAGCGGCACTCAACTTGGCTGAAAAAGGTTATACCAAACCACTTCAACGAAATGATATTAAAGTTCTAGGTAACGAAGGCTTAGGAATTGTGTATGTGGGAGCCAATTCTATGAAGTCTGGTAACTACATCTCAGAACACGATCAATTAATTTCGGAAAAATTAGGTTATGTACTCTGTGGAGGAAATTTATCTCAGCCAACAGAAGTAAATGAGCAATATTTATTAGATATGGAACGTAAAGCCTTTTTGGAATTATGTCAGCAACGTAAAACTTTAGAGCGTTTGCAAAGTATCATTACAACTGGGAAAGTACTTAGAAATTAGAAGTTTTAAGTGTTGAATTTTGAATAAAATACTGCAATGAAAAAAAGCATAATTCAAGAAAAATCATTTGACTTTAGTTTGATAATTATCAAATTATATCAAAAAATGATTGATCAAAAAGAATACGTTTTGAGTAAACAGCTTTTACGTTCGGGAACTTCTATTGGAGCAAATATTGAAGAAGCAACCGCTGGAATTTCCAAGAAAGATTTTATTTCCAAAATGAGTATTTCATCAAAAGAAGCACGAGAAACAAGGTACTGGTTAAAATTAATAGATAAGAGTGATTTAGTTGAAATAGATGTTAATGAAGAACTAAAATTAGTTGAAGATTTAATAAATATTTTAACTTCAATTGTTAAAACAGCACAAAAAAATATTTAAAACTTAAAATTCAACATTTAACACTTCAGATATGAACGCATATATAGTAGCAGGTTACAGAACAGCAGTAGGTAAAGCACCAAGAGGATTATTCAGATTTACAAGACCGGATGATTTAAGTGCAGCTGTGATTAAAAGATTAATGGAAGATTTTCCACAATTAGATAAAGAACGTATTAATGATGTAATAGTAGGTAATGCCACTCCTGAAGCCGAGCAAGGCTTGAATATTGGTAGAATGATTTCCATGATGGGCTTAGATTCTGTTAAAGTTCCGGGAATGACGGTAAATCGATACTGTTCATCAGGAATACAAACCATAGCAATAGCTTCAGCACAAATTAATGCAGGTATGGCAGATTGTATTATTGCTGGTGGAGTAGAGACCATGAGTCCAATACCATTTGGAGGTTGGAGAATAGTTCCAAATGCAAAATATGCTCAATCTAACCCTGATTATTATTGGGGGATGGGATTAACAGCCGAAGCAGTTGCTAAAGATTTTAATATTTCTAGAGAAGAACAAGATGCTTTTGCTTATGAGTCGCACAGAAGAGCATTAAATGCCATAGATACAGGATTGTTTAAAGAGGATATTGTTCCCATTGAAGTAGAAGAAATTTTTGTGGATGAAAATAACCAACGCCAAAGCAAAAAATATACGGTGGATACCGATGAAGGCCCAAGAAGAGGAACAACAGTAGAAGCTTTAGCTAATTTAAAACCTGTTTTTGCTCAAGGCGGAAGTGTTACAGCAGGAAATTCATCACAAACTTCTGATGGAGCTGCTTTTGTAATGGTAATGTCAGAAAGAATGGTAAAAGAATTAAATATTGAACCTATTGCTCGATTAGTATCTTACCAAGTGGTTGGTTTAGAACCAAGAATTATGGGAGTTGGTCCGCTAACAGCTATACCGGCAGCTTTGAAACATGCAGGAATGAAACAAGAAGATATTGATTTATTTGAGTTGAATGAGGCTTTTGCATCACAATCGTTAGCGGTTATAAAAGGATTGGATTTAGATACCAATAAAGTAAATGTGAATGGAGGGGCTATCGCTTTAGGACATCCATTAGCATGTACGGGAGCAAAATTGTCAGTGCAAATGTTTAATGAATTAAAAAGAAGAAAACAAAAATACGGTATGGTAACCATGTGTGTAGGAACTGGACAAGGTGCGGCAGGAATTTATGAGATGCTTTAATAATGTGAAAATGTTACAATTTGAAAATGATTAATTCTTCTGTTAAAATAATTACAACAAAAGAAACTTATCCTCTTCGTTTGGAAGTATTATGGCAGCACAAAAATAGTTTGGATGAATGTAAATTAGATATTGACGACTTGACTACTACCTTTCATGTAGGAGCATATAAAAATGGAGAAATTGTTGCGATAGGCACTTTTTTACAACAACAAAATGAAAAATTTGAAGCAAAAAATCAATACCGATTAAGAGCTATGGCAACATCACCAAAAGTAAGAGGTGAAAATTTTGGGAAACAAGTGATTGATTTTGCATTGGAAGAATTAAAAAATAGAAAAGCAGATTTACTTTGGTGCGATGCCCGAAAAGTAGCTCTTGGCTTTTATGAAAAAATGGGGTTTAAAATAAAAGGTGATTTTTATGAAATTCCAATAATTGGAAAACATAAGTTAATGTATAAGAGAATTTAATTTGAAAATAGAACAATTTGAAAATTTGAAAATACTTTTTTCTTTCAAACTTTCAACTTTATAAACTTTTAACTATAATAAAAATATGGAAAACAAAGACACACTAAAAGGCGGAGAGTTTTTAATTAAAGAAACAGATGCTAATTCGGTATTTATTCCCGAACAATTTGATGAAGAGCAACAAATGATTGCTGCAACTTGTATGGATTTTGTAGAGCAAGAAATTTTACCCAATATAGAACGAATAGAAAAATTAGAAGAAGGTTATACGCCTTCTTTATTAGAAAAAGCAGGTGAATTAGGTTTGTTGGGAATTTCTATACCTGAAGAATTAGGTGGGTTTGGTAAAGATTTCGTCACTAGTATGCTTGCTACAGAAGTGTTGGGAGGAAGCTATTCGTTTGCAGTTTCTCTTTCGGCACATACGGGAATAGGAACATTACCCATTTTGTATTATGGTAATGAAGCTCAAAAACAAAAATATATTCCAAAATTAGCTTCTGGCGAATGGAAAGCTGCTTATTGCTTAACAGAACCAGGGTCAGGTTCTGATGCCAACTCAGGAAAAACCAAAGCAGTATTAAGTGAAGATGGTAAACATTATACCATTAATGGACAAAAAATGTGGATTACTAATGGTGGTTTTGCTGATGTTTATACTGTTTTTGCTAAAATTGGTGATGATGAAAATTTATCTGCATTTATTGTAGAAAAAGAATTTGGAGGAATTTCTTTAAATCCTGAAGAAAAGAAAATGGGAATTAAAGGCTCTTCTACTCGTCAGGTATTTTTTAACGATTGTAAAGTGCCAGCAGAAAACCTATTAGGAGAAAGACAAGAAGGATTTAAAATAGCCCTAAACATCTTAAATATTGGCAGAATAAAATTGGCTGGAGCAGCCATTGGCGGAGCAAAAAGAACTATTTCTGAATCTGTGAAGTATGCTAATGAAAGAGACCAGTTTGGAAGACCAATTTCTAAATATGGAGCTATTAAATATAAATTAGCTGAACAAGCTATAAGAGTTTATGCTTCGGAAGCGGCAACTTACCGTTGTAGTCAAAATATTGATGATGCTATTAAATCTTTAATAGATGGAGGGATGGATAAAGGACAAGCAACGTTAGAAGGCATCAGACAATTTGCTGCTGAGGCTGCTATTTTAAAAGTTCACGGTTCAGAAGCGTTGGATTATGTGGTGGATGAAGGCGTTCAGATTTTTGGAGGAATGGGTTATTCAGCAGAATCTCCTGTTGAAAGAGCTTACAGAGATGCTCGTATCAACCGAATTTTTGAAGGAACTAACGAAATTAATCGCATGTTAATTGTAGATATGTTGCTGAAAAAAGCCATGAAAAACGAGCTAGATTTGATGGGCCCAGCACAAGAAGTAGCAAAAGAGTTGATGAGTATTCCTGATTTTGGTGGAACTTCGGGCAATGTGTTTGAAGAGACTCACAAACAAGTAAAAAACTTTAAGAAAGCTATTTTAATGGTTGCAGGAAGTGCTGCTCAAAAATTGATGATGCAATTAGCAAAAGAGCAAGAAATTTTAATGAACATAGCTGATATGGTTATAGAAGCTTATGTTGCCGAATCTGTTTTGTTGAGAGTAGAAAAATTAGCTTCAATTAAAGGTGAAACAGCTATAGAAAACCAATTGGCCATGATGCAAGTGTATGTTTATGACGTTGCTGATAAGATTAACAAATATGGAAAAGATGCTATTAATTCTTTTGTAGAAGGTGATGAGCAAAAAATGATGCTAACAGGTTTAAAACGTTTTACTAAACAAAGTAATCTTAATGTAAAAGACACCAGAAGAAAGATAGCTGATAAATTGATAGTCGAAAATAAATATTGTTATTAAATTTGTGGTTTTTAAAGCTTTTTCTTTTGACAAACCTATACATAGAACAAACACATAAGACTCCTGAAATTGACTTTAATCTTAATACAGGAAAGTTATCAATTTCAGGAGTATCTGTGCCAGAAAATGCACATGAGTTCTATTACCCTGTAATTGAGTGGCTACAAAAAAACATTTCTAATTGTCTTTGTGAGAGTTGCGAATTAGATTGTAAGATCAGTTATCTCAACACTAGTTCTTTGCAATTTTTGGGAGATATTTTCTTTTTGGTAGATAGTTTAAAGTCTAATATTTCTAAAAAAGCAATTAACATCAATTGGTATTACGATTTTTTTGATAGTGATATGAAAGAAACTGGTGCAGACTTTAAAGATGTGGTAGATGTTAATTTTAATCTTAAGGAAGTGAAAATTACCTAACCATCTCACTAAACTTATGCTCATCAATTATCGTTACACCTAAATCTTGGGCTTTTTGCAATTTGCTTGGACCCATATTTTCTCCCGCAACAATATAATTTGTTTTTTTGGAGATAGAACCCGAAACCTTACCACCGTTTTGTTCTATAGTATTTTTTAATTCATCTCTCGAAAACAAACTAAAAACTCCCGAAACTACAAAGATTAAACCCTCTAATTTATTGGTGGTATTAGCTAATATTTCTTCAGAAAGTGAAAATTGCAAGCCTTTTTCTTTCAACTGATTAATGAGTGCTTGATTGGTTTCGTTAGCAAAAAATTGAATAATGCTTTCAGCAATTTTGTCGCCTATTTCATCTGCATTAATTAATTCTTCAAATGTAGCATCAGCTATATTTTCAATATTTTTAAAATGCTTGGCTAATTTTTTAGCAACTGTTTCACCAACATAGCGAATGCCAATGGCAAATAATACTCGCTCAAAAGGCACTTCTTTACTTTTATTTAAACCATCTAAGATATTTTGCACTTTCTTTTCTTTAAAACCTTCTAATGCAAATAGTTGTTCAAAAGTGAGTTTATATAAATCAGCACTATTTTGAATTAAATTTTTATCTACTAATAAATCTATGGTTTCTTCTCCCAAACCATCAATATTCATGGCTTTTCGGCTGATAAAATGGGTGATTTTACCTTTAATCTGTGGAGGGCAACCCCATTCGTTCGGACAAAAATGTTTTGCGTCCCCTTCAGTTCTTACGAGTGCTGTATTACATTCTGGACAATGGGTAATATAGGTTACAGGTTCAGAAAAGATATCTCGTTGAGTAGCTTCAACACCTACAATTTTCGGAATAATTTCTCCGCCTTTTTCCACTAAAACGGTATCGTTTATTCTAATGTCTAGTTTTTCAATTTGGTCGGCATTGTGCAACGAAGCTCTTTTTACTGTAGTTCCTGCCAATAATACAGGTTGTAAATTAGCAACAGGTGTAATAGCTCCTGTTCTTCCTACCTGATAAGTAATTTCCAACAATTTAGTTTTTACTTGCTCAGCTTTAAATTTATAAGCAATAGCCCATTTTGGCGATTTAGCTGTCATGCCCAGCTCTTGCTGCTTGTCGTAGTTGTTTACTTTAATAACCACACCATCTATATCAAAATCTAACTCGTGTCGGGCGTTATCCCAATAATTGATAAATTCAAAAATTTCATCAATCGATTGGCATTTAGTAATAAATTTTTTCTCTGACAAAGGCACTTTAAAACCCCATTCTTTAGCTTTTTCAATAGCTTGCATGTGAGTAGTAAAAGGTAAGTTTTCTCCTAATACAAAATATAAATAAGAATCTAATTTACGTTGTGCGACAATGGTAGAATCTTGCATTTTTATTGTTCCAGAAGCAGTATTTCTGGCATTAGCATAAAGTTGTTCGCCAATTTCTTCTTTTTCTTTGTTAAGTTGTTCAAAGGCTTTTTTAGGCATAAATATTTCGCCTCTAATTTCAAATTCTTCAGGAAAATTGCCTTTTAATTGTAAGGGAATAGAACGGATGGTTTTCACATTTTCAGTAATATTATCTCCTTGAACACCATCTCCACGAGTAACTGCCTGAAAAAGTTTGCCATTTTTATAAGTGATGCCAATAGCTACTCCATCATATTTTAATTCGCACACATATTCTATATTTCCATCTACTAATTTTTTAATTCTATTTTCAAAATCGGTAATTTCTTCTTTACTATAACTGTTGCTCAAAGAGAGCATGGGATATTTGTGTTTTACAGTCTCAAAATTTTTAGTAATAGCACCGCCAACACGTTTGGTAGGTGAGTTTTCATCAGCAAACTCAGGGTATTGTCTTTCTAATTGTTGTAATTCTTCTAACAACATATCAAATTCATAATCGCTAATGGTTGGATTAGAAAGCACGTAGTAATTATAGTTGTGCTGATTAATTGCTGCTGATAAATATTTTATTTTTTGTTGAGCTTCTTGTTCAGTCATTTTAGTTACAAAGATGATGAGTTTATAAGGTTAAATTTTTAAAATCAAGCTTAAGTTTCTTTAACTCCGAAATTAAAAAAAATACGTTTATCATTTGGTAATTTTACAAAACTATTTTTTGGATTATGGATGCACTGGAACAAGGTAAAAAATATTTTGAGAACGACAATTTTAGTGAAGCGTTAATTAGCTTTACTCAATATTTAACGGAACATATTAATCATGCAGATGCGTTGTTTTTTAGAGCAATATGCCACCGAAAATTAGGCGATTACAAAAGTTCCATTATAGATTTTACGGCAATATTAAAAAAACTACCTGAAGAAGCTACCATTTATAGTGAAAGAGGTGTTTCTTACTTCCACAATAAACAAATTGATTTATCTTTAAAAGACATGGATAAGGCGGTGGAGTTAGAGCCACAAAAAGCTTATCGTTATTCTAGCAGGGCTTTTATTAAAGCTTATAAAGATGTTGAGGGAGCCATTGCAGACTATAAAAAAGCCATAGAAATAGATCCAAAAGATGAAATTTCGTTCAATAATTTAGGATTGCTGGAAGAAAATTCCGGTAGATATAAAGAAGCTCAGGAATACTATAAAAAATCTAATGAAATTATTGGTTACGACCCCGAAACGAGGCAACAAAAAGATGAACAAGAAGAAATACCACTAACACCTAATGAACAACCTACCTTTGTAAGTGTATTTACTAGCGTTTTTACCTCTAACGCTGCCCGTAAAGATTTTTGGGATTTTGTAAAAAAGATTTTTGGGAAGGGTTAATTTTTTCTCTCCTGCTCCAATTGCACACTTACGCTATCAATATGTCCGCCAAGGGGAACATTGAGTTTAGAAACTTTGATTTTGATTTTATCTATGGTAGGAAACTCAGCAAAAAGTGCATTAATACAACGCTGAGAAACGTGTTCTAAAATTTTAGATGGAATAGCCATTTGTTGTTTGATAACCTGAAAAACAGCTTGGTAGTTTACTGTGTCGTGAATATTGTCGGTTTGTGAAGGAGTAGTTAAATCTACATCTAACTCTACATTTACTAAAAAGTTGGTGCCAATAGCCGTTTCTTCTTTAAAACAACCATGATACGCGTAAATTTTTATTCCTTCAACAAATATTTTTCCCATAGTTTTTTAAGTTTACAGTCATCAGTTCACAGTCTTCAATAGGCAATGGAAAAAATTGCGTCTTTGCGTCTTTGCGTCTTTGCGAGATAACGAGTAATCTGTAATATCAACAGTTAATTGTTATATTTTCTAATTAGCAATCTTTTCCATTCCAACATCAATTCTTCTCAAGGTTTCTTCTTTTCCCAATAAGGCACAAATTTCAAACATAGAAGGTCCCATTCCCATGCCGGTTACCAACACTCTAAAGTTAGGTAATACTGCTCCAAAACCCAATCCTTTTTCTTCTATAAAGCTTTTAAAAGCTACTTCAATATTAGGAGCGTTAAAATCCACAATGTTTTCTAATACCGTTCTTAATTCTTTAATGATTTCAGGTGTTTCAGGCTTCCATTTTTTGTTTACTGTTTGCTCATCATAAGTGGTTGGAGCAACAAATAAATAGTCCTCAGCCAACAAATCATTAATAAAAACGGCTCTTTCTTTCATTAATCCGCAATACTGCGTTAAAAAGCTATCGCTAGGCATAGCAAAACCTTCTGCTGCCACTAATGGTTTAATTAATTCGGCTAACGTTTCATTCGGTTTACTTCTTAAATACTGAGCGTTAAACCACCTCGTTTTTTCAGGGTCGAATTTTGAGCCCGACTTACCTACCTTTTCTAATGAGAAAGCTTGAATTAACTCTTCCATAGAAAAAATTTCTTGCGTAGTGCCGGGGTTCCATCCTAATAATGCCAACATATTGATGAAAGCATCAGGAAAATAACCACTTTCTCTGTAGCCCGAAAAAACTTCTCCCTCAGGAGATGTCCATTGAATGGGAAAAACAGGAAAGCCTAGTCTGTCGCCATCACGTTTGCTTAATTTACCATTGCCATCAGGTTTTAAAATTAACGGCAAGTGAGCAAATTGAGGCATTACATCTTCCCAACCTAAATATTGGTACAACAACACGTGTAAAGGACCAGATGGTAACCATTCTTCGCCTCTAATTACGTGCGTAATTTTCATTAAATAATCATCTACAATATTTGCCATGTGGTAAGTAGGCATGCCGTCAGACTTGTACAATACTTTATCATCTAAATTGGTGGTTTGCACTACTACCCAACCTCTGATTAAATCTTTAAACTTTATCTCTTCGTTTCTTGGAATTTTAATTCTCACTACATAAGGCTCGTTGTTGTCCAATCTTTTTTGTACTTCCTCAGCAGAAAGAGAAAGTGAGTTTTTCATGGAGTTTCGGGTATTGATGTTGTACTGTGGAGCAGCAACACCAGCTTTTTTAAGGTTTTCACGCATTTCTTCCAACTCTTCAGGTGTATCAAAAGCATAATAAGCATGACCCGATGCAAGTAATTGATCGACATATTTTTTATAAATTCCTGCTTCTTTTCTTTCAGACTGACGGTAAGGACCATACTCTCCGCCAACACCAACGCCTTCGTCTATAGTTAAGCCACTCCATTTTAATGCTTCAATAATATAATCTTCTGCACCTTTTACATAACGGGTTTGGTCAGTATCTTCAATACGTAATAGAAAATCGCCACCGTGTTTTTTGGCAAATAAATAATTATATAATGCTGTTCTAACACCTCCAATGTGTAAAGGTCCTGTTGGACTTGGGGCAAATCTTACTCTAACTTTTCTTTCCATTTGGCTAAAAATTTAAGGGACAAAATTAATATTTATAGCGTAAGAAAAGCGTATAAAATGGGATAAAAAATGTAGCGACTGATTTGTTGTAAATGAGATTGATTATATTTGTTGTTAAACATTATTGTATGTGGTGGACTAATAAAAAATATGATATAGATTTTTCTGATGAAAATATAGACGATTTATCAAAAGCTTGTGATTCATTATGTGAATTTTTCTCAGAAAATGAAGAATGGGGTTCAATGGTTTATATTGACGAAATTAAAAAAGCAGCATTAGATTATGACTTTAATAGATTTAGAAATGCCGCAGGTCATCATGCTTTAGTGGGTGGGATGAATTCACTTAACGATATTGGTTACGAAAATGCAGAAAAAGAATGTGAATTTAAAAAACGATATAAAACTCTTATTGAAAAAATCATCCAAATAGGATTCAAACACCCAAGTTTGGTTAAAATTCACAAAAGATTATAAAGTATGAAACTAAAAATTTTTACAATAGTTGTTTCAATGCTTGTTGCCAATAGTTTGTTGTTAGGACAAAAAACTATTGAAGTTTTTGGTGGAGGAAGTTATAATTATTTATTTGATGGAGGAGACTTGTCAAATCATTATATGTCTGAATATAAAAATGGAAATGGTTTTGTGCTAGGAGGAGCAATAGAAGAAATTAAAACAGATTGGATAAAATGGCGTTTTACCTTACATTATGAAAAATATAATGGAGCGTTTAAAATTTCAGATGGATCATTAGGAGGGGGTTATACAAATGAAGCAACATTTGACAAATCTATAATTGCTTTGGGGCTATACCCTCTTAATATAAAAGTAACTAAGAATTTACTTATTAATTTTGGAATAATTATTTCGAGAATGATAAATGAAAATATTAAAGGTGTAAGTTATAGGTGGGTAATGAATAAAGGTCTTTGGTCTTATCCAATTGATAACAGTAAAAGATATAGCAACAGAGGAATGATTGGTTTTCAAACACGCTTAGCGTATCAAATTAAATTATCAGAAAACTTTGCCTTACTACCTCAATACCATTTTTACTACGGAGTTTCATCTGAATTCAAAATAACACCTACCAAAGCAATGCGACATTATTTTAATATTGGCATAAGTAAAACAATCAATACTAAGAAAGAGTTATAAACTGAGGTAAAATTACCTTTCCATAGGTTACACCGCCATACTTACAAGTGTAATGCGTAAAATGTTTTTGCGTTTACTTACCATTATGCCCGTTCCACGTTTTTTCTTTTGAGTAAACGGTTGGTTTTCTAACAAGTAGTGTTGGATTTCTTGTTGTATTTTTTCTAAATCAAAAGCTTCGGGAGAAGTTTCTAATACTAAACAATAAACTGATATCTGTTTTTTTATTAATCCCCACCATTTGGTAGCTGTATGTGTTTGGAGTTTGTTCAGCAAAACAGGGTCATCGCTTTCGGCTTTCAATTTTTTGTTATAGGCTAATTTTCGTGCTGCTATGCTGGCTTGTTCGTTTAGTTTTTTAGAAGTTTTTGAAGATGTACTTGCTAAAATTTGTTGTTCAAGCGTGTGTTGCAATTCATTTTTTACTTTATAAATATGAATGCGTTTAGGTTTTTCCGCTATTTTGTTTGTAGATGTTGGAACAGGAACTTTTGTATCAGCAACTACCTCATTCCCTTTGTAAAAAATGCCTCTTGAAAAAACGTTGGTAGCCCAAACTGTTCCTTGGTCGTAAGTAAAGGCAATGCCGTGTTTTTTATAGTTGGTAGTAAGCATGTTTTCGTGGTGTCCTTTGGAGCTTTTCCACTGATTAAAAGCTGTTAACGCCATATTTTTGGCTATTTCTACATAATTGTTGCCATAAAAGCTGTAATTGTACAAACAATTTTCTCCTCCCGAGCTAATATATACTTCTTTATCTGCGGCAGCAAAATCAACTCTTTCGCTAGGGTAATTTCCTGTAGTAAATTGAGATAAATTTGTTTGATTCATGTTTTCTCTATGCGTTAAATCTCCGGCAGCCTTCATGTATAAATTATGATTTCTGGCAGCTATCCATATAATTTCATCAAAATCAAGGGCTTGTTTTCGTTGTTGTTTTCGGTAGTTATTCAGTAAATGGTGAAACTCAAAAGCAGCCAATCGCTCTATTTTGGCAATGGTATCAGTCTCTATTTCTTTAAGAATATTGTCTAAATCGTTTATGGTGTTTTTTTGGGCGTTACCAATTTGTAGCAAACAGAAGATAAACCCAATTGATGTTAGGAAGTTTTTCATGTTTTAGAAATTATTGTGTGAAATGCCAAACAAAAAACTTAACTTTTGTTAAAATATTGTTGAACAAAAAAATAATTGTATTACTTCAAAAATGATTAACTTTGTACTGATGTTCAAAACAATAAAATATACTTTTATTTACTTGGCAGCATTTATTGTACTGCTACATCAGCTTGTGCCACATGTTCATCAAAGTGAATTATCTGAGCAGGAACATCAACTCGTACACGAAAATGAAGCTACTGATTTTGTTGATGTATTAGCCCTTATTTTCCATGAGTTTACCGATGAAGGTGAAATGGAAGAAATTGTGCTTCGTCAGCAAGATGACGCAAATTTTACAGCTTCACAAGATTTTATACCATTTATTCCTTTTGGGTTAGATTTGTTGGAAATCAATCAACCAACCGTTACCACTACTTTTTTTATTCTTGAAAAACATCCTGTTTTTTCAGGAATACATTCCTCTTGGGGTATTCGTCCTCCTCCGTTTGCTTAATGTTTTTTTGCCTTTAAAGGCATGTCAACTCATTAAGTTTAAACGAAAAAAATCATCATGTTTGAAAAAATTATTGCTTATTCGCTAAAAAATAAGCTTATTGTACTACTGTTAGTTTTAGCATTAATTCTTGGAGGAATATATTCCATGAAGCATTTGGCGGTAGATGCAGTTCCTGATATTACCAATAACCAAGTACAAGTGGTTACTTCTTCGCCAACGCTTGCTGCTGAAGAGGTTGAGCAATTTATTACGCTACCTATAGAAATGGCTGTAGCCAATATTCCTAATGTTGTTGAAGTTAGAAGTATTTCTCGTTATGGATTGTCGGTTATTACTATTGTTTTTGAAGAAGAAGTGGATATCATGTTGGCTCGACAATTTGTTAACGAGCAACTTACTATTGTTAAAGATGAAATTCCTGAAGCTTTTGGATCACCTGAAATGATGCCTATTACTACCGGTTTAGGAGAAATTTACCAGTATATCTTACAGGTTAAGCCGGGTTACGAAAACCAATTTGACATTATGGAAATCCGTACCATACAAGATTGGATAGTAAAAAGACAATTAGCCGGAATGCCTGGAATTATCGAAGTAAGCAGCTTTGGTGGTTTGGTAAAACAATATGAAGTGAGCGTTTTACCTGAAAAATTATTAGCCTATAATGTTACCATTAACGAAGTAGAAATAGCGTTAACTAAAAACAACAGCAACAGTGGCGGTAGCTATATTGAATCGGGAGAAAACGCGTTTTATCTGAGAACAGAAGGAAGAGCTACTAATTTTGAGGACATTGAAAACATCATCATTAAAAATGAAGGATCTCCTGTTAGAATTAAAGATGTGGCAAAGGTTGGTTTTGGAAGTCCGAAACGATACGGAGCTATGACGATGGATGGCAAAGGAGAAGTGGTAGGAGGAATTACACTAATGTTAAAAGGAGCCAACTCTTCCGAAGCAGTTGAAAACGTGCAAAATCGAATGGAATTAGTACAAAAAGCATTGCCCGAAGGCTTGGAAGTTTATCCTTATTTAGATAGGTCGGTATTGGTTGGTAAAACCATTAACACAGTAATCAAAAACCTTATTGAAGGCGGACTGATAGTAATTTTTGTGTTGGTATTGTTTTTAGGAAATTTTAGAGCCGGACTAATTGTTTCTTCAGTTATTCCGCTTTCTATGTTGTTTGCTTTTATATTGATGCGATACTTTAATGTTTCTGCCAATTTAATGTCGCTTGGTGCAATTGACTTCGGAATTGTGGTAGATGGAGCGGTAATTATTGTAGAAGGAGTATTGCATATTTTGCATCAAAAACATAGAGGAAAAACTTTAACCACTGTGCAAATGAATACGGAAATTCAGTCGGCTACTGGACAAATTTACCGTTCAGCAGCTTTTGGAGTGTTAATTATTCTGGTAGTTTTTGTTCCCATTTTTTCTTTAGAAGGTGTTGAAGGAAAAACTTTTTTACCCATGGCACAAACGGTAAGTTTCGCTATTTTAGGTTCGTTGCTGCTTTCTTTAACCTATGTTCCAGTGGCTTCAGCTTTGTTTTTAAAGAAAAAAATAAGTGATAAAGACACTTTTTCTGACAAATTGGTAATTGCTCTTCAGAAAAGATACAAGCCTTTATTGAGCAAAGTATTAGAGCAACCTAAAAAAGTAGTTGCTTTTGCGTTAGCAGGATTAATAGGAGCGGTTTTGTTATTTAGCAACATGGGCTCTGAGTTTATTCCAACTTTGGAAGAAGGCGATTTGGCTATGCAAATGGCAATAGCACCAGGGAGCTCTTTAGAGAAAAGTATAGCTACATCAACTCGTGCAGAAAAGATTTTAAAAGACAATTTTTCTGAAATTAATCATGTGGTTTCTAAAATTGGAACAGCTGAGGTACCAACAGATCCTATGGCTATTGAAGATGCCGACATAATGATTTTATTAAAAGAAAAAGATGAATGGGAAAATGCCGATAACCGTGAAGAATTAATTGAGTTAATGAAAGAAAAATTGAGTGTGATTACAGATGCTTCTTTCGAGTTTACCCAGCCCATACAACTACGATTTAATGAATTGATGACAGGTGCTAAAACGGATATTGCCATTCAGATTTTTGGTGAAGATCCAGCCACTTTGAAAACATTGGCAGACAAAACAGCTTTAACTATTAAAGATGTAAATGGTGTTGGAGATGTAAAAGTAGAACAAACCGAAGGCTTACGTCAGTTAAGTGTAGTAATTGATAGAAAAAAGTTAGCCATTCATGAGGTAGATGTGGAGGAAGTCAACCAAACTATAAAAGCGGCTTATGCCGGAGTAAAAACAGGAGTGATTTACGAAAACGAACGTCATTTTGATTTGGTAGTTCGTTTGGATGAACAAAATATTCAACAATTATCCCTCAACAAACTTTTTGTGAAAAATGCTCAGGGAGAAATGGTTTCGTTAAATCAATTAGCAAAAGTCCATGAAAAAATTGCTCCTATGCAAATTTCTCGTGAGGATGCCAAACGAAGAATTACTATTGGAGTAAATGTTAGAGATAGAGATATTGCTTCTTTGGTAGAAGAACTTCAAGGCACTATTGACAATAATTTAAATTTACCTGCTGGTTATACTATCAAATATGGCGGTCAGTTCGAAAATTTAGAAAATGCTCTAAACCGATTAATGATTGTTGTTCCGGTAGCATTAATGCTTATCCTGTTTTTGTTGTATTTAGCTTTTGGAACATTTAAAGAATCCATCATTATTTTTATGGCAGTTCCTTTGGCTTCCATTGGTGGGATTTTAGCACTTTGGTTGCGTGGTATGCCTTTTAGTATTTCTGCCGGAATTGGCTTTATTGCTTTATTTGGTGTGGCAGTGCTTAACGGAATTGTATTAGTAAATGAAATTGTAAAATTAAAACAAACCAACATGGCGTTAAAAGAATTAATTATTGAAGCTGCAAATTCTAGGTTACGTCCGGTATTAATGACTGCCTTAGTTGCTTCATTAGGGTTTATTCCTATGGCAATAGCAACCTCTAGTGGAGCTGAGGTTCAACGTCCATTGGCAACGGTAGTTATTGGCGGATTAATCACCTCTACCTTATTAACTTTATTGGTGTTGCCGGCTTTATACCTTCTTTTTGACAAACGTAAAAAAACTAACATTCCTACTACAATGGTATTGTTAATTGGATTATTAGGAACATCAGTTTCTTTAAATGCTCAAGATAAACAATTAGGGTTAGAAGAATTAGTAGCAGGAGCCCAACAAAATCATCTTAACATAAAACTAAATGAGTTAGAAAAACAAGTTTGGGAAAGTGAAAGCAAAAATGCGTATCAAATTCAGCCATTGCAAATTGGTGTACAACACGGACAAAATGATGGTGAACTGATGGATACTTATTGGGAGGTGATGCAAGATTTTGGAGCTCCATGGACGATAAAAAGACGGAAGAATGCTGCCGAATTAGGCATTGATTTTACCGAACAAAAAGCACAAACCATCCAACAAGAAATTCGGTATAACATTACCGCTGCATACTACAATTGGTTGTTTTACAATAAGGCTTATGAATTATTAAACGAGGTGAAAATGGTCATGCTTCAAGCTGAAAAAAGTTTAAAACTGAAGTTAGAAGCCGGAGAAATAAGTCATACCGATTATTTAATGGTACAACAATTAAATAATGCTGTAAAACAGAAAATGCAACAATATTATTCGGGTAAGAATCAGCAAGAGCAAGAGTTATTATTTTTCTCTGGTTTAGATGGAATGATTAAAGATACGCTTTATGAGAAAATTACTTTTCAAGCAGCACCGACACTAAGTACAAGTTTGTATGCTGAAAATCAGCTTAAAATTGCTCAACTGGAGCAGCAACAAAAAGTGATAAAATCCGATTTTCAACCTACTTTTCAGGCAGGATATTTCCGTCAGAGTTTAAATCATGTTCAAGGATTTCAAGGATTTAAAGCAGGGTTGGCTATTCCTTTGGTTTTTGGAGGAAAACGTAATGAGTTAGCCAAAAATCGTTTACAAATAGAAGCTGCTAAAACAGAAAATGACAACCTAAAAAAGCTGTTGGAAAGTGAGTTGCAAACCCTTACTAAAAACATTGCGTTTATGCAGCAGAATGTGGGCGATAATCAGCAATATTTTGATGATACACTTTTAGGGCTGCAGCAGCTGCAACAACAATTAACTGTTGGAGAAATTAATCACTACGAATTTGTTCAGCTTACCAACATTATTATTGAAGGAGCTTTAAGCGAAATGGAAATGATTAACAGCTTTAATCAGGCAATTATAAAACATCAATTTTTAACAACAACTAAATAAGAAAAGTTTATGAAAAATTTAATATACATCACCGTTGCCATGCTAATAGTTGCATGTGGTGATAACAAAACAAAAGAAACTACAACAGCACTGGAAGAAACAGTTGTGGAAACCACCGAAAAAATAGTAGTGCCAACCAATAAAAATATTGAGTGTTTCGGAACGATAGATGTCCCGCCATCAGCTATTTATGAAGTTTATGCTAAAGCTGAAGGGTTTATTACAAAGCTAAGTTTATTGGAAGGTGAACACGTAGAAAAAGGACAAGTGTTAGCAGAAATTGAATCACCTGAGTTTGCTCAATGGCAAAAAGAACTGTTATCGGCAAAAGCCAATTATAATTGGCAACAACAGCATTTTGATAGAAACAAGCAATTGTATAAAAACAAAGCTATTTCCGATAAAGAAATTCAACAAATAGAAAAAGATTATTTGTTAGCAAAATCAACTTACCAAGGTTGGAAAGATCAATTAACAGCTATGGGTTTTTCGGAAAATCAATTAATTAATAATAGCAATGTTAAATTACAAATAAGAAGTATTGCCCACGGAACGGTGGTAAAAATAAACACCAAAAATGGCGCGAAAATTTCTGCTGATACACATTTGTTTACCATATTAGATAAATCACATTTACACATTGAAATGAAAATAGCAGCTGCTGATATTCAAGGGGTAAAAATTAATCAACCTTTCTTTTTATTACATAACCAAGATACTATTAAAGGGCATGTTTACTTAATTAATGATTTAATTAATGAAGATAATACCGTTAGAGTTCATGGGCATTTTGATGATGAAAAAGATGAGGAAAAATTAATTGTTGGTCAGCAGTTTTTTGTAGAGATTTTGAAATAAAATAGATCGATTTACCAAAAGTTATTTTATTTTTGACTGTATATGAATGTAAGTTTCAAACCCATAGAAAAATCTGACTTAGCAGAAGTAACTGCTATCTATAATTATTATGTAGAAAATTCTACAGCAACTTTTCATTTACAAGCTGTTACCGAGCAAGAAATGGAACAAACACTTTGTTTAGGGCATCCTATTTATCAGTCTTTTGTTATTTTATCTGATAATGAGATTGCAGGTTTTTGTTATTTGGGACAGTTCCGTAAAAAAGAAGCTTACGATATTTCTACCGAAGTAACCTTGTACATTAAACCAGCATTTACAGGTAAACAAATTGGTGTTGAGGTATTGTCTTTTATGGAAAAAACGGCTAAAAACTTAGGACTAAAAAACCTAGTAGGAGTAATCACCTCAGAAAATGCAGGAAGCCTAAAATTATTTGAACGTTGCGGCTATTTTAAATGCGGACATCTTAAAAATATAGGAATTAAATTCGGCAGAGCGTTGGATGTGATTTCTTATCAGAAAGAGATATAAAATAAATAGGATAAATATTTTTTATTTTAATAAATTGACTACTTTTGTAAGTGAATACTAACTTACAAAAATTTAAATAATGAATTTTTCAGATAGACAAATACAAATTATAGAAGCGGCTACCAAAAGAATAGATAAGTTTGGAATTCAAGAACTTACTATAAAAAATTTAGCAAATGATTTAGCGTTATCGGAGGCTGCGTTGTATCGTCATTTTAATAGTAAAAATGAAATTATGATGGGAATGCTTTCTTACTTCATTATAGGTATGAAAGAAAAAATAAATACAATTATTGCTAATGAATCTAAAATTCCTTGTGAAATATTAAGAGATGTATTCAATAATCAATTAAATACCTTTGTTCAAAACCCTGCCATTGTAAGTGTGATTTTTTCTGAGGGTATTTTTCAATTTAATAATGAATTAAGTAGTAAGCTTAGTGAAATGATGGATTTAATGCACGAAAATATTACAGGAATTATTAAAAGAGGACAAGAGGAAGGTTGTTTTAAAAAAGTGTTAGGTCCGGGTGTGGCAGCAACCATGATTATGGGAAGTATGCGAATGGTAGTGCTAAAATGGAAACTGTCGGGAAATAAATCCAATTTAGTAAAAGATGGACAAGCCATGTTAAATGGAATTTTAAAAATGATGGAAAGAAAACAAGCTCTTGCATAAACTGAAAGTAAATTAAGATGCAAAATATATTAAGACTAATCAACTCAATTGTACTTACCTTTTTTGGAGGGCTATCAGTTTTTCTAACACTTTCAATTATTTTCGATTGGTTAGGTATTAGAGAAAAAGAAGGGAATTATGTGTTGTTTATTGTTTATGCTAATCTAATTTGTGGTATAATTTATTTAATTGCTGCGTATACTAATTTTATAAAATTCAGAAAAACACATCTATTATTATCAGTAGCACTTGGTGTTTTATTAGCAGCATTTATAGCTTTTTTGTTTTATATAAATTCAGGAGGAATTCATGAGGAAAAAACAATAGGAGCAATGCTTTTTAGAATAGGAATTACAATAGGTTTCACCTTATTATCATTCTACACTATTAATAAAAACAATAAACAATAAATATTTACATATGAAAAAATCACTACTGATTTTAGGAATACTAATTTTTGTATCATTTAATAATTTAAAAGCACAAAATCTATTAGCCATTCCTGATACGCTTTCGGGTACTACATTTAACTTAAACTTGTTAGATACCAACAATGTGTTTTTTACTGGATTTACTACCAATACTTTTGGAGTAAATACTAATTATTTAGGGCCAACATTATTTTTAAACCAAGGAGATTCTATCCAACTTAATGTACACAACCAATTAATGGATACTACCACTATTCATTGGCACGGACTTCATGTTTCAGCAAAAAATGATGGAGGACCACATATTGTAATTCCACCAGATACCATTTGGAGACCATCTTTTAAAGTCAGAGATCATGCAGCAAGTTATTGGTATCATCCACACATGCACCACATGACTAATTTGCACGCAACATTAGGTGCAGCAGGGATGATAATAGTTAGAGATACTATAGAAGCAGCATTAACATTACCAAGAAAATATGGTGTTGATGATTTTCCTTTAGTACTTCAATCAAAAAGTTTTGACGCGAATAAACAAATTGTTGTTCATGATGCTGCTGATAGCACTATGATGGTAAACGGAACAATAGATGCTTATTTACCAACACCTGCTCAAGTAGTTCGTTTTAGACTGTTAAATGCTTCATCCGAAAGAATTTTAAATATCGGATTACAAGGAAACTTATCTTTTTATCAAATAGCTACAGATGGTGGGTTACTAAATGCTCCGGTTCAATTAACCAGATTAATGTTATCTCCTGGTGAACGTGCTGAAATTTTAGTAGATTTTTCAGGAATGACAGGTCAAAATATTAATTTAATGAGTTTTGCTTCCGAATTGCCTAATGGTATTTATGGAGCTCTTCAACCTGGTATGGGAGCCGGACAAACAATTCCAGGATATACCTTAAACCCATTAAACGGAGCTGACTTTCCATTAATGAGTTTTTCTGTTGTAACTCCAACTACAAACCCTGTAACCACTATCCCTTCAACATTAACAACAAATACTCCTTGGCCAATTGCTAGTGCTGATGATTTTAGAACACTAACATTTACACCAGTTAATATGGGGCCAACAGCTATTCAAGGGCCATTTCTTATAAATAATACAACTTATAATATGGGGGTTGTTAATTACCATATTCCTTTAGATAATATTGAAATTTGGACATTAACCAACCAATCGCCTATAGCTCACCCTTTTCATATTCATGATGTTCAGTTTTACATTACTGAAATTGCTGGAGTTGCACCTCCACCACATTTAGCAGGAAGAAAAGATGTAGTGCTTGTAAGACCAGGGCAAACCGTAAAATTCATTACTAAATTTGAATCATTTTGTGATTCAATGGGAATGTACATGTATCATTGCCACATGCTAACTCACGAAGATGATGGTATGATGGGTCAGTTTGTAGTTGATTGTCCTACAAGTGTTAATATTGATGAAATAAATGTTGGCAATAATGAATTACTTATATACCCCAACCCAGCTGCTAATCAAGTAAGCGTTAAAATGCAAAAAGAGGTAGTAATTTCATCTATAGCGGTATATGATTTTTCTGGAAAACGTATCATCTTCGAAAATAATATCAACCACAATGAAACAGTAATTAACCTTCAAGAACAACCTTCAGGGATTTATTTTTTTGAAATTAATAGCAACGATAAAGTATTCCGTAAAAAAATTAGTCTAATCAAATAAAAAAGTTATTATGAAAAAATTACTAGTAGTATCAGCCATTCTTTTTTCCTTTATTGCTTGTAAAAATGAAGGAAACCACGAAAACCATGATGAACACGAACATCATGATGAAACAGCAATTCACAAAGAAGATCATCATAATCATGAATCGGAAGCCATTATGTTGAATGATGGTGAAAAATGGAAAGTAGTAGAAAATATGTCTGGCTACATTCGCAATATGGAAAAAGCGGTAAATGAATTTGAAGGAGATGATTATCCAGCTTTAGCAAAAACCATTGATGAAAACATAAGAGAATTAACTTCTAATTGCACTATGGAAGGACAGGCTCATGATGAATTGCATAAATGGTTATTACCTTTTATAGAGCTTTCTGAAGAGTTTGATGTAGCAACAGAGCTTGAAGAACAAGAAAAAATCTACCGAGAGTTTAAAGCCTCTTTTAAAACATATAATACCTACTTTGAATGAAAAATTTAGAAAATAAACTATTGCTTTTATCAATTGTTGTTTCAGGGTTTTTTATATCTTGCTCTCAATCAGAAACAAAAGCAGAAGCTGCTGACGTAAACGACAATGAACAAACTACAACTGATAATAAAGCACTTGCTCTTTTAAAAACTAATTGTTTCAATTGTCATAATCCCGCTATGGGAGAAAGCCGTGTGGCACCTCCATTGTTTAAAATCCGAGAACATTATTATGATGAGGAAATCACAAAAGAAGAATTTGTGGCGGCAATTATTAACTTTATTAATAATCCCACCGAAGAAAATTCTATAATGCCAGGTGCGGTAAGAAATTTTGGGTTAATGCCTAAAATGAGTTTTAAAGAGGAAGATATACAATTAATAGCTGACTACTTATATGATAACGATGTTTCCTCAGACGAATGGTATGCCAAGTGGGAAGAATTTAAAAAATCTCCGGCAAGTGTTCCAACAGATTTAAGCTATGAAGATTTAGGTAGAAATATTGTTAATGAAACCAAATCCAACATTGGCAAAAATTTGATGAAAGCTGTAAAAGAGAGAGGTGCAGCAGGAGCGGTTGAATTTTGTAACACAAGAGCAATTCCTATTACTGATAGTATGGCTGTAGTATTAAATGTAAAAGTAAAACGTGTTTCCGACAAACCAAGAAACCCTATAAATACAGCAAATTCGGAAGAAATAGCCTACATTGAAGGTTGGAGAAAAGCCAAAGCCAATGGTGAAAAATATCCTCCAAAAGTTACAGAAATGGAGAATAAAATGGTAGGATATTATCCGATAGAAATTAATCAAACATGCTTAAAATGCCATGGAATTCCCGAAAAACAAATAAATACTGAAACTTTAGCTAACATCAAAAAATTATATCCAAACGATAAAGCCATAGCTTATGCTGAAGGTGATATACGAGGAATTTTTGTAGTAGAAATGGATAAAAAATAAATACAATAACATGGACAAACACAGTTATAATGTTTCTCTAAAATGGAACGAAGGCAGAAAAGGCATAATGGAATCTCCAGAATTGCCTACGAAAATTGAAGTAGCAACGCCACCCGAATTTGATAAAGGTATACCTGGAATTTGGAGTCCGGAACATCTTTATACTGCATCAGTGTTAAGTTGTTTTATGACAACCTTTTTGGCTATTGCTGAATTTTCTAAATTAGAATTTAAAAGTTTTGATTGTGATGCAGAAGGTGTTTTAGATAAAATAGAAGGTAAATTTTTAATGACAGAAGTAAACCTAAAAGCTCGTTTGGTTATTGATGATGAATCGAAAAAAGAACGTGCCGAGCGTATTTTGGAAAAATCGGAAGCAGCTTGTTTAATTTCCAATTCAATAAAAACGAAAGTGAATCTGAAAACAGAAATTATAACATAATATTAAAATATAATACCCTCTAAACGCTCTAACTTTATAGTGTTTAGAAGGTTTTTAGGTTAAAATTTTTTTAATTATGAAGTTAGTAAATACTCACAAACAAGTTGTGGTTTTAATATTATTTTTTTCTTTATTGGGAAAAGAAATTAAGGCTCAAACCTATTCATTGCAACAATGTATAGATGTCGCATTGGTTAATAATAAAAAATTGCAAATTAGTCGCAATAACCAGCAAATTAGCGAACAAAAACGAAAAGAAGTTCAGGCAAACTTTTTTCCCAGAATTGATGCCAACGGAGAATATAAATATTATGTGGATTTGCCTTATCAGCTAATGCCACTATCTACATTCAATCCGTTAGCTCCCGAAGGACAATTTAAAGAAGCACAATTTGGAGTTCCTCATAATATTAATGCGAACTTACAATTGTCTATGCCCTTGTACAACCCACAACTATATACTAATATTTCAGCTACCAAAATGGCAATAGAAATGAGCAGTTTGCAACACAAAAAAACCGAAGAAGAAGTATTCTTTGATGTTAGTAATTTGTACTACAATGCTCAAATCCTTCAAAATCAATTGGCGTTTATTGATAGCAATATCAACAACAATAAAGTGTTGCTAAAAAATATGCAATTATTACAAAGTCAGTTGCTTGCCAAGCAAACCGATGTTGCCAAAATAGAATTGCAATTACAACAGCTTCTTACTCAACATGAATTGCTTTTGAGCAAACAAGAACAAGTTATAAATATGTTAAAAATAATGATGGGAATAGACTTGGAAAGTAACATCAATGTGGAGCAGCAAGTTGTTTTTGAAACGCAACCCGAACAAACATCTACTAACAATATAGATATAGCATTGGTTCAGCAAAAAACCAAGTTGTTGGATATGGAGTTAAAAAGCATAAAAAGAAGTCGCTTGCCAACACTAGCTTTATTCGGAATGTACGGAACTACCGGCTTTGGTTATAATGAACAACCCAACGAATTTTTAAATTTTTATCCCATAAGTTTTGGAGGAATAAAATTGCAATATCCACTTTTTCAAGGACTATCAACCCAACGAAAAATTAACCAAAAAAAGTTGGAGTTAACCAATGCCAATCTACAGTTGGAAATACTTAACGACCAAACGAATATGCAGACTTTAAATGCTCGCCAGCAAAAAATTATCACACAAAAAACGGTTGAAAACACACAAAAACAAGCTGAATTGGCTTCAAAAGTTTATCAGCAAATTTTGTTACAACAAAAACAAGGAACAGCCAATTTAACCGAAGTTTTAATGGCAGACAATGCCCTTAGAGATGCTCAACAACAATACCTTTCATCTATTATTGAATATTTAAAAGCAGATTTAGAATTAAAAAAATTAACAGGAAATTTTAATATAATTAAAAATTAGAGACTATCCGTAATCTCTGAGTCTCTTTGGTTAAAAATGTAAATTATGAAAACAAACTGGAAAAAATACATCGCTATTCTTACTGCAGTAGGAATTACTGCCTTGGTCATTTTTAAATTGGCAAACAACAAAAAAACTACTGAAGAGAAAGTCTATCATTACGATAAAACTGCACCAATTGAAGTGAAAACCATAAAGGTAATCCCTCAAAAAGGGAAAGCAGAATATACCTTTTCCGGAACTTTTGAAGCCAATAAAGAAGTGAAAATCAATGCCGATATTCAAGGTAAAGTGAATGAGGTTTTAGTTGATTTAGGTTCGATGGTAAATAAAGGTCAAGCGTTGGTTCAATTAGACAAATCCTTGTTGGAATTGCAGTTGCAAGAAGTAAACGTTCAAATTGAAGGTTTAGAGAATGATGTAAAACGCTATAAAGTGCTTGCTGAAGCCGATGCTATTCAAGGAGTCCAATTGGAAAAAGCAGAACTGGGCTTAAAGTCGGCAAAAATTAAAAGAAGTACTCTTTTAGAACAAATTTCAAAAACTAGGATAAAAGCTCCTTTTGATGGTGTCATTACCATGAAAATGACTGAAGTAGGAGCTTTTGCTGCTCCCGGAGTCCCGCTAGTTCAGCTTACCGAAATACAACAATTGCGTTTTAGCATTTTTATTTCTGAAAATGATTTGAATACGTTCAGCTTGGATGAGAATTACAGCATTATTCCAGATGCACAAACTCATCTAAAATTGAATGGAAAAGTGATAGCCATTGGCAGCAAGGCTAATCCTGCCGGAGGTTTCCCAATTCAGTTTTTAGTGCAAAACACCAAGAGCCTTTCCATTAAAGCCGGGATGTTTGGAAAAGTAGAACTTGCTTATTCATCTGAAGAAGAAGGCATTTATATTCCTGCTGCTATTCTTCAGGGTGGTGAAGAAAATCCATCGGTTTACCTTATCAAAAATAATCAAGCTGTTTTAACTCCAATTGTCATTAAAAAAAGAGTTCAAAACCAAGTGCTTATTGAAAAAGGGTTAAATATTGGCGATGAAGTAGTAAGCAAAGGTTTTATCAATTTATTTGATGGAGCGAATGTGGAAAATAAGAATTAGAGATTAGATATTAGAGATTATCAGTGTCATCTGTGTCTCTGTGGTTTAAAATTAAAGAAAAATGAACATTACATCCATATCCATTAACCGACCATCGCTAATTATAGTGTTGTTCAGTTTATTTATCCTTTTGGGATACATCGGTTTTACTAACTTAAGTTATGAGTTGATGCCCGACTTTAATCAACCAGTTGTGGTGATAAAAACTGCTTATCCGGGTGCTGAACCCGAAGAGGTGGAAACATCGGTAAGTAGAAAAATTGAAGATGCCTTGGCAAATCTCGAGGGAGTTGATTTTTTGGTAACCAAATCGTTGCCAAATGCTTCCATAGTCATTGCCAACTTAAAATATGGCATCGACTTGGATAAAACCATGCAAGATGCTCAACGCTACATCGACAACATTAAAAAAGACCTGCCTGAAGAAATTTTAAGTCCTGAGATGAGCAAGGTTTCTCCTAACGATTTGCCCATCATGTCGATTAGTGCTACAAGTGATATGGAACCAAGCGTTTTTTACCAAAAAATGAAAGACGAATTTTTACCTCAAATTCAACAATTAAAAGGAGTTGCAGAAATTACGCTGTTGGGTGGCGAGGAACGAGAAATTCAAGTAAACATTGATCCAAATCGTTTAAAACTGCATAAAATTTCGATGCTGCAAGTGGTAGAAGCCATTAATCGCTCGGGCTTGGATTTGCCTGCAGGAAAAGTGCAAACCGACAAAGAAAGTAATTCGGTTCGGTTAACTGGGAAGTTCAACACTTTAAAAAACATCGAAAATGTACAAATTGCCATGTCAGTTCCGGGCAGTCCGGTTTATGTTAAAGATGTGGCTACGGTTAAAGATGCTCATGTTGAAACCTCTTCCATCAGCCGTTACAATGGGAAAAAAGGTATTGGTTTATTACTTAAAAAACAAGGAGATGCCAATGCGGTTGACGTTTCTAAGTTAGTAAAAGATAAGTTTAAAGTAATTGAACAACAAAATGCTTCATCCAATATAAAATTTATTATTGCCGATGATAGTACTGATAACACCATTGCTGCAGTAAATTCGGTAGTTTTCGATTTGATTTTAGCTGTAATATTGGTTTCGTTGGTAATGTTGTTGTTTTTGAGAAGTTTTAGAAACTCCATCATCGTTTTGATTGCCATTCCTACTTCCTTGGTAACTGCTTTTGCAGTGATGTGGATGTTGGGTTATACTCTAAACTTAATGACCTTACTAGCCATGTCGCTGATTATCGGAATTTTGGTTGATGATGCTACCGTGGTGCTCGAAAATATTCAACGCCATTTGGATATGGGTAAAGAAAAAAAGGAAGCAGCTATGGATGGGCGTATGGAAATTGGCTTTTCTGCTCTATCCATTACCTTGGTAGATGTAGTGGTTTTCTTGCCGATTTTGTTCTTGCAAGTATTTGTTGCCGATATGCTTAAGCAGTTTTCAGTGGTGGTAATTACTTCAACTTTAACGAGTTTATTGGTAGGTTTTACGCTTACACCCTGGATGGCTTCTCGCATGGGAAAAAAAGAAGATTTACAGCCGACTAATTTCTTTAATAAATTTTTGATTTGGTTTGAACATCAGTTGGATAAATTCACCAATTGGTATGGAAATCAGTTGGTTTGGGTGCTCAACCACAAATTAATTTTTGGTGGAATTATCATTTTACTTTTCGCTTTAACGGGAGCAATGATGAAGCAAGGTATTATTGGTAAAGAATTGATTGCTACAGGCGACCAAGGTAAGTTTATGATGTCCTTGGAGTTTGATAAAAATACTGCTATTCATTATAATGATAGCATTTCCAATCAAATAGAACAATATGTTTTACAGTTGCCTGAGATAAAAACCGTGTTTAGCAACGTTGGTGGACCAAGCACCGGAATTGGAAGTTTGGGCGTTGGATTACCTTACAAAACCGAGTTTACCATTCAGTTAAAAGATAAAAAAGAGATTAACAACATTGCTACCGAGCAGTTTATGCAAGATCTCCGTAGCGATTTACAAAGCAAATTTCCAGGCATAAAATACGGTATTGCAGGTTTAGGATTAATTCCTCGTTCGGCACCAATTGAAATTACCTTGAGTGGAAGTAATGAAGAAGAAGTGATGGCTACAGCTCAAAACTTAAAATCCATTATTGAAAAAACTCCGGGAGCGGATAATGTAAAACTTTCGGTGGAAAAAGGTAGCCCGGAGTACCAAGTTATTCCTGACAAGGACAAAATGCAGCGATTGGCTTTAAACACCGCTTATGTGGGAATGAATTTACGTACCGCTTTTAGTGGAAATGATGATGCCACTTTAACTGAAGAAGGAACGGAATATCCTGTTCGTATTCAGTTAGCTGATTTCGACAGAAAAAATTTCAACGATGTAAATAAACTTACTATTGTAAACCCAATGGGGATGCCGATAGAAATTGCTCAGTTTGCCAAAGTAAAACAAAGTAATTCACCATCTTTATTAGAACGTTTAGACCGACAACCGGCAGTAACAATAACAGCTGATGCCTTGGGGCGTCCATCAGGAACTGTTGCCGATGAAGTGGTGGCATTTATTAATGAAAACCCATTACCAAAAAATATACAAATGACATGGGGGAGCGATATTAAACGACAAAACGATAGTTTTGGAGCGTTGGGTTCAGTGCTTATTATCTCCTTTTTGTTGATTTACCTGATTATGGTAGCATTATACGACAGTTTTGTATATCCTTTTGTGGTGCTGTTTTCCATTCCTGTTTCTGCCATTGGAGCATTCTTGGCCTTGAACTTATCCTTAAGTCATTTAAGTTTATTTGCCTTGTTGGGTTTAATTATGCTGATGGGGCTAGTAACGAAAAACGCAATTTTAATTGTAGATTTTACCAATCAGCTTAAAGCCGAAGGTAAACCTTACAAAGAAGCATTAATCATTGCCGGAAAAGGGCGTTTACGTCCCATTTTAATGACCACACTTTCTATGGTAATTGGTATGTTGCCCATTGCATTAGCAACAGGATCGGCTAGCGAATGGAAAAACGGTTTGGCTTGGGTAATTATTGGTGGGTTACTCTCATCGTTGATTTTAACCGTTTATTTAGTACCTGCAGTTTATGCTGTGGTTGATGGAATTAAAGCAAGATTTAATATTAAAGATTAAAAACTAAAAATTATGAAACCATTTATCTTATTGGCAGTAGCCATATTTTTCTTGAATTTTATAACTCCAAATGCGAATACCATTAACTTAACGGTAGAAGTACATGAATTGAGAAACAATAAAGGTTTGGTACAATTTGCTTTATACAACAAAGATGGTTCTATTCCTGACGAAAATTTTGAAAAGTATTACCAAATTGGAAAAACAACCATTAAAGAAAATGCAGCACAATTCGTGTTTAAAAACATTCCAAAAGGAATTTATGCTGTAAACATTTTACACGATGAAAACGAAAACGGCAAAATTGACAAAGGTCTTATCTTGCCCGAAGAAGGAATCGGTTTTTCAAACTACACTAAAATTGGCTTGGGCAATAAACCCAATTTTTCTAAAGCAAGTATTGAATTGAATACAGACAATAAAATTGCTATAAAAGTGATTTATTTTTAAAATTAAGTATAAAAGAATTATTATAATACTTGATAAATGGACGGGATAATTCAAAAAATAATTGATGATATTATTTTAAATTACCCAGATTCTGTAATAAAATTTGCAGCAAAAGCCGTGAAATATAAAAATTATACCGAGAAAGATTTAATAGATTTTGTGAAAACAATACACAGTTATAACGAAGATAACCCAGAACTAATAAAAAAATTGATAGGAGAAAGCAATACTAAAAAAATTTTGGAGTTGACATTTTATAGATATTAGCCTGAATTTAGTATGTAATTTTTTAAAAGCATGACAACCGTCATAAAAATAAAAGTGAGTGTTTACTAACTTTGGTTATGTAAAAATCACTTACTATGAAAAAATTCACCTTCCCTTTACTTTTGTTTGTTGGTTCATTATTGTTATACTCGTTTAATTATCAGAATGGTAATAACGAATGGAAAGCTCCTGAAACTGTCAACAAAGTTAAAAACCCTGTTGAGGTTAATGCTAAAAACATAGCATTAGGAAAAAAAATATACAATAAAATGTGTTGGTCGTGCCACGGAAGCAATGGTGCAGGAGATGGTCCGGCAGGAGCATCTTTAAACCCTAAACCAGCAGACTTAAGCTCTACTGCCTTTCAACAACAAACAGACGGAGCCGTTTTTTGGAAAATAAATACCGGAAGAGGTACAATGGCAAGTTTTGAAAACAGCCTTTCGGAAGATCAACGTTGGGCAGTGATTAATTATTTAAGAACATTAAAAAAATGAGAAAAGGATTAACATTAGCAAGTATTGTTTTTTTTACTGTTTCTGTTTTTGCACAAACAGTTTCGGAAGAAAAAGTTTTTGTGAAAAATGCTTTTATCAATACACAATTAATTTCCGCCCAAACTACAGAAATGCTTCCAAAAAAATCGTGGGAATTTAAAATTCAGCATCGTTTTGCTAAAACAGGTTTTGATTCTACTTTGGTTCAAGAATTTTTAGGAATGGATCAAACAGCAAATATTCGATTGGCTCTTGGCTATAGTTTGGGAGAAAGACTTTATATTGCTGTTGGTAGAACAAAATTTTTAAAAACCTACGATTTTGAAGCCAAATATTTGCTACTAAAGCAACACAAGGAACAAACTATTCCAGTTTCTGTTGCTTTTTATGGTAATATGGCTATTAGAACCGAAAAATTCCCTACGGTTCCACAAAATGCTTTTTTTTCTGACTGGAAAACGCCTTTTGAATATAAGTCAGCACACAGATATAGTTATAATACTCAAATGATAATATCATCAAAAATAACCGATGCTCTTTCATTACAGTTAACCCCAATTTTTGTTTATCATAATTTGGTAAGCCCAGGACAAGTTAATCATACTTTAGCAGCGACACTTAGTGGTAGGTATAAAATAGGGTTGAATTCTGCCATAATTTTTGAGTATGGGCATGTTATTAATCATAGGAAACAAAGAGGAGAAAATTTTATTAACCCAGGAGCTATAGGTGTAGAGTTTGGTACCTCTGGACATTGTTTTCAGATTTTTGTAAGCTCAACCCAAAGTATTTTAGATCAATATATTTATACCAATTCTTCTATCCCATATAGTGATGCGGAGTTTTTAATTGGGTTCAACATTAAACGAAACTTTTGGAGAAGATAATTATGAAATCAAAATATACATTTTTATTGGTAAGCGTAGCAATAATGTTATTGTTTTCCTGTACCAAGGATAGCGGTCCTTATGTAGTTTATGAAGAAATTGTAAATGAACCTGTTAATAATGGAGGAACAAACGAACCTACTATTCCCAATCCAACAATTTACGCTTACACTATTTCTTATAATACACATGTTAAGAATATGCTGCAACTAAATTGTGTACAAGCATGTCATAGTCCGCAACATCCTAAACTAGATTTACGCCCACAAGTATCATATGCTCAACTGTTAACTGATGGGTTTAGTGCGCCTTATGTTAATTCAACAAATCCCGAACAAAGTAGTTTATACTTACATTTAGCCGGAGTTTATACTTTAATGCCTCAAGGTGGTCCTAAATTATCGCAAGGTAAAATTGATACTGTTTATACGTGGATTGCTCAAGGAGCCTTAAATAATTAACTATGATAAGAATAACATTAAGATATATCGCAGTTATTTTATTAATTGGATTTTTTAGCGCTTGTAATAAAGATAAAGGTCCTTATTCAATAACACAAGAGTTAGATGTAAATGCAATAGATTCGGTTTCTTATGTTGTACATGTACAGCCTATTTTTGATGCAAATTGTACTAATTGCCATAATGCTTCACATTCAAAATTAGATTTACAATCTGCGGTTTCATACAATCAATTATTATATACCGGATTTAGTGCATCTTATGTAAATGTTAGCAATCCTCCACAAAGTAAATTGTATTTACACTTAACAGGAGTTTTAGCTATAATGCCTCCCTCAGGAGCGATACAACAATCAGAACAAGATTTAATATTGAAGTGGATAGAACAAGATGCATTGGATAATTAATTAACTACTCTTCAGCAAAAGCAATTACATGTCCATCTGCATCGGCAATATAACCTGCATTATCTCCCCAATCTCTTTGTTGCATCAGACTAATCAATTTTGCACTTAGCTGTATTCCTCTTTTCATATATTCTTCAGCATTTTTTACTTTTAAATATAATTCGCAACGAGGAATTCCATTGCCTGTATGAGGATGAGGTGTTGCGTTTCCTAATATTTTGGCAATTCCGTTTTCGGGCATCAAACCTAATTTCGTTTTTTCCGAAAATTGAAATTCAGTCATGCCAGGTACATGTAATGATGGTTTTGTTCCTAACAATTTCTCATAGAACTGTTTACTTTTTTCTTGGTCGGCAACATAAAGTATAAATTGGGTGTGCATTTTATAAATTTTAATTACTTCACCAACACCCTAATTCCTTCTGAATGAGAAGTAAACTCAGGAGCATACATGCACTGAATACTTGTAATTCCGTTAGAAAAATCTCCGCTCATATTTACTCTCAAAGGATATTCAAATACATAAGTGCCTTTAGGTAAATAATCAAAAAAGAAGTTGGTAGCAGCATCTTTAGTACTTTCATAATAACCCAACCCATCCTGATAACGGTAGCCGGAAAAAACATTAATAGGCTCAAAACCTGCTGCTCGCATGTCTTTCATGTGCACGTATTCCATGTTTCTATCCACACGCAATTCTATACGTACTTTAATTTTATCACCTGGTTTTAAGGTAGTACCTTCATTAATCAGTTCAATTACAGGTCCTGCATCGGTATTGCGTTGTACAAATAGTTTTTTACTCAATTTTAATGGTGTTTCGTGTGTGGTAATTTTGTCTAATTGCTCAAAATATTGCCAATACATGGCTCCCCAAGCTACACCTTCATCTTTTTTGGTAACGGTAATGTTTCCCATTTCGGGCTTAATTTCCGTTTTGCTCCAAGAAGTTTTAAAATAACCTGTTCCGGCTTCTATTTTTACATCGTCCATTTTTTTAGGATCAATAAGCGTGTTACCTACTTTTATTTCCACTAACTCATCACTTGCCAACAAATCAGTTCCTCTTAACAATAAAGCATAACAAGCTTCAGTAGTAGCTTTGGTAGTTCGCCAATTTTGTGTTTGCTTTTGTTTTAACAACCAAATTTTCATGGCTTCAACACTTTCTGTATCGTTAGTTACTTCATCAAAAGCTTCAATTAATAAGGCTTGTGTTTCAATTGGAGCTTGATACCAATAATAACCGCTAATGTTATCTTTCCAATACATGCCTAATTCATCGTGCAAAATGGCATTTTCTTTTAACGAAGCAATAATTTTTTGCTCGGTGTGGATGCCTGTTTTTGGCTGACCGTTTCTATGTAAAGCCAATGCTATCATTCCTTGCATGTAGCGACTTTTAGTTAACCAAAAATCATTCGCTTGTTTTAGGTAATAATTATATGCCTCTTTATTGCGGGAGCTGATTTCTACATCCGATAAGAAATAACTTCTAGCATACAAATACTGAATAATTTCATAATTCAAATGGTCTTTGGTCATATCCACTTGGTGTTTTTTCAACCATTCATAATCTTCTCTCACTCGGTTATCTAAATACAATACTGCTTTTTGAATCATGTTCCAAGTTTTGTAATCTTCACGAATGTTTTTTACTCCTAAATGGTCTAAATGTCCCATTCCCGTTACAATGTGTTGTGTGATGTATCTGCTTTCGGGCATGCCTTTAAACCAAGTCCAACCACCATTAGAAACTTGCAATTGTTGCAATTTCATTTCTGCTCTACCTAACTCATTACTCATTCTGTTTAAATCAAATAATAAGCCTACACGTTTTTTGCGTTCTCCTTCATTTTGAGCATTTAATACCCAAGGGGTTTCTTCCAACAACAAGGCTTTTAACTCCTGATTTTTCTCCAAATTAGATAAAAATGCTTCGGGCGTACTATTTTTCCAGCTTTCAAATACATTTTTAATTTTAGGATTAGAGTTAGCAATGTGTGTAGCAATAGAATTCGCATAAAAGCGACTAAACGTTTGCTCGGCACATTCATAAGGATATTCCATTAAGTAAGGCAATGCTTGTATTGCATACCAAGCCGGATTAGAAGTAAATTCTAAAGTTAAACGATGGTTTTTCATGGTGCTTGAAGTCCCGGAAGCCAACAGTTTATTGAATTTAAAATTGGTTGTTCCTTTGCCTCTAACAGGTAGTGGAAGTGATTCGGTTACTAACATTCGGTTAGTTAACACCGGAATAGCCATTTCTTCCCCATCGGTAAAGTTGCCCGATTTAGCGATAACTTTATAAGTAATGGCTCCATAACCTTCCGGGATATTAATTTCCCAATTTACAGATGTACTTTTACCTTTTTTAGCGGAGAAGGTGTTGGTTTCTTTACTCATTAACAATTTATCTGAAATTGTTTTCATGGTGAGTGCATCATAGAAATAAATTTTAGCTTCTCCTGTCAAGTCTTTTTCAGAAAGGTTGGTAATTTTTGTACTAAAAGTCATTTTATCGTTTTCTCTGAAAAAACGTGGTGCATTTGGATAAACCATCAGGTCTTTTTGCGTAACCGTTTCTTCGTAAATCATTCCTGTTTTTAAGTCTTTGGTATGAGCCAATCCCATAAATTTCCATTTGGTTAATGCTTCAGGAATAGTAAATTTGATGATGATTTCGCCTTTTTCGTTGGTTTCCAAATGTGGATAGAAAAAAGCTGTTTCATTAAAGTTACTTCTAGCTTTTACTGCATCTAAACCACCTGAATTGTCTTGTTGTTGCTCGGCAAATTTTTCTCCGGCAGCCAATGTTTGTGAAACAGTTGTTACATCCATATTTTTATCTTCATCTTTACTAATCATTCCTGAAGAAGGAGCTCTAGATTTTTTTGGCGATGATTTGCCCGAAGTTTCTTCTAAAGCAACCTCTTCTCTTTCAATTTCTCCATCATCTAAATAATCTCCTTCAGATTGAGGACGATTTGCTGCTAAATCATATTTATAATAGCCATAATTGTTGTATCGATAATAGTTAAACCCAAACCAATTAAGTTGGTCGTAATAAATGGCTTTTTGGTTATATAAATACGGATTCCATTCTTTGGCTAACAATTGAGCATTTTTATCGCTAAAACCATTGTTATTTTGCCAATAACGCTGACTGTAATCGTAGTGATGCACATTTAATCCCCAGTAATTCGGACGGAAAGCATCTAACGAAGCATCGTATAAAGCTGCTACCATTTCAGCAGCTACTTTTTCTCCTTTTTTACCTTTAATTTTCAGTTTCCATTCTTCTTTTTGTCCAGGCAATAATTTGTTTCTGAATGTTTCAAATTCAATATCCAATTGTTTGTTGGTGTACGGAACAGTAACCGTACTTGTAAAATTAAAATGTCGGTTGTGTTTTACCAACATAAAGTGCACATGGAAATTTCCTCTGTATTTTTCTATAATAGGGATGCTAATTTTTTGCTGTGCAACACTTAGTGAAATACGTTTTTGTTCCACAATTTTACCTTTGTGTTCTATTTCGTATAAAATTTCCACATTTTTGGCAGCCGTAGCTATTAAAAATGATGCGTTTTCGCCCGGTTCTCCATTAATTTTCAGCGGAGTAAACCAAGCAATATCATTGGTTGAAGGATATTTTTCATGTTCTCCATATACATTGAAATACTTGATTTCTTTCACTTCCTGACCAAATTTATCTTTGGTGATGGCTTCCATTATATACCATCCCGAATTCCATCCTGGCAGTTTAAACAAACGAAGTGATTTTTTGTTGGCGGTGTTAAAATCATGGTCGTAAACTTTAATGTTCTTTTCCCATTTGTAAACATTGTTTTCCTCCTCAAACTCATCCATTGGAAAATGTTTTTCATACTCATTTTTGCTCATTAAGTGAACATCTCCTTTGCTCCAATAGCGTTTTTTATAAATTTTTGTAGGCATTTTCAACGCCCAAATTTTTACATTTCCTGCTGCAGCTTCAAATTCTCCGTTGAGGTTGGTAGTAGTAAAATCAATAGTGTCCACACCATTTTTGTTGATTTTTTCTGCAATACCAATATTGATATTGAGAGCTTTGTAACCTACTCTAGCATAAGTGGTGGAACTATGTGTTTCTCCATTAATATCAGTTACATCAGCATAAATAGTGTAAGAATAAGTAGGAGAATACTTTTTATTGACAGATTTATCTGCCTTGGCAATAAAATCAATCTTGAACTCACCATTGTCATCGGTGGTGGTAGTTCCATTGGTTATTTCCATTTCGGCAGATTGAGGCCAATATCCCCAACGGTAATAACACCAATAAGGGAAAGAAGCATTTCTTACCACACGATAAGTTACTGTTGCTTCATCTAATGCAGCTCCTGAGTAAGTTTTAGCATTACCTATAACATTTACATTTTCTTCTAATTTGTAAGTACCTTTTATGGGTTCAAACTTCACCTCAAATTTTGGACGTTTGTATTCTTCTACTGAAATGTATTTTGAGCCGTAGCTGTCGGAAATATACATTTGTCCGTTTAGTCCGTTGTTGGGAGCTACAAAAGAACCGCTAAACGTTCCGTATTCGTTGGTAGTTAATTTTAAATCAGCCACTTTCTGATTATTCACATCATAAAAAGTTACCGTTGACTTAAAATTAGTTTTGATTTTATTGTTTTTGTTGGCATCAGTTTCCAACACAATTCCTTTAAAATAAACCGTCTGCCCCGGACGATAAATGGCTCTGTCAGTAAAAAATATAGTACTAGTTTGGGTTTTATTATCCTCATAATAATGATATTGATAATAGCTGTCTTCGGTATTTAGTCTGTCGTCTCCTTTAGAAAAATCGACATAAAAATTACGGTATTCTTTACTGCTTCCTACACTAAAAAATCCGTTAGCATCAGTAGTTTTGGTGGCTAAGGTTTTCCATTCATAATTACGGAACGTGTAGTTGTATTTTTGGTAATACAATTTTGCCGAAACACCTTGTAAGGGTTTCCCTGTATTTCTATCCATCACAAAAAATTCCATGGATTCGTTGGTGTTTCTTCTTGTTAGGTAACTGATATTGCTTACCCAAAATGGAGAAATGGCAATGGCTTCTTTATCGAAATGAAAAGCATTGGTAGTGGAAGTCAGTAAGATATAAAATCCTTTTTCTAAAGCGTCTATTTTTATTTCACCAGAATGTTCTCTGTAATCGCCATCATTTACAAGTGTGGTTTTCCATTCTTTAACCAGCTTAGAAGCAAGTAGTTTTTCTAATCTTTTTTCGCTATCATTATTCTCATTCCATTTCTTAAAATCATCATAATCAACCTTTACCAATTTATGAAAAACGGTATCCAAGTTTTTGTAGGAAATCAATGCTTTTAGCTGTTCGTTAGGAATATTGGCAGTTTCAGTTTTTACGTTTAGAGATTTTTTGTTCAATTCATTTTCCAATTGTTTGCATAAATCTGCTCCGTAAGTGTTGGGGTATTTTTTAATGGCATTTTTGCACATGTTCATGGCAGTTTGTAAATCCCATTTGTACTTTTTGGGTTCGTTGGAGTTAAAAGCATTTCCACGAGCTTGATACACTTTTGCCATTTCATAAACTACTTCGGCTGTAGAAGTATCTTCAGGAAAACGTATGTATAATTTTGATAAAGCTTCATAATAAAGCGTATCAGCATTATCGAAAGCTGCATAACTTTTTACAAATTTTAATCGTTTCAATTCTACATCAATTAGTGCACTCGGGTTGGTATCATTAATATGAATATTGGTTAGATTTTGCAGGATTTGCAACGCATAATATTTTAACGAAAGCGAATCTTTTGATGAAATTTTTAATTTAGAAAAAGTAGGAAAAGGCATAATGTAAGAAGAATCATCCAAAGCAAATTCATATATCGGTTTGGTAATGCTGGGTTCTTCATTCATAAAGAAATCGATGGCTCGGTGAGCTAAAAAATCATACAAGGTAGGACGGTATTTTCTACCATTTTTATGGATAATAATTTCATCAAAAGTCTCTACAGGCGTTCTTTTCAGGCTATCGATATTTTTAATAGAAAGTTGATAATGTTTAATGGTTTCGGTGGTAATTTTTTTCAAATCCCAAGTAGCAATATCGTTGTTTTCGAAGTTGGTGGTAGCGGAGCGGTTATAAAATTTCCAGCGGTTATTTTGATAATACATCCAATACAATTCTCCAATAATAGAATGAAGCATTGGATTTAAAGGGTATTCTGCAGTTTTAGCAACACTATCTAATTCGTTGAGGGTATTTACAAAAGCATTTTCTTCTACATAACTTTGTAATTTAGCTTTTACGATGAGTGTTTTTACAATTTGTTCGTGATTGTTTTCAGCAGCAGCTTTTTTGGCAATGTTTTCTACTTCGGTAAGTGCAGATTTGGTTAAGCCGTTTTGTTCTAATGAATCTACTTTCTTCCAATCTGCTTTATACACATCGCCTTTGGCATAAACCAACACGGGCTGACGGGTATTCTCGTCATCAGACACACTATTGGGAGAAGAACATTGAATTAAAAAAGTGCTTATAAATGCTACTAATAAAATGTAGCTGAATTTGGACATTAATTTTTGCATAAGTTTTAGGTTTTACGAGATAGATGCAATGAATTATAAAATTGCATAAAAATTAGGAAAGAAAGTAGAAATTAAAACTAAAACTTGTGTTTTCAGGAATTTAAAAATCACTATACCTATTGGTAATGGCTGTTTTTAAACCAATAAAAAACATGTTGGAAGAAAGGTCAGCATAATTATTCGTGGACGTTCTATTGGTGACTCCGGCTTGTAGTATTATGTTCGATTTCGGATTTAACACGTAAGAGATTTTTACGGTATTGTTCAAGATGTTGGTTTTTAATCCGTTGAGTGTGTAGTATCCGTAGTCGTCTTCACGGTTGTTATAAGGTTGGTAAACATCCTGACCTAAAGAATAGCCGTTGGTATCTAAACCTACTTTTGCTAATGTGCTGTGCAGTTCAAAAATCCAACGTTTTTTGGCATAAAAAGCTGAGGCAGTTATTTCTTTAAAATTTGCTCCTAGTGGATGAGCTAACGGAGCATTAAAATGCGCATAGTTTTGAAGCGTGCTTACATTGGTACTTCTATAAAAATAACTGTAAGTAAAAGGTCTTACTTCGTTATATTCTAATTGCAAACGCAATCTTTTAATGTTGAGTGGTTCTATAAATTTTAATCCGGCTTGAACGCCATATTTGTTTGCCCACCAACCGTTTCCTGCTTTTAATTCTTCCAACAAAAATTCATCAAATAATAATTGTCCGTAAAAGATATATTTTTTTAAGATGCGCATTTTTATGCTTCCACCCATTAGTGCATTATCAGATGAACCCAAAGCATATTCTGTAGAACGTAAAAAGATAATTGGGTTTAAGTAAGATAAATCATAACCTCTATAAAATTCTTTTTCTTGCGATTGAAAAACAATGCTTTCAAAAAAGCCTAAGTTCAACCATTTGGTAACATTCATGCTCAAATAGTGTGTAGTAGCAAATTTTTGCATGTAATTATTATAAATTCCATTAGTAAAACGAATATCTTGATGATTAGAATACAAAGCCATGTATTTAATCTTCCAAATGTTGGCAGTAGCTTTTAAATAAGGATAGCTATTAGCAACATCCGACAATAAAAGTGAACGATAACCGTCACCAATAAAATGCTTGCCGTAACCTGCTTGTATGGTAAAAACATCGTTGGGTGTAAAGGTTAAATTTCCTTGAGAAAAAATGGCAGCATCATTTTTTGTATAACCATACCCCGGACTAATATGCTTGGTTTGAATCATTGCATCAATATGGCTAGGATAAGTGGAATAATCGTAAAGAAAAGCAAATTCGGCACTCCATTTTTCGCCTAAAGCAGCTTGTAGCTGAACTCCGGCACTAGTTTCCAATAAATTTTCACTGTAATTGTCAGCTTTTTCTAGAGTGCTTATGGCGTTTATAATAGGGTTGATGTTAAAGTAGAAATTACCTTGTTTTTCGATAAGATGTTGATTGAATAGTTGATTGACAAACCCTTTTGAAGTGCTTAATTGCAATTGAGAGATGGTAGTATCGTAAGGAATAATTCTGTCAACTTCTTTTTTGTTATAAGGTTTTATTGCTGCATGAAAATCAACAGCGGTATCTAAATGATTTAAATACAGGTATTCAAAAGTACGTTCGTTATTAATATTAAAATTTTGTGCTAATACAGATTGAAAAGCACTTAATAATAAGAATATGTAGAGGAGTACTCTCATTTTTTCTTTTTCAGTTTAAATAGGAAAGGAATTTGAGTAGATAGAATTACAAAGGCTGTAAGTGTAATAAAAGCGTAACTTGGGTTGAATTGTTGAGCAAAAACTGCCCCTCCAACTATTAATATATTAAACAAATAGATAACAATTACTGTCTGTCTGTGTGATAAACCTAAATCTAATAATCTGTGATGGATGTGATTTCTGTCGGCACGAAAAGGAGAAACACCACTTAAAATTCTGATAGTAAAAACCCTTATGGTATCTACTAAAGGATATACCAAAATAGACATGGCTAAAATGGGTTTAGAAATATTTTGAATAACATCTGGCAAATCGGTGGCTTTATATTCTACCATTTCTATTGCTAATACTGCCATTAAAAAACCAATGGTAAGTGACCCTGAATCGCCCATAAATATTTTTGCAGGATTAAAGTTGAACCTTAAAAAACCTAATAGACTTCCTGCTATAGCAAAAGATAAAATAGCGTAAATCCAATCGTTGGCAAAATAAAACCAAGCTCCAAAAAATGAAGCGGCAATTAAGCCAACACCTGCTGCCAGACCATCTACACCATCAATTAAATTAAAGGCATTGATAATAACAATATAGGTAAATATAGAGAGCATAATTCCTGCATATTCGGGAATTTCTCTTATGCCAAATAAGCCGTGCAAACTGGTAAGTTTAACATTAGCCATAAAAACCATAATAAAAGCACAGAACAAATGTGCTGCTAATTTTTTTGCAGGCGCAGTACCAATAATATCGTCTTTCATTCCTACGAAAAACATAATAAGCATAGAAGGAACAAGGTATTTAATTACACCCATTTCGTTTATAGGAAGCCAAAGTAAAAATGAAAAAAGTATTCCGGCAAAAATCATCATTCCGCCCATAGATGGTGTTTTTTGGCTGTGAATTTTTCTGCTTTCTGTTGGGTCATCAAACAGGTGCTTCATTTTAGCAATAGTAATGAAGGACGGTGTTGCAAGCAACACAATCAAAAAAGACGTAATTATCGGTAAAATGATTTCCATAATTAAATATCGCTGTATAAATTTCTTAATGAAGTTCTTAATGCAAAGTAAATATAATTTGTTTTGTGTTCTCCAAAATCAGTTGTTAGTGTTCTTTGGGAGATGCCTAACATTAACGCCATATTATTTTTTGGATTAATTAAAAAACCGGCATGTGCCTGAACGTTTATTAAGTCTGCTGTGGCAGGAACGATTGAAATGGTGTTTTCGTTGCTTGCAAAAATATTACTTCCTTGAGAGTTTAGTTTGGCAACATTAACTTTTACTTGGGTAAATAATCGTTTGTACTTGTAATTCATTATCCCAACTATTTCGTCAAAGTTAGCTCCATAAGGATGAGCTAAAGGTTCATTAAAATGGGAATAATTTTGAAGTGGAATAGCATTACTATAAGTGTAAGGCTCAACATGGTTATATTCGGCTTGTAAGGTTAATCCCGTAATGCCAAAAAACTTTACCCCTGCTTGATAACCTGTTTTTGTATGGTTTTTATTACCATCATATAATAACTGACCGTAAATAATGGTATTGATTGGCAATTTAATTTTTGCGTTAAGACCCAATTGAGAATTGTTTTTACCATCAAAACCTGTAACCAACGTATTCGCAAACAATACAGGGTTTAACTGCATAAAATTGTAAGGTTTTGTACCACTGCTGTCTTCTGTTTGCCATATTGTTGATTCAAAAAATCCTAAATGAAGCCATTTGGTAGCTATCCAACTTAAATAATGTACTGACATGCTTTTACGCATAAACAATTCCTCAGGAGTTGAACCTTGCTTTCTTCTGTCGAGGCTCGATAATCCAGTGTTAGTTTTGGTATATTGAAATTGATTTTTCTTGCCAAACCAAGCTGTAGCTTTGTAATACGGATAATGAAAAGCATAATCCGAAAGAAGAATGGAGCGATAACCATCTCCTACAAATTGTTTATCGTTGCCCAACTGAAAGTTAAATCGTTTACTGGGAGAGTAAGAAATATAAGAAGTAGCCGAATTATAATCAAACCCATTATCTTTAAAACGCTTTACTCTTCCTTGTCCAGGAACAACATTGGTTGAACGCACATAAGCTGCCATATAATCTGGGAAAACAGCTTGATTTTCGTACAACGCAGTTTGAAAAGAAAATTTTTCGCCAATATGTCCTTTAGCAATAATTCCTCTGGTATTTATATAAAGCGTTTGCTCTTTATTGAGAGATTCTCCATCTTTTCCCATCTCCAAATTAAGTAAAGGATCTATAGTAAGGTAGAAATCGCCTGTATCTACTCGCACAAAATTTTCGTGAAAGAGTTTTCTGGAAAACCACGATTTATCCTCAAGATAAGTTTTATTTACATTGATAAGGTAAGCATCTTGCTCATGGTTTTTAAGTAAATAAAAGCTGTCTGTTGCTACTTTAGATTGTAGAATAGGATGAAAAGAAGTGTGTACATTGTTTTCTAATGCATTAAATTCTTTTTGGTTAACCAAATTAAATTCTCGGTTAAGTGGTAAATTAAGTTGCTGACTAAAAGTTAGTTGGGTAGTAAGCAAAAAAAGTAAAAAAATTATGCCGATTTGCTTATTCATTAGTTTTAATACTGAAAACAGTGATAATGTGTTGCTTAAAAATAAAGCACCAAAGCTAATGAACTTTTTTAAGATATTAATCAGCTATGCTGATTAATAATTTGCACTAACTGATTGGCATCTACCACACCTGATTGTCGCCAAAGCTGTTTGCCGTTTTTAAATAAAATAAGTGTAGGTACACCTCTTACCTGATAAGCTGTAGCAGCTTGTTGGTTTTTATCGACATCAATTTTTAATACACGGACTTTGCCTTGTACTTGTTTTGCCACATCATCCAAAATTGGCGACATGACTTTGCATGGACCACACCAAGTAGCAAAGAAATCTACTAAAACGGGTCGGTCGGAATTAATTATTTCATTAAATGTTGCCATGGGGAATTAATTATTTAAAAGTGATGCTCCAAATTCCTCTAAATTCATCAATATTAAAATCAACTGCTTTATCGTTAGGATAAAGTGCTAAAATAGATTTGTAATCGGTTTCGCTTACCGTTTTTCCAACTGTTCCGTGGCAAGTAACACAAAGCGGTTGTAAATGGATAGGAGCGTAAAAGCTTACTGTATTATCGGTATTTCGTTTTACTTCAGGAAATAAATCTTCAGTAGTTTTTGAAGCATTTAAGTAGTAATCAATCATTTCTTGCTCGGAAGCATTGGGTTTGTTTTTCTCATTTCGTAGTTTGTGGCTGGTTCTTTTAATGCTAACATCATAATGTTTTTCAAGAGAATCAACAATAATACTTTCATTTACATTGCAGAATTTAACAGCATTGGTTACACCACCCTCGCTCATGGCTTTTTTTAGGTTCCCACTCAAGGCTTTAAAGGTTTGTTGAGCAATTTCCTGACCTTTTAGTGTGTAAGCTTGACTTTCTTCTATGGTAAGTTCTTCAACACCTTCAGCAATTTGCTTCGGCTGTTCTTCCATTGTTGCAACTTTTTGTTGTTCGGCAGTTTTTTCATTGCCACAAGCTAATAATGCTGTAATGGCAGTAGTATACATTAAATAGGAAAGTTTATTCATGGTCTGTTTTATTTTCTTTTTTGTTAATTTTATCGTTAGCAAAATCTCCCACTAACCAACCCATAAATGCTCCATAGGCAGCCGTTCTGTACCAAACTGAAGTAATGGCACATGAGCCACTTTCACAACCGATAAAATACCAATAGGCATATCCGGCAGCAGCACCTATAAAAGCTACAAGAAAAGAAATTTTATGGTTTTTTATCCAGTTGAGCATAGGAAGTTAATTAATGATAGTACAAAGTTACTCAAATTCCAATACCTATTAATTGTCGGATTTGAATTTAACTTATTTTAAAAGTTGTAAATTAGCCGACAAGATTTAAAACAACACAAAACAACAGTTGAATTTTCCGTTTTACATAGCAAAAAGGTACTTTATTGCCAAGAAATCGCATAATGTTATTAATATTATTTCATGGATTTCGGTGCTTGGTATTGCTGTAGGAACGTTGGCGTTGGTAATTGTACTTTCTGCTTTTAACGGGTTGGAAGATTTGGTGGAAAAGCTTTATGCTTCATTCGATCCGGATATAAAAATTGAAGCTACTAAAGGAAAAACATTTGAAGTGACCGATTTTCCTAAAGACAAAATTTTGCAATTAGATGAAGTTGCATTTTATAATCATGCTGTTGAGGATGTAGTGTTGGTGAAATACATGGAGAAACAAACCATTGCTACTTTAAAAGGTGTTGAACCGCAGTTTTATGAAATGACCGGTTTAGATACATTAATGATTGAAGGACAAGTGATGAGGGACGATTCCAACAAAATAGTATTGGGTTATGGAATTGCTGATAAATTGTCTTTGTATTTACATAATATGGTGGTGGAACAAGTGAGTATTATTGTTCCGAAAAAAGGTTTAGCAAAAGCTTTTGTTCCAACGGATGAGTTTACTCGAAAATTTGCTATTCCTACAGGTATTTTTTCTGTCAATCCTGATTTTGATACTAAATATGTAGTTATTCCTTTAAGATTTGCTCAAAAAGTACTTTCTTACGAGGGAAAAATATCATCTGTAGAGTTAGGACTGAAATCAGGAGTAAATCATGAAAAAGCAAAAGAAAAAATACAAGCTATTTTGGGTGATGATTATGTAGTAAAAACTCGTCACGAATTGAATGAGTTAATATTTAAAACCAACAAAACTGAAAAATGGATTACGTTCCTTATCTTAACTTTTATATTGGTAATTGCTTCTTTTAACATTATTGGTTCACTTACCATGTTGATTATTGATAAGAAAAAAGACATTTGGATTTTACGTACTATGGGAGCTTCCAGGAAAACTATTAAGCGGTTATTTTTTATGGAGGGAATGATTATTAATTTAGCCGGAGCCATCTCTGGAATGGTGTTGGGAGCTATTGTTTGTTGGTTACAAATACAGCTTGGTTTATTAAGGTTGGAGGGTAGTGTGGTAGAATTTTACCCTATAAAATTAGAGTTGTTAGATTTTATTTATATTACTATTATTGTTTTGATAATTGGTCTTTTAGCTTCATGGTATCCGGTAAGGGTGCTTACTAAAAAGCATCTTTAATAACTCAATGCAGTAGCAATTTCATCCAAGGTTTGAAATAAAATTTCGGGATTAGTTTCGGTAACTAATTTTATTCTGAATTCTTTTAAGTGAGGAATTCCTTTAAAATAATTAGCATAATGTCTTCGCATTTCAACAATGCCTAATTTTTCGCCTTTCCATTTTATAGACATTTCTAAATGGCGTTTGGCAACATTTATACGTTGTTCTATGGTTGGCGGAGCAAGATGTTCTCCGGTAGCCATAAAATGCTTAATCTCATTAAAAATCCAAGGATAACCAATACTTGCCCTGCCTATCATTACACCATCTACACCGTATCTGTTTTTATTTTCCAATGCTTTTTCGGGGGTGTCGACATCTCCATTTCCAAAAACAGGAATATGCATTCTTGGGTTGTTTTTTACTTCACCAATTAAGGTCCAGTCGGCTTCTCCTTTGTACATTTGTTTTCTGGTTCTACCGTGAATAGAGATGGCTTGTATGCCAACATCTTGCAACCTTTCTGCTACTTCCACAATGTATTTGGTGCTTTCGTCCCAACCTAAACGGGTTTTTACGGTAACAGGTAAATGTGTAGATTTTACAATCTCGGCAGTCATTTTTACCATTTTAGGAATATCTTGCAAAATACCCGCTCCGGAACCTTTACAGGCTACTTTTTTTACCGGACAGCCATAATTAATATCAATAATATCGGGATTAGCTTGGGTGGTTACTTCTGTTGCCTGACGCATGGATTCAATATCATTTCCGAAAATCTGAATGCCAATGGGGCGCTCGTATTCAAAAATATCGAGCTTTTTTACACTTTTTGCAGCATCTCTAATTAGTCCTTCTGAGGAAATAAACTCTGTGTACATTAAATCAGCACCATTCTCTTTACATAACGCACGAAAAGGTGGGTCACTAACGTCTTCCATTGGAGCAAGTAAAAGTGGGAACTCACCAAGTTCTATATCGCCTATTTTTGCCATTGATAAAAATAATTAGGACAAAATTAAGGAAATAAAAAGGATGAAAGTTGAAGGTTTGACTTTGTTGAACTCGAATAATCGTTTGAAGTTTGAGGATTTTAATAATTCTCACATTCACACATCAATTAATCTACACATTTATCAATCCTCTTTTTTTCTCAAAATCCCTAATATTTCTATGATATTGCCATTTTCATCTAAGCGTGGGAACACTTTTTCTTGAATCCAAATGTATTTATCTTTACCAAGTGGTCTTACTCGATAATTGAACACAGCAGCTTTTTTATCATTAAAAAACTGATCTTTTTCTTTTTTTATTTTAGGGACATCTTCAGGATGGTATAACTCAGCTACCTTTTCCTGAATCTCTTGAGAAACATTTTGGTGGGGTTTGATGCCGAAAATTTCTTCAATAAAAGGACTTACATATTCAAAATCGGGGATATTTCCTTTGGAGTAGTTTGCTAAATAGATAAATTCATCTAAGTTATCTAAGATAAAACGGTGTTTTTCGCTGTTCTTAGCTATTTTTTCATCGTACTTTTTCTTTGCATCAATATTTCTTATTTGTAATAAGTAATAGTTGTTTTTAGCAGCATTAAATGGTGACAAGGTTAAATGCCCCCAAAATATTTCTCCAGATTTGGTTCTAAATTGTATTTCATCACTAAAATAACCATAATCAGTAATCTGTTGTTTAATTTCTGTACGATTTTGCTGAATGTAGCTCTCGTCTGCAAATAAGGTTTGGTAATTAGTTTTAATAATGTCTATTGCATTATTTAAAGCAAAAATTTGGGAAGTCCGTTCGTTTGCATCTTTAATTTCTTTTGAAAAGTAATCCACCAATAAAAAAGCATCATTAGTGGTGTTGGCTATAGACTTTAAAATAGAGGCATTACTATCTATGGTTCGAATTAAATTTCTTCGTTGAAGGGTCAATATAAAACTCAGTATAAATGAAAACAAAAACAAGGCAACGACTAACCCTATAAAACTTGAACTTTTAGTTGAAAGTAGCAGACAAACTACTAAAAATGTAAAAACTAATCCAAAATAAATAGCTAATTTTTTATTGGTTGGAATAGTAAATAACATTAGGTTTAAAATAACCATCATGAGCAAACTGTAGTTTGCTTCAAAATCTAATTTGTACCCTATAAATATAGTAAAACATGCTGAAACTATTAATAAATATAACAATAAGTTGTATATAGACCTACTGCTGATTTTTACATAAGAAATTGCATAAAAAACTATACAGGCAGCCGGCAAGCTAAAGGCCATCAATAAGTTAACCGCATCATTGGTAAATAAACAAGTAAAACTAGCATAAGTAAAGGATATAAAAAAAGCACCGATAGCTCCCATTCGAGCCATTTTCTTGCTTTTCGTAGCAAAACCACTACTGTTATTGTTGGTTTGAAAAATGTTTAACGCCATAGTTTTTGTAAATTAGGTTTTAACGAGTATAAATATACATAATTCCGATTTAAAAAGGTAAAAAAATTATTTGCTTTTGAACTTTTAGTCAAACCTAATGGCTTTAATTGGCGATATTTTGGAAACTACTAAAGAAGGAATAATAAGCATTAAAACACATACAATTAAAGTTCCTGCATTTAGTAATAGTATATTAAAAAACTCTAGTTTTATAGGTACTACAGGTACAAAATAAGATTCTTCTGGAAGTTTTAAGAAACCAAATTGTAACTGTAATAAACACAACCCTATGCCAATAACATTCCCCCAAAATAAACCTCTTACAATAAGATAAATGGCATTGTAGATAAAAATTTTCCTTACATTCCAATTGCTCATGCCTAATGCCTTAAGTATTCCAATAGTTCTAACGCGCTCTAAAATAAGAATTAATAATGCCGAAACAATGTTGATGATTGCTACCACTAACATTAGAATTATAATGATAATCACATTCAGATCTTGTAATTCTAACCAATTAAAAATGTCAGGATTTTGTTGTTGTATGGTTTTAGAGTGTAAATCATAACCAATGTTTTCATAAATAAATTCATCCAACTTATCTAAATCTTTAAACTTATCTATGGTAATTTCAAATCCGCCTACTTGGTTGTTGTCCCAGCCGTTTCGTTTTTGTATGTGAGCAATATCTGTTAAAACAATTAGATTATCAAACTGTTCTAGGCCAGATTGGTAAATTCCTGCAACAATAAAGTCTTTGGGTCGCAATTGACCATTTTCTTGAATAAAATAGATAAACATTTTGTCGCCAACATCTAATTGCATTTTGTTGGCTATGGTTTCAGAGAGTAAAATACTATCGGCAATAATTGAATCATTAATGCTAAAAACATTGCCTTTCTTTAACTTATCATTAAAAAAACTCCAATCGAAATCGCTACCAACACCTTTTACAACAACACCATAAATTTCTTCTTTGGTTTTAATAATACCTGCTTTGGTAGCAAAAACCTGAATGTGTTTAACGCCATCAACCTCTTCAATACTAGGATAGAAATCTTGATTTTTATCTATAGGACTAGCTTCATAAGTATTGTGCGAATCGTAACTGGTAATTTGAATATGACTGCCAAAACCAATAATTTTGTTGCGAATTTCTTCCTGAAAACCTCTAACAATGCCCAAAGAAGTAATCATAACAATAATTCCTAAAGCAATAGCTACAATAGCAATTTTTATAATGGGCTGTGTAAATTTATTTGATTTACTATCCCCCTGTATTATTTTTTTAGAAATGAAATAGGCCAGGTTCATAAAAATGTGTTTTACTTAGATAATTACATTTGGTGAGATAAGCAAATTGATTAACTTTACATCTTGTTTATGTGCAAACAAAAATAGTAAAACTTAGTTTGATGTCTATGAAACGAACCATATTAAAAAATTTAAACCACAAAAAATTGATTATTGGCAAGTTACATCTGAACGAATTAATACAATAAATATAAAACAGATGAAACAAATCTTATACATATTGTTTTTTATCTTTTTTTATTCTAGTTGTGATGCTCAGCAAGATAAAAAGATACCCGAAAACATGCAGGCGGTTACTATACCTAAAATTATGGTAGAACAACCTAACTTGCCTATTGTTACTGGAGCCGAGCAAACAGAAAAGTATCTTCCGTTATTGCAAAACAAAAAAGTAGGAATTGTTGCCAACCATACTGCATTTATAGATAAAATACATTTGGTGGATAGTCTTTTAGAATTAAAAATAAATGTGGTAAAAGTGTTTAGCCCAGAACATGGTTTTAGAGGAAATGCTGATGCTGGAGAAAAAGTTAATTCTGAAATTGATGAAAAAACACAACTGCCTATAGTTTCGCTTTACGGGAAAAATAAAAAACCTACCAAAGAACAATTGCAAGGATTAGATGTGATGATTTTTGATATTCAGGATGTAGGAGCAAGGTTCTACACTTACATTTCTACTATGCATTATGTGATGGAAGCTTGTGCTGAAAATAATATTCTGCTTATCATTTTGGACAGACCGAATCCTAATGGGCATTTTGTTGATGGACCAATTTTAGAAGAAAAGTACAAATCTTTTATTGGGATGCATCCTGTGCCAATAGTTCATGGAATGACGATAGGAGAATTCGCTCAAATGATTAATGGCGAAAAATGGTTGCAAAATGGTGTGCAATGCGATTTAACCATCATAAAAATGAAACATTATGATCATTTAAGTGTTTATGAGTTGCCAATAAAACCCTCACCTAATTTGCCGAATATGAGTAGTGTTTATTTATATCCTTCTTTGTGTTTATTTGAAGGCACACCTATGAGTGTTGGTAGAGGGACAGAAAAACCTTTTCAGGTATTAGGACATCCAAAAATTAACTCAGAAAAATACAGTTTTACACCAAAAAGTATGGAAGGAGCCAAACAGCCTAAGTTGGAAGGACAACTTTGTAAAGGGTATGATTTATCGGAATATGGAGAGACTTGTATGCGAGGATTAAAAAAATTAAATTTATTTTGGTTGTTAGATATTTATAAGAATTTTCCAGAAAAAGAAGGTTTTTTTGGTAGTTCATTTAATTTATTAGCCGGAACTGGCCAACTTCAAGAGCAAATTAAAACAGGTAAAACCGAAAAAGAAATTTATGCCTCTTGGCAAGAGGGTTTGAAACAATTTAAAATTACCCGAAAAAAATATTTGCTGTATCGGGATTTTGAGTGAAGATCAAGACAAAAGTCAGTATTTAAATTCTTACGCCAATAATACAAACATCATCTACTTGTTCTTCGTTTCCTTTCCATGTATTAAAGGCTTCGTTTAGTAATTCCTTTTGTTCATCCATGGTGTTTTTCTGTAAACTTAAAAGCAATTGTTTTAGTTGTGAAGTTTTAAACTTTTTGCCCTTTTCACCTCCAAACTGATCTTGATAACCATCAGTAAATATATAAAGGGTATCATCCTTTTTAAGTTCTATTGTATGAGTGGTAAATGGTTTTGGGTTGTCTGTTTTTCCAATAGGCTGTTTGTCAGGTTTGTACTCTAGAAGTTCATCATTTCTTATAACCCATAACGGATTATTGGCTCCTGACCATTGAAGACTTGCCATACCTGAATTGTTTTGAAAGTTTGTCAGGTCTAATTTACAAAGTGATATGTCCATTCCATCTTTTACATCTTCTTCACTTTTCTCAAAACGTTTTACTACTAATTCTCTAGTTCTGTCTAATAATTCCCCTGTATCTGTAATATGCTCTTCCAGAAGTGCTTTAGATAATGCATTAGAACAAACTACCGAAACCATAGCTCCAGGCACACCATGTCCAGTGCAATCGGCTGCGGCAAAATAAACAATGGCATCTTTATTAGAAGAGTTAGGTAAACTTTCTAGCCAATAAAAATCACCACTTACAATGTCTTTAGGTTTAAAAAATACAAAGCCATTTTTGAGGTTATCTGAAATTGAATAACGAGAAGGGAGTATGGCTTCTTGAATGCGTTTGGCATAATTTATAGAATCAGATATTTCTTTGTTTTTTTCTTCAACAATCTCTTTTTGGTGAGTTATTTCATTATTTTTTTGGTGTAGTAATTTATTGTGTTTTTTTCTTTGCTGATTGCTTTTAAAAACAATTAGTACCAAAGTTAATAGGATTAACCCTAAACCTAACGAACCATAAAGTTGCAGTGATTTTCTTTTATTTTCTTCATCTGCCTTTGCTAATTTAACATCTTTTAATGCGTTAGTTTTGTTTAGTAATTCAATTTCTTGTTGTTTCCTTTCGCTTTGGTATTTTTTCTCCATTTCATTTATTAACGCTGTATTCTTAGTATTAGTAACACTATCGTTTAGTGTAAGATATTGAGATTGATGGTAAAATGCTTTTTCAAAAGCTTTTAAGCTTTCATAGGTTAATGATAAACCTTTATGAGCTTTTATAGCGTAATCTACATAACCAGTTTTTTGTGCGTTATTTAAAGCTTCTTGATATAAAGTTAATGCTTGGGTATATTTTCCTTTTTTATTATAAATTTTTGCTGCAGAAATCTGAGAAATAGCTAGTTTACCATGTGCCCCTATTTCTTTTTTTATTTCAATTGATTTCAATGCATATTCTAATGCTTTGTCATCATCGCCTGTTAGTTCAAAATTGACACTAAGATTATTGTAACATTGAGCAATCATAGGTTTATCTCCTAGTTCAATAAAAATTTCTAAGGCTTCAAAAAACAATTTTCTAGCTTTTTCATATTTACCTAAATAGTCATAAGAAGTACCTAAACTTGTTAAAGATATGCCATATTGTTTTTGGTCGCCAATACTTTTTGCTTCTATTTTTTGTCGTTCGTATATTTTTATTGCTTCATGGTAATTTTTTTGTCCAGTATAAATTAATCCGATATTTGACAGTGTACCTATTGTCATTGAGGTGTCTTTTAAATTTTCATATATATTCAATGCTTGTAAATACAATTTAAGTGCCTCCGTAGGATTTCCAGCAATATCATACATGATTCCTGTATTGTTGTAGGACTGACCAGCCCCTAAGCTATCTCCTGTCTCTATTCTTAGTTTACCTGCTTTTTTAAAATTATCACCTGCTTTTTCATAATCTCCTGAATAGTAATAAGCTACACCTATGTCATTATAACTTTCAGCTACTCCGCTTTTATTTTTTATTTCTTCATGTATTTTTTTAGTTTTTTTATAATATTTAACAGCTATTGGATAATTTCCAATTGCTTGAGCGGTTAACGCATATTCACGATAAGCTTCTGCTAACCATTTTTTTTCTTTATGTTCTTTTGCTAAAAGTATGGCTTGGTTATTAAAATAGTATGCTGAATCTGGATTGTCTTTTCGATAAAATAATGCTAATTGTTCGTAGGCAATAATCTTAGAAGTATCGGAACTTGTTGTTTGTATGAAATTATATAAACTATCTGAAGCACTATTAGCATTACACCAAAATGGAATAATTAGTAATAAAACTAGGAAATTTTTCATGGGGTCTAAAATAGACATTTTTATTCTTTTCTAAGTGAAAACTGAAGGTGCTATATAATTTTTATAATTTCAAATATCTCTAGTTGTTTTTATTTACAATTTCATAACATACTGTTAATTGTCGCATTACATTAAAAAAAATAGTCTATTAGTAGTTTTGAAATAAAAAACAATGGACAAATTTGAAATTAAAGAAGATACTAATACTCCCTTAGTTTTAATCAATTTTAAAACAGGAAACATCAAGTTAATAGGTTCTTCTACCCATTCAAAACCAGAAGAATTTTACCCCACAATTTTAAAAATGCTTAAAAAGTATTTTGAAGATCCAGCAAAAATCACCAAAGTTTTAATTGATTTAGATTATTACAATGACGCTTCTTTCAACTATATTTTTCAGTTGGTAGAATTAATTGTTGGCTTAGAAAAATTTAATAGAACACAACTTAATTTAGAGTGGTATTGCCACCCTGAAGATAGAGGTATAATTGAAGATATTGCTATGATTAGCAACAACCTTCAATATTCTATTAAAGTGTTAACTTATGAGTTGGTAGGGTAGTGAGTTTCAGGTTCAAAGTTCAAACAGCTTTCTATCAAAATTTCCAGTCGTAAGTATTAATTTCTAATAAACAGTTAGAAAGTAAGTCAATACTTCTTTGAATATCATCTTTGTTTGCCATTTCAATAACTTGGTGTATATGTCTGGTTGGAATAGAAATAGCACCAGAAATAGCACCACCAGCACTCATTCTTTGTATTCCGGCTGTATCTGTTCCTCCTGCAGTTAAAATTTCTTTCTGATAGGTAATTTTGTGTTTTTTAGCAACACCTTCCATAAATTTCACCATTCTGTAATCGCAAATAGTAGAGCTATCCATTACTTTTATGGCTGTTCCATCACCCAATTTGGTAATCATTTCTTCAGCTTTAGCTCCCGGCACATCGTAAGCAATAGTAGTATCTAATCCAAAACCAAAATCAGGTTGAATTTTTAATGATGCTACACTTGCTCCTCTAATACCAACTTCCTCTTGAACTGTGAAAACACCATACACATCATAAGGAACAGCTTGTTTTTTTAAATCTCTTAATGATTCAATAAGAATAAAAACTGCTAATCTGTTGTCTAACGATTTACAGTTAACACAGTTGCCCATTTCTATAAGGTTTCTATCTCTGGTAATAGGATCTCCAAGGCTTACAATTTTTTCTACTTCTTCTTTATTCATTCCTAAATCAATAAAAAAATCGGTAGTTTTTAGTTGTTTGCTCTTCTCTTCCGTGGTCATAACATGGACTGGCTTAGAACCCATCACACCAATAATATCTTCTTTTCCGTGGATAATAACCCTTTGAGCAGTTAATGTTTTTGGGTCGAAACCTCCTAAAGTATGAAAACGAACAAAGCCGTTATCGTCAATATGGGTAACAATAAAACCGATTTCGTCCATGTGAGCACCAATCATCACTTTTTTGGATTCTTTTCCTTTTTTAATAGCATAAACGTTGCCCATATTATCTACAGAAACTTCATCAACTAGCGGAGTTACTTCTCTAATTACAATTTCTCTAATACGTTGTTCATGTCCAGGAGCTCCAGCAGCTTCGGCAATTTCTTTAAGTAAGTTTATGTTTAATGACATAGTAATATTTTTAATGATTTTATTTTTTAATCTACAATACTTAGTTTCATCATGTTTGTTTGTCCTTTCTCACTAATAGGCATACTCGCTAAATTGATGACTAAGTCTTTAGATTTTATTCTTTTTTCTTTCTTTAAGATGTATTTTATATCAGCAATAGTATGGTCGGTGCTTACAAATTTATCGTAGTAAAAAACTTTTACTCCCCAAACTAAGCTCAACATGTTTAGGATGTCTTTATTTCCTGTAAACACAAAAATACCAGCTCTTGGTCTAAAACTCGATACTTTAAAGCCTGTATATCCAGAAAAAGTCATGGTGACAATTGCAGCAGCATTTGTTCTGTGAGCTAACCTGCAAGAGTTAAAACAGATAGAATCTGTGATGTATCTTTCTTCATTATTTTCATCGGGTGGATATTCATAATGATAAAGAGAGTCATGTGTTTCTACATTTTCGATAATGCTTGCCATAGCTTTTATTACTGCTACAGGGTGCTTTCCTACTGATGTTTCTGCACTAAGCATTACCGCATCAGCACCATCTAAAACCGCATTTGCTACATCGTTTACTTCTGCTCTTGTGGGAGTAATGTTTTCTATCATGCTTTCCATCATCTGGGTAGCAATAATTACAGGCTTAGCAGCTTGCATACACTTTTTCACTATCATTTTTTGGGTAAGTGGTACTTTGTGGAAAGGAATTTCAACACCTAAGTCACCACGAGCAACCATTATGGCATCTGTTTCTTTAATAATGTCATCAATTTCGGCTACAGCTTCAGGTTTTTCAATTTTAGCAACAATTTTAGCATTGCTTTTTGCTTTTGCAATAAGGTGTCTTAGTTCAATAATATCTCTAGCATTTCTTACAAAGGATAAACCTATCCAAGAGATGTTCATTTTTAGAGCAAATTTTAAATCTTCTAAATCTTTTTCTGTTAAACTTGGTAAAGAAACTTTGGTATTAGGTAGATTAACACCTTTATTAGAGGATAATCTTCCACCATGAATTACCTTAGTAATTACTTCGTTTTTTCGGTTGGTAGAGATTACTTCTAACGATAATTTACCATCATCTAACAAAATTTTTTCCTTTGGTTTTACATCTTTAGGAAAGTTTTGGTAGCTGATGTATGCTTTTTCGGCATTTCCTTCGCATTTTGTTGAAGTAAGAATAAAATTACTTCCATTTTTAAGCATTACACCATTGTTCTCAATTTTTCCTACTCTTATTTTTGGTCCTTGTAAGTCTGCTAAAATAGCTGTGTGTGTTCCTAATTCGGTATTTATTTCTCTAATATTATTGATGACTTGTTCATGGTCTTCATAACTTCCGTGAGAAAAATTAACCCTACAAACGTTTACTCCTGCTTTAATGATTTTTTTAAGCATTGCTTTTGAGGAAGTAGCAGGGCCAATTGTAGCAACAATTTTTGTTTTTCTATAGTTCATCTAAAATAATAAGTTTTGTTTTGATTTAAGTTCGTTAACATCTATTCTGTGTGCGATGATAACAACATCTATTTCTTTAATTTTTTTTGCTAAAGTATCAACAAATTGGTTAGTAATACTACCTTTTAATAGAAGGAAATAATCTGTACTTTGTTTTTCACTAATTAAGTAACCTTCACTACTTTTATTGGCAATTACATAATATTCAATGTTGTTGGCTTCGTCAATATATTCAAAAAAGGGGAAGGCAATATTTTCATTCCGTTTTAATATTTCATAATCTTCAGTCCTTTTAAAGTTTGTCTTGAGCATGTTGTTTAGCGACCAACAAATTCTATAATCTCTTGAGTGGCAACTAATCCCAATCAACTCAAAGTCATATTCATTTTCAAGGCTAAACGTTAGTTTTGACATCGCTTTTTCCTCCTAATTTTAATTGTAAAAGTAGCAAAAATTTATGTGTTAAATTAGCTTATTAGTTTCGATTTTGAAGCGGTTATTTGAATGCAAAACTTGCTTTGATTGGTAAATTTTGAGGTGTCTAGCTTTTTAAAGACAAAAGTTTTATCAAAGTATCAGAGAGTTTGTTTTATGTTATTATGTGGTAAAACATGATGAATTAATCCCTTAAGTAAGCAATGCATTTCAATTCAATAGCAATAGGAGAGGGAAGAGCTCCTACTTCAACAGTAGTTCTACATGGTTGATTTTCTTTAAAATATTCAGCATAAACTTTGTTGTAAGTTTTAAAATCCCTTTTCATATCTGTTAGGAAAACAGTAACATCAACCAAGTCATTCCAGTTAGCACCAGATTCTTCTAAGATAAGTTTTACATTATCGAAAACCGAACGGCATTGAGCTTCAAAATCAAATACTTCGTAATTGCCATTTTTGTCGAATTTCAATCCAGGAATATTAGCTTCTTCACTGCCCGAACCAGCGGCTCTAGGACCAACTCCCGATAAGAAAAGTAAATTACCTGCTTTTTTTGCATGAGGATAAAGCCCCATAGGTTTTGGAGCTTTATCTGTGTTTATGCTGTTACTCATTATGTTTTGTTTGTTATATTACTCGTTACTAAGTATAATTTTTTGTAGTTCTTTTAATTTGTTATTTTCCTTCTTTAACTTTTTAGTCATTTCGTTGATTTTGTTTTCACTATTTTTTATGGCTTCATCAACTTTGTTATCATTATTGGCAGGGTCATTTTTTTGAGCTTGAATTTCTTCTAGATTCTTTTCTTCTTTTTGAATTTCTTCAACCATTGTTTGTATGTTTTTTTCAACTACTTCTTTATCTTTTTTAGCTTGAATTTTAGCATTGGCAGCTCTATCTTGGCCAAACTCTTTGCCTTCTAGGTCTCCTTTATTCTTCCCATAAGCATTTCCGTTATTGGTTTTTTCTTCTTCCTTAACTGAGGCTTCTTTTTGCTTCTTTACTTTCTTTTCTTTTTTCTCAACCTTTACTTCATTTTTAGAAGCTTTGTTTTGTGCATTAACATTCAACGTAAGTGAAAAAATTAATGCGGTTGCTATTACGATAGTTGTTCTCATAGGTTTGGATTTAGTTTATAATTTGATTTCTAATTTTGGTTACCTTATCAGCAATATTAATAAAGTCTTCTTGATTTTTAATGATAAAAATCTCATCTAATTGCTTTAGTTGATTGTTTAAATTGGCGATGTTGTCATTTTTAAAACTTTCTAACAGTTTAATTAATTCAACTAAAGACTGTTTTTGGTCGTTAATTTTTTGTTTAATTAGGCTTTTATCAATGTCCTTTGCAGATTGTCGAGTTCCTAAATACAAACCTTCTATCCACCCCCCTGCTAATACTAAAGCGGCTAATTCTTCTTGGTGACTTGATTTAAGGTAAGTGTCTGCTTGTCTGTAACTTTTCTCTGCAATGGATAGAACAGAATCTTTATTTTCAATATTGTTTTCTATTCTTTCAATAGTAGCAACATCAAAAATATTGGTTAAACCCAATTCTTCGGCTAACTTTTTAGAACAATTGATATAAAGCATACAAGCTTGTGTTTGATCAAAAATGGTTGCATAACTTAAATCAACACCATAAACACCAAAATTTAATGCTTTTTGAGTACTAGTACTATAGTTATTTACATTTTCTACAACATTAAGGTAGTTTTTATCATAAATAACACCTTCTGTTTTAAAAATTTCAGCGGCTTCCAAAGGTAGAGGAACAGTGGATAGAACTTTATTGCTAGCAATTGCTCTTTCTTCTGTTTTAATATCTGAAATTTCTATGTTTTCTATTGTTTCAGAATCATTATTAGAACAAGATGTAAATATTAAACATAAAAAAATAGGGAATATTAGAAAAAAGTAACGCATAGTTTTTTTGTTTTTTACTCTAACAAAGATAAAAAATTAAATGACGTACACAAATTTTGTTTTAAGGATATAAACAACAAAGCCCATTAAACCAACGGGCTTTGTTCTGTTTATTAAATTAATTTAGAATCTATCGGCACTCATCACTTTAGCCCATGCATTTACAAAATCGCGTACAAATTTTTCTTTATTATCATCTTGAGCATAAACTTCTGCATAAGCACGTAGAATAGAGTTGGAACCAAAAACTAAATCAACACGAGTAGCAGTCCATTTTGTTTCTCCAGATTTTCTATCTATAATGTTGTATAAATTATCGTTAACGGGTTTCCATGCGTAATTCATATCGGTAAGATTCACAAAGAAATCATTGCTTAAAACGCCAGGGTTATCTGTAAAAACACCATGTTTAGTTCCTCCATGATTTGTTCCTAACACACGCATTCCGCCAATCAAAACAGTCATTTCTGGAGCTGTTAATCCCATTAGTTGTGTTCTGTCTAATAATAATTCTTCAGGATTTACTGTGTAATCTTTTTTCAACCAGTTTCTAAAACCATCATGTATTGGTTCTAGTGCGTCAAAAGATGCTGCATCTGTCATTTCTGCTGTTGCATCTCCTCGTCCTGCATTAAAAGGAACTTTAATGTTTACACCTGCTTGTTGAGCAGCTTTTTCAACTGCAGCTGTACCAGCTAATACAATTAAATCTGCTATACTTACTTTTTTAGCTAAGTCAGCTTGAATTTCTGTTAACTTATTTAATACTTTTTGCAATCTTGTTGGCTCGTTTCCTTCCCAGTCTTTTTGAGGTGCTAAACGAATTCTAGCTCCGTTAGCTCCACCTCTGTAATCAGATTTTCTAAAAGTTCTTGCACTATCCCAAGCAGTAGTAATGAGTTCAGTCTGACTTAATCCGCTGTTTAGTAATTTAGTTTTTAAGTCTTCAATTTCTGAATCAGATAAGGTATAACTAACTGTTGGAACAGGGTCTTGCCAAATTAGGTCTTCCTTCGGTATATCTGCTCCTAAATAACGACTTTTTGGTCCTAAATCTCTGTGCGTTAATTTAAACCATGCTCTTGCAAATACATCTTTAAAATATTCAGGGTCTTTATAAAATTGCTCTGAAATTTTTCTATACTCTGGATCCATTTTCATTGCCATATCAGCATCTGTCATTATTGGGTTTCTGCGGACATTTGGTATATGTGCGTCAAAAGGTTTATCTTCTTCCTTCATGTTGATAGGTTCCCATTGCCAAGCTCCGGCAGGGCTTTTTTTCAATTCCCATTCGTGATTTAATAATAAGTGAAAATAAGTGTGGTTCCATTTATTGGGAGTCGTAGTCCAAGCACCTTCTAATCCACTAGTAACAGTATCTTCAGCATTTCCTTTGCCTTTCGGGTTTATCCAGCCAAAACCTTGCTCATGAATTTCTGCTCCTTCAGGACTTTCTCCTAAAATAGATGCATCACCATTTCCGTGTGCTTTACCAACTGTGTGACCTCCGGCTGTTAGCGCTACTGTTTCTTCATCGTTCATAGCCATTCTTTTGAAAGTCATTCTAACATCTTGAGCTGTTTTTAGAGGATCTGGATTTCCATCAACACCTTCAGGATTTACATAAATTAATCCCATTTGTACGGCAGCCAACGGGTTTTCTAAAGACTCTCTGTCGGTATCGCTTGAGTAACGATTTTTAGTTGCTGCCAACCATTCTTTTTCATTTCCCCAATTAATATCTTTTTCGGGATGCCAAATGTCTTCACGACCACCGGCAAAACCAAATGTTTTAAATCCCATAGATTCGTAAGCCATATTTCCGGCAAGGATGTATAAATCTGCCCAAGAAATTTTGTTACCATATTTTTTCTTGATAGGCCATAATAGTCTACGGGCTTTATCTAGGTTGCCATTGTCGGGCCAGCTGTTTAGTGGTGCAAAACGTTGGTTTCCTGTGTTACTTCCACCACGACCATCAGCAATTCTATACGTTCCTGCAGCATGCCAAGCCATACGAATCATTAATCCGCCATAATGTCCCCAATCGGCAGGCCACCAATCTTGATTTTCAGTCATGAATTTTTTCAAGTCGTTTTTTAAAGCTTCTAAGTCTAGTTTTTTAAACTCTTCGGCATAGTTAAATTCATTTCCTAACGGATTGGTTTTGGTATCGTGTTGATGTAAAATATCTAAATTGAGTGCTTTTGGCCACCATTCCATTGTTGTGTTACTTGTTTCTGTGTTTGCCCCATGATGAAAGGGGCATTTTCCTGTTGATTTGTCCATAATTTTGTTATTTAAGTTAGTTATTAAATTTCCCTGTTATCTGAAGTTTAACTTCTTGAATGTTAAAGTTTTTTATTTTATGTGTTTTAAAATAATTTTCAATGAGTTCGTTGAGTTGTTCATCTTCATAATCTTCAATACGGTCTGTTTCTGTACAATATAAATGATGATGGTTGGTTAAAACCGAATCGTAACGCATAATGTCTTTCTCTGTTTTTACTTTGCTTAGCAGCTTGTTTTCCACAAAAGAATCTAACACTTTATATACTGTGCCAACAGAAATGTTGGGATGATTTTTTTTGATGTATGCTATTATATTTTCAGCTGTTGGATGGTTTTTTAAATGGGTAATGGCCTCAAAAATAGCTACACGCTGAGGAGTTACTTTTAGTCCTTTTTCTTTTAATGCTTTTCTGAAAAATTCACTCATGATATTTACTAGTAATTATTCCTCAAAGATAATGATTCTTATTTAGGAATTAAAGTAAATAATGATTTTTTTTAGAATTTAGTTTTAAAATTTATTTGAAGTTCAGAAGATCAAATTCCTTTATACATTAATGAGCTGATAACCAATTATCAGCGTGGTTCATTTCTACATCTAATGGGACGCTTAGTTTTACGGCATGTTCCATTTTTTCTTTCACAATTTGTTGCACTTGCTCCAATTCAGAAAGGTGTACATCAAAAATTAACTCATCATGCACTTGCAATAACATTTTAGATTTCAATTGCTTTTCTTCAAAAACAGTAAAAATGTTAATCATTGCCATTTTAATAATATCAGCAGCAGAACCTTGTATAGGAGCGTTTATGGCATTTCTTTCTGCATGTCCGCGCACCACAGGATTGTTGGAATTAATATCCGGTAACATTCTTCTACGTTTCATAATGGTTTCTACATAGCCTTTTTCTTTGGCAAAAGCAATGCTGCTATCCATATAGCTTTTAATGCTAGGGTATTGTTCAAAGTAAGTATCAATAATTTCTTTGGCTTCTGTTCTAGAAATGTTGAGGTTTTGAGCTAGTCCAAAAGCAGAAACACCATAGATAATTCCGAAATTAACTGCTTTTGCTTGGCCTCTCATGTTTCTATCCACTTCTTCTAACGCTACATTAAATACTTTTGCAGCAGTAGCGGTATGGATGTCTTTACCTTCGTTAAAAGCTTTTAGCATGTTTTCATCTTTACTTAACGCAGCAATAATTCTCAATTCTATTTGTGAATAATCGGCAGCTAAAAGTGTGTAGTTCTTATCTCTTGGTACAAACGCTTTTCTTATTTCTCTGCCACGAGCATCTCTTATCGGGATGTTTTGCAAATTCGGATTATTAGAACTCAACCTTCCTGTTGCGGCTACTGTTTGCATGTAGCTGGTATGTAGTCTGTTGGTTTTTGGATTTACCAAATCGGGCAGGGTGTCTACATAGGTAGATTTTAGTTTTTTGAGAGTTCTGTAATCTAGAATCTTAGGAACAATTTCGTGTTCGTGGATAAGTTTAGACAACACATCTTCGTTGGTTTGGTACTGACCAGTTTTGGTTTTCTTCGGTTTATCAACTATTTTGAGTTTTTCAAAAAGAATTTCTCCCAATTGTTTTGGAGAATCTATGTTGAATTGAGCTCCAGATAAATCCAAAATTTCTTTTTCTAAGGTAATAATTAACTCTTTTAGTTCTTCAGACATTTTTTTGAGGGTAGGAACATCTAAATTGATGCCTTCTTGCTCCATATCTGCTAATACAGCGACCAAAGGTGCTTCAATGTCATTAAAAACTTTTTGCTGATCTTCATCCATCATTTGCCACAAACGATGTTTTAGTTGAAGCGTAATATCAGCATCTTCACAAGCGTAATCTACTATTTCTTCGGGAGCAATATCACGCATGTTTTGCTGGTTTTTACCTTTTTTGCCAATAAGTGTTTCTATGGAAACAGGTTTGTAGCCTAAATAAGCTTCGGAAAGCAAATCCATTCCGTGTCGCATATCTGGTTGAATGAGATAGTGAGCTATCATGGTATCGAAAATTTTTCCTTTAACCGCAATGTCATAATTACTCAACACATTGATATCGTACTTAATATTATGTCCGATTTTTTCTGTTGTAGGATTTTCGAATAAAACGCGAAACTCTTCGGCAATTTGTTGGGCTTCTTCTTGATTGGCAGGAAAAGAAACGTAATAAGCTTTATGCGGTTCGTAAGCAAAAGCAATACCAACCAATTCGGCTGCTAAAGCATTAATACTGGTAGTTTCGGTATCAAAACAAAAAGATTTTTGTTGAGCTAGTTTTTTGATTAAGTCGGATCTTTTAGCAGCAGTATTTACAAAATGGTATTCATGTTTGCTGTTGCTTATGTCTTTTTGATCAATGTTTGTAGGTACATCATCAGCTGGTGTTTCATTGCTAGTGGTAGCATCAGCAAATAAATCCATCTGACCATTACCTTGTACATTTTTGGCTGCTGCCTGAATTTGAATTTCTTTACCTAAAATTCTTTTCGCCAAATTTCTGAATTCTAATTCGGCAAAAAGGTTAGTAATTTTTTCTTCGTCTGGGCTTTCTAATTTTAAATCTTCAAAATCATATTCTAAAGGTACATCAACAATAATGGTAGCCAGCCTTTTAGAAAGTAAACCTTGTTCGGCAAAATTGATTACATTTTCTTTTTGTTTGCCTTTTAAATCTTCAACATTGGCGATTAGGTTTTCTACGCTGCCATATTCGGCAATGAGTTTTTTGGCAGTTTTTTCGCCAATTCCTGGAATTCCAGGAATGTTGTCTACAGCATCGCCCCAAAGTCCTAAAATGTCTATGACTTGCAAAGGATTTTCAACTTCAAATTTTTCACAAACTTCTTTAATTCCTAATATTTCAGCGGGTTTACCATAAGCAGCAGGTTTATAGATAAATGATTTCTCGGTAACTAATTGACCAAAATCTTTGTCGGGAGTCATCATATAAGTGGTAAAGCCTTTTTTTTCTGCTTCTTTAGCAATGGTTCCAATTACATCATCGGCTTCAAATCCATCTTTTAACAGTATAGGAATTTTAAAAGCTTCAATAATTTGTTTGATATAAGGAAGTGCGATTCTAATATCTTCGGGCATTTCGTGTCTTCCTGCTTTATAATCGGAAAATTCTAATTCTCTGTTGGTAGTGGTTGGTGCATCAAAAACTACAGCAATGTGTGTTGGTTTTTGTTTTTCCAATACTTCTAATAAGGTATTGGTAAAACCCAACATGGCAGAAGTGTTTAATCCTTTAGAATTGTATCGTTGATTTTTTCCGAAAGCAAAGTAAGCTCTGTAAATTAGTGCAAAAGCATCGAGTAGGAATAGTTTTTTTTGTTCTGCCATGAGTTTTTGCTGTAAAGATAAAAAAAACACCTTGATTTTTGGTCAAGGTGTTTTCGATAATTTTATTTTATAAATTTTGAGTAGTTATTTTTTCTTCTTTTTTTTCTTCTTCTTTTCTTTTTTGTTGTTTAACACAAAGCTTAGCGGAAGGTTGTAAGATACTCTAACTTCTTTACCTTTTTGTTTTCCAGGTTTCCAATTAGGAAAAGATTCTACCACACGAACGGCTTCTTCATCTAACAATGGATGAACACCTCTTAATACTTTTACTTCGCTAATAGCTCCATCTTTTTCAATAGTAAAACTTACGTATACTTTACCTTGTATACCCTTGTCTCTTGCTTCTTTTGGATAAAGAATGGTTGTGCTAAGAAATTTAAACATAGCCTCTTGCCCCCCAGGGAATTCGGGCATTTCTTCTACCAAAACAAATAGGCCATCATCTGTTTTTTCAACATCAATAATTTCTTCCGATTCAATTTCTTGAGCAAAAGAAATGCTGCCCACAAAAGTGAGCAGCATTATTAAAAATATTGTTGGTTTATATAACATATGTTATTATTTCAATACGAATGAAATTGGAATGTTATAGGAAACTCTTACCGCTTTCCCTCTTTGTTTTCCTGGTTTCCATTTAGGAAAACTTTTAACTACTCTTATAGCTTCTTTATCTAATAATTCATGAACACCTCTAATTACTTTTACAGCAGTAATAGATCCATCCTTTTCAACGGTAAAGTTTACGAAAACTTTTCCTGAGATACCATTTGCTTTAGCAGCTTGAGGGTAGGATACATTATCACCTAAGAATTTATATAGTGCTGTAACTCCACCAGGGAACTCAGGCATATCTTCCACAATGGTAAAAATTTCTTCTTCCACTACCTCTTCTTCTACTTCAAACGTTTCTACAACAGTTTCAGCATCAGCTTCGGTATCAATTTCTATTTCTTCTTCAATTTCAACATCATCTTCCACAATCTCTATGGTTTCAGGGGCTGCAGGTGGAGGTGGAGGCGGAGGTGGAGGTGTATTTTGTTCCGTAATAGGAATAATTTCCTCTTCAATTTCTTCAACAACTAAATCTCCAAGCTCACTTGCTTGAACGTCATAAAATTTAAAGTTTATCATTGCGTAAATGATGAGCAAAGAGACAACAATACCACCAAGTAGTACAGTACTTCTAAGCTTTTCTAAATCAGCATTCGGATTTTTTTTCGGTTCCATAATAAAAATGTTTTGGTTGTAAAAATATTTAACCAGCCTCAAAGTTAAAAATATTATTCGACATTTAATAGTTAAAAAATCAAATAACTTTTAAATTTTTTAGCCTTTCTTTTCTCTGTATTGATGCATAAACATAAATTATTCCATAAAAAAGCTGTTTTTTTGTAAAAATTTATGTTTAAAATGAAAGTAGGAGCAATAATATTGGCAGGTGGTAAAAGCTCCAGAATGGGAGTTGACAAAGGGTTGATGTTGTTAAACGAAAAGCCTATGGTACAACACGTTATTGATACAATTAAATTAATTGCTGATGAGCTAATAATTGTCGCCAATAATGAGGAATATAAAAAATTTGGATATGTAGTTGTTGCTGATGAAGTAAAGAATGCGGGACCTATAGCAGGCATTTGTACTGGATTAAAACAAGCTAAATATCATTATAATTTTGTCTTGAGTTGTGATGTGCCTTTTATTACCAAAGAAATGTTGAGTTTGCTTAAGCAAGAAGTTGCTGATTTTGATGCTGTTGTTTTTGAAAAAGATGAAGGTCTTCATCCGCTTATTGGGGTTTATTCTAAAAACTGTTTGCCTAAGTTTGAAGTTGCTTTAAATGCGAAGGAATTAAAACTTAAAACTGTTTTGCATCATGTAAATTTAAAAAAGATAGATGGAACTTTGTTTCGTGGTAAGTTTTTTAAAAATATTAATTCAAAATTAGATATGTAGGTATGGAATTAAGTTTAAATTATTTCGGAATGATAGCCGAAGCTACTAATGTTCAGCAAGAAAAGTTGAATTTAGAAGTGAAAACTATTATTGAATTAAAGGTTGTTTTGATTGAAAAATATTCGGCAATTGAAAAGTTGAATTACCAGTTTGCTGTAAATCAAAACATAGTTGGGAATGATTTTCAGTTGAATAATGGTGATGAGATTGCTTTGTTGCCACCATTTGCTGGAGGTTAGTCTTCTACCTCTTAAATTTTATTAATAGTTGTCACTCGTTATTACCTTATCTTCTTCCAATTAAAATTTATCAATCAGGGGGTTAAGCTGTAGGAATCTCGATAATAAACGAAGTTGCTTCATTAGGTATAGATTCAAATCGGATAGTACCATCTATATTTTCTATAATATTTTTTACCATAGCCAAACCTAGTCCCATTCCTTTGTTTTTGGTTGTAAAGCTTGGTGTAAATATATACGTTTTTTGTTCTTCACTAATACCAATTCCATTGTCTTTAACAATAATTTGAATACTATTATTTTTAGAGGTCACAACAATTTCAATAATGCCATTTTTTTCACTTGTAATTGCCTGAGTAGCATTTTTAATAAGGTTGGTAAATACTCTAATTATTTGATTTTTATCAGCAACAATATTTGCTGATTGAAGTTTTGTAGATAATAGGATGGTGTAGTTTTTATTATCATCTTCTTCAAATAAATTAATGGTACTTTTAATAATAGGGATAAGGTCAATTTTTTCGGTATTGGCTTTTGGCATCTTGGCAAAATTAGAAAAAGCGTTAGCTATATTGGCAAGTGTATCAATTTGCTCAATAAGCATATTGGTTGTGTTCTTAATTTTTTCTTGTAAATCACCAGTATTTTCGTTGGCAAACCTTTGTAAGTGTTGAACACTAAGCTTCATTGGCGTTAGAGGGTTTTTAATTTCATGAGCAACTTGTTTAGCCATTTCTCTCCAGGCACTTTCTCTTTCCGATTTAGCTAATTTTTGGGCATTAGCCTCTAATTCCATTACCTTTTTATTGTATTCTTTTACTAAGGCACCAATTTCATCATTAGAGTTCCAATGAATTACCTCATACGATTGTCCGAATTGTAAAGCACTAATTTTCTGACGAATTAATCTTAACGGTTCAGAGATATAGTTGGCAAAAAATACAGCAATGATTACTGAGATTAAAAACAACAAACCATAAATATTGATTAGAGCTGTAAAGAATTCTGAAAGTTCATTTTCAAACTCATTTTGTTTAGCAAAATAGGGCAAGTTTACATAAGCTAGGAATTTATTTTTTCTGTTGGTAAAAGGTACATAAGCTGAAAGGTAATCTAATTCACCAATATTTTCGTTATTAATGTAAGCTATACGCTTATTGTAATGTATATTTTCATAGGCATTTCTATCCATTCTTGGACTAAGTAGTCCAACATCATATATTTCTGAACGAGAAGTAGCTAAAAGTTCTCCATTTTTGTCGTAAAGGTTAACATCGGTATAAAAAACATTTGAAAATTTTATTAAATAATAAGTCATTTCATCTAAATTGGCTTTTGTAAGTTCTTTGTGTTCGCCAAATTTTTGGTCTAATTCAATAATGAGAGATTGTACTTTTTCTCGTAAGATTTTCTTGTTTTTATTTACATATTGTTTTTCAATATAATAAGTTGTTCCCCATCCATAAAGTAAGAATGAGAGCAAAATAGTGGAAATAATAAAAAACTGAATTTTAGAACTAAAGTCTGTAAGCGAAAGTAGCCAACTAAAAGGAGGGGCTTTAATAAAAACACTTATTACAAAAAACACTAAGCTTGTAATTAAAAATAAGTAAGAAAAAGTGGTGATGTAATCTATATAATCTTTCTTTTTAGCACTAACAATAATAGTGGTAAATCTATCACTTTGGTAGATTAGATGTTCATTGTTGCTGGTTTTTTGTAACGCGAAATTGTAAACTTTTGGTTGAACAAAAAAACCTGTCCATTCTGATGTGTAATTAATTTCTCCAGAATTACTAACTAGTTTACCTTTTCTGAATTTTGCATAAGAGAACTTATTCAGTTGAAATGATTTTTCAATTTCCTTTTCATTAAGGAGTAATTCAGGATAACCTATGGCTTTAGAATAAGACTGAGGAAAAAATTCTATAAATAAATAAGAGTTTTTATCATTTTGTTTTGATGAATCTTGAATAACTAAATTGCCTAAGTAACTACTAATGCCATCGTTAGAATAGAGAAAGTTTATATCCTTATTAATAGATTCAGGATGATAGGCTTGGGTTTTAATTTTAGTTTTAAAAAAATCTAAACAGTTAGCGTTTTCATTTGTTTCGTTAATGATAATGGTATCTGTAATATTACATTGGTAAATGTTTAAAATATAATTATTCCAAAAACCACCAAAATATTTGTTATTGATGTACTTGTCAAATTCAATTTTTTTATCCCAATAATGATGTAAGTTGTTTTGAAGGAAGGTGTCTGCTTCCATTTTAGTTTTTACTTCTTTAAATAAATATTCGGTAATAGGATCTTGTTCTTTAGCAATGTTTTTGGCAACAAACTGTTTATCAGAAAGTACTTTGTCAACACTAAAATTAATAAAACCATAAGAGATTGATAAAGCCACTACTAAAGTGATGAGGATTATTTTATTAAACTCTGCTTTTGAAGAAGTATCCTTATAGGAAAAAATTAGGATTACAACTAATATCCAAATACCATGTAAAAGCTGTAAATGGTAAACCAACTGACCAATAATTAATGCTACTACCGAAAATGATAAGATAATGCTTACAAACTGTTTTTTGGTAAAAATTGAAGTTGAAAATCTGGTAAAAGCTGTTTTTACTAAAATAATGGTGCTTATGTACAATAATAGAAGTGTAATAATACCTACAAAGCTATAAGCACTAAGTTCTAATATATGATTAATATCGAAATTGATTTTAGAATTTTTAATTAATCCTTCTAGCAAATCGGTAATTAAAAGTGGTAAAAAAGCAATAAAGAGAATGAAAATAAATGCTGGTAATTTGCTTTTTTTCTGAGAAGTATTTTTAAACTTAACTGTAAAATAAATTAAGATGAAGAAAAACACGATGTGAATTAAAAAATCCCCCAAAGAGGGGAAAAATATAGAGTGAGCATAGATTAGTGGACTAAAAATTTCTTGATTAAAAACGCTTTCTGGAAAGTGATAGCTTAAGTTTAGAAATCTAAAAGTGGCTAAAAAAGTAAATACAAAAATGTAATTAAAAGGTTTTAACTTTTTGTAATTAATACAAATAATGTTGATAAAAGAAGTGATAAGTAACACACTAATGAAGAACAACAATAAGATAATCCAATTGGTTTTTTTGTAGTTGTTTGGGCTAATTGGTTTTTCGGTAAGATAAACTAAAGTTTCACCATTTAAGTTTACAACAGGGTAATCGCCATTTTCGTGGGAAACATCAAAATTATTTTGAAAATGAAAACTCTTATGAAATTCATTTTGGAGGTACTTATTTTCAATATTAAATTCTTTTTTAATGAGGATTAATGCTAAGTAGTGCTTATCACCTTCTTCTTCTTTAATATATTGATACCAACCATTATCAAGTAAAATTGCTCCCGATTTTTTATTAAATAGTGCAATATTTTCTGGAAGAACTATTGTCCTATTAGACCAAAAAACAAGCTGATCTTTATTGAAAATAAACAAAGCAATTCCATCAGATTCGTATAGATTATCTAATTTTTCAGTATTAAGATATTTTTCTTCCGAAGTGTTTTCTTCATTTTTTAAGTTGAGAATTAATTCTGTTGCTTTTTTTTCTCTGGTGTTGAGGTGTTCGTTAAAATGTTTTGGGCTGTTTGAGGTAATTGAAAAAAATGTAGGCTTAAATTGCAAAATCATCAGAATAGTAACTCCTATAAGCAACTGAAGGTAGGCACTATGTTTTTTAGACAATTTCATTAAGATGTAAAAATACAAAAGCTGGAGGTTAAAAATGAAACTATCTTTTAAAATCATTTTATAAATGTTCAAATGAATGTTAAATAGATTGTAATTTTAGGTAAATTAGTAGTTCATTTTGAAAAAATATGTAGGTTTGCTATATGGAAAATCAAAGAATTGCTGTTTTAGGAGGTGGTAGCTGGGCAACAGCTATTGTAAAAATACTGACTGAAAACCTATCTCAAGTAAATTGGTGGATGAGAGATGCTGAGGCTATTCAGCACATTAAAAAATTTGATAACAACCCTAAATATTTACAGGCTATTCAATTTGAAACTGAAAAGTTAAATATGAATACTAATTTGCAAGAAATTGTAGATGAATCGGATATTTTAATTGTTGCGGTTCCTTCGGCATTTATAGCAAAAGCTTTTGATGAAGTAAATATTAAAGGCATTGAAAATAAGATAATTATTTCTGCTATTAAAGGCGTAATTCCTGAATACAATCAAATTCCGGCTGAATATTTTCATGTAAACTTTAATGTTCCTTATAATAAAATTGGAATGATTGCTGGACCTTGTCATGCTGAAGAAGTAGCTATGGAAAGACTCTCATATTTAACTATTGCTTGCGAAAATCAAGAAATAGCTGAATATTTGGCAGGTGCTATGTCATGCAGATACATAAATACTACTACTTCAGATGATTTGTTTGGAACAGAATTATCAGCAATTTTAAAGAATGTGTATGCTGTTGCAAGTGGTATTTGTCATGGATTAGGTTATGGAGATAACTTTCAGGCAGTATTAATAGCTTGTGCCACTAGAGAAACTAAAAACTTTATAGATGCTATTCATCCAATCCACAGAGATGTAAATTCTTCAGCATATTTGGGAGATTTGTTAGTTACTGCGTATTCTCAATTTTCTCGTAACAGAAACTTTGGAAGTATGGTAGGTAAAGGTTATTCGGTACGTTCGGCTCAAATAGAAATGAACATGGTTGCCGAAGGTTATTATGCAGCTAAAGGAATTTACGAAATCAACAAAAAATACAATGTTGAACTTCCTATTGTAGATGCAGTTTATCATATTCTGTATGAGAAGATTTCTCCTATTATGGAGATAAAAATCCTTACGGGAAAATTATCTTAAACTCATTTTTAAATTTACGCTTATGAGAAATGTTTTGTTAGCTATACTATGCATCACATTTCCGATGTTTTTATTTTCTCAAAATCAATTAATTATGAGTGAAAATTTTGCTATTGTAATTCACGGTGGTGCTGGTACCATTTTGAAGAAAAACATGACTGATGAACAAGAAAAGGCATATCAAGAAAAACTTCAAGAAGCACTAGATTCTGGATATACTATATTAAAAGATGGGGGTTCGGCCATTGATGCGATAGAAAAAGCAATAGTAGTTATGGAGGATTCACCACTTTTTAATGCCGGCAAAGGAGCTGTTTATACCAATGCGGGAACCAATGAATTAGATGCTTCTATAATGGATGGGAAAACACTTAATGCTGGAGCTGTATCGGGTGTAAGAAATGTGAAAAATCCTATAAAATTAGCTCGAGTGGTAATAGAAAAATCAGAACATGTAATGTTAAGTGGCAAAGGTGCTGAAGATTTTGCTAAACAATATAAAATAGAAATGGTTGATTCAGCTTATTTTTATAATGAACATCGATTGAAGCAATTGAATAAGATAAAGGACTCCGAAAAAATTCAACTCGATCATTCTGATAATGATGATGAACAAGGAGATATAACGGAACTTAAAGATAGTAAATTTGGAACAGTAGGAGCGGTTGCGTTAGATAAACATGGCAACTTGGCTGCTGCAACATCTACAGGTGGTATGACCAACAAAAAATTTGGTAGAATTGGAGATTCTCCCATTATTGGAGCAGGTACTTATGCTAATAATGCTACTTGTGCCGTTTCTTGCACCGGACATGGAGAGTTTTTTATCAGAAATGTAGTAGCTTACGATGTAGCTGCTTTAATGGAATATAAAAACTTGAGTTTAGTAGATGCCGCTAATTATGCAGTAAATGAAAAACTGGTTAAATTAGGGGGAGATGGTGGTTTGATAGCCATTGATAAAGATGGAAATATTGCCATGCCGTTTAATACCAAAGGAATGTATAGGGCTTACAAAAAAGCTAATGGAGAAAGCAAAATTTTGATTTTTAAAAATTGAGGTTTGAATATGAAATCTACGATTGCATTTCTTCTTCAATGGCAACAACACCTTTAAGCTCAGGAATGAATTTTTTGATGGATTCTTCTACGCCACCTTTTAAGGTCATAGCACTCATTGAGCAGGATTTACAAGCACCTAATAACCTAACTTTAACTACAAGGTCATCAGTAAGTTCAATGAATTCAATATCTCCTTCATCATCCTTTAAAAAAGGACGAATTTGCTCTAAAGCTTCATTGATTTTTGATATTAATAGTTGTTTATCCACTTAATAAATTTTAAGGCTAAAGTACATAAATTTAATTTGTTGAACAACCTTTATTATGAGTAACTTCAACTTTAGCAGTTGGAGCTAATGCTTCGTTTCTTTTTTTCACTTCTTTAATTACATTATCAGCAAAATCCATAAAGGCTTTAGATTGGGGTGTGTTCTCTTGCATTACAGCTGGTCTTCCAGCATCTCCAGCTTCTCTAACGCTTTGTACTAAAGGAATTTCTCCTAATAATGGTAAATTGAATTTTTCGGCTAAGTTTTTAACGCCTTCTTTACCAAAAATGTAATATTTATTTTCAGAAAGCTCGGTAGGTGTAAAATAGGCCATGTTTTCTATAAATCCCAATACAGGTACATTAATTTGTTCCAATTTAAACATTCCAACTGCTTTTCGAGCATCTATTAGGGCAACATTTTGTGGAGTACTCACAATTATAGCTCCTGTTACAGGTACAGTTTGTACTAATGATAAGTGAATGTCTCCTGTTCCTGGGGGTAAATCAATTAGCATGTAATCTAATTCACCCCAGTTAGCTTCGGTAAAAAGTTGTGTTAATGCTCTTGTAGCCATTGGTCCACGCCAAACAACTGCTTGGTCGGTATTGGCAAAAAACCCGATTGAAAGTAGTTTTACGCCATGACTTTCTATTGGTTGAATTAAGTTTCGTCCGTTAATTTCAACAGGCATAGGTTTTTCTTCTTCTACATTAAACATCATGGGCATAGAAGGGCCATAAATATCAGCATCTACTAAACCAACTTTATAGCCTTTTTTTGCTAAAGCAACTGCTAAATTAGCGGTAATGGTAGATTTTCCTACACCACCTTTGCCCGAAGCTATGGCAATAATGTTTTTTACATTAGGCAGTACTTTGTTTTGTTTAGGCATTTCAGCTTCTTTTTTTATTGGCTGTATGTCAATATTTAATACTACGGCAGTACCTAATACTCTATCTAGGTGTAACTGACAAGCTTCAGTAATACGTTTTTTGTTGTGTAATGCCGGATTGTTAACTTGCAGGCTAAAACTGATGTTGTTTCCTTTGGTTTTAATGTTGCTAACCAAGTTAAGTTCAACAACATCTTTTTTTAAATCGGGTTCAACAACAAAGCTTAATGCGTGTAATATATCTTTTTCTGAGAAACTCATAGACTAAATTTTATGCAAAGTTAATGATAACTTAGCGATAAAATACAAGTCATAAATATTGAAAATTGATTTTAGTTGTTGGCTTTACTTTTCCAATAGTCTAATTGTTGATTTAAATCTTTGATTCTCTCCTCATACATTTCAATTAGTTTGTCTGAAAGTTGGTTTACTGTAGATCCATAAGCTTGAGCAATAGAAGAACCAACTGATTGTTGATGGTTTTGTTGAGATTCTTCTTGGAAAAAATATGAGATAGGTTTTTCGAAAAGACGAGCTATTTTATCTATGACATTTATGTCAGGATAAGTTTTATCAGCTTCATACCTACGATAAGTAGATTCAGAAATTCCTACCACATCTGCTACTTGTATAGGGCTAAGTCCTTTCTCTATTCTAAAACTTTTTAGTTTACTTCCTGTTTGCATAGACCTGATTTAGAGAAAATTATTAAGATAATTTATTTATCTTAAGATAGCAAAAATAGTCAAATTATTGAATAATTGTCAAAAATGACAAAAAACATATCAAAAATGACTAATATCATATCAAATTTGATTGGATTAGTTTAAATAAAAAGTAATAGATTAGTAGTGTTGAAATGTTGCAACAAATTTTAATACAACAAATTAAATCCAATAAAGGGAATTTTATTAATTTATAATCGAACTTATGAAAAATTTATTGATTACTTTTATAACAATGTGTTGTATTAATATAAATACGAGTAATACATTTGCTCAAACGCATGATGCAACAGGTACTGTAATTGCTGTTCTTTCAATAGGATTACAAGATGTTGCATATATAACTAATGAAGAAAATGGTGACTTGTATAAAACTGTGTTATACGAAAAAGAAAAATTAATAACCAACGAAGAAATTATTTTAAGATATGACATATCAACTCCTGAAGAGGCTTTAGCTATTAAAGAGTCTAATAGTAGCGAAATACCTTGTTTTAGAGAAAGTGTAGGCAGTCAAAGTTGTAGTGGGTTGTGTATTTTATATGAAGATTCTAACGAAATGGTTGTGTCTTTTGTTTCTGATGGTTATACTATTAACTATTCTTCGAATAAAATGTCTGGTGGAAATATTTCTTCCTCAATTAGTTTAGCCAAAGAATCTTCTGATTTAGAAATAGTATCTTCTTTTTTACTCAATAAAGAAGACCAAGATACTATTTATAGGCTATATACACACAGAGATGTATTAGATGAAGCTGATAGATTAAATAATGTTACGAGCTTGTCGATTGAAGATTGGGAAGATGTTACAGCTATTTACGAAAACTTTTTACTTTCTTTTAAACAAAATGAAGATAGTTTGTTTTTTTCTGATTTGGGTCAAAATACTGCTTTTCATTTTTCATCATTTAACATTGTAAAAAGAAGTATAGAAGCCGATTTACCATGTGAGTGTACTCCCTCACCTTTTTATTTTACTTCTACCACTCCTTTTATGTGTCAAGAAGATTTGATTTTTGATGTTAACTACATGAAAACAGTATTAGATGAAAATAAAACATTTTTTATTTCTAAATATAACGAGGATGTTGTTGATGACGTAGAGAATTATTTATTATCTGTTTCAGAAGATTTTTTGATATTCTCTCAAGTTTATTTAGAATTAGAAGATAAAATTTTTACAGATGATGACCTTGATGATGTTTATAAATGGTGTTCTCTTCAGGGATCAACTCATGGTTGTTGCGGAAATTACTCAGGCTGTTGTTGGTATTCACATGTAGCATGTCTTTTGCATGATATAAAATGTTTTAATTGTGACCATTGGTATTGTGGCTTTTGTGAGCCTGGATAGTTTTTTAAATTTATAGATTATGAAAAAATACGACAAATTGTTTTTAATTATAGGAGCATTACTATCTACTATTCCCATGTATCATTTTTTTGGGTGGATTTATGTATGGAACAAATACTATGAAACTGGAGGCAGAGAAGAAGTCAGCAGAAGATTTAATGAAGATATTTTTTTCAACCTCATTCCTGCCACAGATTACTGGAAGTTTGGTCTTATATTATTGTTTATTGGGGTTCTTGCAGGCACTTTTCTGTTGTGGAGCATGATGGAGTCATTAAATAATTCCCAATTGAAAGTGAAAAAATTAAACCTGATTATTTTTATTGTCAACTTACTTTTTACACTTTGGATTGCTTGGGGATTAATGTAACTCGTGACTTATATTGGTCTATATTTCCCATTTGTAATTTGCTGATGCAATCATTAGTTTCGATTCTGTTTGGTGCGTTGGTATTATTGTTTTTATGCTCCTAATAAAAATGTTTTAAAGAGATGACCTTAAGGTCATCTCTTTAATTTTAAACACTTAAATTTGATTTATGAAAAGATATCCATTTACATTATTGGTTATATTAATATCCTTATTATTTTCAGGATGTTTTATTACCAATAGTCCTGGTTTTTATAGTGGTTATAAAAAATTAACTGAGGAACAAAAAAGTACCATAACATTTACAGAAGATGAGCAGTTGAATATTGATGATACCACTAAAATATATGCTATTACTGGAACTCAACTTTTAGAAATGTTAAAGAAAAAAGACAGTACAGTGGTTTATCTTTTTTCGCCAAATTGTTCGTCTAAAAACTGTATTTCTATCCAATATGCTAATAAATTATGTGAAGCAAAAAATTATAAGCTTATTGTAATTATTGAATATTATAATTTTGAAGTATTTGCGGCACAACACATCAAGAGTTTTAATGCCTATGCTATCAACCATCCTCATTACAAAACAGATTACGTAGATAAATATGTGCGTTTGTTTAAAGCTGATTTATTAGGAGATAATAAATTGTCAAAAGAAAAAGCTTATTGTGGATTTTTAATTTTTAAAAATAATAAACTTGCTAATGCGGTGTGTAGCCTTCAAGATTTGTAGGTTATTAGTGAAGATGCTTTAGTATAAGATGTCTAAAAGTTAGGATTCTCAATTAAAGTTTCAATTCTGTTAAAGGATTCCAAAAATGCTTTTCAAAATTGATAATTTGGTTGTTTTCGATTTTTACCCCTTCTTTTTCGAGTAATTCTTGCATTAAAAAAGGTGTTTCAAAATGATGCCTACCCGTTAATTGTCCGTTTCTGTTTACCACTCTGTGTGCAGGAACTTTTTCTTTTTGATGATGAGCATTGTTCATTGCCCAACCGACCATTCTTGCTCCGGATTTTGTTCCTAAATAATTAGCAATAGCACCATAAGAGGTAACTCTTCCTTCAGGAATTTCTCTGGCAACAGCAAAGACCATTTCAAAAAAATCGTGGGATTTAGTAGTCATCATTTAATGTAGTTTAGGATTGTTTTGATGTCTATCTTTATCGCGTTGGGTTTTCTTCTCCAAATTTTTCTCTAATGCTTTGGTTAAATCTACTCCCGTTTGGTTGGCGATGCAAATCAATACAAAAAGCACATCAGCCAGTTCATCATCCAACGATTTTTCTTTGTCGGAGGCTTTCTCAGATTGTTCGCCATACCTACGGGCAATAATTCGAGCAACTTCACCTACCTCTTCGGTAAGCATAGCCATATTGGTAAGTTCATTAAAATAACGAACACCTACTTTTTTAATCCAATTATCTACTTCTTGTTGGGCTTCTTCTATAGTCATTTTTTTGATTTTTGCTTGATTTTTAACTCCCAAATTAATTATTATTTTTACACCTACAAAAAAATAAAAATAGTATGGCAACAATTTTAATCATTGATGATGAGAAATCAATAAGAAATACGTTAAAAGATATTTTAGAATATGAAAAATATGTTATTGATGAAGCAGAAGATGGAGAGAGCGGGTTGGCAAAAATAAAAGCCAATAAGTACGATTTGGTGATGTGTGATATTAAAATGCCAAAGATGGATGGCTTGGATGTGTTGAAACAAACCATTGCGGTTGGTATAGAAACGCCTATGGTAATGATTTCCGGTCATGGAACTATTGAAACCGCTGTTGAAGCTATTAAAAATGGAGCGTTCGATTTTATTTCTAAACCATTTGATTTGAATCGTTTGTTGATTACCGTTAGAAATGCCATAGATAAAAAAGAGTTGGTGCAAGAAACAAGAAAGCTTCAAAAGAAAGTTGGAGGTAAAGGGAAAACACAAATTATTGGAGAGTCGGAAGCTATTTTGAAAGTGAAAGAAATGATAGACAAAGTAGCCGTAAGTGATGCTCGTGTATTAATTACAGGAGGCAATGGAACGGGGAAAGAATTAGTAGCTCGTAGTTTACACGAAAAATCTGAAAGAAGTAAAGCGCCATTTGTGGAAGTAAATTGTGCAGCCATTCCATCTGAATTGATAGAAAGTGAATTGTTTGGTCATGAAAAAGGAGCTTTTACATCAGCTATAAAACAACGTAAAGGTTGTTTTGAACAAGCTGAAGGTGGCACCTTGTTTTTAGATGAAATTGGCGATATGAGTTTATCGGCACAGGCAAAAGTATTACGTGCTTTACAAGAGAGCAAAATTACCCGAGTAGGTGGCGAGAAAGAAATTAGTGTAAATGTTAGGGTGCTGGCAGCTACCAATAAAGATTTAATGAAAGAAATTGCCGAAGGTAATTTTAGAGAAGATTTGTACCACCGATTGGGAGTAATATTAATTCATGTGCCTGATTTAAACGATAGAAAAGAAGATGTGCCTTTATTGGCAGATTATTTTTTGACACAGCTTTGCGAAGACCATGGGATAGCTAAGAAAAGTATAGAAGATAAGGCATTAGAAAATCTAAAAGAATACGATTGGACAGGAAACATTAGAGAACTAAGAAATGTGATAGAACGATTAATTATTTTAAGTGATAAAGTAATTACCGCTGGTGATGTAAATATGTATGCTAACCCAGGGAAGAGGTAAAATTACGTCTTATACATTTCTCTAATAATTACTTTTTGTAACTCTCTTTTAATAATAAGGTCTGCAATGATTTCAGCGGTATCGGCATGCAGATTTTCTTTCAATTTTTTATTGAGAAAATCTTCTTCAATATCTATGCGATACAAAAGAGAAAGTAGTTTAGCGTAATCATCATTAAGCAATTCGTCTACATACGGTAAAATTTGCTGAAAAAGCTCTAAATAAGGAGTTGCAGCTTTGCCTTCTATCACAATGTTATAACTAAACCAATTAAAATCTTTTTGGATTTGTTCAACCACCTTATTTATTAAATCTTCTCGATTAAAATAAACAGTAAGTTCGTTAAGTGTAGGAATTGGTTTAGACATATATTGATGTTAAAACAATTCAGCTAATTTTTTATGAAGTTCTTCTCCTCTAAGGTTTTTAGCAATAATTTTACCATCTCTGTCTAACAATACAGCAAAAGGAATTCCGCTAATATTGTATAAAGGAACAACAGAAGAACTCCACCCCTGAAGATCGCTAACATGGTTTTTCCAAATTAAGTTATCTTTTTCTATGGCGTTTATCCAATCTTGTTTAGCATTAGGTTGTTGTTGCATTCCATCAAGAGAAACGCTAAACACTTCAAAACCTTTATTATTGAATTTTTTGTAAGCTTCAACCACATTTGGATTTTCAATTCTACAAGGCTTACACCATGAGGCCCAAAAATCAACCAACACCACTTTACCTTTTAATGATGATAGTGAAATAGGGTTTCCGTTTACATCATTTAAAGTAATATCCGGAGCTTCAGAACCGGGAGCTAAAACACTCATTTTACTCACTTTTTCATTAAAGTTTTCGGTATAAATAGAGTTAGGCATTTCTTTTTGAAGGGCATCGTTTACTTTTTTATAAAGCTCAAAATTTTCTTCTGCATCCATCATTTGTACGGCAGCTAAACTCACTAAAGAACCCGGGTTCTCATTAATAATACTTTTAAAATAATTGTTCATCTTAGCAATAGCCGAGTGAGAAGCAATTTGCATTTCAATAAACAATTGTTGGTCTGACGGATTTTGTTGGTATAATCTGCCCAACGAATCTTGTGTTTGAGCATTTACTTGGTAAGCTAGATTGAATTTCCTTAATTTTTCTGACTCTTCAGAACCTTCTATTTTGTACGTACCCATAATGTTACTTCCATCTGCTTTTAAAACAGGAGTTTCACCTTTGTTTAAGATAAGATTTACAAAGTTCTGATTGTTAATTCTAATTCTGTAATAACCTACCTCTTCTATTGGATAAGTAAAAGCAAAGTTCCCCTCTTTATCAATGGTAGCAGTATCTTTTGGAATTAAATTAGTGGGGGTTAAGTAATCTAAATAAACAGAAGTGCCAAAAGGAGTGTTGGCTAAATTACCAGTTATAGTTGGTGTTTTATCAGCATCTGTATTTGGTTGAGTATCATCTCCACAAGCAAAAAATGTGAATATAAGTAAGTTGATTAAAAAAATGTTTTTTAAAGTTTTCATAGTTTATTGTTTTAATTTTTCTCTTAGTAAACTGTTTGCTTTTTTAGGGTCGGCTTTACCTTTGGAAGTTTTCATTAATTGTCCCATAAGAAAACCGATAAGTTGTTGTTCGCCATTTCTAAAACGTTCAATTTCTTTAGGGTTGTTTACAATTACTTGCTCAATGTAAGATGAAAGATCATCATCATTACTTTCCTGAATAAGGTTGTTTTGTTCGGCAATAGTAAGTGGGTCTAAATCAGGTTGTTTTACCATAATGGGGAAAATATGTTGAGAAGCTACGGTATTACTTACTTTTCCATCATCAATTAATTGAATAAGAGCAGCAATTTTTTCTGGTTTTATAACAAAATTTTCTATGGTAATACCATTTTCGTTAAGGTAAGATTTTATACTGCCGTTTAACCAGTTGGAAGCAGCTTTGTAATTTTTTGTGTGTTGAGTTAATTCGTTATAATAAATGCCTAAAGGTTTTGATTCGATGATGAGGTTAGCATCATATTCAGATAATCCAAATTCTTTTGTATAAATCTTATAAAGCTCATTAGGTAATGTTGGTAAAGTAGTTTTTACATCGTTAATATAGTTTTGAGAAACTATAACAGGTTGTAAATCCGGTTCAGGGAAATAACGATAATCGTGAGCTTCTTCTTTGCTACGCATGGTAAAAGTAGTGCCATCAACAGCATTAAAGCTTCGGGTTTCCATTTCTATTTTTCCTCCATTTTCTAAGACATCAATCTGACGAATAATTTCGTGTTCTATGGCTCTTTTTACATTACGGATGGAGTTCATGTTTTTGGTTTCCGTACGCTCACCAAATTTTGAAGCACCTTTTAACATAACAGAAACGTTGGCATCGCAACGTAAGCTACCTTCTTCCATGTTACCATCACAAATTTCGAGGTAACGCAACAATTTTCTAACTTGGGTAACATATTCGTAAGCCTCGTCAGACGAACTAATTTGCGGCTCAGAGACAATTTCTACTAATGGGACCCCAGCTCTGTTTAAATCTACTAAAGTATTAAAAGGGTCTTGGTCGTGAATACTTTTTCCGGCATCTTCTTCCATGTGTATTCGGGTAATTTCAATTTTTTTCTCTTTAGCTGTATTTGGAAAAAGTGTGATAAAACCGCCAGTACAAATTGGTGTTTTATCTTGAGTAATTTGATAACCTTTAGGCAAATCGGCATAGAAATAATTCTTACGAGCAAACTCGTTATTTTCTCTAATGGTAGCACCAACAGCAAGACCTAATTTTACTGCAAATTCAATATTTTTTTCGTTTAATACGGGTAAAGTCCCAGGATGTCCTAAAGTTACAGGACTAATATTGGTATTAGGTAAGTCTCCAAAAGTAGCTGAATCTGAAGCATAAGCTTTACTTTTGGTAGAAAGCTGTGCATGTATTTCTAGTCCTATTACGGCTTGGTATTTATCGTAAACGCTCATGTTGAAGCCTTAATTTAGTTATGTAATTTGGCAAGTAATTCTTTGATAATAAGTGTCATTTTAGGCTCAGCTGCTTTAGCAACTTGCTGCACTTCTTCATGACTAATTTCAATAATTTTTCCATCAACACCTAAATCGGTAATAATGGAAAGTGCCATACAAGGAATATCCATGTGGCGAGCAACAATAACTTCTGGAACAGTACTCATTCCTACTGTATCGGCACCAATAATTTGTATAAATTTATATTCGGCAGGCGTTTCAAATGTTGGTCCTGATAAAGCAGCATAAACTCCCTCCTGAATTTTAATGTTATTGTCTTTAGCAATTTGTTTCACCTCGGTAATTAGTTTTTTAGAGTAAGGTTCACTCATATCGGGAAAACGAGGTCCTAATTCACTTATATTTTTACCTCTTAACGGGTTGTCGGGTAATAAATTAATATGATCGGTGATTAACATGATGTCACCCACTTCAAAATTAGCATTTACGCCACCACTAGCATTACTTAAAAATAGCTGTTCAATTCCTAAAGCTTTCATAACCCTTATCGGGAAAGTACATTCTTGTAAAGAGTAACCTTCATAATAATGAAATCTACCTTGCATAGCAACAACAGGAATACCGTTAAGTGTTCCAAAAAGTAATTTTCCTGAGTGACCTTCTACTGTAGAAACAGGAAAGTTTGGAATTTCTTCGTAAGGAATAGCAGTTTCAATTTTTATTTCAGTAGATAAATTTCCTAATCCTGTTCCTAAAACGATGCCTACTTTAGGGTTTAGTTGTGTTTTAGTAGCTAAAAATGCTTTAGTTTGTTGTATTTTTTCTAACATAGTTGGTTATTTGTGCGTCAAAATTCTTTTTATCATCACCATGAAAATTAACTTCTATCGGAATATAAAATACCGGAAGATCATTTATTAATGATGAAATTTTCGGCAAAGATAATCGCATTAAATCTTTTTCTGTAGTAATGATTAATTTATTATTACCAATAAGGTTACTAAATTTGGTTTTCAAAGTTTCCATGTCATTTTCAGAAAAGGCATGATGATCGGGAAACCTCATGTGTTCTACAACTTTGTATTTGTTTTTGAGGTAATAGTATAAAGGGAAGGAGTTGGCAATTCCTGTAAGTAGTATTACAGATGAGTTTTTATCATGGGTTAAATTTAAATACTTTTCGGCTGTAATATTAAAAGGTGTGAGTTTGTTGTAACTTACATAAGAGAAGTAAATGTCTTGATAATCTTTTGGATTAATTTCTTCAATTATTCTCCTTCTATCAATAGGCGATAATACTATGGGGCATTTTGACACTATTATAATATCTGCACGTTTATAACCGCAAGTAGGTTCTCTTAATCTTCCAGATGGAAGAACATTATCATATATATATAAGTTAGTGTAATCGGTTACTAAAATATTTATATCAGGATTTATATATCTGTGCTGAAAAGCATCATCTAATAAAACTACTTTGGTGGGAGGGTGTATTTTTTTAATTTGTTGAATACCCCTAACTCTTTTTTCATCGACAGCGATTAGACAATCTTTAAACTTTTTTTTGTACTGTAATGGTTCATCACCAATATCTTCAAAAGAAGAAGTTTCATTGGCAAGTACAAATCCTTTAGTGAGTCTTTTATAGCCTCGGCTAAGAATAGCAATTTTATAATCAGATTGAAGCAATTGAACTAAATAAGCTACATGAGGGGTTTTTCCCACGCCTCCAATATTAAGATTACCAACATTAATAGTAATAATGTCATTAAAATTTGAAGAGCGCAAGATTTTAAGGTCAAATAATTTATTTCTAAGCACCATAACAAGAGCATAAAGCCAAGAAATAGGAAGAAGGATTATTTTAGCTATACGTTTCAATAGATTTATTGCTTTTATTAATGTGTAATTTACAATAGAATTTATGCAAACATAATAAATTACAGAAATAAATTAAAAAAAATCGCAATATAGGAAAGCTATTTATTACTAGATGTTAAATAATGTTATTAATGTTTAAAGTTTTTTAAAATAAAATTAATGTTAAATAAGCTGGTTTTCACTATGTATTTGGTGAGTTGTTGCAATTTAATAATGCATTTGTTTAGTATAAAATTGTATAAAAAATAAAATAAGTTTTAGGTGAAATAAATATTTTAGCAAAAATAATTTGGTTTTAAATCTTAATATTAATTACTTTTACGCCTCATTTATTTGCACTAATTAAAATAATTTAAAGTTTAAACTGATAAAGTATGTTAAAAAAATTAGCTGTTTTTGTAGCCGTAATATTTTCTATATCAATTGCGTATGCTCAGACTGGGCAAGGCTCTATAAAAGGTAAAATGTTGGATAGAGAAACGGGAGAGCCACTTCCATTTGCTAACGTAGTATTAATGAAGGGAGGTCAGCAGGTTGCTGGAGCTCAAACCGATTTTGATGGAAAATTTACCATTCCCGCTTTAAGTGCTGGAACTTATGACTTAATAGCAAAATATGTTGGTTATCAAGATATAAGAGTAAATGGAGTTATTGTAAGTAACGGGCAAATTACTTTTGTGCCAGATTTAAAAGCTGGTCAAGGGGTAGATTTAGCTGAGTTTGAAGTTATAGAATATGAGGTGCCTCTTATTAGTAAGGATCAGACTTCATCGGGAGGAACAGTAACAAGAGAAAATATTGCTAAAATGCCAGGTCGTTCTGCAGTTTCTGTAGCTCAAACAGTGGGTGGTGTATTTTCACAAGATGATGGTAGTACAAGTATAAGTATTAGAGGGGCAAGAAGTAATGCAACAGATACATATATAGATGGTATCAAAGTAAGAGGTTCTCAAAATCTTCCTAATTCAGCTATCGAGCAAGTGTCTGTAATTACAGGTGGTTTGCCTGCACAATTTGGAGATGTTACAGGTGGTGTTGTAAATATTACTACAAGAGGAGCTTCGTCAGAATGGTTTGGAGGTATTGAATATCTAACATCAGGTTTTAAAAATGGAGAAGATGGAATTGTTGGTTTAGATGATCATGGTTTTAATTTGTTAGGATTTAGCTTGTCAGGTCCTATTATGTTTGCTAAAGACTCTACAGGGACTAAAAAAGATGCTAAGTTAGGTTTCTTTTTATCTGGAGAGTTAAAGTATGACGTTGATCCTAGACCTAATGCAATGACTAATTATAAAGTGAAGGATGATGTGATGGAAGAGTTAAATGCGGTGCCATATTCAATAAACGAAACACAAAGTTCAGGGGTAATTAATAATGCACAATTTGTTACAGAGTCAGATTTAGAAGAAATTCCGTTTAGATTGAATACTTCAAGAAAGGGTATAAACTTAGCAGGTAAAATAGATTATACAGTTTCTCCGACTATCAATTTAACATTTGGTGGTTCTTTTGATTATAACGATGGAAATAACTTCAATAGAAATAATGCTTTATTTAACTCTCAAAATAATTTGCAAGATATTGATAGAACTTGGAGAGCTTATGCAAGATATACTCAAAGGTTTAAAAATAGCGAAGATAGAGATAACCCCTCTGTAATTAAAGACGCTTATATTACGCTTCAAGCTGATTACTCTGTGTTTAATAGAACAATACAAGATAGAAATCATCAAGATAACCTAAGTCATTATGGATATATTGGTAAATTTACTACAACAAGAGTAAATACTTTTGAAAGTACTATTAGTACAGCAACTATTGTCGATCAAAATGGTGATTCAGTAAATACTATAACGGGTTATTTTTCAAATCCAAATACTATAGATTATGCTTATGAACCAGGAGAAGAAAACCCAGTGCTAGCTAACTATACATCAGCTTATTATGACATATACGCTAATGACCCTTCTTTTACACAAGATAGAGAAAGTGTTCAAGGTAATGGAGGTCTTCTAAACGGAGATCATCCATTTAGTTTATACAATGGTTTATACAATCCAATGGGTAGAAGTGGTGATACTTATATTCAGCAACAAACTACGCAACTAAGATTTTCTGGTTCTGGAAGTGCATCTATTGGAAATCATGCTGTTCAAATAGGTTTTGAGTATGAACAAAGAGACGAAAGAACTTACAATCTTGCTCCTTACCAATTGTGGAGATTAGGAAGACAGTTGGTAAATGCACATATTGAAGAAAGAAGCTTTTTAGAAGGTTCTTATGTAGAATTACCTGGAGCAGGTGGAGGTGGAGTATCTCAGTTTCTCTTATCTAACGCTTATAATGGTGATGTTCATAGTCAATTTGATAAAAATTTAAGAGAGTCATTAGGAATGTCAGAGACAGGACTTAATTGGATTGATTTTGATTCTTATGGAGCAGATGTTTGGAATATAGGGATGTTTACCCCAGATGAAATTTATACAGGTGCAAGAGGATTGTTAAGTACATTTGGTTATGACCATACAGGGAAAAAATTATCTGGAAACCCAAGCCTAGATGATTTTTTCACCAAAAAAGATGAGAATGGTAATTTTACTAGAGAAAACCCATCTTTCCAACCTATTTACATCGCTGGTTACATTCAGGACAAATTTGCGTTTGATGATTTAATTTTTAATGTTGGTGTTCGTATTGATAGATATGATGCAAATCAATCTGTTCTTACAGATAAATACTCATTATTTCCTACTAAAACTGTTGCTGAGGTTGGTGATATTCCAAATAAACCTTCAAATATTGGTGATGACTTTGTGGTATATGTAAATGATGTCTCAGATCCAAAAGTTGGTCAAATTACAGGGTATAGAGATGGAGATACTTGGTATAATGCAGATGGGGAAGAAATCTCAGATCCTGCGGTATTAAGTTCTTCTGGTATACCTAGTCCTTGGTTAGTTGATCCAAATAAAAATGATGTTTTTAGAGATTTAGATGGATCTTCATTTAAAGACTTTGAGCCTCAGGTAAATATTTCACCACGTATTTCATTCTCTTTTCCAATTTCTGATGAAGCGTTGTTTTTTGCACATTATGACATCCTTACGCAAAGACCTTCTGTAGGAAACAGAATGGACTTATTAAGTTATTTAAATTTTCAAGGAGGAGGGTTTAGTTATTTTGGAACTAACAATCCTATTAATAACCCTGCTTTAAAAGCGGAACAAACTATAGATTATGAATTAGGTTTTCAACAAAAATTAAGTAATTATTCAGCTTTGAAGTTATCTGCTTTTTATCGTGAATTCAGAAATCAAGTGCAAATGACTCAGGTTATTGGTGCTTACCCTGGTAATTATTTTACTTATGAAAATATGGATTTTGGTACTGTAAAAGGGATGACGGTTAGTTTTGATTTAAGAAGAAAAGGAAATGTTACTATGAGAGCATCTTATACACTTCAGTTTGCTGACGGTACAGGCTCAAGTGCTACAACGTCTTTAGGTCTAGTATCTTCAGGAAATGGAAATTTAAGAACATTAGTGCCACTTTCATTTGATCAAAGACATGCGGTTTTAGTATCTGCTGATTATCGTTATGGTCAAGGAAAAAGCTATAATGGTCCTATATTATTTGGTAAACAAATTTTAAAAAATACTGGAGCTAACTTAACACTTCGTTCAGGATCAGGAACTCCTTACACGAGAACTGCTAGGATAATAGGAACTCAAATAGCTGGTCAACCAAACTCACCACAACAAGGTCAAATGAATGCTTCTCGTTTACCATGGACATCAACTGTAGACTTAAAAATTGATAGAAATATTGATATTAAATGGGGTAAAGGAGAAGATGAAGATAAAAAAGAAGCTTCCTTAAACGTTTATGTTCAGGTATTAAATTTATTTGATGCATTAAATATTATTAATGTTTATAGTGCTACAGGAAATCCTGATGATGATGGATTTTTAGATGCTGCTGAATGGCAAAATTTAATTTCAACTATTTCGGTAGACGAACAGGCATTTAGAGACATGTATTGGGCTAAATTAGCATCTAACCCAAATAATTTTGCATTGCCAAGAAGAATTCGTTTAGGTGTGCAGTTAAATTTTTAATAGATTATTTAGAATAAATAAAATAGAATATGTTAAAATATAAAACCATGAAAAAACAGTTAGTTTTAACTTTTATTACGATAACAAGCATAGGGTTTCTTACCGCCCGCAATGTACCTACTTCAGGAGGGGGTAATAAAGGAGGAGGTAATGGTCCGGTAAGTTCAGCGGATTGTGCACCAGCGATAGCGATAGCTA
>JAPHUD010000019.1 GCA_026196775.1 Flavobacteriales bacterium
ATTGCAAATCTTAATCCTTTATTTAAGGCAACTGGTACAATTAATTTAACTGTTACAGTTACGTTATCTCCAGGCATTACCATTTCTCTACCTTCTTCTAAGTAAATCTCTCCAGTAACATCTGTTGTTCTTAAATAGAATTGTGGTCTATATTTGTTTTGGAATGGAGTATGACGTCCACCTTCTTCTTTTTTCAACACATACACCTCAGCTTTGAATTCAGTATGTGGAGTAATTGAACCTGGTTTAGCGATTACCATACCTCTTCTGATATCAGATTTCTCGATACCTCTTAATAAAAGACCTACGTTATCACCAGCTTCTCCTCTATCTAATATTTTTCTAAACATTTCAACACCTGTTACAGTTGATGATAATTTTTCATCACCCATACCTAAGATATCTACTGATTCACCAGAGTTAATAACACCTGTTTCAATTCTACCTGTAGCAACAGTTCCTCTACCAGTAATAGAGAATACATCTTCAACAGGCATTAAGAATGGCTTATCAATATCTCTTGGAGGTAGTTCAATATAAGTATCTACTGCATCCATTAACTCCATTACTTTAGCTGACCACTTTTCATCACCTTCTAAAGCTCCTAACGCAGAACCTGCAATAACAGGAACATTATCACCATCATACTCATAGAAAGATAATAATTCTCTGATTTCCATTTCAACTAATTCTAATAACTCAGCATCATCAACTAAGTCAACTTTGTTCATGAAAACAACCATTCTAGGAATACCAACTTGTCTTCCTAATAGGATATGCTCTCTAGTTTGAGGCATTGGCCCATCAGTTGCAGCAACAACTAAAATAGCACCATCCATTTGAGCAGCACCAGTTACCATGTTTTTTACGTAATCCGCGTGACCTGGACAATCAACGTGAGCGTAGTGTCTATTAGCAGTTGAATACTCAACGTGAGAAGTATTAATAGTAATACCTCTTTCTTTTTCTTCCGGAGCGTTATCAATAGAAGCAAAATCTCTTAATTCAGATAATCCTGCTTTTGCTAATACTGTAGTTATAGCTGCAGTTAAAGTAGTTTTTCCGTGGTCAACGTGACCAATTGTTCCTATGTTTAAGTGTGGTTTGGAACGATCATAATTCTCTTTAGCCATGATTTTAGGTTTATTTTATTGTTTTTAATTAATTATTTATACTTATTTACTTATTAAATACATCTCTCACACTCTTTACACGACACTTCGTTAAGAGCCAATGACGGGATTTGAACCCGTGACCTCTTCCTTACCAAGGAAGTGCTCTACCACTGAGCTACATCGGCTAATAAAATACCGATATAGAAAAAAATAAAAAAAAGAGCGGGAAACGGGATTCGAACCCGCGACCCTCAGCTTGGAAGGCTGATGCTCTAGCCAGCTGAGCTACTCCCGCTAATTTTTTATTCGTGGGGAAAGCAGGATTCGAACCTACGAAGGCGTAGCCAACAGATTTACAGTCTGTCCTCGTTGACCGCTTGAGTATTTCCCCAACGTTTTTTTCATCGTTTTTAAAGAACTGAGCCAGTAGAGGGACTCGAACCTCCGACCGGCTGATTACAAATCAGCTGCTCTACCAACTGAGCTATACTGGCTTTTACTGTTTTCTAAAAAAAAAACAGACCTCTCCGTAAAAAGGTCTGCAAATGTATAAAAGATTTTATTTTAAACAAACAATAATTTCATTTTTTTTTATCACACTTTTTTTAGCTTCTCTTTGTGTTTCTTCAATTGTCTTCTAAGTGCCTCAACAGCAGCATCAGTAGCTTCCTCAAAAGACTTGCATTGTTTCTTTGCAAAAGCATCATTTCCGGGTATTAAAAGCTTAATTTCTGCAACTTTATTTTTAGCTTCAGGTGTATTTTCTAACTTTAATATCACTTCGCTGTCAATAATCTTATCATAATACTGACTTAATTTGTTTACTCTCTCTTGAATGAAGGCAATTAATTTTTTGTCTGCATCAAAATGTACGGATGTGATTTTTACATTTACTTTCATGTTTTCCTCCTTTTTAATTTATGCTCTCGGATGAGCTTGTTTGTATATTGTTTTTAATTTTTCTATTGTATTATGTGTATAAACTTGTGTTGCCGATAAACTCGCATGACCTAAAATTTCTTTTATCGTATTTAGCTCTGCTCCCCTGTTTAACATATGTGTAGCAAACGTATGTCTTATTACATGTGGACTTTTTTTATCGGCTGTTGTTACAAGGCTAAGGTAGTTATTTACTATTCTATACACAAGTTTTTCATATATTTTCTTACCTCTTTCTGTTAAAAATACATAATTGGAATTGGCAGGAATTTCGTCTCTATATATAAGATAACTTTGAAATAGTTTTATAAATTCACTTGTTATAGGAATAATTCTTTCTTTGTTTCTTTTCCCCAACACTTTTATGGTTAAATTATAGATGTTAACATCACTTATTTTTAGATTTATTAATTCCGTTAAACGAATTCCTGTTAAATAAAACAATTCCATAATTAATTTATCTCTTTGTCCTTCAAATGTATCTTCAAATTCTATATTTGAAAATAGTTGATTAATTTCATTTTCGTTAACAAATACTGGAAGTCGTTTGGATGTTTTAGGAACTACTACTTTTAATAAGGGATTAGTTGTTACCAGTCCGTTTTTCATCAAATACTTATAGATTGACTTTAATGATGAAATTTTTCTATTAATGGTGGTTGATGTGTTTCCTTCCTCTATTAAAGAAACTATCCATGAGCGAATGATTGATGTGTTGATTTCTCTCCATTCGTTTACAGCAAATGCTTGATGTGCATATTGAACAAACTGCTCTAAATCATTTTTATAAGCAACAACAGTATGGTGGGAATATCTTTTTTGATGCTGAATATAATCGCAAAATTGCTGTGCCTGATTTATCATAATTGTAAAACTGCTTTGGAACTTATTGAACGAGTTTAATTCTAAAATGTTATCTAAAACAAACTAAAATTAATGATTTTTAACTACCCCATATCTCCCATGCTTTTTCAGCTTGGAGTTTGAGCATTTGCTCTCCATTAATGGTCAGTGCCCCCCTTTTTTTTCCTTCTTTTAAAAAAGCAGTTTCCGCAGGATTATAAACCAAATCGTATAATAAATGATTGGATGTTATGGCACTATAATTTAGCGGTGGTTTTTCTTCCACATTTGGAAAAGTACCTAATGGTGTAGTATTTACTATTAATAAAAAAGAAGCTAATATGTTTTCATTCAGCTCATCATAACTTAGCTGATTGTCTGCAGTAGGGTTTCTGGAAACAAAAGCGGTAATTATTCCTAATTCATTTAGCATATATTCTACTGCTTTTGATGCTCCGCCTGTTCCTAAAATTAATGCACGTTGGTGCTGGTTTTCTAAAAATGGTTTTAACGATTGTTTAAATCCATACACATCGGTATTGTAGCCTTTCTTTTTCCCAGTCTTCTTATCTATATATATAGTATTAATCGCTCCTATTTTTTTTGCTTGTTCATCTATTTCATCTAAATAAGGTATAATTTGTTCTTTATAAGGTATGGTTACATTTAGTCCGAAAAGGTTGGGGTGTGCTGAAAAAAGTTCTTCTACTTGACTAATATCATCCAACTCAAAATTTTCATATACTGCCCTAATATTTTCTCTTTTAAACTTCTCTTTAAAATAATTTTTAGAAAATGAATGTGATAGCGTTTTTCCTATTAGTCCGTATTGTTTCATTAAAAGTTATAGGTTAGTTTATGAGGTTAAAAGTTTATAAGTTTATAGACAAAATACTCTTTATTAAAAATAGATACTTCACGTCATTTTACATGAAAACAAGTTTTCTGTAAAATTTAGTTCAGCATGACAATAATTCACACATTTACACATCTAAAAATTTACTCATTTATTATTTCTCAACAATAACAAATTCTGTACGTCTGTTTCTAGCTCTACCTTCTTCTGTATCGTTAGATGCAATTGGTTGGGTTGATCCAAATCCTTTTGAAGTAAGTCTGGAAGGATCTATATCTTCTAATAGCAAATAGTTATAAACCGCTTTGGCTCTTTGTTCAGATAATTCCATATTACTTTGCATATCACCAACATTATCGGTATGTCCGTGAATAGCAATTTTAACCGTTGGATTGGTTTTTAAAAAATCTATAAATTCATTTAATACAGTAATAATTCTTGGTGTAATTTGAAAAGAGTTTGTTTCAAAGTAAATATCATTAATAGTATAAGCTTCTCCTACTTCAATAGGTTTTATTTCTACTTTTTTAGTTTGTATTGGTTTTCCTACTACAACTTCATTAGAAGAAATTAATTGCGAAGAAAATGCATAGCCTTCTTTTTTGGCAGTTAGCATAATATCTTCATCTTTATCTACCCTTACCACGCCAACATAAGAACCTGTTTGCTTATCAATTACTGCTTCAACTTCTTGATTGGTTTTGGTGTTTTTCAGCATTACTTTAGCTCCATCTGGAACTTTTCCAGTATTATCTAAAATTTCACCATTAACAAAAACAATTTCTTCAGGTCGAGCTTCTTCATACAGTTCAAAAGAAAAAATATCTAATTGTTTATCTTCACTCATAGAACTGTAATAAGCATAATCTCCATCTTTACTTACCACAAATCCATGCTCATCTTTTTCTGTGTTAATAGGATATCCAATATTAATTGGTTTACTAAACTGACCTGTGGTTTCATTCATTTTAGAATAAAATATATCATAACCACCTATACCAATATGCTCATTAGAAGAAAAATACAAGGTATAACTATCGGAATGCATAAACGGTGATTTTTCATCTCCAGGTGTATTTATAGGATAACCTAAATTAATAGGGGCTCCCCAAGAACCATCAGGTTGACGCTCACATTTGTAAATATCCATATCACCACCAAAAGGATCTACCACTCTAGTAAAGTAAAGTGTTTTATTATCAGATGAAATAGACGGTTGTGCTTCCCAAGTTGTTGGTGTGTTAATGTGACTTCCAATAGATTCTAATTTTGACCATTCTCCATCTTTATATTCTGTAAAATAAATATCAGCATTATCAAACATTTGCCCTAAACCTGCTCTATCTTCTCCTCTGTATGGAATAACTTCAACCAAAGTAATAAAAAGCAACTTATTGTCTACTGAAACACTAACACCACCTTGATACTGACCTAAATTAAATGGAGAAGGCATAGGCATTCCACTAGTAAATTTGTTTGTTCCCATTTTTCTACTTTGTACAAACACTTCTTTACTTCCTCCATCAAAAGAGTTTTTGTCTTCATGTGGCATATTTCGAGTATAAAATAAGTACCGATTATCTGGTGACAACATAGGTAAATACTCATTGTGTTTACTAGACGGTCCTTCTAACTTAACTGGAGCAAAAGGAACAGTATCTTTAATTAATTTGAAATAAGTTGCTATATCTTCCAATCTTTCGTGAGCATAACGTTCATCTTTTTTATAAGCGTTTGGCGATGCCATTATTTTTTGGAAATAAGGTTTGGCTTCTGCATATTGTCGTTGACCGAAATAATAATTTCCCAACTCCATAGCATGGAAAAAATTTCGATATTCCGGACAAATTTCGACAATCTTGTTCCAGTAATCTATCTTAATTTTAGTGTATTGTTGAATTCCACTTGCATTTCCGCTATTATAAGCTCTTTCAACACTTTTATCAGCAAGGTTTGCCAACTCATCATAAGCCTCTAAATAATTGGGGTCAATTTTAATAGCTTCTATTAGTAAAGTCTTTTTATCATTAAATGATGCTGTTCTAGCATTTTCAAAATATTTTACCGCTTTTTTCTTCGGTTCAGGACAATTTTCTTCCTGAGCATATACACCCGAAAAACATAAAATCGTAATTACTAAAAATATATAGTTACTCACCTTTTTCTTATTTAAAAACCTAATAGAAAACCTGACAAACTGATGAAGCCTGTCAGGTTTAATTTATTTCAATAATTAAACCAAAATGGTAATTATTTCTCTTCTACCTTTTGCATAATATCATCAGCTTCTTGTTTTGCTTTAGAAACTAATGCATCTGCTCTTTTATTGCCTTCATTTTCTATTCCTACAGCTTTTTTCTCAGCTTCATCATTAATTTTTTGTGCAGCTTTTTCTGCGGCAATTTTTTTAAGCGGATTTCCTCCTGCTTGCTTAATTAAATCTTTAGCTTGCTTATCAGCTTCAGCTCTTACTTTGTCAGCAGCAGCTTTTGCTTCATCTCTAATTTTTTGAGCATTCTTCTCTGCTTCAGCAATTAATTTATCAGCTTGTTCTCTGGCTTTTTTCTTAGCCTCTTCTTTAGCTTTATCTACCTGTTCAGTAATTTTTTCTTTTACCTGATCCTTTATTTCATCTTTAATATTTCCTACTGCATCTTTTAAACTAACACTAACTTTTGGAGCATCAAATGTTCCTTTAATTAATACATCTACACTAACCGTTTCAGCAGATTTCAAAGTCATCCCTAGTCCGGCAGCCTGACTGTTTAACTTATTTAAAGCATCACCAGCTCCTAATTCTTTAGTTGGTGTTTTTAAAGTCATTTTATAATCTATGGTTTGATCGAATCCATTAGAACCTGACATTGTTCCTGTAGTTTTACCCAATTTTACATCAAATGGCTCTATAGTAACTCTACCGTCTTTAAAAGCAAATTTAATTTTAGCATCATTCACTTCCAATACTCTTAAATTATCATTTTTAAGAGCATCAGCCAATTGATTCATTGCTTTTACATCTTCCACTTTTATATTTTTGGTAAGCATATCTCCATTTCCAGTAAGTGAGTTCATATCCGGCATCATTTCTTTATCCAAGACTCCTGAAACAATCATACTTGTATTAAATCTACCTTTAGCATTTTTAGCATAAGGAGCCATTGTTTCAATCGTATTAAATGTATTTACTACTGTTGCTACATCAAAATCTTGTATTGCCATATCGAAATTAAATCCAGGTGCAGCAGGGTTGGTAGTTTCATAAAATCCACTCATCATCATTTTTCCTCCCAATAAATTCATTCCAACATCTTTCATGCTTACTTTTTGGTCTTTTACTGTTATCAACCCTTTCATATCAGTAATTTCCATGTTATCGTAAATAACTTTGCTTAAGGTAGATGTTAGGCTAAAATCAATATTTTTTGGAACTTCAACAACCGACAACGGTTCTTCAGTAGCTTCTGTACCTTCTGTTGCTACTACTTCTTCTTCAGACATAAATTCATTTAAGTCCATTACTGTAGAATTGAAAACAAATTTCCCTGTTAACACATTAGTACTATCATCTAACACATAAGCAATAAAGTTCTCAATTTTTCCATTAGCATGCATATCTGATTTTCCTATTTGAGCATCAAAATTAGCTAACTCAACAAATTGTGGAGAGAAATTTAAAGTCATTCGTTGCAACAACACGTCATATGGAAGTGAATCGCTTTTGTATAACATATCGGTAATTCCAAAACTACCTTTAGCCTCAAACTCTTCGTATCTTTCATTATCTATAGAAGACATTTTTCCTTTTAAGGTTACATCTGCATTAATTTTACCATTCATTTCGTCACCTGCTTCCATTGGCATTACATCTTTAACGGAAGCTAAATCTAATTTAGCCATTAAGTTAGCATCAATGTTGGGGTCGGAAATTGGTGTGCTTAAACGCATTTTCATTTCAACAGGGTTTCCTGCCATTTCCATGTAAAAACGTTTTAAGTTAATCAAGGTATTATCTTCACTTCCACCCGGATTTGAAATAGCTAAATCTACATGAATGTTATTTACTGCTTTAGGTAAATCAGGATATTTAAACATGGCTTTTTCTACCAATAAATCTAAGCCGAAAGCAGGTAAAGCAGTTTCTGTCATTTTTCCTTTAGCAAATCCATTTAGTGCTAATTTACCTTCTGTTTTTACGGATGCAAAATCGGTCATAAATACCGCAGGAACCAGCGATAAAATATTTTTGAAATCGGTTTTTTGAGCATTAAAAGTAATGTCCATATCTATATCATCATTATCTTCAAAAATGGCTACCCAACCATCAAAACCTAAAAATAATTCGTTTAATCTAAATTGATTATCGGTAAAAGTAAATTTACTATTAGCCAAATCTGCTTTAATGATGGCATCAGCTTCTACATTCGCTTTTTTGAAATATGCTACATTATCCATAGTCAGATTTAACTCTTCTATCACTGTTTTAGTAACTAAATCGGTTACATCCTGAGTCATATCTCCCGAAAGATTGAAATTTAGCCCAATAATAGATGTGGTTAAATTCATAGTAGCATCTTCGTAAATTACTTTTGCATTTTTAATAGTTAAATCTTGTAAATTCAATTTGAAAGGACTCGCTTCTTCCTCCACTACTTCTTCTTCAACTTCTTCAGTCGCTTTAGCAATATCCCAGTTAGCCGAAGTATCTGCCAATACAATTGCGTTAATTACCGGATCTTCAATATAAATAGACTTAATTTTAATTTCATCACCACTAATTACACTCATTAAATCCACCCTTAACGATAGGTTTTTGATATTTGCCAACTGCGTTCCTTCAAATTTATCAACACCATCAACAGTAACGTTATTAATAGAAAAATTGAAATTGGGAAAAGTGCTCAATAAGCCCATATCGAACTCACCAAAATCTACTTTTGCATTAAGGTTAGCATTGGCTTGTTCTTTTACTATAGTTATTATTTTACCTTTAAACATAAAAGGCAACGAAATAATTAAAATCAATAAAACTAATAAGGTTATTCCTGTAATTTTCAGTACTTTTTTCATTGTTGTTCTTGTTATTTAGGTGTATATTATTTTATTAAATAATGAATTGCTAAATTAATTAAAGTTTTGTCATAATAAAACAAGACACCAAAAGAGTTTTTATAGCCGACAAAAAACCACATAGATTCATATAAATTTATTCTAAAATCTAATGCGTTAATAAAAATTTAAAATTGATAGCTCAGAAATAAATAAAGATTTCTAATTTCGTAAAAAAATAAATTTACAATGGAAAATATAGAAGCAAATAAATTAATAGAGAAAATTCAGAAAGACATTAATAAATCAGGAATTGACGCAAAAAAAACAGTTGAAAGTTTAACACAACTTAGAACTTACGCTCTTGAAGAACAAGACCCGACTGCTACAAAAGTACTGCGTATGGCTTACGAACACATTCAAGAATATGGAACGTTTAATATCCCTATTCCTGCTGATGAATTGGTTGCTGACAATGATGATGACGAACCAGAGTTAATTGAAAACTCTATTGAAACAGATGAAGAAAGAACCGAGAGTTTAGCTTACATGCTTTCTTTATTACTAGACAGACACAATCCAAACAACAGACAGGAATTGTTTGAATATAGAGATGCTTTAAAAAATTATTAATTCCAATTCTTATATTAAAAAAGAAAAGCAGCCAATTGGCTGCTTTTCTTTTTTAATAATTTTCTATAGCTAAATACTTAAGAACTACTTTTAGATTTATTCCCTCTCCAATTATTTCTATTGCCATTGTTTTTCGGTTTAGCTTTTTGTCCGTTATTGCCTTGTGGCTTTTTATCTGGAATTAGCTCCTCTTTACTCGCATCTGCATAGGGGTGAGTGGAAACCACTGGAATTTGTTGTTTAATTAATTTTTCAATGTCTTTTAAGTAAGGTCTTTCTTCTATATTACAAAAAGAAATGGAAATTCCACTGGCACTTGCTCTTCCTGTTCTACCAATTCTGTGCACATAGGTTTCTGGTACATTTGGCAAATCATAATTAATTACTAAAGCTAAGTCCGAAATATCGATACCACGAGCAGCAATATCTGTAGCTACTAATACTTTTGTTTTTCCTTCTTTAAAATTACTTAATGCTCGTTGCCTTGCATTTTGAGATTTATTTCCATGTATGGCTTCGGCTGTAATTTTAGCTTTTGATAATACCTTAACTACTTTATCTGCTCCGTGCTTGGTCCTTGCAAATACCAATGTAGAAACTGCATTTTCTTCTTTTAACACATGTACTAAAAGTTTTGTTTTGTCTGCTTTACTTACAAAATAAACAGCTTGACCTACTCTTTCAGCTGTAGCTTGTTCTGGTTTTACGGTAACGCTTTCATAGTTTCCTAAAATCTTACCCGAAAGCTCCACTATGGTTTTAGGCATAGTAGCAGAGAAAAACAACGACTGACGTTTTACAGGAAGCTTGGTAATTAGCTTTTTAATATCGTGCACAAAACCCATATCTAACATTTGGTCAGCTTCATCTAATACAAAATATTCTACATTTTTAAGCGAAATAAATCCTTGGTTCATTAAATCTAATAAACGTCCCGGTGTTGCTACCAACACATCAACCCCTCTTCTTAAGGCATTGGTTTGCGAGCCTTGTTTTATCCCACCAAAAATTACCGTATTGCGAATATCTGTGTGTTCTCCATATTCAGTAAAATTATCAGCTATTTGTATGGCCAATTCTCTTGTTGGGGTTACTATCAGTGCTTTTATCTGACGTTGATTTCTGTTTCGGGTTTTATCTAAATACAAATGTTGTAAAATAGGTATCGCGAAAGCAGCTGTTTTTCCTGTTCCTGTTTGAGCACAGCCTAATAAATCTTTACCTTTTAATAAAATAGGAATGGCTTGTTCTTGAATTGGTGTTGGATGAGTGTATCCTTTTTCTTGTAATGCCTTTAAAATAGGCTCTATTACTTCTAGTTCTTTAAATGTCATATACTGCAAAAGTAGGTTATTTTGTTGGATAATTTTATTCCCATCCTAAACAAACAATTTTTTGTTAAAAACACGTTATATTCATAAGGAATTGGCTCAATTTTAGCCTTAATTTTATGGCACATCAATTAATTGTATTTCATGAAGCGTTTCATAAGTTTTTCTTTTTTATTATTTCTTGCCTCAAGTGCTTTTGTTGAGCCGACTATGGAAGTTCCCAAGCCAAAAAATACGCTACCAGAATTTATCATTAATGAAACTCCTTGGGCAGATTCGCTTATCCAAACGCTAACGTTAGATGAAAAAATTGGTCAGCTGCTAATGGTGGCTGCTTATTCTAACAAAGATGCTAAACATGTTACTGAAATTGAAAAACTAATAACAGAAAACCACATCGGTGGGTTAATTTTTATGCAAGGCGGTCCTGTCCGTGAGGCAACACTTTACAACCGCTACCAACAAAAAAGCAAAATACCTTTATTAATTTCTATTGATGGCGAATGGGGCTTGGCAATGCGATTGGACAGTACTATTAAATATCCGTGGCAAATGACCTTGGGAGCTATTCAAAACAATGAGTTAATTTACCAGATGGGTGTTGATATTGGCGAACAATGTAAGCGATTAGGTATTCAGGTAAATTTTGCTCCCGTGGTAGATATTAATGTTAATCCTAAAAACCCGATTATTAATGCTCGTTCCTTTGGTGAACAAAAAGAAAACGTAGCCTTAAAAGGAATTGCCTACATGCAAGGGATGCAAGCTGTAAAGGTAATGGCTAATGCCAAACACTTTCCCGGACACGGAGATACGGACAAAGATTCTCATAAAGCCCTTCCTGTTATAAATCATTCTAAAAACAGAATGGACAGTATAGAACTTTACCCATTTAAGGAATTAATCAACAAACAATTAGCGAGTATGATGGTGGCTCATTTAGATATTCCTGCTTACGCAGAAGAAGCAGGAACTGCCACTACTTTATCGAAAAACGTGGTAACTCATTTACTAAAAGATACCTTGGGTTTTAAAGGATTAATTTTTACTGATGCACTAAATATGAAAGGCGTTAGCAATTTATTTCCTCCGGGAGTGGTAGATGTAAAAGCCTTATTAGCAGGAAATGATGTATTGCTTTTTTCAGGAGATGTTCCTACAGCCATTACTGAAATAAAAAAAGCCATTGAAAATGGAGAGATTTCCGAAAAAGAAATTACTACTCGTTGTCTAAAAATATTAAAAGCCAAAGAATGGACAGGGGTTCATAAAAACAAAAAAGTAGCTACTAAAAATCTATATGCAGATTTAAATAAAAAGAAGTACGAAGTTCACAACAAAAAGCTATTCCATGCTGCTTTAACGGTACTTAAAAATGATGCTGACATTTTACCCATAAAAAGCTTAGACACGCTTAATATTGCTAGTTTAAGTATTGGTAATGAAGGTGAAAATCATTTTCAGCAGACGTTAAGTTTATACACCAACATTACGCATTATTCTACTGAAGATATCTCTAAAGAAGATACCATTAAATTATTAAAAAACCTTAGTCAGCACAATTTAGTAATTGTTGGAATACATAAATCAGATAAACATCCATGGAAAAAATATGATATTGATGCCGCTACTAAATCATTTATTGCCAAGCTGCAAGAAAAAACAAGCGTTATCCTTACTGTTTTTGCTAATCCGTATAGCTTAATAGATTTCCCCGAAGCAGAACAAACTGACGGATTAATTATGGCTTATCAAAACAATGCTTACTCCCAAAGTGGAGCGGCTCAACTTATTTTTGGAGCAATTGGTGCTAATGGAAAACTACCTGTAAGTGTTTCTGAAAACTTAGTTGCAGGAACTGGAATTGATATTAACCCTATTGGCAGATTGGCCTATGGCGAGCCTGAAGATGTTGGTTTACGTACCGAAGATTTATACCGTATAGACTCTATTGCTTTATCGGGAATTTTGGAACAAGCCTATCCCGGTTGTCAGGTTTTTGTAGCTAAAAACAACAAAGTAATTTACCACAAAGCTTTTGGACACCATACTTACGATAATAAAATTCCTACCACCATTAATTCTATTTATGATGTAGCTTCGGTAACAAAAATTTCTGCTTCTTTGTTGGGATTAATGCAATTACAAGATAAAGACAAACTGAGTTTAGACAACAATTTAGGTGATTACTTATCGGATTTAATCCCTGATAGTTCTGAATATGGCAACCTTAATTTAAGAGAAATTTTGGCTCACCAATCAGGCTTACAAGCTTGGGTTCCATTTTATGTTAAAACCATGCGGAATGGTGTGTTAGATTCCGTAATTTACAGCAAAGACTCTACTGTTTATTATCCTTACAGAGTTGCCAAGAACCTTTATATTAATCAAGAATATCCCGATTTTATTTTTCAACGTATTTTAAAAGGTCCTATAAAGACCAAAGAATACCGATACAGTGATTTAGGCTATTATTTTATGATGAAAATTGTAGAAAAGCAATCGGGAAAATCTTTATCTCAATATGTGGATGATGTGTATTCACAAATGGGAATGACCACTGCGGGCTATATTCCACGAAGAAAATTTCCATTAGACAGAATTGTGCCAACGGAATACGACAAAATTTTCAGAAAGCAACTTATTCATGGTGATGTTCATGACCCTGGTTCTGCTATGTTGGGTGGAGTTGGCGGACATGCAGGTGTATTTTCTAATGCCAACGACATGGGAAAATTAATGCAAATGTATTTGAACAAAGGTTACTATGGTGGAAAAAGATACATTAGTGAGGAAACGCTAAATGAATACATTAAATGTCAGTTTTGTGATGAAAGTGACAACCGTAGAGCTGCTGGTTTCGACAAACCAATGATGGAAGGTGGAGGACCAACTTGTAATTGTGTTTCTTTTGATAGTTTTGGTCACTCAGGTTTTACAGGAACGCTCGTTTGGGCTGACCCTGTAGAGCAAGTGGTTTATGTATTTATGTCGAACCGAATACATCCTGATGCGGAGAATAAAAAACTACTAAAAATGAATATTAGAACAGATATTCAACAAGTAATTTATGATGCCATAAATAAGCAGAAACAGTTGGTGGATTAAAACTTTACTAAAACATAGAAAATAGAAATAATTACTACATTTGGGGTAAAGATATAATAAGTTAATAATGAAGTATTCAATAATCCTACTCATTTTATCAATTCTCAGTTGCTCATACAAAGGAGATGTCTATAATCAACAAGATAAAAATAAAAATGTATTTAATTTCAATCCCTTTGATAAAAATTTTACCATTGACACATCGCAAGCAAAAACATTTGGATTTATAAAAACAATTTATGAAAACGAAGAATCTCATAAATATTTAATGGAAACAGAGGGTTATGAACTAGGTTTTAAGAAGTTTAAAAATTCAAATATTCTGAGGATGAAAGAACTGGGTATTTATCTTGATACAATTTCATTTAGTGGAAAACCCAAAGAAGAATATAATAAATTCCTACAGTCAGGCGAACATAGGAAGCTCCCTTTTGATACTGTCAAAGTTGATCGAATCATGAAACTATTTAAGCTCGACAGAGTTAAACCATCCAATGAAGGGTGGCTAACTTATACCAACCTAAATGGAGAAATATTCTATTTGGTCTTCTCAGTCTGGGCTAATAGTGATAAGATGGAAACTGGTCGAACTCTACTCTACTTATCGGAGGAAAATGACTTAAATCCTATGAAATAAAAACCAATACTCTTATAACTTTAGCGAAGCGTAACTCATGAATTATAAAATTAAGTAATTTTCTCTATTAGCGGATTTTTATTTCCTGATTAACAAGATATCTCTTTTTCATTTTACTAAGCTGTTTCTCAGCTTGTAAATTTCAATCGATATGACAAAAAAGAATTGGCTTGGTACGGTAGAAAAGTCCTTCATCTAGGAATTTAGCACTTTTACCCTCCTTCAAAACCACCATCAAAATCTCTTTGGTAATTTTCTTGTCTTTTCTTTTGCTGATTAATTCTATAGGAGAAACTTAAACGAGCCCAACGCGTTCTCCATTGTCTTTCATTTACAGAAATAAAATTATCTCCTTCTGAAGTTCCTCTCCATTTACGCGTATTAAAAATATCGTTCACATTAAACGTAATCGTTCCTTTGCCTTTTAACAAATCGAAGGAAAAACCAGCATCTAAAGAATACATTGCTTTGTCACTTCCTTGTACTTCCTGACGAGGAGCTCTGTAAAATGCTGATGCTTGTAAGTTCACTTTCTTTTTTATCGTCCATTTTGAGTTTAACCTCGTTGACCAAGTATAAGTATCTGCATCATAACGTTGGTTATTCAATTCACCTTTTTGAATTTCTCTAAAAAAGTTAAAACTACCTCTTACACTCCATACTTTAAAAGGATCGTAAGAACCAGAAAACTCAACACCATAAGCATCTCTTGTTCCTAAGTTATAAGGCAATCTTATGGTATTTCCTTCATCATCAGGAACAATAATTCTGGTAATTACATCAGTGGTATAACGGTAATAAACACTAGAAAGCAAAGAACCTTTTTTCCACATTTTTAAATATCCTGCTTCATAAGAATCTGAAAATTCAGGATTTAAATTGGGGTTCCCAGTAAAAACATTTCTAGCATCACTAAAGCTAAAAAATGGCAATAGATACCAATGTCTCGGTCGTTGAATTCTCTTACTATAACTCAATTGAACAGAAGTTTCTTTTTTTAATTCATACGAAAAATGCACACTCGGAAACAAGTTGAAATATTGTCTGTTATTTTCTTCATCTGTTAGTTTTAACAGAGTAGTTACATCAGAATATTCAGCCCTTACACCCAACTGATAAGAAAATTTCTTTTTAACTTTATTGCCAAACATCATGTAGGCAGCATAAATGTTCTCATTATATTCCATATCGTTATAAAAACCAGGTAAGGCTTCAAATTGTTGAGAATTATCATTAAAAGTCCCTACTCCATAAGGATTAGTAAGCGTTCTTAAGGTAGATTTTAAACCTGTTTCAAATTTTCCTTCCTTATACGGATGAACATAATCTGCTTGAAACAACCAATCGTCCGACTTTTCATTGTTAAACACACTTTGAACAGAGTTTTGAGAGGCATCAGTAGATTTTTGGTAAATAAAAGAATCTTCAAAATCCATTGCTCCCGATTTTTGAGCGTCAATGGTAAACAATCTGTTTTTCTGCTTAAAAGTCTTTCTATAATTAAAAGAAACATCATAAGAAGATAAGTCTTTATCTTCCACCTCATCTCTATTTACCACTTGTACAGGAATATCTAAACTATTATAATCAGAATATTGAAGCTCTACACTATTATCTGCATCTCCAGCATTAAAACTCCCTGAAAGCGTTACAGAATTATGCTCATTAATATCATAACTTGTTCCTGCTCTAAAATTGTGGTTAATGGTATTTCGCTCATTTTTAGAAACACTTTCATAACTAAAAGAAGTATCTGGGTAAAAGAAACGTTGAGTAGAAATACTTGTACCGGGAGATTCTCTATAATTTACACCGTATCCGAAAAAATAGTTTATCTTTTCTTTTTTGATGTTTAAGTTAAAGCCTCCACCGTAGTTACTCGGGTAACCTACATCAACATTTACAGAACCGTTTATACCTTCTCTTTTATCTTTTTTAAGAATAATATTAATAATTCCTACTTCTCCCTCAGCATCATATCTTGAGGATGGGTTGGTAATTACCTCAATTTTTTCAATCTGATTTCCTTGCAATTGTTTTAATGCCTGAGAAGTACTCATACCTGTCATTCCGGAAGGTTTACCATTAATTAAAATCCTTACATTTCCACTTCCTCTTAAACTCACATTTCCATCAATATCAACATCTACCGAAGGAACACTGTTTAATACTTCAGTAGCATCTGCTCCTTGATTGGTAATATCTTTATCTACATTAAAAACACGTTTATCCAAATCCATTTCCATCAGCTTTTTTTCTTCTACTACTTCAAACTCATCTAACGCTAATGCAGAAGATTTCATCACAACTTTTTTTATATCCATAGCTTTGTCAGCAATTGTTATGTTAGAAATGATTTTGCTCTCAAAGCTTAAAAAAGATAACTTAGCGTAATAGTTTCCATTTGGAAGAGGAATTTTAAACTTCCCATCCATATCAGTTGCAGCTCCTTTTAAGTAAGTAGAATCAGCAGTTTTGTAAATAGCCACTGCCACATAAGGCAATACTTCACCTTTAACATCAGTAACTTTTCCAGAAAAATCGTATGTTTTTCCTCCACCTTGAGCCAACAATGTAGTAGTAAAAACAAAAGCAATAAGTAGCTGAAGAAATATAATTTTTGCAAATTTCATAAGCCAACAAAACTAAGAATAAGCATTTTTAGTTTAATATTTTTAGGAGATTTTAACAATAAAATAATCTGTTTAACCTAACGGAAGCAAAGAATATCAAGGATTTTGCGTTCCTTTGTATTTCTATCTAAAAACCATGTATTTTAAATTTATCATAACTGCCTCTTTTTTTGTTTTAGCGATAGATTGGTATTACTTCCGTTCAATTAAAAAGCTTACAGAACCCTTAGCAAAATATTGGCGAAAAGCTATTATTATTGCCTATTGGGCATTTACATTCATAGTTTTGGCTACACTTGCATATGCCTCATCATTTTTTATTGACAAAACTGCCATTCCAAAAATTTTGAGAACTTATTTAATGGGCATCATTTTCGTTATTTATGTCTCTAAAATTGTAGGTATTTTGTTTGTAATGATGTATGATTTACAATCCATTACCTTGTTCATTAAGAAAAATATTATTAAAAAATTTCGTCCCGAAAAAATACAGCAAGATCTGGGTAGAAGAACTTTTTTAAAGAAAACAGCTATTGTAGCTTCTGCTATTCCATTTGGCACATTGTTATTTGGAATGATAAATTCTGCTTTTGATTATACAATTAGAAAACAAAAGCTAAAAATCCCAAACTTACCGAAAGCTTTTAAAGGACTTAAAATTATACAGATTTCTGATATTCATACAGGTAGTTTTATGTCGAGTACACCATTAGAAGAAGCTGTGCAACTAATTAATAAACAACAAGCTGATATTATTTTCTTTACAGGCGATTTAGTAAATGACATAAGTGAAGAGGCTTTGCCTTTTATTGACACGCTTAAGAAAATACAAGCTCCTTTGGGTGTTTATTCTGTATTGGGAAATCATGATTATGGTGATTATTTTTACCAACCAGAAGATATTGAAGGCAAACAACACAACTTAAAATTGATGAAAGAAATTCATGCAAAAATGGGTTGGAAACTGCTTAATAATGATCACCATATTCTTGAAAAAGACAACGAACGTTTAGCAATTATTGGTGTAGAAAATTGGGGACACGGAATGCGATTTCCGAAATACGGAGATATTGAAAAAGCAAAAAGTGGCTGTTTAAAAGAAGATGTTAAATTGCTTTTAAGTCACGACCCATCGCATTGGGATGCTCAAATATTAAAAGAACACCAAGATATTGCTGTCACCTTTTCTGGACATACCCACGGAATGCAATTTGGCATTGAAATTCCAGGTTTTAAATGGAGTCCTTCGGAATATATTTACCCTCAATGGGCAGGTTTATACCAACATAATAAACAACAAATTTATGTTAACAGAGGTTTAGGCTTTTTGGGTTACCCTGGCAGAGTGGGAATATTGCCTGAAATTACTGTTTTTGAGTTGGGGTAAATTGATTTTCACATTTTATTTAGCTTTTAGGTAAATCCACAACTATTTTTCTATTTTTGAATTTCATTTAACAGTTATAATGTGCGACCTATATTTATTTTAATAGTTATGTTATTGAGTACTATAAGTATTTATGCTCAAGAATACATTGACTTAATTAAGTTTCACTACTCTCCTACTCCAAAAAATAATTTTGTAGATACTATTGGAAAAGCACCTCTTTCAGAAGTTGGTATGGACTTAACACTTCCAATAAAAATTAATGACTCTCTAGCTATTATTACTGGTGTCTTTTGGGAAAACATCAATACTCAACTCGCACCAGAGATAGAAAAAACTACAGTTTCTACCTTTAATCTTAGGGTAGGAATTAACAAAAAACATAACGAAAAATGGTCGGGAACTTACTTGCTTTTGCCTAAAATTAGTTCCGATCTTAAAGATGTTAATAAAAATCATTTTCAGCTAGGCTTGTTAGGTTTGCTTAAACGTAGCTATTCTGCTAAAAAGAGTTATAGCCTTGGTTTGTATTATAACCAAGAATTATTTGGCCCTTTTTTCGTCCCATTGTTGGGCATCTATCGCAAGACAGAAAAATGGGAAATTAATTTTACCTTACCCATTTGGGCAGACATCAACTATAGTATAAACAAAAAATTTAGTGTTGGAGCAACTTTTAGTGCTTTTGTTAGAAGTTATTATTTAGGAGAATACGATAGCTATTTGGTAAAGAAAAACAACGAACTTTTTGGATATCTGCAATACAATCTAACTAAAAGTGTTTTGTTACAAGCAAAAGTAGGACATTCTATTGGCAGAAGTTTTAGGGTTTATCCTGATGATGAAAAAGTTGACGTTGGTGTTTCTGCTTTTCGTTTTGGAGATAACAGAGAACAACTCAATCCTGATTTTAAAGACGGTTTGGTTTTTAATTTTAGAATGATTTATCGTTTTGATTTAAGTGGTGAATAATATTTATTTATATTCGAATAATTAACCACACAGGTTTTCTTTTAAAAAAGATTTAAAACACAATAAGCAACCCAATAAACAGTTAATTGGCATTGTAGTTTTTTATGTAGTTTTGCTTTCTTAAAAAAGAAAAAAGCATAAGCAAGGGAATAAATTGAGTTTTAAACATCTTATATATATATTTTTATTGTTGACAATTCCTGTTGTTGGAATTTCGCAAACTGCAACCGTTTCAGGTAAGCTAAAAAATGCTAGTAACGAGCCGATAGAAAATGCATCTATAGCTATTATTGGTAGTACCAAAGGGGTTAAGTCATCAGCAGACGGAAGTTTTTCTCTTACAATTCCTGCCAATACTAATGTTACTATTGGCATTACATATGTCGGTTTAAAAACCATAAAAAAATCATTTAACCTTGCTCCTAATCAAACAGAGGAATTTTCTCCTACAATGGAAATTGATGTGGTAAATATTGGTGGATTTGAAGTAAGTGAAGAAGGAAATCGTTCTACCACCATGAAAAAAATAGACCCTAATTTACTCAACTCACTCGCCAATCCTTCAGGTTCTTTCGAGGCAATTTTAAAAACCTTTCCAGGAGTTAACTCCAACAACGAATTGAGCTCTCAATACTCAGTTAGAGGTGGTAACTTTGATGAAAACCTGGTCTATGTAAATGATATTGAAGTCTATCGTCCATTTTTAATCCGCTCGGGACGACAAGAAGGATTGAGCTTTATCAACTCCAACATGGTAGATAATGTTTCGTTTTCTGCAGGAGGTTTTGAAGCTAAATATGGTGATAAAATGTCTTCGGTACTTGATGTTCATTACAAAGAACCCGATGAGTTTGCTGGCTCAGGAACACTTAGTTTACAAGGTGCTGAACTTCACTTTGAAGGTGCTAGTAAAAACCACCGATTTACCCATATTACTGGAGCTCGATTTAGAAGTAACCAATACGTATTGCAAAGCTTAGACACAGATGGAGAATATCGTCCCATTTTTATGGATATACAAACCTATTTAACTTATGATATTTCAGAAAAGTGGGAGATTGGTTTTTTGGGAAATGTAGCACTAAACAAATATAATTTCATTCCTCAAAACAGACAAACAGAGTTTGGGACAATAAATGAAGCCTTGCAACTTTCTGTATTTTTTGATGGACAAGAAATAGATCAGTTTCAAACTTATTTTGGAGCAATTTCTAATACTTTTAAACCTAAAGAAAACATTGAGCTAAAATTTATCACCTCCGCATTCAGCTCTTTAGAAGATGAATCTCTTGATATTGAAGGAGCATATAGAATTAGTGAGTTAGAAAGAGATTTGGGTAGCGATAATTTTGGTGAAGTTAAATTTGATAGAGGCGTTGGTACTTTTTTCGATCATGCCAGAAATAGACTTGATGCAGCAGTGCTGAACATAGAACACAAAGGAAAAATCGTAAAGCAACGCCACACTACTTTTTGGGGAGTTAAATACCAAAGGGAAATGATTACTGATAAATTAAGCGAATGGGCTTTTGTTGATTCTGCTGGTTACTTTACTCCTCGTCAACAGGATTCTATAGGTTACACTAACTCTGCTCTTCAGGGTGAACAATTGCTAGAACTAAGAGAAGTGTTAAAAACAGATATCTCTTTAAACAGTAATAGGTACAATGCTTATTTACAACGCTCGTGGCAATGGGAAAGAGATACTGTTGGCTACACTTTTACACTTGGAGGAAGAATTGCTTACTGGGATTTTAATGACGAGTTTTTATTTAGTCCAAGAGCTGGATTCTCTTTAAAACCTAATTGGAAAAAAGACTTTCTTTTCAGACTATCGGGAGGAGTTTACTACCAACCGCCTTTTTACAGAGAAATGAGAGACTTAGATGGAATTGTTAATCCAGATATTAAATCTCAAGCTTCTTATCAGGCAGTTTTAGCTTCAGATTATAATTTTAAAGCGTGGGAAAGACCTTTTAAGTTAACTACTGAAGTGTATTACAAATACATGAAAAACGTTATTCCTTATCAAATTGATAATGTTAGGATTCGCTATTTTGCTACCAACAATGCCAATGCTTATGCCACAGGTGTAGATTTTAAAATTAATGGTGAATTTGTAAAAGGTGTTGAATCTTGGTTCAGCATGTCTGTAATGAAAACGGCTGAAGATTTGGTAGATGACTTTTATTTTGTTGATATCAATAGTGATGGTGAAGAAATTATTTACGGTTTTACCGAGAATGATACACCCGTAGAAACCAAAAGAGTTGAACCAGGTTATATTCCTCGCCCTACCGACCAACGTTTTAGCTTTAGCTTATTTTTTCAAGATTATATCCCTAAACTACCTAGTTTTAAAATGAATATTTCTTTGCATTACGCTACAGGATTACCTTTTGGTCCACCACAATCTAGAAATAGATATGAAGCTACCTTACGAATTCCTCCCTACCGAAGAGTTGATTTAGGTTTTTCATACCATGCTAAATCTGCAGAAAAACAACTGAAAGGCAAAAACCCCATCAACACCTTTAAGAACATTTGGATAAGTTTAGAAGTGTTTAATTTATTACAAATCAACAATGTAATTTCTTATGTTTGGATAGAAGATGTAACAGGAAGAAATTATGCTGTACCTAACTTTTTAACTTCTCGTCAGTTAAACCTAAAAATTCATTTCGACTTTTAATCTTTGATTTTATGGACGACCATTTTTTTCCAATAATTGTAAACGAAGCATTACCTGATAAAGAAATAAAAGATAAATTTTTCTTGTTTTTATTTCGTGCTACCCGAATTCCTCCGCATATTGGACTTATTTTTAATGACAAAGTTTATGACATTACTTTGGTTGGTCCCAACTTAGGGACTGATGCTGTTACTTTTATTACTACTATCAAAAAAAAATATACCAAAACCTTATTTTTAGAACTTGCTAAACCCAATTTTACAGATGAGGAAATTGAATCAATTTTATTGAGTGAAATAAAAAAATTCAACAATGTATCTCAAGAAAATAGCTGTCTTTCTCCTATTAAAACAGTTTTTAACCAATTTTTTGACATTAATATGGACATCGTAAATTATATTTTTGATTTAATTCCACTCCTCCATCAAAAAAATATTATTAAACAAGTTTTTCATTTGAATTTAGATAGAAATCTTCAAAAAAATACCTTTTATTTGCAGACCTACAACCAAAATGATATTCAACAATCTATAAAGGCTCTAAATAGAAAAGATATTATATGTTAGTTGGAGAAAAAATATTTCTAAGAAACGTGCTACCAATAGATGTAGAAAAGTTATTGGAATGGGAAAATGACACAGAAAATTGGGAAGTAAGCAGCACTGAAACAATGTTTACCCGAGAAGAAATAGCCTTTTTTGTAGCTTCCAAACAACAAATAGAAACTCACGGACAAACGCGGTTTATGATTTGCTTAGAAACAGAAGAAAACACAATTGGTTGTATAGATTTATTTGATTTTAATGCTGAAGAAAAAAAAATTGGTGTAGGTATACTTATTGGAGAAAAACAACATAGAAAGAAGGGATATGCTAAAGAATCATTGAGTTTACTGAGTAAGTTTTGTTTCAACAAACTTAATATTTCAACCATTTTTTCAGAAATTTTAGAAAGTAACACCTCTAGTATTCGCCTATTTGAAAGTTGTGGGTTTGTTTTTAAAAAAAACAATACTCGTAATGGAAAAACTATGCGGTATTATGAATTCACAAATATCAACAAGTAAAAAATCATTTATTTTGCACCTTATTATTAACACTTGTCAATGCTCAAAAAAATAATCATATCTCTATTTTTAATCTTGCTTATTGGTGGTGGCTATGTAGTGTATAATATGTACGCAAAGGTTTATCAGCCAAATGTTACTTTAAAAAATACTAATTCTGCATATTTCCATATTTATAGCTATTATACTTTTGATGATGTTATTAATAGCCTTTATGAAAATGGAATCATCATTAACAGAGCTTCTTTTAAATGGGTGGCTGAAAAAAAATCTAACTTTATTAATAATATTAAACCTGGAAGATATAAGCTTAAAGAAGGCATGAGTAATAATGAATTGATAGATTTATTACGTTCTGGAGAGCAAGAACCTGTTAAAGTAACATTTAATAATGTACGAACCATTAAAGAGTTGGCAGGTACTGTTACTAAAAATTTAGAGTGCGATAGTGTTGAGTTATATAATTTACTAAGCGATAAATCTTTCACTTCAAAATACGGGTTTAACACCATAACTATTTTAACACTCTTTTTACCGAATACTTATGAGTTTTATTGGAACACTTCAGCAGAAGAGTTTGTGCAGCGTATGGCCGAAGAATATAAAAAGTTTTGGACAGAAGAAAGAATAGCAAAAGCTAGGGCTTTAAACCTTTCTCAATCGGAAGTAGCTGTTTTAGCTTCTATCGTTCAAGCAGAACAATCTGTACATAGAGATGAAAGAGCCAAAATTGCAGGTTTATATATTAATAGATTACGAAAAGGAATGTTACTACAATCTGACCCTACAGTAGTATATGGTATTGGAGATTTTAACATTAATCGTGTGCTTACAAAACATTTAGAGACGAACACTCCATATAACACCTATATTTATAAAGGTTTGCCACCCGGGCCAATAAATCTGCCCGAAATAAGCTCTTTAGATGCGGTATTAAATTACGAAAAACACAATTATATCTATATGTGTGCTAAGGCAGATTTTTCTGGTTACCATGCCTTTGCAAATAATTATAACGAACATTTAGTTAATGCTAGAAATTTTCAAAGAGAACTTAATAGAAGAAGAATTTATAAATAAGTTGGAAAGAAGACTGAAACTGGAAGTAAGAAGTTTACGAATAACAATTAACCAATATAGCGTCTTTGCGTCTTTGCGAGAAATAAATTTTTTTTACGTTAAAAAACTAAATTTCCTTTATCTCCTCACTTTTTACCCAACCAATATTGCCATTTTGAATTTTAATTTTTGACCATCCATTTTTTTCATCTAGCAGATTAACTTTTAACCCTTCATGTATGGTAAATAATTTATTAGACTTTTCATTAGGCTCACTCATTACAGATAAAATATTAGCAAAAACAATAGCATCTGATTTACTTTTTAACAAAGAACTGTGTTGATGAGCCATAAACCAAGTAAATAGACTCACCACAACTATTAAAACCCCACCATAAAAGCCTATTTTCTTAATTACTACCTGACGTAAAAATAAGTACCCAATAAAGAAAAATAGTGCTACAAAAATGGAAATAATGCTTAGTGTTGCCCATCCATCAACACTTTTGGAAGTAATAAAAGTTTGCCAAGCATTTTCAATAAATAATGAAGGTAAGGTCTCAACTTTGTCAATGGTTTTTGTATTCGCAATTTTAAGGTTAAAAGCAGCATCTTCATTACTTGGATCTAACTTTAAAGCCCTTTCGTAATTTAAAATAGATGGTGCTATTTCATTATTTTTAAAATAGGCATTACCCAAATTGTAATAAACATCAGCAGCTATTTTTCCTTCTTCAATTAACGATTCATATTGCTCAATAGCTTCTTCGTATTTTTTTTCATCATACAAATTGTTAGCTAATTTAAAATTATCGTTTGCCATTGCCGTTGAAAAACTTAACAAGCTAATTAGAAAATAAAGTACACTTACTTTTTGTATCATTTTTAGTATAAAAAAATATTGATCCAAAAATAAATCTTTTAATAGATTATTTAGTGATTAAAGGATGATTAGTTGTTAAAAAAATTAAAACTAACTCAATTAAAAGGTTAATTTTGTTGATGAACATGAAGAACTTATTGTTTTGCTAAGCGAATCAGAAAAAAAAAGATATAACCGCCATTTAATTCTAGATAAAGTTGGAATTGAAGGTCAGCAACGACTAAAAAAAGCTCGGGTATTGGTTATTGGTGCGGGAGGATTGGGTTGCCCCGTTTTACTTTATTTAACGGCAGCGGGAGTTGGAAATATTGGAATAATAGATTTTGATACTGTTGATGAAAGTAATTTACAACGCCAAGTTGTTTTTACAACAGAAGATATAGGTAAAAACAAAGCTTTAACCGCTAAGGAAAGACTTTTAGCTCGAAATAATTGCATTCAAATTACTGCTTTCCCTGAACGACTAACTAACAAAAATGCCCTTGAACTTTTTAGTCAGTATGATATAATTATAGATGGAACGGACAATTTTTCTACTCGCTACTTGGTTAATGATGCTTGTGTATTAACTGATAAACCATTGGTTTATGGAGCCATTTTTAAATTTGAAGGACAAGTTACCGTTTTCAATTACCAAAATGGACCAACCTACAGGTGTCTTTTTCCAAATCCACCAAAAGCAGGAAGTGTTCCTAGCTGTTCAAATGTTGGTGTATTAGGTGTTTTACCTGGAGTTATAGGTTTGCAACAAGCCAATGAAGCGTTGAAAATTATTTTACAAATTGGAGAAGTACTTTCGGAAAAACTGACTATTTACAATGCGTTGGGAGCTAGCTCTACCACTGTAAATATTACAAAAAATGATACTGAAATTAGTAAAGCTAAAAACATCAATTTTAAAGATTATGACTACGATTTTTTTTGCGGATTAAAAGAAAACAATAACAATATGAAAGAAATATCAATTAATGACCTTGCTCATTTTTTAGAAGAAAAAGAATTACAAATTTTGGATGTTAGAATGCCTTGGGAACAACCTAAGTTAAATGATGAAAGAGTTATAAATATTCCTTTGCAAGAGATTCCACAACAAATGGAGCATATTAATAAATCATTAAAAACATTGGTTTTTTGTCAACATGGAGTAAGAAGTGTTAATTGTATTGAGTTTTTAGAAAACCAGGGTTTTGATAATTTAATTAACTTAAGAGAAGGAATTGTAGATTGGAAATAAAAATAAAAATATGAAAAAAGCATTAGTAGTAGGAGCAATATCTCCCGAAAAAATAGCCACTTCCATAGCTCACCATCAGGTTAAAACAAATATTGGTGGACATGCTATTTTTTTAGGGCAAGTTAGGGCTGATGAGATTGAAGAAAAAACTGTTAAAGCCATTGATTACACAGCTTATGAAGAAATGGCAGAAAAAGAATTCCACGAAATTAGAGAAGCCGCTTTTGAAAAATATGATTTAACCTGTTTGCACATTTACCATAGTTTAGGAGTGGTAAAAGCTGGAGAAATTTGCCTGTTTGTTTTCACATCATCTAAACATAGAGCTATGGCTTTTGATGCTTGTCGATTTATTACCGAAGAGATTAAGGCAAAAGTGCCTGTTTTTGGTAAAGAAATTTTTGAAGATGATTCTCATCAGTGGAAAAAGAATAGTTAAGGTAAATTTTGTTTCAACATTTAGTGTTAGTAAAACCATTGCAACAATCTATTTCTAAATAGAAATAATAGTATTTTTACCAAAACTAATTTCCTACACCATTTATGAACGAAATTTTTTCACCGTCATTTAACAGAGCAGTAGAGCAACTTTCATCATTACCTGGAATAGGCAGGAAAACTGCTACTCGATTAGTGTTGAACCTATTAACCCGTACAAATGAAGAATTAACTTCTTTTGGCACTGCCTTTTCTTCACTGGCTAGTCAAATAAATTATTGCGATAGCTGCTTTACAATAACCGAAAATACTCAATGTAGTATTTGTACCCACCCCAACAGAAGCGATCAAACCATTTGTGTGGTTGAAAATGTGTTGGATGTTTATGCTATTGAGAATACCAATCAGTTTAAAGGAAAGTACCATGTCTTGGGAGGTATTATTTCTCCTATGGAAGGAATTGGTCCAAATGATATTAAGCTAAATGAACTTTTTGAACGCATTAGCAACGAAAATACTCAGGAGTTAATTTTGGCTTTAAGTGCAACAATGGAAGGTGATGCAACTAACTTTTACATCTTTAAAAAACTAAAAGATATTCCTATAAAAATTACCACTATTGCAAGAGGAATTGGTATAGGAGATGAATTAGAATATACAGATGAACTTACGCTGGGACGTTCTATTCTAAACAGAGTACCTTTTGAAAACACTTTAACCTTGCGTTAATAATTTATTTCCATGCAACTATCTATTATTATTGTTAATTACAATGTAAGAAACTTCTTAGAGCAGTGTCTTACTTCTGTCTTTAAGGCTACAGAAGGCTTGAATGCTGAAGTTTTTGTAGTGGATAATAATTCCTCTGATAATTCTTTGGAAATGGTAAGCCAGAAGTTTCCAGAAGTAATAATTATTGCTAACAAAAATAATGTTGGTTTTTCTAAAGCCAATAACCAGGCAATGGCAATTGCTAAAGGAAAATACATTTTATTGCTTAATCCTGATACAGTTGTAGAAGAAGATACTTTTAGCAAGTGTATTAATTTTTCTGATAAACATCCAGACCTAGGTGGTTTGGGAGTAAAAATGGTTGATGGCAGTGGAATTTTCCTTCCGGAATCTAAAAGAGGACTACCTACTCCTTCTGTTTCATTTTATAAAATTTTTGGATTATCAAATATTTTTCCAAAATCTAAAACATTTGCTAAATATCATTTAGCTTATTTAGATAAAGATGAAATCAACGAAATTGAAGTGTTGTCAGGAGCTTTTATGTGGATGAGAAAAAGTGTTTTAGATGAAGTTGGTTATTTAGATGAAGCTTTTTTTATGTATGGAGAAGACATTGATTTATCTTATAGAATAACACAATCTGGATACAAAAACTACTATTTCCCTGAAGCTCAAATTATACATTATAAAGGAGAAAGTACTAAAAAAGGCAGTATAAATTATGTGTTTGTATTTTACAATGCCATGATTATTTTTTCTAAAAAACATTTTGCAAGTAAGGCTAAAATTTTTTCTTTCTTTATAAATATAGCAATTTATTTACGGGCTTTTTTGGCAATTCTAATGCGTTTTATCAACCAAATTAAATTACCACTTATCGATATTGTTTTTATACTAACTTCATTATTGGTGTTTAATGCCGTAAAACCTTTATTAGGTTTTCCAAATCAGATAGAATTTTTTGATAATTATGGAATACTAAATGTATTGACAGTGATTATCTCTTTTTTGGCAGGATTATCTATTGCTGGAGCCTACTCTAAAAATGTAAGCATCAAAAAAACAGTTATAGGATTAATCTTGGGATGTATAATTTTTGTTGGTGTAAACCATCTTTTTCCTGATACTTCTTCATTTTCAACCAAATATATTATCAGCATTTTAGTAGGAGTATTAATTTTTATTCCTTTTAGTAGAATATTCTTGAATTATTACAACTACCTTAGAATTAAAAAGAATAAATACAATACTAGTATTTTGGTGGGAAATGAATCTTTTATCAAAAAAATGAAAGAACAACTCAAGAACAACAATATTATTACTGTAAAACCAAGTAATAGTTTACAGAATGACGACTCGAATAATTATACTGGAAAATTATATCAATTACCAGATTTGATAGAAATATACAATGCTAACGAAGTCTTTGTAAACTCTAATGAGATTACTTATAAAAATATTATTGATTTAATGGATAAGACTAAAAGTAACTATGTGGATTTTAAGTTTATTCTTAATAATGAATTACTAATTAGTGGTCAACATACAGGAAAGGTTTAGTTATCCGCCAAGTACAAGGCTCCTCCAATATTATCTTTTGAAGCACCAGTAACAGATTTTAAGCAATTAAATTCATTTCTCATTCTTAATACGCCTAAAAAAGCAAAGATTAAAGCTTCTTTATAATTTACTATTTTCTCATCGGGAACAATAATATTTTTGTTACTTATTTGCTCCATTCGTTCTATTAAAAATTTGTTCCAAGCACCACCACCTGTAACCAAAATAGTATTACTTTCTTTTGGAAAAGCTATATTTAATTGAAAGGCAACATGCTCTACAAAAGTACAAAGTTGATCATATATAGATAAAGTGCTTTTCTCTAATAAAGGAAAAATATGATTTTCAATCCACTCTATACCCAAAGATTTTGGTGTTGCTTGTGTGTAAAAAGCTAAAGCATTTAGCTTGTTTAACAATTCTTGGTCAATATTTCCTTGTCGAGCAAAATTACCATTTTCATCATATTCAGCACTTAATTTATTAGCTAAGTAATTAAGTACAATATTACAAGGAGCAACATCGTAAGCAATAGATTCTTGTTGTAAAAAAGATAAATTGGCAATTCCTCCTAGGTTAAGGCATACATCATAATCGCTAAAAAGAAGCTTGTCTCCAACAGGAACTAACGGAGCTCCTTGCCCACCTAAAGCAACATCTGTAGAACGGAAATCGCAAATCACATTTATACTTGTTTTAGCAGCAATTTCAGCTCCATTACCAATTTGTAAAGTGAAATTTTTAGCGGGTTGATGAAAAACAGTATGTCCGTGTGACGCTATAAAATCAATTTCAGATTTAATAGTATTTTTTTCTTTGATAAAAGTATTAATAGCTTTCCCGAAAAAACTACCTAATTGGTTACTTAATAACATTAAATCCTGTCCCGATAATTTTTTTGAGTTACTTAATTGTTGCTTAAGTGTATTTTCATAAGAAAAAGTTTTAGCGTTTAAAATCCTAAAACTCCATTGATTTTCAATAGAATAATTAAAAATAACTTCAACTACATCTAAACCATCTAATGATGTACCCGACATTAATCCTATTGCATGGTAATTTTCTTTCATAAAACTGTTACTTTTTGAATAAATCTATTAGTTTTGTAACACTTCAAAATTAGGTGTTTTTCAGACATAAAATGAAGTAAAATATTACCTTGCAATTTAATTACTATTTTAACAAAAACAATATAAAAGTTATGGATTTTCAATTAACAGAAGAACATTTAGCAGTTAGAGATGCTGCTAGAGATTTCGCACAAAACGTATTAAAACCAGGAGTAATAGAAAGAGACGAAAAGCAAGAATTTCCTGCTGAGCAAGTAAAACAATTAGGAGAATTAGGTTTCTTAGGAATGATGGTTGACCCGAAATACGGTGGTGGCGGAATGGATACTATTTCTTACGTATTGGCTATGGAAGAAATTAGTAAAGTAGATGCATCTACCTCTGTGGTAATGTCTGTTAATAATTCACTTTATTGTTGGGGAATTGAAAAATACGGAACTGAAGAGCAAAGACAAAAATATTTGGTACCATGTGCTACCGGGGAGAAAATTGGAGCATTCTGCTTATCAGAACCTGAGGCTGGATCGGATGCTACTTCACAAAGAACTACAGCCATTGATATGGGCGACCATTATTTATTAAATGGAACAAAAAACTGGATTACCAATGGTGGTTCAGCTTCTTACTACATTGTTATTGCTCAAACTGATGTTGCTAAAGGACATAGAGGAATTAATGCTTTTATTGTTGATAAAGAATGGGAAGGGTTTAAAGTAGGAGCTAAGGAAAATAAAATGGGAATTAGAGCTTCCGATACGCATACCTTGTTGTTTAATGATGTGAAAGTGCCTAAAGAAAACCGTATTGGCGAAGATGGATTTGGTTTTAAATTCGCGATGTCTGTACTTTCTGGGGGTAGAATTGGAATTGCATCACAAGCATTAGGAATAGCTTCTGGAGCTTATGAATTAGCATTGGCTTATTCTAAAGAAAGAGAAGCTTTTGGTAAACCAATTCATCAACACCAAGCAATTGCCTTTAAATTGGCAGATATGGCTACAGAAATTGAAGCTGCTCGTTTATTATGTTTAAAAGCTGCCTACTTAAAAGACCAAAAACAAAACTTTGATAAAGAAGGAGCTATGGCTAAAGTTTTTGCCTCTAGAGTAGCTATGTGGGTAACTACAGAAGCTGTTCAGGTACATGGTGGATATGGTTTTGTAAAAGAGTACCATGTAGAAAGATTAATGAGAGATGCTAAAATCACTCAGATTTATGAAGGAACCAGCGAAGTACAAAAGATTGTTATTTCTAGAGCAGTTCTTAAGTAAAAGAAGTATTAAAATACAATATAACAAAAAAAGCCTCAGCAATACTGAGGCTTTTTTTATGCTTTTAAACAACTTAAATTTGAATACATCACCTTCTAATAATTAAAATTTCATCATCAAAAACTTATAATGCTATAGATAGGTTGATTTAAATAGATTTAATATATTTGGGAAAAAGATACAATGCGGATAAACGTACTGGTACGTTTATCTGGTTTTCCCAAGTGTCCTTAGTCTAACTAGAGGCAATAAGTAATAGATACTAAGAATTTATTACTACAATAACTAAAATAATTATTACTTTCATAACAATTCATCTAACTCAATTCCAACATTCTATTAACCGATTTTAGTGCTTTTAGTCTGGTTTCTTCGGGCACAAAAATTTCTGGTTGCAGGTGAACTAAACTGGCATAAATTTTTTCTAATGTGTTTAGCTTCATGTAAGGACACTCGCTACAAGCACAGGTATTATTAGTTACTGCCGGAGCAGGAATTAATTTTTTATGCGGTACTGCTTGTTTCATTTTATGGATAATACCAACTTCTGTAGCTACAATAAATTCTGTTGCATCATCTTCTTCAACAAATTTTAATAAAGCAGTTGTAGAGCCAACAAAATCAGCATCGTTCAGCACTACTTCCTGACATTCGGGATGTGCAATTAATTTGGCATTAGGATATTTTCCTTGTAGTAATTTAAGTTTATCAGCTGATATTTCAATATGCACTTCACAAGCTCCATCCCACAAAACCATTTCACGTCCAGTCTTTTTCTGTACGTATTTTCCTAAATTAATATCTGGAGCAAAAATAATTTTAGCATCTTTTGGTAAGCTATCTACAATTTTAACAGCATTAGAGGAGGTACAAATAATATCGCTCAAGGCTTTTATTTCTGCAGAACAATTGATATAACTGATTACTGTATGATTGGGATATTGTTTTAAAAAGGCTTCAAACTTATCTGTTGGTGCAGCATCTGCCAAAGAGCAACCCGCATTTAAATCGGGAATAATTACTTTTTTGTTAGGGTTTAAAATTTTTGCAGTCTCCCCCATAAAATGTACTCCCGCAAAAAGTATTACATCAGCATCGGTTTTAGCTGCCTCTTGGGCTAAGCCTAAACTATCACCAATATAATCAGCAATATCTTGAATTTCTTCTTGTTGGTAATAATGTGCTAAAATAACTGCATTTTTTTCTTTTTTTAATCGAGCAATTTCTTCTACCAAATTTTTCTCTTTCTCTATTTCAGCTGTAACAAAACCTTGTTCTTTTACTTGTTCAATAATATCCATAATAAATTTATTAAATAGTCATTGAGAAAATTCGTGTTGTTGGTTGCTTTCTAATTAAATGTAAATCGAACGCCATGCATACATTTCTAACAAAAGGTCGTGCTGTTTCTGGTAAACGCAATCCGTTTTCGGTAAAAACTACCAATCCATCATTCTCCATTTCTTTTAATCTTTCAATACAAGCATCTAACTCTGGAAATTGCATGGATTCATCTTTCCAAGAAGTTTCAAAATGGCACATGATATTTAAAATATGTTTTCTAATAACCAAATCTTCTTTCGACAATAAATGTCCTCTAAAAATAGGGATAACACCTTTATTTACTGTTTCTTGATATTCCTCAACTGTTTTTAAATTTTGAGCAAAACTATACCAAGAATCACTAATGGAGCTCATTCCCAAACCTATCATCAGTTTAGTTTTAGATGCTGTGTAGCCCATAAAATTTCTATGTAAGGTTTTATTTTCCATTGCTTTATACATACTGTCGGATGGTAAAGCAAAATGATCCATACCAATTTCTACATAGCCTAAATCTGCCAACATTTGCTTTCCTGTTTCATACAGCACTCTTTTCTCTTCAGCTGTAGGCAAATCGTTTTCATCATAACCTCTCTGCCCTACTCCTTTAATCCAAGGTACATGAGCATAGCTATAAAAAGCAATTCTATCTGGCTTTAATATTTTAGTTTTATTAATGGTGTCAATAATACTTTCTTTGGTTTGATGTGGCAAACCAAAAACTAAATCATGACTAACAGATGTATAGCCAATTTTACGTGCATTTAGTGTTGCTGCTTCTACTTTTTCGTAGGGCTGTATTCTATTGATAGTTTTTTGTACTTTCTCATCATAATCTTGCACTCCAAAACTACAACGTTTAAAGCCTAATTCATATAGTTTTTCTAAGTGTTCTTGAGAAGTATTATTTGGGTGACCTTCAAAACTAAATTCATATTCTTCACATTTTTCAGCTCTTTGGAAAATACCATTGATTAGTTTAGCTAAGTTATCTGGACTAAAAAATGTTGGCGTTCCTCCCCCTAAATGTATTTCTTTTATACGTGGTTTTTCAGACAAAACATCACAATATAACTTCCATTCTTTTAAAACAGTATCGATATAAGGTTCTTCTACACTGTGTTGTTTAGTTATTCTTTTATGACAACCACAAAAAGTACATAATCGTTCACAAAATGGTAAATGAATGTATAAACTTATGCCTTCTGATTGATTTGATTCATTAAAAGCCAATTGCATGGTGCTTATCCAGTCTTCATAAGCAATACCTTCTTCATTCCAAAACGGAACTGTAGGGTAACTCGTATATCGAGGTCCAGCGATATTGTATTTCTGTATTAAATTCTTGTTAATCATAAAGTTTATTTTTGAGCCAATATTTTTTCGCCCATTTTTTTAGCAAATTCTCTAATTTCTTCAGCTGTAGCAACATCACTAGTTGCTCTTTCGTAAGTGTCACTCATGGTAATCATACTTTGAAAAAAGAAATGCTTCATTTCATCTACCATCATTTCTTTAGTCCATAAATCTATACGCAACGTATTATTTTCCTTGGCATCCCAAAGACTCATCATAAATGCTTTACAAGAACTGTTTGCTTCTTGCATTTCGTCTGAAGAACTCCATTCAATCTTTTCAGGAATATGGTTTTCATCTAAACTTACTTTAATATTTATTTCAGATTGTTTCATATATAGTGTTGATATTAAGGTTTGTATTTTGATTTGGTCAGTATTTTTTGAAAATCCTCTTCTTGCATCAATTCAGGAATGGTTACTTCCGGATTTTTTTTCATATAAGCCTTAACTATTTGCCATCCTAAATAATGTCCTATTCTGCCTGGAGAGCCTTCTGGAAAACCCTGTGTAAAAGGAGCTTCGCCCATAAACTTAATAATCTGGCTATTCTCTTTGGTGTAAAGCAATTCATTATCCATAAAGTAAAACCAAATTTCTTTTTTGTTGTTTTCGCACCAATCATATTGTTCTTGAGTATAGTTAATTTTTTTAGCATCTTTTTCCATAGGGATAAGTGCATCTAGCATATAAATTAATTTTCCTTGGTGTATCATTTCTTCTAATAAATTTGGCTGAGTAATGGGCATTTCAAATTCAGTAGAAACCCAACCTAACAAAACACTCGGCACTAAATATTCTTCAGACATTAACATACTTTTATATTGAGGTAGCCCTAGCTGAGCATAGGCTTTATAATCGCTTCCTAAAAACATATCTAAGCCAATTCCTAGGTAATCTTTCCCTGTTGCAATAGCATAATTAAACCCCGAAACATAAGTAATAATTGTAGGTACTTTTTCATTAGGAAAATAAAATTTATAATGTTTAAAAGCAGCTATTAATTCATTTTGATATGGAGAAAAATCTGGAAATTGTTTTTGCACATCAGCATAAACATCTCTAATTCCAGAGTCAGTCCTAAATGCATTTAACTGAAAATTAAAATCTCCTCTTCTGGCATCGCCAATATTGATAATTTGGTTGGTAAAGTCATCAAAAAAAGGTTGATATTTTTTAGCTAAAGCATCAATTTCTTCGTTGGTAATTTTTTCTTTTTTTTGAAACAAATCTTTTTCAAATGCTTTTACTTTCAACTCCAATTCAACATGCGAAACATCAATATCCAATGGGTTTTCAGAACAAGAAAACAAACTAATCACAAAAAAAATTGCAACCAAATAAATGCTAAAAAATTTACTATTATTGATTATTTTGGACATGCTAGACTAACTCTTATAATATTTGTATAAATTTGTAATTCAATATTAACCTATAAGCTATATAAAATGAAAAAAGCAAAGTTACTTACTTTAATACTATTTATAGGAATTATTTCCAACCTTTCTGCACAAGAAAGTGAAGATAGAAAGTTTAGATTTGGCTTACATTTCTCACCAAACATTGCTTGGCTAAACCCTTCTTCTGATGGGTATGAAAAAAATGGTTCTTCAGTTGGTTTTGCTTACGGATTATCGGCTGAATTTTTCTTAGCTAAGAACTATTTGTTCTCAACTGGTTTGACACTAAACAAGTTAGGTGGAAACCTTAGCTATTTTGATCATTTTCATGATGCTGATAATAATGTTTATTCCTTTACACAAATTGACCAATCTTACAACTTAAAATACATTGAAATTCCACTTACGTTGAAATTAAGAACCAACGAAATTGGTTACATGACTTATTACGGAAATTTTGGTGTGAAAACAGGATTTAACTATAGTTCTAATGGTGATTTCGATTACAAAAATGTAAGCGGTGGTATTTCTAAAAGTGATGTAGATATTAAAGACGATATTAAATTTTTTAATGCTTGGTTAGTAATTGGCGTTGGTGCAGAATACAGCATTTCTGGAAATACTGCCGTAATGTTTGGTATCACTTTTAATAACGGTTTTGTAAATACATTAGATAATAAACTTGTTAATTTCGATGGGAATGGAGCTCCTATTTATAATGCAGATGGAACTCCAAACTACAAAAACAAATCAGCCAATGCTAATTTAAATTACTTTTCTTTAGATTTAGGTATCTATTTTTAACACCTGAGCATGATTAATTCTGAAAAAACGGTTACCCATATTGTTAATTGGTTGAAACAATATGCAGAAAAAGCACATGCTAAAGGTTTTGTTGTAGGAATTTCTGGAGGGATAGATTCTGCGGTAACTTCAGCATTAGCTGCCCTTACTCAACTGCCAGTTTTATGTTTGGAAATGCCCATTTATCAGGACTTAAAACAAGTAAATAGAGGAAATAAACATATTGAGCAATTAAAAGCAAAATTTAATAATGTAAGTAATTTAAAAACTGACCTCACCCCTATTTTCGATAGTTTTTTAAAAGCCCTTTCTACTAATAAAGATAATGAATCGGAAGCTTTAGCTTTAGTAAATTTAAGAGCAAGAATGCGAATGACAACTCTTTATTATCATGCTCAAAAGAATGGTTTTTTAGTGCTTGGTACAGGCAATAAAATTGAAGATTTTGGTGTAGGGTTCTATACTAAATATGGTGATGGTGGTGTGGATATTAGTCCTATTGCAAATTTAACAAAAACCGAAGTTTATGCATTAGGAGAAGTTTTAGGTGTAAATAAGGAAATTATGGTTGCTCCACCAACTGACGGTCTTTGGGGTGATGAAAGAACCGATGAAGATCAAATTGGAGCTACCTATCCAGAATTAGAATGGGCTATGGATTTTATCAATACTAATTCTCCTGAAACAAACTTAAGTAATAGACAGAAAGAAGTGTTGGCTATCTACAAAAAACTAAATGCAGCCAACCAACACAAAATGAATCCTATTCCGGTTTGTATCATTCCTGAAGAATTAAAAATTTAATTTTGAGTAATTAATGTTTTTTCTTCATCGTAGTTTTTAATACTTATAAAATAAAAACCTTTCTTTACCTTGTATTTAATTACTGCTACAGGAAAATCAAATTCATTTTCTTTGATTTCAGGATTATTTTTAATTAATTCAATTTTAAACTCAAAAGGCTCTGATGGTTTTAAAGTTCCTGTCTGGGTTTCGACAATTATTCTTTTAGTATAATAACCAGCTTTAGAAAGTTCAAGCGTGTAATGTTTATTTGCCAATAAATCAAAATCGAATTTCTTAGAAGCTTTTTCACTTAATATTAACTGATTACCATCATAAATATTAACTTGAATATCTTTTAACTTACTGTTATTCTCATCAACAATATGGGCAACTAACTCTATTTGACCAAATAAGTATAAATTTGAAAATAGTAAGATAATTATAGAAAATAATGTTTTCATCTGTTATATATTTTTATTGTTTTTAATCTGTCATACAAAATTCCCATAAAATAATTTCTTTGTAAGTGGAAATTTTTATTCATGATTGTTTACTATCTTAAAATTTTAAGGTTAAGGGGGGTATTATACTTATCTTCTTAAAAAAAGTTACAATAATGATAGAAAAATCAATAAGTTAACCCTTAGGAGCTGAAAAATCACTCTTCTTGTTGCGTAATTAATTCTTTTCTTTTTTCAAATCCATTATTTTTAATAATGTTGTAATGAAAAGCTCCTTGGTACTGTTTGTACTCAATAATTGCAACAGGAAAGTCAAAATCTGAATCATCTAAATCGTCAGTTTTTTTAATTAACTCAATGTCGCATTCAAAAGGCTCTGCATCATAAACACTAGCCAATGTAGAAATTACTATTCTTTTAGTTAAATAGCCTTCTTTAGAAATTTCAACTGTATAATACTTGTTTAACCACAAGTTGTAAGCAAATTTATTAGTGATGAAGTCTGAATGGATTAAAGAGTTTTCTTCATATAACTTTATCTCTACATTATTTAATTTTTTACCTTTTTCGTTTACGATGTAGCCTTTAAATTCTATCTGACCAAAACCATTTATTGCTATTAGAATGGCTACTAAAAATGTAATTATTGTTTTCATGTCTTTATATTTTTAAATTATCACTATTTTAATTCTTTTGAACTATACAAAATACTGATATTTAAGAACATGAAAAAAGATGTGAATTACGTAAATTGATGAAGAAAAATAACAAATTTTATTACGCAGAACTACGTACTATAAGCAACAATAAATACGATAAAAATGAGATTTAAACTTCTACGCTGACAACAAAACCTGCGTATTTTCTGATGTTGAGTACAATGCCATTTTCAAACATCAGGTATTGTCCTTTAATGCCCACCAACTTTCCTTCGTACTCAGGTACTTTCTCAAAACCTATACTTTTTACTTTTACAGGATAATGTAACACAGGAAAGTTCATGTGAACAATTTCACTTTTAGGAAGGAGGTACTCATTATAAGCTTCATTCACCAGCATAGCTACTTTATCTCTCTCAGCAATTAAGTCAATATTGGGTTGTAAATTTTTAAGCATTTGTTGCCAATTGGTTTTGTCATCCAAATGTTGCTTCAAACTAACCTCTATCATTCCTGCTAAATAACGATTAGGTGTTTCTGCTAATTTTATTGCTTGTGAAGCTCCTTGGTCTATCCATCTAGTAGGTACTTGTGTATGTCTTGTAACACCTACTTTAATTCCACTTGTAAGTGATAAATAAACCACATGCGGCTGCAATTGCACCGATTTTTCATACTCCAAATCTCTATCTTCAATACCTAAATGAGCTTGTGATTTTTCTGGATGAATAATCCAATCAGCAGCTTCGGGAGCATCTCTAAAACAAGGGTAGCAAAAACCCTGATTAAATGATTTTACTGTTTTTCTTCCACATTTTATGCAGTAAATCTCATTTTCATAAGTCAACTTAATGGTTTGTCCTATCAGCTCATTAAGATAAACCAACTCTTCTCCCACAGGTAAATGGTATTGAACTTCCTCCTGAAGTTGTGTTTGCATTTTTAAAAGTGTTCCTGAATGCTTCATAAATAATTAATTTTTTCTCGCAAAGACGCAGGAGACGCAAATATTTTTAATTGTTCAGTTCTCAGCCTTCAGTTTGCAGTCTTCCATCTATAAATATTCCATCTTCCAACTTCTACAATCTCTAATCTCTAATCTCTAATTTCTAATCTCCTAAGTCTGAATCACCCCTACATTATATCTTTTAGTAATTGGAGCGTGGTCGGCAGCTTCAATTCCCATCGAAATCCATTTTCTGGTATCCATAGGGTCAATGATGGCATCTGTCCAAAGTCTTGCAGCTGCATAATAAGGAGAAATTTGCTCATCGTATCTATCTTTAATTCTGTTATACAATTCATCTTCTTTTTCCTTGGTAATTTCTTTTTCTCCCTTCGCTTTTAATGAAGCCACTTCAATTTGTAATAAAGTTTTTGCTGCCGAAGCACCACTCATTACCGCTAATTGTGCCGATGGCCAAGCTACTATTAATCTTGGATCATAGGCTTTTCCACACATGGCATAATTTCCTGCTCCGTAAGAGTTCCCCATAATAATAGTAAACTTAGGAACAACAGAGTTTGCCTGAGCAGCAACCATTTTAGCTCCATCTTTAATAATTCCTCCATGTTCAGAACGTGAGCCTACCATAAAACCACTCACATCTTGCAAAAACACCAAAGGAATTTTCTTTTGGTTGCAATTCATAATAAAACGAGCTGCTTTATCTGCCGAATCGGAATAAATAACACCTCCAAACTGCATTTCTCCTTTTTTAGATTTTACTACCATACGTTGATTAGCAACTATCCCTACTGACCAACCATCAACTCGAGCATAGCCGCAAACAATAGTTTGACCGTAAGCTTCTTTATATTCTTCAAATTCTGAATTATCTACCAAACGTTTAATAATTTCTTTTACATCATAAGGTTTCTCTCTTACATCAGGTAAAATGCCATAAATTTCTTTTGGGTCTAACTTAGGCTGAGTTGGTTTCACTCTGTTAAATCCTGCTTTATCGTAATCACCAATTTTATCCATTATGTTTTTTATCCTGTCTAAACAATCTTGGTCATCCTTACATTTATAATCAGTTACTCCAGAAATTTCGCAATGTGTTGTAGCTCCACCTAAAGTTTCATTATCTATGCTTTCACCAATAGCTGCTTTTACCAAATAAGAACCTGCTAAAAAGATAGAACCTGTTTTGTCCACTATCATGGCTTCATCACTCATAATTGGTAAATAAGCTCCTCCGGCAACACAACTACCCATAATGGCTGCTATTTGTATAATTCCCTCTGATGACATGATAGCATTATTTCTAAATATTCTTCCAAAATGTTCTTTGTCAGGAAAAATTTCATCTTGCATCGGTAAGAAAACACCTGCACTATCTACTAAATAAATAATAGGCAATTTGTTTTCCATAGCAATTTCCTGAAAACGTAGATTTTTCTTAGCAGCTATAGGGAACCAAGCTCCGGCTTTTACAGTAGCATCATTGGCTACCACCAAACATTGTTTTCCTTTAACATAACCAATCATGCCAACTACTCCACCCGAAGGACAACCACCTTGTTCTTCGTACATGCCTTCTCCTGCAAACGCTCCAATTTCTATCCTTGCTGATTTTTTATCCAATAAATAATCAATTCTTTCTCTAGCGGTAAGCTTACCTTTAGCATGGTGCGATTCAATTTTTTTCTTTCCTCCACCCAAATAAACTTTTTCTAACTTTCTGTTTAAATCTGATACTGAAAGTCGGTTTACATCTTCGTTCTTACTAAATTCTATATCTATCTTTTTTGCCATTTTTTATGCTTTTTTATTTCAACTCTCAAAAATACTTTTTTAGAAAGTTAATTAAAGTGATTTTGGATATAATTTTTTGGATAAACTTAATGGAACACGGATAACGCTGATTTAGCAGATGTTTTTAAAGATTTCTCGCAAAGACGCGAAAAAAGTTAAGGGTTTATTTGTTAATGGTTACCAATATTTTCCCGCAGATAACGCTGATTATCGCAGAGTTTTTATATCTACCGTCATTGCGAACGGAGCGCAGTGAAGTGAAGCAATCTGCCTAATCGAAGGACAGATTGCTTCAGCTCCTACCCTCAAAACCACGCCAAGGCTTCGCAATGACGTACCTTCTAACTCCTAAGTACTTTCATCTATATCCCAAAAACAAACTTAGATAACAACATAAACACAGTAGTAACAATGATAACGCCCAACAAATTAAATAAAATTCCTGCGCGAATCATTTGTTTTATTTTTACATAGCCCGAACCAAAAATAATGGCTTGGGTAGGCGATGCAACAGGCATCATAAAAGCACAACTTGCCGAAAGTGTTGCAGGAATCATCAATAAAATAGGTTCTATATCTAATGCTATACTTGCTTGTGCTAAAATGGGTAACACCAAATTGGTAGTTGCTGTGTTGGAGGTCACTTCTGTAAGTAAGGTAAGTACTATACAAACTACTACAACCATTACTAATGGAGAAGAAAAAGTCATTTGTGCAAAGAGGCTTCCTACAACATCCGACAACCCTGATGACGAAAAACCACCTGCAATAGCAAAACCACCACCAAAAAGCAACAAAACACCCCATGGCAAACTATGTACATGACTCCATTTTAATAGCATTTCTCCTTGTCTTTGTTTTGAAGGAATAAGAAACAACAACGTTGCCGCAGCAATTGCTATGGTAGCATCTGTTGTCATTTCTAATCCAAAATTAGTTCGCCAACCTTGTATGGTAATGGTTTCCGACAAGCGTAAATCTGAACCTGTAATCCACAAAACAGCAGCCATAAAAAACACTAACCCTGACAAAGCTTCATCTCTAGTAATTTTTCCTAATCCATGCAACTGACTTTTTACAACATCATTGCTTTTCAACAGATTGTCTTTGGGCATTCTGTATATTACTTTGGTTAATAATAACCAACCTGTAATGATAAAAGTAATGGCAATAGGTAAGCCCATCATCATCCATTGCGTAAAACCAATTGCTGCTTTATTAGGGAAAATAGTTTGGTACATTTCTATAAATATCATGTTGGGCATGGTACCAATAACTGTTGCCATACCGCCAATATCGGCTGCATAAGCAATACACAACATTAACGCAACAGCAAATCGACTAATCAGTTTTTTGTTTTCGTTAGTGATACCCGTTTTTAATTCTTCAATAATAGAAATACCTATGGGCATCATTACCATTACTGTGGCAGTGTTGGATATCCACATGCTTAAAAAGGCGGTGGTGATCATAAACCCTAAAATAAGGTGAGCAGGTTTACTGCCTATAACACTAACAATTCTCAATGCCAATCGCTGATGCAGGTTAGATTGTTGAATGCCTTGAGCCAACATTAACCCACCTAGAAACAGAAAAATAATTTCCTTACCATAAAATACGGCAGTGTCTTTAGCATCTAAAATACCAAAAAGCGGAAATAAAAACATAGGAAACAAAGAAGTTACGGCTATGGGTAAGACTTCAAAAATCCAACAGACAGCCATAACAATAACTATTGCTGCCATTATAGGTGCTTTAGGATTATCAACGGATGGTACTAGCCAATAGCCAACTGCTGCCAATACAATTGCCAACAAAAAGTACATCCATTTTTTAGAAACCGACTTCACTTAATTGATTTAGTAACAGATGTCCAAAAATAGTATAAAATTTTCAGGTTTGAAATTTGAGGTGTTTTATCTATTGACTAAGAAGATGTCTCTAGCTTCATTTTGCTAAGTCTCGTTCCTCAACTTGCAAAATTTTGTTCGACATGACATTACTAATGACATTACACACTCTTTTCTGGTGTCATTTCGAGCAATATTTTTCGGTTGCTTTAGTAAACAGAAAAATGCTGTCGAGAAATCTTCTTACTTTTGAAAAAGTAAGCTTAATTTATTAATACATTACCAAACAAAAATGACAAGAAATAAAACATTTAATTTTTTATGGATTATATTAATGTTTGTATTGTTATTCGGATTATTACCAGTAACTATTCCTGATTTATCTGACAACTTTAAAAACCCTAATGTATTGCTTATTAACCGGCAAGAATGTGGTTGTCCTTGTGCAGAAGGAGTCATAAAGAAAGGAAAACTTATAATAAGCCAAGAGATTTTAGATAAATATCCAAAACTAAGAGATAACCATTTTGAAATTACATTAACTAACTTCTCTCCATATAATGACATTTCAAATGATAAACCTGAAACTTTCGACTTTGCAAATTTCAACTCATTTAAAGTAACTGGACAAGTTATTGGTGTAGATACCATATTATGCAACCCTAACAATTATGAAATAGTTCCTAAATTTCAAGTGACTGATTGGAAACTGACAAGATATTATCCAAAATTTTTAAAGTTTAGCTCACCAATAATGCTTTTATATCTTGGTCTTTGGTGTGTTGCTTTACCAACTTTGACAATCACGACAATTTATAAAGCGAAACGAAAAAGAAAGAACTAAATAATCAACAATTATCACTAACATTTTTACTTAAAGTAGAAATAACATTAATTTCAAACATTTCAGAATTATTAACAAACTGAATACCTAAACCACCTCAACTATTTATCTAACTATTGCTTATTTTTGCAGCAAATTTTTCACACAAAAAACCAAGGTACCATGGCAAGATATTTTGTTGAACTCGCTTACAAAGGCACCAACTATCACGGTTGGCAAATTCAGCAAAATGCTCATAGTGTACAGGAAGAAGTGAACAAAGCATTAAGTACATTATTGCAAGAAGAAATTATGATTACCGGAGCAGGAAGAACAGATACAGGCGTACATGCAGAACAACTTTTTGCTCATTTCGATAGCCATCAACCTATTGATGCTGCTCAACTGCTTTTTAAGTTAAACAGTTTTTTACCTACAGACATTGCTTGTAAGCAAATTTTTGAGGTGAAAGAAGATGATCATGCTCGATTTAGTGCTACCTACCGAACTTACGAATACCGAATTTCAACCACTAAAAACCCTTTTACAACTGAATTGGCTCATTATTTCCCTTATAAGTTGGATATTAAAAAAATGAATGAGGCAGCTCAACTGCTTATTCAGGAAACCGATTTTTCTTGTTTCAGCAAAAGTAAAACTGATACTTTTACCAATATATGCCATATTACCGAGGCGTATTGGAAAAACCATAACGAACAACTTATATTTACCATAACTGCCAACAGGTTTTTAAGAAATATGGTGCGAGCAATTGTAGGAACATTGCTAGATGTTGGTCAGCAAAAAATTAAGGTGGAAGAACTAACTGAAATCATTACTTCAAAAAATAGAAGTAATGCCGGAAAATCTGTTCCCGCCCACGGCTTATTTTTAACTAAAATTGGATATCCTTTCTTAAATTAAAAATTGAAAATTAGAAATTGACAAAATTTATACTTAAATAATAAACGATTAACTTTAGCATTGTGTGTTGGGAAAGTCCCCTTTTGGGGGATTTAGGGGCTAACAACTACTAACTTTAACCTTATAAACTATAAACTACTAAAACAAGCATGGAAAGCGTATCAGGAAAAGCATTTGATTTCAAACTTTTTAATCGGGTAATGCGATATGTTGCTCCTTATAAGGGCATATTTTACCTTACTGCTTTTTTAAGTATTGTGTTAGCTGTAGTTTCTGTTGCTCGTCCATTATTAATACAGGTTGCTGTAAATAAAAATATTGAAACCAAAGATGAATTAGGCTTATTCCATATTACCATGTGGTTAATTGGTATCTTAATTTTAGAAACCATTTTGCAATATGTATTTACTTATTATGGCAATTTGGTTGGTCAGAACATTATTAAAGATATTAGAAATGAGGTTTTTAAACATGTTGTTGATTTTAAATCGAAATATTTCGACCAAACCCCAATAGGTAGATTGGTAACCCGAACCGTTTCTGATATTGAAACCGTTGCCGAAATGTTCTCTGCGGGAATTTTAGTAATTCTTGGCGATTTACTTAAAATTATCTCTGCGGTTATTTGTATGTTCGTTATCAATTGGGATTTAGCACTCATCACCCTTGTTCCCATCCCTATTTTACTGATTGGAACCAACATGTTCAAACGTGCTATTAAAGATGCTTTTCAGGAAGTAAGAAACCAAGTTTCTATATTAAACACCTTTGTGCAGGAGCATATTACAGGTATGTCTATTGTGCAAATTTTTAACAGAGAAAAAATTGAAAGCGAGCTTTTTGCCGACATCAATAAAAAACATCGAAATGCACACATTAAAAGTGTTTGGGCGTATTCTATTTTCTTTCCGTTGGTAGAGATTTTATCTGCTCTTTCTGTTGCGTTGTTGGTGTGGTATGGTTTTAAAGAAGTTTCTTTAGAAGTTGCCGAACCGGGAGAAATTTTCGCCTTTACTTTTTTTATTTACATGTTGTACCGCCCTATTCGTCAGTTAGCCGACCGTTTTAATTCTTTACAAATGGGAATGGTAAGCTCCGAAAGGGTTTTTAAAGTGTTAGATACGGAAGATGCTATAAGCAACAAAGGAACACAAACCTTTAGTGAGCTAAAAGGCAACATCCGTTTTGAAAATGTGTGGTTTGCCTACAACAATGAAGAATGGGTGTTAAAAGACATTTCTTTTACCATCAACAAAGGACAATCGTTGGCATTGGTTGGAGCAACAGGAGCAGGAAAATCGTCTATTATTAATTTATTGGGCAGGTATTACGAAATTAACAAAGGCAACATTTACATTGATGATATTAATATTAACGATATAGAACTCAACCACCTCAGAAAATCTATGGCGGTGGTGTTGCAAGATGTTTTCTTATTTTCAGATTCTATTTTAAACAACATTACGCTTTATAGTGATGATATTAGCGAGGAACGAGTAATTGATGCTGCCAAAAAAATTGGAGCACACGATTTTATTTCCAGACTTCCGGGCGGTTATCATTACAACGTAAAAGAGCGTGGTGCCTTACTCTCATCCGGACAACGACAATTAATTTCATTTATCCGAGCATATGTACACGAGCCGCAAATATTAATTTTAGATGAGGCTACTTCTTCTATAGATAGTGAATCTGAAGCATTGATAAAACACGCTACCGAAGTACTTACGCAAAACACTACTTCTATTATTGTAGCCCACCGTTTATCTACCATACAAAATGCCGATAAAATTTTAGTAATTGACAAAGGTATGGTAGTAGAAGAAGGTACTCACCACGAGCTGTTACAAAAGGATGGTTACTACAAAAAACTCTACAGCTACCAGTTTGAAGAAGTAGTTTGATTTGGGATTTTTTTTGTATGTTTGAAGAAGGTAAACTTCAACTGAAATTGATAACTTAGAACAACAAACATGTCAATTATATTAAAAACCCCAGATAAAACAAATCAACTATTAACTAGAAAAAACGTTTTATTGATTTTAGGTTGTTTAACTGTATTTATACTTTTTAAAAAATCTGTTGAATCACTTCTATCAAATACAGTTGTAAATTATTTATTCAACCAAGTAGAATCAATTTGGTATAATGATATTATTTTCTTTTTGATTACTTTCATACCAATCTTTTTTATTTTTTATAGATATAGGAATTATACTCCCTCTAATCATATTACCATATTAATTTTGATTACGAGCATTATCTATTTATTTTATCGAATTGAAGGTGCAACTTGGGAATTTACTCCTTTTAGTTTGTATTTTAAAATCAAGTATGCTGATACTTTACTAATCATCTCAATTTGTCAACTTTTACTTTATATTCCTCGAAAAAAAATAACCCCAAATATTGAAAACAATTCATTTTTTGATGATAATTCCTTAGGTAAAATAGGAAATGATGAACTTGGATACAGTTCATATGCTGAATTACTAGGTGAAAAAATACTATCTAGTCATTTTGAAAAATCATTTGCAATAGGCATAAACGGAAAGTGGGGAGCAGGTAAAACTTCTTTTATTGACTTACTTAAAAGAAAGGTGCAAAATGACAATATCATTGAAATTAATTTTAACCCTTGGAATAACCATTCACCTAAAGCTATAATAAAAGATTTTTTTGAAACAGTTCAAGAATCAATTCGTCCTTATCACTCCTCATTATCAAGATTGTTCATTCAGTATTCAAATAAATTAGTGGATTTAAATAGTAATACTGTTACTCAATCAATTCAAACTACCGTTTCAGCTATCTCTGGTTTCGATTCTCTAAACAGCTTGTATCAAGATATAAATACCGCTTTAGTTAGTATTGACAAAAAAATAATTGTTTACATTGATGATTTAGACAGATTGGATAAGCATGAAATTATTGAAGTAATAAGATTAATTCGTAATACAGCTAATTTTTACAATACATTTTTTATTGTCGCTTATGATAGAAATTATGTTGTTAATGCATTAAAGCAACATAATCCATATAAACAAGAAGAGTTCTTAGAAAAAATTTTTCAGATTGAAATAACCCTTCCCTTTTATAAAAAGGATATTTTACGCTATAAACTTGCTGAAAAACTAAAGACCAAGCTTCCTGAAATAGATTTCACAACAATTGATAACGCAGTTATCGGAACACCTTCATCCATACCTGTATTTTTAAATGAATGGTTAGAAAGTATGAGAGATGTAACTCGATTAGCAAACGCGATACTTCTTAACTTAAACAAAATTAAGGGCGAAGTTGTATTTAATGATTTATTGAGAATTGAACTATTACGATTAAAATATCCATCATCCTACGAACTCCTTTCTAAGAGGGAGACAGAATTCCTTGATACAGAATCTGAACACGGGTCTAGAAAACAACACTACAAATTAAAAAACATTTCAAAAAAAGAAGTTGAGCCGTTAAATGAAACTGAACCAAATATTAAAACTTATTTTGAATTACATCTGTATAGAAATCACTCAGAACTCTCAATACCTAAAAACGACATCCCAAAAATTGTTGATTTTGTTAATACAATATTTGGTGGGGGTTACTCTTTTAATTATTACTCTAAATCTCATTTATCTATAATATACCCTAGTAAGTTTAATCATTACTTTGCTTATAAATTATTAGATGGTGCTCTTTCAGAAATAGAATTTAGTAAAGCAAGGTCATTAAATCAAAAAGATTTTAATGCAAAGATAACTGAATGGATAATTAATGGTTTGGAACTCGAGTTAAAAAGTAGATTTAGTGAAATAAAGTTTTTTTGATAATCGAGATGATTTTGAGAAAATAATCAAAGCAATATTTTATTTGGCGAATCAATCTACACAACGACAAAATTTCTTTTCTCGAGATATAATTGGTTATGATGGAAAAGACTTAAAGGATAAATTAAGTAATTTCGAGAATAGAATAATTGATAAATTTTATCCCGAAAAAAATGGAAAAAATACATTTAAAAAATTTGTAATTAATTTATTTAAAAATGCAAAAAGCCCTTATACATTTGAAGCAGATTTCATAAGGCATGTAAATAATGTATTTTCTGAAGACTTTATATTGAACAAAGAAGAACTTAAAAGTATTGTTATTGATTACTTCAGAAAATATTGTAATGAAAATAATAAATTAGATTATCATGTTTGGCATTTATTTCATAGCTGTAAGCAAACTGATTGGGTTCCTACAGGTCATAATACACAAACCAAACAGGAAACTATGCCAATAGAAGTAACAGAATTAATGAAAGACTTTCTTTTAAACAAAGATTTTGATGGTTTCCTTTTAACCTTAATTAAAGTTGAGTCATTTGATAGAAAAACTTTTGCCATTAGTGAACTCGCTATTGATTTATTTGATGATTGGGAAACTTTTGAGAAAGTACTCACTAAAAAAGATGAAGAGGATTCAAACTTCCTACATGAATTCAAAAAATTTATGGCTGTGTTTGCTTCAAAAAACTATTCGCAATATGTTGATTTTGAATTTAAAGACATTCCAATACAAGAAAAAATAAATAAATCATAAAATACCCCTTGCTAATGCGAGTTTAACAAAGCGTAACTCGTTCTATAATTCACATTACTTTACTATAAATAATATAAAATGAGATTCCTGCCTTCGCAGGAATGACGGTAAGGGTAAAGGAATGACACACGGAATAAAGTTCATCACTTAACAATCCCAATTGCACCAAACAACTTTCAGCGTCATTCCTGAAATTTTTGAGGCACGAAAAAATTATCAGGAATCTTAACAAATCTTAACAAAATAAAGTTATTCCATTTTTTATAATCAGCTTATAAGCATAAATTTGTAATCATTACAAATATAAATTCATTCCAATTGAATATTGCTCAACATCTATCTACACATGACATTAAGCCTTCTTATCAAAGGATTAAGATTTATGAATATTTGTATGAAAAAATGAACCATCCTACCGTAGATCTTATTTACAAAAACTTGGTAGGCGAAATCCCCACTTTATCTAAAACAACTGTGTATAATACCTTAAAATTATTTATTGATAAAGGTATTACCTCAACTGTAACTATTGAAGATAATGAAGTAAGGTATGATGCGATTATGGATGCTCATGGGCATTTTAAATGCACTGCATGCGGAGCAATATATGATATTAAGTATGATTTTAAGGATGTAGCCATGAACGAATTAAAAGGGTTTGAAGTAAAAGAAACCCAAGTTCATGTAAAAGGAAAATGTAATCAATGTTTAACTAATAAAAATTAAAAAAAAATGGGCGTATTAGTCGGAAAAAAAGCTCCAGGATTTTCAGCACAAGCTGTAATTAACGGAGGAGAAATTGTAGAAAATTTCACATTAGAACAATTTAAAGGAAAATATGTAGTGTTATTCTTTTATCCAAAAGATTTCACTTTTGTTTGTCCAACAGAATTGTTTGCTTTCCAAGAAAAATTGGAAGAGTTTAAAAGTAGAAATGTAGAAGTAGTTGCTGTATCAACAGATACTGAGCAATCTCACTGGGGATGGTTACAAATGCCAAAAAGTGCAGGAGGTATTCAAGGAGTAAAATATCCATTAGTAGCTGATACTAACAAAACTATTTCTATGAATTACGATGTATTAGCAGGCGATTTTGATTGGAATGAAGAAGGCGAAATGATTGCTACAGGTGAACTAATTGCTTACAGAGGATTATTCTTAATTGATAAAGAAGGAATTGTAAAACATCAATTAGTAAACGATTTGCCTTTAGGGAGAAATGTTGACGAAGCTATCAGAATGGTTGATGCACTACAATTTAACGAACAACACGGAGAAGCTTGTCCGGCAAACTGGAGTAAAGAAAAACAAGGATTAAAAGCAACTCACGAAGGAATTGCTGAATACTTGTCAATGAACTAAAAAAGGTTTGAGGTTGATTTAACTTCAAACCTTCAACTATATTATTAACACTTAAAAACAACTTATTATGGCTTTTGAATTACCACAATTACCTTATGCACACAATGCATTAGAACCGCATATAGATGCGAGAACAATGGAAATCCACCATGGAAAACACCATGCTGGTTATACTAACAATTTAAACGCTGCTATTGAAGGCACTGATTTGGCTGGAAAATCTATTGAAGATATCCTAAAAAACTTAGACATGAACAATGCTGCTGTTAGAAATAACGGTGGTGGGTATTATAACCACGATTTATTCTGGAAAGTAATGTCTCCAAACGGAGGCGGCCAACCAACAGGTGCTATAGCTGATGCTATTAACGCTGCTTTTGGTTCTTACGAAGGATTTAAAGATGCTTTTGCTAAAGCTGCTGCAACCAGATTTGGTTCAGGATGGGCTTGGTTATGCAAGAAAGATGGCAAATTAGAAATTTGCTCTACTGCCAACCAAGATAATCCTTTAATGCCGGGTATTGGTTGTGGAGGAACTCCTCTTTTAGGAATCGATGTTTGGGAACATGCTTATTACTTAAACTACCAAAACAGAAGACCTGATTACATTAACGCATTTTTTAATGTGATTAATTGGGATGAGGTAGCAAAAAGATTTGCTTAATTAATAAACCTCACAAGTTTATTTTGACAAAAAAAAGCAGCTAAATAATTTAGCTGCTTTTTTTGTTGATTAAAATATCAATTATTCTTTTTCTTTATGTTGTTTAATCATGGCATCAACTCCTTCTTGAAATTTTGCAGGACCACCAGCAACATAACCTGTTTTACCAATAGCATCAATATTAAACTGACCTGAATCTGATTTGGTTAAGTTAAACACCCAAATGGTTGGATAACCTGTTACAGCAAAAGCTTTTTGCATACCATAGTTTTGTTGCTTTATTTCTTCAGGAATTTGTTTTTTTCTCGGAAAATCTAATTCTAATAATATTACATTTTTCTTAGCCCAAGCTTTAAATTCTGGTTTAACGAATACTTCATTTTTAAGTTTGATACACCATCCACACCAATCGCTACCGGTAAAATTTGCCATAATAGGCTTACCTGATTTTTTAGATAACTCATAGGCTACATTCACATCTACTTCCCAGCCTTCCATGGTGGCTTTATATTCTGTTTCAGCTTGTGTATTATCCTGTTTATTATTCTTGTCGGTTTTATTCACAAACGACATAGCAACTAAACCACCAATAACTACTGAAGATACTATGATTGTTTTATTGATTATTTTATTCATGTTATAGTTTTTTTTTATAATTCTGAAAAACTCGTTACAAAAGTGATACCACTTTATTTAACTCAAAGTTAAACATAATTATTTTATTCCATGCATCATCTTTGTTAGCTTACTATTGAATAATAAAAGTATTAATGCAATGAAAATAGGCAATGCAGCTATTATTAAGAAGAAAATTGACATGGAATAAGTTTGTGAAATTTTATCAATATACGAACCGGTATATCCTGCCAATAAATTAGCAATAAACGAAGCGGTAAACCATAATCCGAAAATTAACCCTACAAATTTTGCCGGTGATAATTTTGAAACATAAGATAAGCCTACCGGAGATAAACAAAGCTCTCCTGTAGTATGGAAAAAGTAAGCTAAAATTAACCAAACCATACTTACAGCAGCCGTTTCTGCACCTTGTGGTATTTCACTTGCTCCGTAAGCTAAAGCTATAAACCCAACACCTACCAAGATTAATCCCATAGCAAATTTAACAGGTCCTGATGGGTTCCATATTTTCTCCCATAATTTAGAGAAGGATGATGCTAGTGTGATGATAAAAAAGGAGTTTAATATTTGAAACCAAGAAACCGTAACTTCTGTTGCTTCATTAGCAAACTCTCTATTCACTTTCCAAATACATAATATCCAAATAATCACAAAAGAAAGCGAGGTGAACAATATAGTAATAGGATATCTTTTATAAATTTTTACTGCTAATGAATACAATACCCAAGTAACAATGGCAACAGGGAAAATAGTTAAAATAGCGTCAACCCATTTAAAAATTAAACCAGAACTTCCATCTAATACCCGTTGGGTATAATTCTTAGCAAAAATAGTCATTGAACCTCCTGCTTGCTCAAAGGCAAAAAAGAAGAAAATACTTGAAACGATTAAAACAGAAACAACCACCAATCTATCTCTAACAACATTAGCTGGCAATTCTTCTTCCTCCACTTTATTCTCCTCTTCTTTTACTTCTAAATTATATTTGATTAAGTTTTTTGGAGATAAGCCAATTTTACCAAATATTTTTTGTCCGAAATAAAACTGAAGCATGCCAAAAAGCATAAATACTCCTGCTAATCCGAAACCATAGTGCCAGTTGTATTTTTCACCAATATAACCACACAACAACATTCCTAAAAACGCTCCTGCATTAATTCCCATATAGAAAATGGTATAACCAGCATCTTTTTTATTGCTGTTATTAGGATATAACTGTCCTACAATTGAGGAAATATTTGGCTTAAACATACCGTTACCCATAATCATTAAACCCAATCCTGCAAAAAAGAAAGCATCACTTATTCCTTCCAATGCCATAGAAGCATGTCCCATAGTCATTATTACTGCTCCAATAGTAACTGCTTTTCTGTAACCTGTTAATTTATCTGCTATTAAACCACCAATTAATGGCGTTAAATAAACCAACCCTGTGTACCAAGCATAAAGCTGCATAGCATCTTCATTAGACCATCCCCAACCGCCTTTAGCAATTTCTGAAATTAAGAAAACGGTAAGTAAGGCACGCATTCCATAGTAACTAAAGCGTTCCCACATTTCTGTAAAAAACAATACAAACAACCCTGCTGGATGCCCCATTACCATACTGCTGTCTATACCTTTATTAGTAAGATGATTTGCTAATTGATTATCTTGTTGTTGATTCATAAGTTTAACGTGTTATATTAATTTTTATAAATTTTCTAAAATAAAGTTAGTCATTAATGTATATAAATGTAATCGTGTATTGCCCCCAAAAATACCATGATTTTTGTTAGGATAAGCCATTTGTGTAAATTGTTTGTTGGCATTTACTAAAGAAATAGTCATTTCAGTAGTATTTTGGTAATGCACATTATCATCTGCTATCCCGTGAACTAACAAATAGTTACCTTTTAATTTCTCAACATAGTTAATTGGTGAATTATCATCATAACCATCTTCATTTTCCTGTGGTGTTTGCATGTATCTTTCTGTATAAATACTATCGTAAAAACGCCAATTAGTAACAGGTGCTACTGCTATAGCCGTTTTAAAAATATCTGCTCCTTTGGTAATACATAAAGATGACATATAACCTCCGTAACTCCATCCAAAAATTCCTATTCTACTTCCATCAACATAAGGTAGTGTAGCTAAATATTTTGCCGCAGCCATTTGATCTTCTAATTCATATTTCCCCAGTTGCTTATAGGTAATTTTTTTAAAGTCTGCTCCTCTGGCTCCTGTTCCTCTGTTATCTACAGAAATCACAACATATCCTTTGTTGGCTAACATTTGAAACCAAAAATAGTTGGAACTACCCCAACTATTTTCTACTGTTTGAGAACCTGGTCCTCCATACACAAACATTAATACAGGATACTTTATAGTTTCATCAAAATCGGTTGGTTTAATTGACCATGCATTTAGTTTTTGGTCGTTTACATTAATGGTAAAAAATTCTTTTTTAGCCAATTTAGTGGCTTTCATTCTTTCTTTTAAGTCGACATTATCCTGAAGAACAATTTTTACTTTACCATTTCTATCATTAACTGTAATATAATAAGGTGTATTTGCATCCGAATGCTTATTTATAAAATAATCAAATGTTGCACTGAAATCAGCTTCATTCTCACCACTTTTTTCGGTTAACTGCTTTTTGCTACTTCCATTTAATTTAACACTATAAATATGTCTTTCTAATGGAGATTTTTCTGCCGACTGATAATATACCAATCCTTTTTTCTCATCAACACCATAATAATCGGTAACATCCCAATTTCCTTTGGTAAGTTGAGCAATTAAATCTCCATTAATATCATATAAATACAAATGATTAAAACCATCTTTTTCGCTAGTAATAATGAATTGATTTTTAGTAGTTAAAAATTCTGTTGTTGGGACTTCAACATACTTTTCATTTTTTTCATTAAAAATTACTTTTCCTTTACCAGAAAAAGCATCTGTAAGTTGTATATTTAAATCATTTTGATGACGATTAAAAGTTTGAATTGCCAATTGCTTAGAATCGTTTGTCCAGTTAATTCTAGAAATGTATTCATAAGCATTTTCAATACTCATATCCACAATACTATTATCTTCTAAATGATAAATATGAATGCTTACTTTTGAATTTTCCTCCCCAGCTTTTGGATATTTAAAACGAACTTCTTCAGGATATAAATCATTATACATTTTCATGTTCCACTCTTTTACATTGGTTTCGTCAAAACGAAAAAAAGCAATTTTATTTCCGTCTGGCGACCATTCAAAAGCTCTTACTAACTCCAATTCTTCTTCATAAACCCAATCGGAAGCTCCATTAATAATTTCATTTTTCTTACCATCAAAAGTAATTTGAGTTTCTTGCCCGTTAGATAAGTCTGTATAGTATAAATTATTATTTTTAACGTAGGCAATTTTGCTTGCTTGAGGAGAAAAAGCAGCATGCATTACTTTTTCTTTAGTATTTAAAGGAGTAAGCTTTTTAGTAGCCACATCATATATATAGTTATATGCTTTTGATGAGTATCTATAAATAGCTTCCACTTCGGTTGCTATTAAAATCTTTTTTTCATCTGCACTAAATTCATAATCTTCTAATGCAATTTTATTTCCATCAAAAACCAAATCGGCTGCATTTACCAGTACAGAAGTCTTATCCACATCTACATACGATTGTTTTACTAAATTTACTCCCTCATCACCTCTTTCTTGAGTTGTAAAATTTACGCCATTATTCATAGAACGAATACCATAAACTGACTGAGCATAAAATTTATAATTTTTCCAAATATCTTCTAAGGTAATATCTTGTTTTGTTTGTGCACCAACCGTAGTTGCTACCAATAATAACAACACTAATTTAAATAATTTCATTTTATTTAGTTAATTTTTAAGCCCACGAATTTAAAGAAATTGTTGGACAAAAATGATCTTAAGCAGAATATATGTTGTTTCTACATCCTATAGATTTATTATTTTAAATTAACAAACTATTTGAACGCGTAAGAAATTAAAAACATTAGCTTTTAAAATCTGTATTTGATTAGCAATTTTGAGTCATTATTCACCAAAACTTATGAATTATGAAGACAATCGCTACTATTAAAAAAAGACAACCAACTAATCTTTTAAAAAAAATGGGCAAACAAATAGCACTAATATTGCTTTTTAGTTTTACTTCACTAGCAACGTATGCGCAATGTACCGCAGCGTTTACCTCAACCGATAATGGAAATGGGAATTACACATTTACTAGCACCTCTACGGGAACAAGTACTGCAGCAAATTATGATTGGATTTTAATGGGTAATTCTAGTGCTTATTTAGGAAACACTTCAACCGTTTCATACACATTTACTAATGGTACTTATAGTATTAAATTAATAATTAATGATTCTAATTGCACGGACTCAATAACACAAACCATTAATGTAACTTCAGGTCAGAATTGCAATATAAATGCTGGTTTTACCTATACTTACGGAAGCACAATAAATGGCTCTGTAAACTTTCAATCTACAACTACTGGAATAGTTTTCTCAGAATTTTGGAATTACGGAGATTTTTCATCAGGGTATAATCCTAACCACAATTACTGGAACAACGGTACATATATAGTAACATTAATAGCAAGTGATTCAACTCAAACCTGTTTTGACACCACACAACAAACAATAACTATTTCAAACATTGCTAGTACATGTAATCCAAATCTAAATTTTTCTTATGTAGACAATGGAAATGGAAATTTCTCTTTTACAAATACTTCTTCTGGATATAATCCAGTAACAATTTTTGAATGGAATTTTGGTAACGGAAACACGTCTTGGAGCGCTAACCCATCACATACTTATACTACTAATGGAACCTACAATGTTAGTTTAATACTTTTTGATTCTTTAATGCCCTGTTATGACACGTTAACACAACAAATTACTGTAACAGGAGCTAACCCTCCATGTACTGCTGTTGCTAATTTCACTTATACTGATAATGGAAACGGAAACTTTTCTTTCACATCCACTTCAACCGGTGGCTTAAACCATTACTGGCAATTTGGAGATGGAAATAATGCTATATATGTGAACAATCCAAACCATACTTTTGCTGCTAATGGAACATACAATGTGGTTTTACATATTTTTGACTCATTATACTCTTGTTATAAATGGAAGAGCTACTCGGTAATCGTTAATGGTGTGAATGGAACTTCAATATGCAATGCAGGTTATACTATGTATTTAGATTCTATAACTAACAACATTATAGTTACCAATAGCTCAACAGGTGTTAATTTATCTTATTTCTGGGATTTTGGTGATGGTAATACTTCAACACAAGCTTATCCATCATACACTTACTCTACTCCTGGTCCTTTTTTATTATGTTTAACAGTATCAGATAGTATTAACAGTTGTACAAGTACTTATTGTGATTCAATAGGATCTAACGGAGTAGTATTAAGACAAACAGGATTTACCATAAATGTTCAACCTGCAAATGTAGTAGGTATAGAAGAACACAAAGATGAAATTAGTGAGCTAACAATTTATCCAAATCCTTTTAAAGAAACAATATTCATCGATATTAACATAAGTGATGAAACCAACGTAGAAGTTTTTGTTACTGATTTAGTTGGAAATACTGTTGGTATTATTAGCAACAAGTTTATGAGTACTGGTTCTCACAAACTTCAGTGGAATCCTGAAAACTTATCTAATGGAATTTACTTGCTAAATGTAAAAACAAATAATGCTTTAAACGTTAAAAAATTAATCCTTAACAAATAGTTCATTAATGAGTTTTTCTTAATAGAAAAGAGGAATGGTATTTATATCACTCCTCTTTTTTGTTTACTTATTAACCAATGGTTATAATTAATTATATCGGCATCGTCCTCACTATTAGTTTTATATTTCTCAAGAAAAGATCTAATAGCCTCTTTTAATTCTTTGCTACTAAACAATTGCATTTTTTCAAGTAGATTAACAAAATCTATATCTCTATTAATATCTACCTGCTTCAAAGTAAAAAAATCTTTCTTCAAGTTTTTTAGCTGATAGTCAAATAAATCAATATCGTTTAATTCATGAATAATCATTAACTCCACAATACAAATTTTAAACTGTAAAACAATATCCAAATTCTTAAAATTGTCTTGTTGTTTTAATTTGACAAGGCTTGATTTTGCCTGATTGAATTTTCCTAAATCAAAATACAAAACAGCCAAGTTTAGATAAATAAACAAGCTGTATATTGGTAGAACTTGTATTTCTTTTTTCGACTTTGCTTCATTTAAAATATCAATTGCCTTTTGTTTATCTGTTACCTGATAATTAATTACCAAAGAATTATAATAATAGAATAAATATTTTTCATATAAGTATTTATCAAACTCTAGCATTGCATCATGCAACTTTTCAGTATATAACAACGATTCTTCAATTTTATCATTCTTAAACAAAGAATTTACAATATAAGTCAACATTTGAAGCTTAGTTTCGTGGTTTGATTTGGTAAACAACTTGTTTTTAGAAAACTGAAGGTAGGTTTTTTTTAAGTAAGCTTCTAAAGTAATAAAATCGTGTTCTTGTAATAAAATTCTACTAATTGAATGGTAAACTTTAAATTGTAACTGTTTACTCTGCTTTATTTTTTTATCCTCAATAAGTGAATAAAAATCCTCTTGAAGCAGTTTGTTTGATTCTCCTCTATTATAGTTTTGTGTTGTTTTTATTTTATAAGTTAAAGACGCTAAAATATTATCTACTTCTTGGATTACATTAAGTAATGCTCTATTTTCTTTGCGTTTATCAATAAATGGAGACGGGTTAAATCTCACTGTTTCAATAGAAAGAATTATTAAATCATTATAGATTAGATCCAATAAATCAAAAAATTCATTTTTTATGGCTTTTTTTTCCGCTTGAAGCAGATAGTCAAATGTAAGCTGGAAGTTTGACTTTTCATTAAACAGCTTTGAAAGCATAATATAATTTAGTGTGGCAAAGTAATCGTTAGAGTTATAATGTAAAAACAGCAAACTCTTATTGATATCTTGCAACAACCTGTTTTTTAATCGGTAAAATGCATTTCTATCGTTCGGATAAAACTTTTTAAGAAAAACATCCTCATTTACTGAACTACTTGAATATTTTCTCGCATAATCAAACAATGCCACATCTTTTCTTTCAGCTGAATCATTGGTTCTTTTTAACAAAATTTTAAAGTTTCTACATTCTTCCTTTGATAACGTTTCTATAAGTTTATATACTTGATTCATTTTTTTTTAAACGAGTAAGATTTTAGTAAAATTAATTATAAAAATCTATTTAACTTATTTAATTTAGCACAAATAAAGAATACGATGAAAAAATTTCTTCTAATATCAATCACAACACTTTTGCTTCCATTAATAGGAAAGTCGCAATTGGCGGTTGATTCATTAACTACAAACGCAAACATAACACAAGATACTGTAAACGTAGAAGACGCTATAAGTTTTGATGTTGTATTTTCCTATAATGACAGCACTCCTTATTCAGGAAACATCTATCTAGTTGCTGGAGTAGATAGCTCTGCCGGACTAACATCAATTGACACTTTAGGAGTTAGAACAGTTTCTAATTTAGTTAATGACACCATAATTATCCCTTTTATTGACACCGCTAATCAACAAAACGGATACAGAATTGGAGGTAACATTGTAGTTGTTTGGCCAGTTGCTAGTGGACTAACCACACTAGACACTTTTGAAACGACTTTTTATGTTATAGAACCAACGGGAATAAACAATAAAGAGTTTATAAACGACTTTACCATTTATCCGAATCCTGTTAAAAATACACTTTTTATTCAAAATAAAACAAACTCTCATCAGATTAAACAAGTAAGAATATACAACGGTGTAGGAAAAGAATTAATTAAGACAAAATTTTCAACTGAAATTAATGTATCTATCCTTCCGAAAGGGATTTATTTCCTCGAACTAGAGTTAGAAAAAGATACCATATTACAATACAAAATCATTAAGTTTTAATAATCCACTCCAATATCAAAGCAACTAATTAATAATAATTTAATATCGCTTAACAATAGCTTAATACAATAAAGTTTAGAATAAATTACTTTTACAAGTAATCTTTATATTATATAACATATAAACTAAGCTTGTATCCTATGAAAAAAATCACTTTTTTAACAACCATTTTTCTATCTACTTTTATTTTTACTTCTTGTGGAAATGATAACTGTAGAGAATGTACAAACTGCAAAACAAAAGCCAATACAACACTTTGCGAAGATGACTTTGAGAAAAAATCAAACTTTGATGATGAAGTTGATGTTATGATTTCTGACGGATGTACTTGTGTTGATAAATAATCTATTCAACATTTTATTGAGTTCTACCTCATGTTTTTTAGAAATTTTTCCCCTGCCAAAAATTATTTTCTAATAGGTATTTTTCAATTTTAGATGTTATTTCAAAGTTTTTGATACCATTCCATTTAGGGGCAACCAACAAATGTGCAGGAGACTCACTGGTAAATCGTTCTATAGTGATGTCCGGACGTAATTTACTCACAAATTTGCCCATAAATTGGATGTATTCATTTAGTGAGAATAGTTGAAAAAACTCAGGATTTGTTTCATATTGTCTCGCCATCATGGTATGTTTTACAATTTGTAACTGATGAATTTTTAAGGTGTTGATGGGTAATTTTGAGAGTTCATTAGCGTGATGGAGCATTTCTTCTCTAGTTTCGCCCGGAAGTCCTATTATTACATGAGCTCCAAGCTCAATGCCTTTGTTCTTTGACAACTCGTAAGCAGCAATAGTTTCTTCAAAACTATGACAGCGATTAATAAAATCTAAGGTTTTATTGAGTGTGCTTTCTACACCAAATTCTAAAGAAATGTAATTGCGTTTTGCTAAATCAGATAGAAATTGAATTAAATCTTCATTAATACAATCGGGACGAGTACCGATAACCAAACCAACAATTTTAGGGTGATTAAGAGCTTCTAAATATAAGGATTTCACCAATTCAATATCAGCATAAGTATTACTGTATGCCTGAAAATAAGCTAAGTATTCCTGTGTTTTATATTTTTTAGCAAAAAAAGCAATCCCATCGTTTAATTGTTGTGTTATACTTTTTTTAGGCTTACAATAATAGGGATTAAATGTGTTGTTGTTACAATAAGTACAGCCACCAATTCCTTTAGTACCATCTCTGTTCGGACAAGTAAAACCGGTATCTAACGAAACTTTTTGAACACGTTTACCAAACTTTTGTTTTATGTAAGTACTGTAACTGTTGTATGGCTTTGTTATCATTATTTCTTAATCCCAATCCAACAATCTTTTTTGACCTTCTAATTTTTGAATATCGGTTACATCTTGCGACATTTCTATCACTCCACGGTATTTTTTTTCTTTATCCCTTATGGCAAAATAACGAATGTGAATCATTCTGCCTTTAAAATTAATCCAAAACTCAGCTAAATCTTTTGTTCCAGCTCTAAATTCTTCAACAATTCTCAAAACCATGTGAACACTTTTAGGTGGATGACAAAATTTTACTTCTCTTCCAATTATCCCTTTACTACGTGGGAAAACTCGGTCTTCACCACGGTTATAAAATATTACTTTATCGTTTTCATCTACATAAGTAATATCAACAGGCAAAAAACGTAGTAATAAATTTACTTGATCGGGAGTCATATAGCCTTCATCGTAATGAAAAGTATCCTCTAATGAAAATGATAATTTACGTTCTTTTTTATCTTGGCTTGGATGAACATACACCTCTTCACGTTCAGGATATGGAGTAGGTTTTTCTTTTAGCATCCAGCCAATTTCTTCATCACCTTCATAAAATTCTTCCCAATCTTCTTTGGTAAGTAACTGCATTGCATTTGGGAACAATCGCATATCTTCTACTCCCATTAAACGTTCTATACCATCCAGTAAAAAAGGTAAATTAAGTTTAATTTTTTCGATGTCTTTTTCTTCGTTTTGTTTATTAATTAATCGAATAATTTCTCTCAAATTATCGTGAAATGACCACATTCCTTGACTTGGACCATCCCAACCATGTTTTTCTAAATAAGGAAATAGTTGATTCTCTTTTCTTGCGAATCTTTTTTCTATGGTAGATAACTCGTTAAAAATATTAAAGTATTTCTGAAAATCTTCTTCGAGGTTAGTTGCTTTTAACTCTTTAATTAAGTTTTGTATTAATTCAGCTTCCTCGTAATAAACTTTTACAGGATGACCTGCTGATAACTCATCAACTACTGGTAAAAATGTATTCATTGTTTTTTATTTTTTAATAGATGAAAAAGGCAATTTCTACACCTCTTTCTATTCACGTTCACTTTTCACCCCAATTCCCTATCATTTCTTCAAATTCTTGTTTTCTTTCTTCTCCCAGTTCCATGTCTATATCTTTAAATTTAAAATAGATAGTTTCTAAGTCTTGCTCATCCATTAAACTTTCAGCTAAAACAAAAAGTTCATCGTTTTCAGCAGCTATATGATCAAGTAAATCACCAATATATTGTTTTAAAACTTTGTAAGATCGGACATAATCTTCCTCATCAACCGCTTCTATAATTTCGGCAGCATATTCTCTAAAATCTTCATGATGAGTATTAAATTCTTCAATGATTTCTTGCAAAACAAAATCTGGATGATTATGAACAGCAGGGAATAAAACATCCTCCTCTTTTCTGTGATGATAACCGTCTGCGTATTCCCGGAAAAATTCAATTAATAATTTAACTTTTTCAGCGTATGTTTCAGGGGTATCTTCCCAAGTGTTTTCCATACTTTTAATGATGTTTTCAGCTTTAACAATAACATCATGCTCGTTATACATTACTGTTAAGGGGTTGTGTTCCATTTTTATTTAGTTTAATTATAAATAACGAAACAAACTTAAAGGTAGAAAATTAGAAAAAATATGATATTGATTAGCTTTCATTAAGCTTATTGATATATAATAAACTATACAATCTATTTTTTACAAAGTATTTCAAAGCTTTTGTTTAAATAAACGCTTATCATTTCTCTTCTATACTTTCTAGAATACATATCGTTATCTACAGCTCTTGAACCTTTTACAGCTTTTTTAATTAAATCTGCTTTGTTATCATTGAATGTACCTTCAACAACTACAGCTTTTGGGTCTACCCCGGCTAAAGCAACTTTTAATTTTCCAGTAGCATCCAAGGCTACAGCAGTAGTTAAAGAGGTAAATTCTAAACTCTCTCTTTCTCTTAGTTTATGAAAAACTGTTTTAAAACCACGATTTAATGGCAAGAATATAGCTGCTAAAATAGCTGTTTCTGATAGGTTTCTTGGATACACTCCATCACCGGTATAAATTTCTTCGAGCTTTATTCTTTTTATTCTGTCAACATCAACGATTTCAATTTCGGCATCCATTGCAATTAAGGCAGGAGCAGTATCTGAAACTAATTCAGAAAAACAAGCGTTTTTACCACCTGTTGCGATACAAATATCTCCATCACATTTTAAGCAATAGCCAATTGCTTCCCTCCACCACTCACTTTGATTATAAAATAAACATCTGTTTTCGCACAAAACATTCCCTCCAATAGTAGCTGTTTTTCTAATTAATGGTGAACCAACAGCCAATGCTGCCTCAATCAACATTGGAAACTCAGTTTTAATATTGCTATTAAGTTTTAACTCTTCTAAGATTTCTAAAGCGCCTATGCGTAAAAAATTCCCTTGTTTTGAAATGCCTTTCAATTCGCTTATTTGAGTAATATCTATTAAACAACCCGATGTATTGTTGCCTTGAAATTTATTCACCATAACATCGGTTCCTCCTGCCAAATATTTAAAATTTCCTTTATGTTTTTTTGCAAACGCTATTGCTTCATTAATAGAAGTCGGTAGTAAATATGTTTTTTCAGCAATCATAATTCTATTGATTAACGGTTTCTAAATTTTTATTTTTTTTATTAATTGCTTTTAATACTTCCTCCGAAGTAATTGGCAACGAAGTAACTCGAACTCCTACAGCATCATAAATAGCATTAGCTACTGCAGGAATAATAGGGTGAATAGCTCCTTCTCCACATTCTTTTGCTCCAAAAGGTCCTTCCAGATCGATAGTTTCAACAATGTTAGTATGAATAGAAGGAATGTCTTTTGCTGTTGGAATTTTATAATCTACCAAATTGCTATTTACTAATAATCCATCCCTAAACTTCATTTGTTCACTTACCGCTTGTCCTAATCCCATGTGCCAAGAGCCTTCTAATTGTCCTTCTACAGCTAAAGGATTTAATGCTTTTCCTGCATCATGAGCTCCCCATATGTCAACTACTTTTACATGACCGGTTGCTACATCAACTTTTACCTCAGTAATTACTGCACCAAAGCTATACGAAGGACTTAACCCTGCTCCAGCTCCTTTAAAATCACCACCCAATTTTGGTGAATTATAGGCTCCTGTGCTATTTAAAGCACCTACTTTTCTAGTAGCATTTTCAATAGCTTCTATCCATGTTAAACTTAGTTTCCCATCATTGGTAAAGACCTTTTCGTGTTCAAAATTAATTTCTGCTTTATCGATATTGTGAAGTAAAGAAACAGCATTTAAAATTTGTTCTTTTAAGTTTTCGGCAGCCGTTTTTGCAGCATTACCAGCCATAAAAGTTACCCTACTCGAATAACTCCCTAAATCAATTGGTGTTAATGTGGTATCGGCAGCAACTACAAAAATATTGTCTAAACTAAGTCCAAGAACTTCTGCTACAATAATGGCTAACATGGTATCGCTACCTTGCCCAATATCGCTTGCTCCAGAAGTAATTAAAACTCGTCCGTCTAAATCTACTTTTAAATGTACTACTGATTGTGGATATTCGTTCCAATGAATTGGCAAAGCACTTCCACTGATAAAAAATCCGCATGCGACTCCAATACCATGACCTTCGGGTAATTTTCTAAACTTTTCTTTCCATTTAGACAGTTCCATTACTTTCTTAAGTGATTCTACACTTCCGTTAGAAGTAATTCTATATTGGCCAACAGTTAATGTTTTTTCATTTAAAAAATTTTTTAAACGCATTTCACAAGGATCCATATTAATTTCTTCTGCAAGCCTATCAATAATAGTCTCAACTGCATATCGAGAATTAACAGCACCATGACCACGCATGGCTCCACATTGTGGTTTATTGGTGTACACCCTACGAGTTCTAAACCCAAAATTATCGATTTTGTATGGAGCTTGTAAAAGCACACCATTGTAGTAAGATGTAACAACGCCAAAACTACCATAAGCTCCTCCATCAATAATTATATCTGCATCTAAAACTTCAAACTTTCCACTAGCACTAACTCCCATTTCCATACTTATTTTAGTTGGATGTCGCCCATGATTGGTCAAAAAGACTTCTTCTCTGTTAAAACGAACGCGCACAGGTTTTCCTAAAACACGCGAAGCATAAGCGATAATCATTTCGTGAGGAAACGGATCTGATTTTCCACCAAATCCGCCACCAACATAAGGTTTAATCACTCTAACACGATTCATAGGAATTTCCATTACTTTTGCCAAATACCGATGTAAATAATGAGGAACTTGGGTAGCTGTAATAATAGTCAAACCATTTTCATCCCAATAAGCAGTAGCAGCATGAGGCTCTGTAAAACCATGATTTATTCCTTGAAAATCGAATTTTTCTTTTATTTTAAAATAAGCTTTCTCAAGACCTTCTTGTTGATTTCCAAAACGTAATTCGGCTTTCTTATGAATGTTGTTGTTGAATTTTACATGAGAATGAATTTTTTCATTTTCACCAATATCTTCACACGATTCCTCCATATCAAAAAATGGTTTTAATGGAGCGTAATCAATTTTTATTTGTTCACAAGCAAATTGAGCAATGGCTTCCGTATCTGCTATAACTGCAGCTACAATTTCACCAATATAACGTGTTTTTTCAACAGCCATAGCTGTTTCGTCTTGCGATATAGGTAATACACCAAATTTTACAGGTAGTTCCTTTCCTGTTATAATTAATCGAACACCCTTAATTTTTTTAGCTTTTAAAGTATCGATGTTACTAATTTTAGCATGTGCATGAGTACTCCGTAAAAATTTACAATAAAAAGTATTTTTTATTTTAATATCATCGGCATAATCAGCTGTTCCCTGAACTTTCTTTTTTGCTTCAATATAAGGTCTATTTTCACCAACCATTTTATACTTATCACTCACTTGAGTGTTTTCATCTTTTACATAACTTTCTATTGCATCTACAATTTTCACATACCCTGTACAACGGCACAAGTTACCAGATATAGCTTCTCTAATTTCCTCAGTAGTTGGTGTTGGATTCTCTTTTAAAAAATCGAGTGTGGTCATAATCATACCAGGGGTACAATATCCACACTGAATAGCTCCTTTCTCTACAAATTTCTCTTGAAGTTGATGAAGTTTGTTTTTGTCAGCAACTCCTTCAATAGTAGTTATAATTGCCCCCTCTGCTCTTAGTGCAGGAAAAATACAGCTTTGAACAGCTTTTCCATTTACAAATACGGTACATGCTCCGCAGCTTGCTTGTTCGCAGCCCAATTTAGTTCCTGTAAGGTTAATTTTTTCTCGAAGGACATGAGCTAAAGTTTCATGTGGTTCAACTAAAACCTGATGTTCTTGATGGTTAACGATAATTTTTAAAATTTGCATAATATCTTATATTTTTTCATTCTCATTTTATTAATTAGATGTCTACTATAAACCCGCTCCTATACTTTTCCCACCATCTACATAAATAGTTTGGCCGGTAATAAATTGTGTTTTATCATCACATAAAAAAGAAACCGCATTGGCAATATCTTCAGGCTTTCCCATGGTCTTAGTTGGTTGTGCTTCAATTAATTTATCTTGTACATCTTGAGGTAATTTCTGAGTTAGAGGAGTATCAATTAATCCTGGAGCAATGGCATTTACCAAAACACCATATTTACCTAATTCTAATGCTAAAACCCTAGTTAAACCTACTACGCCAGCTTTAGATGCCGAATAATTGGATTGTCCCCTATTTCCCAACCAAGCTCGTGAAGCAATATTTACTATTCTCCCTTTTTTTTGTTCACGCATTAGAGTTCCGGCAACCTTACACATTAACCAGGTTCCCTTCAAATTAACATCCATTACTTTATCGAAATCCTCTTCGGGCATTTTCCAAATCACATTATCCCGAATTATACCGGCATTATTGACTAAAACATCTATTCCTCCATATTCATCAACAACGGTTTTAAAAAGATTTTCTACTTCTTGATGATTACTAATGTCACAAAAAATATATTTTGCGGAATCTCCTAGTTTTTTTGCTAATGTTATTCCATTTTCATTATCAACATCTACTAAAATGGTAACGTAATTCTCTTTTACCATTCTTTCTGATATGGCTTTTCCAATTCCTTTGGCTGCACCAGTTATTATTGCTACTCTTTTATCCATTTTTTAACTCTATTAATTTAGCTAATATGCTTATAGCTATTTCTTCAGGACTTTCAGCAGAAATATCAATTCCTATCGGCATATTTATAGTATCTAATTTCTCTTGATTGCATATTGATGCATTCAAAAACATTTTTTTTGTTATTTCAATTTTTCGCTGACTACCAATCATTCCTATATAAGCATGCGGCTGATTGATACAATAAGAAAGTATATCCCTATCAATTTCATGTTCATAAGTTAAGATAACAACGTAGGTGTTTTTATCAAAAGGCAATGTTGGTAATACTTTTTTATAATCGGCATGAAGCTTATTGACGTTTTTGAGTTGAGGTAATTCGCCTAAATAATCTTTCCTATCATCAATTACATAAATTTCAAAATTTAATTGATTTGCAAAATGTGCTAAAGCTTTTCCTGTATGTCCGGCTCCAAAAATGTAAAGTTTTTTCATAGGAAATATTGGTTCTATATATATTTCTACTGTACCTCCACAACACATATTATGCTGGTGAAGTAAATCGTGTTTAAATAATTTTGCTTCTTTTAAATCTATTTGGTGAAGTGCGTTTTCAACCACTTTCTTTTCAAGGTCTCCTCCGCCAATTGTTCCAATTATTTCTCTATTGGGTTTAACCAACATTTTAGCTCCCATTTTTCTAGGGGTCGAACCTTTTGTATAAACTATGGTGCAAAGAGCACAAACAGTACCTTCCTTTTGTAATTGTAATATTTCAGTAAAAAGATTCATCTAATTAAAATAGTAGAATTAAGGTGTTTTGCTAATTCGTTGGGAGTGTTTAAGTTGATTAAAACATCTTCAGAATCTACATTTACATAATTTTTTTTAAATTGATTTAGTACATCTTTTAAAGTAGTGTAATTGTGATAATTTGCTTTTATTTCATTTACTATTGCTTTACCAATTAATATAGGGTGTCCACTTTTATCTTTATACTTAGGAATTATAACATCACCAAAAGGTAGTTGGTTTATAAGTGCACAAAGTGTTTCTTTCGAAATAAATGGTTGGTCAATATTTTGAATAAAACAATAATCGGTATTAATTTTTTCTAACCCTATTTTTATGGAATACAACCTACCTTTTTCTGTAAATGGGTTATAAATAATTTGTAGTGAACTAAAAAGCTTAATTAAATTATGTTCCTCATCCTTATTTTGATGTGCTTTATTTAACACTAATATTTGATTTTGTAAACCGAATATTTTATAACAAGACAAAATTTGTTCAGCAAAACTTCTTTCGTTATAAAGCTTAACCCATGCTTTAGGAGACCCCATACGAGTAGACTTTCCACCTGACAATAAAATAAGAGAAACGTTTTTGTTTTGCATCGGATTATTGATAATTTATCAATCTTCCAAATTATTTATAGATTATTTCATGTCAAATGATAACAATCATTGTTTGAATATGATAGTGGTCATAAATAGATGGATTTCAGTTCTATAATTTTAGACTCGATTTATGACACAATTGTAACTATACCAAATTCAATTTTTCTTTTTGCTTGACAGCAAGGTATAGTTTTATATTTCATCAGCTTCAAGTAAAAAGAAAAAATAACTATAAAGGTTAATTTTTTTTAATGTTAAAATAATAAAGACATGAAAAACTTAAAACAAATTATAAATGATTGTAAGGAACTTGCTTTCGATTTAAATTTTACTAGGGCAAAAAAGTGGAAAGCTGAAAAAGACGGACGAGTTATTGTGGGGTACACACCTATTTATTTCCCAAGAGAAGTAATACATGCTGCAGGTGGTTTGCCCGTAGGTGTTTTTGGTGGTGGGGATCGCAAACAAATCATTAAAGGTGATGCATATTATCAATCCTACATCTGTCATATTCCAAGAAGTATTATGGAATTGGCGTTAGATAAACATTTGGATGATTTTGATGGATTTATATTCCCTTCTATCTGTGATGTATTAAGAAATCTATCAGGAATTTTTAAACAACATAAATTCGGAAAGTTTGTAAAATATATGGACTTTCCACAAAATTTCTTACCTCAAATTGGAGGAGTGTTTTACCAACAAGAAATGGAACATGTAATGAAATACATCAAAGAAATTAACGGTAAAACTCCAACAGTAGAAGAACTCAATCATTCTATTGGTTTATACAATAAAAATCGACAAATGATTGAGTTTATTTATGATATTCGTCAAGAATTCCCATGGCGTTTGTCTATTGAAGATGTATATCACATTGTAAGAGCAGGAACAGTAATACCAGTAGAAGAGCATAATGAAATTTTAGAACAAGTATGTATACATATTAAGGAAAGTATTGGTGAACCACAAGATAAAATTAAAGTAGTAATTTCTGGTGCCTTTTGTGAGCAACCGGCTGTTGGCTTAATTAGAGCTATCGAAGAAGCTGGGTGTTATGTTGTTGATGATGATTATATGTTAGGCTCAAGAATGATACTTGGAGATATTGATGCAACCACCAATAAACCTCTAGAAGCAATTTCTAACGCATACATTAAACAAAGTCAATATTCATCTTCTATATACGATGTGGATAATCCTAAAGAATATCGACTGGCAAAAATTGTAGAGAAAAGAGGTGCAAACGGAGTAATATTCGCTTCGGCAAGTTTTTGCGACCCAAGCTTATTAGATGCTCCAATTTTTCAAAATGCTTTCAACAAAATGGGCATTAGATACATTGCTTTTCAATTTAGTGAAAACATTAATCAATTTAAAGTAATAAAAGAACAAGTAGGTGCTTTTTCTGATTCAATTAAACTATGGGAAGATGAACCAGTTTTAGTTACAAAATAAAAAGTTTGAAGTTCGATATCTTTTTAACCTCAAACCTTAAATCTCAAACGAACTTACGAGTTCAATGAAGTTAAACCTCAAATTTAATAACATGTCAAAAGAAGCTATAAAAGAAAAAAGTATGATTCTCCAAAAGGAGATGGTAGAAGGATTGTTTAACGATCTTGCCAACGTTGAAAAAACAGGCAAAAAAGTGTGCTACACCTTTGTTCCGGGGAATTTATCCGAACTAATTAGAACCTTCGATATGCTACCTGTATATCCTGAAATTAATGCCCTACAAAGTGCTATGCGTAAAAAATCAGGCGGATACATTAAAGAAGCCGAACGTAATGCTCACTCTGAAGATGTATGTACTTATGTAAAGTGTGATGTAGGCATGATGATGAAAGGTAACATTGGGCCTACCGGAACAAAAATTCCAGAACCAGACGTGTTACTTTTAAGTTATACGGGTTGTTTTACTTTTATGAAATGGTTTGAAACCCTTAAAAGAGAATATCCAAATGCCGAAGTGGTAATGATACATACTCCTTACCAAGAGAATGCTGAAATTACTCCTGAAATGACTCAATACATGGTTAACCAATTAAAAGAAGAGGTTATTCCTAAAATGGAAAAAGTATCGGGAGTTAAATTCGATGAAAATAAATTGAAAGGTTTCTTAAAACTTTCTGCTGAAGCAGAAGACTGGATTACCAAAATTTTTGATACAACCAAACATAAACCATCTCCTATTGACGCCTATTTTGCAGGAGTTTATTACATCGGACCAATAAATATTGGTTTTAGAGGTACACCCGAAGCTGTTGAATATTACAAAGAATTATATAGCGAAATTCAAGAACGTATTCGTTTAGGCCTAGGTCCTGTTACTCCAGAAGGAGAAATGAAAGAAGAAAAATATCGATTGGTTGTTGAAGGACCTCCTAACTGGACAAGTTTCCGTGAATTTTGGAAAATTTTCTACGACATGGGAGCTGTCATTGTAGCTTCATCATACACTAAAGTTGGAGGAGTTTACGATATGGGTTGGAGACACGATCCCGAAAGACCACTAGAATCTTTAGGTGAATATTGCATGAACTGCTACACTAACCTTAATATTCCTCAACGAATTGATTTGTTATCTAAATGTATTAAAGATTATCAAGCAGATGGTTATGTAACAAATTCAATAAAAAGTTGTAATTCATTCTCAGCTGGACAGCTAGGAATGATGCGTGAAATTGAAGACCGCTTGGAAGTTCCTGTAGGTTTTATCGAATCTGATTTGGTTGACCCTCGTTACTTCTCTTATTCAAATATTAAAAATCGTTTAGAATCTTACTTCCAAATGTTGGCTCAACGAAAAATGCTTGAGAAGCAGGAAGCATAAGAATAACCTTTAAAATTAAAATTATGAAAAAATATTATTTAGGAATAGACTTAGGCTCCACCACTTCAAAAGCAGTAATTATTAATGAAAAAGATGAAATTGTTGGAAGGGGTATTACCAACACCAGAGCCAATTATAAAGTAGCAGCAGATATTGCTCGAGAAGAAGCTATTTATGATGCAAGATTTAACTTGTTGGAAAGAAAAATTGGGGAAGATGCCGAAAAACCGGAGTTTAAAAAATACATGAAAGATCTTAGAAGCGTATTCCAATATTTAC
>JAPHUD010000045.1 GCA_026196775.1 Flavobacteriales bacterium
AAACAACCGTGTGTTTTTAGAAGCTAGCCCTTTTGCTTATGTGCGTGTACACGCTAAAAACGTGAACCCTTTTGATAATAATGATAGGATTAATATAGGGGGGGGATTCCTCTATGGAGCAAATGTAGATACGATTGTTATACAAGGTCCTTTTAAAGGTACAGGAACTGGGAATTTTGGATGGAATGTTATAAAAAATAATGTATCAACAGATTTTTCTATTCAACTGTACTTTATCGGCAGAGATACCATTAATTATACTATAGAATACTAATCGCATAAATATGAAAAAAATACTCATTGCCATGTTGTTTATTCCTGTTGGGTTACATGCTCAAGAAGGATTTCAGCAAGAAATTATCAATCAGGAAGCATTAACACCTGCCTTTAGGTATGAAATAGCCACGTGCAGAAGTACACAAAGACGAATAAAGATAACATGGCGTATTCCATATGACCGAATTAAAACAATAAACTATCTACATATGAAAATTTAGATAAAACAGCAATTACTTCGGGAGTATTTACAGCAGATTTTGTCATTCAGGAAGAATATGAAGTATCATCAACACAATGTTAAAAATAAATGAGCAGTTGATAAACTTGTTGAGCATGGTACTGAAACCTCGAATTACTGCTAAAACACGCTTGAAAGGAAATTTAACATAAACAAATAAACAAAAAAATAAAATAACAAAATAACAAAATAACGTATAATAGTTCACTAAAAATTAGTACATTAGCCTTACAAAACTCCAAAAACACCCATTATGCGACACCTAAAAACCATATTTACGCTTGTTATCCTAGTTTTTTTATTAGGAATAACAAGTTGCAAAAAAGAAAGTAAAACCACTTCTGTAGATGTTTTTGTAACAGAAATGGGAACAAACAATCCAGTATCAGGAGCAACGGTTAATTTTTCTTATTCCTCATCAGGAGGTGTATTTTCAGGACAAGTATTAGAGCAGCAAAAAACAACCGATGTTAATGGAAGAGTAAGTTTTAAAGGACAAAAAGAAAAAGAACTTTACCAAGTAAAGGTATTAGATGGGAATGACTATTTTGGAGAAACGGTAAATAATATTAATGAAGGACACCATCGGTTATTTTTAAAAATCAGCCCCTATGCTTATGTACGTGTACATGCTAAAAATGTAACTCCTTATGATAATAATGATTGGATAAATATATCTAATGGTCAATTAGGGGGGGGGCTTTATATGGTATGAATGTAGATACAATAGTGATAAAAGGACCTTTTAAAGGGACAGGGAATGGAGGTTTTGGATGGACTGTAAATAAAAATAATACGATAAGCACTTTTACAACAACATTATATTATATAGGTAGAGATACCATTAATTATTCCATAGAATATTAGTTACTGAAAAACAACATTATAATCTCTCCACTCGCTCGGTTGTACCGAGTGGTGGTATTTTTTTCATTTCAAGAGAGCTGCTATTTATTGTAGCTCTCTTTTGTTTCAGTATATTAAAAAATAAGTACATTTATCCTATTAAAAATAGTGGTTAAGAAGTGGACAATAATAAAACATCGTCAAGTAGCCCCATAGGTTTTTTCGACTCCGGATTAGGAGGGTTGACCATACTGTCGGAAGTATATCAAATGCTACCTAATGAACAGTTGATTTATTTGGCGGACAGTAAAAATGCTCCTTATGGCAAAAAATCTAAAGAAGAAATTATTGCTTTAAGTATTAAAAATACAGAAAAACTGATTGATTTAGGATGCAAAATGATTGTAGTAGCTTGCAACACAGCCACAACAAATGCTATTAAATATTTAAGAGAAAACTATAATATTCCTTTTATAGGGATAGAACCAGCAATAAAACCTGCTGCTTTAAATTCTAAAACAGATAAAGTAGGAGTGTTGGCAACAAAAGGGACCTTAAGCAGTGAGTTGTTTATGCTTACCTCCAAAAAGTTTGAAAACACGCAGTTTATAGAAGTAGAAGGTGTGGGATTGGTTGAAATAGTAGAAAGTGGTGAACTAGAAAAAGCTATGCCTTTATTAGAACAATATTTAGGCAAAATGTTGATAGAAGGTGTTGATAGTGTGGTGTTAGGGTGTACTCATTATCCAATGTTAATTCCTATTATTAAAAGAATTTTACCTCAACACATTGCTTTAATTGATTCAGGAGAAGCAGTTGCAAGACAAACCAAACACATTTTAGAAATAAAAAATATGTTGAGGTATGCAGCGAACAAAAAAGAGCATGTTATCTATTCTAATGGAAATAATATTGCAGTATTAACCACTTTTTTAAAACAACTAAAAATTGAAAATTGCTTGGTAAAACAAGAGAATTTTTAACTTACCTTCCAATTAGCTCTTTGTAGATAGCCTCATACTGAGGAAGAATTTTTTCAATATCAAACTGTTTTGCCTGTTGGTAAGCATTTTGTTTAAATTGTTCTAAAACAGTATAGTCAGAAAGAATTTTCAATGCATTTTTTGCCATATCATCAATATCTCCAACATTACTTAAATAACCGGAGTAACCATGTTTGTTTACTTCTGGAATACCACCGGTGTTAGATGAAATTACAGGAACTTTTGCTGCCATAGCTTCTAATGCAGCCAATCCAAAACTCTCCGATTCTGATGTAAGTAAAAACAAATCTGAAGCAGACAAAATTCGTTCAGTGTCTTTTAACTTACCTAAAAAATGAACTTTGTCGCAAACCCCTTGTTCACGACAGAATTCTTCTAATTGATACCTTTCTGGTCCATCACCAACTAATAATAATTTGGCAGGTATTTTTTCATTTACCTTAATAAAAACCTTAAAAACATCCTGAACTCTTTTTACTTTACGGAAGTTAGATACATGTATTAATATTTTTTCGTTGTTAGGAGCAAAACTTTTTCTTATACTAGAAGTATCTCCTAAGTTTTCATAATCTGAAAAGCAAATGAAGTTGGGAATAACTTTAATTTCTCTTTTAACATTAAAATGAGCTAAAGTATCTTGTTTTAAACTTTCAGAGACAGCCGTTACAATATTAGATTCATTAATGGCAAAAGTAATTACAGGAGCAAATGATTTATCTTTTCCAACAAGGGTAATGTCTGTTCCATGCAAGGTAGTAATAAAAGGTATGTTTATGCCTTCAGATTTTAAAATATGTTGAGCCATATAAGCTGCAGAAGCATGTGGAATAGCATAGTGGACATGAAGCACATCTAACTTTTCAAATTTGATAACATCTACTAATTTACTTGTTAATACTAGTTCGTAAGGTTGGTAATCGAACAAAGGATAATTAGTAACTTTTACTTCGTGATAAAAAATATTTTCGGAGAAAAGATCTAACTTAAATGGTTGCTGATAAGATATAAAATGAACTTTATTTCCTTTTGCAGCAAGTGCTTTTCCTAGTTCGGTGGCAACAACACCACTTCCCCCAAAGGTTGGATAACAAACTATTCCGATTTTCATATGTGTGTATTAATCGTATTAATGACTTAATTTATTGAGGGATAAAATTAAGCCAATTGTATCAGGCAAAAAAGGTAAAATAAGTTAAATTAATCTTCTTTTGCATAAATAAGTGTAGAAGAATTGGACTCGTTAAAAATTTCGTTTGCCAACCTTCTTATGTCTTCAGCAGCAACTTTTCTATATGCTTCTATATCAGTATTTACTTTGTTGGCATCACCTAAAAGTTCATTAATAGCAAGGTTCATGGCTTTGTTTAAAACACTCGTTTCAGAAAACGCTTGCATAGACTCCACTTTGTTTTTTACTTTTTCTAATTCCTTGGGAGTTACTGCTAGTTTTTTTATTTTTTCGAGCTCATTAATAATTCCATTTTCTGCATCATCAAAAGATACATTTTCAGAAATATGACCACTAATAATAAGAAGTCCGTCATCAAAACTTCCTAAAACGTAAGCATTAATATTGCTGAAAAGTTTTTGTTCTTTAATAAGAGAAATATAAAGTTTAGATGAGTTTCCTAAAGATAGAATGTCAGTAAGTAAATCGGTTGCATAAAAATCTGGATGCGTTTTGCTACACATTTTGTAAGCTTTATAAATAGCATTTGCCGGTACTTTTCTTTTTACTTCCAATCGTCTTGATTCTTTCTGTGCCGGCTCTTTAGGTAAGTTTCTGTTGTTATTATTTCCTGATGGAATGCTTCCAAACCATTTTTCTGTAAGCTGTTTTATTTCATCTAACTCAATATTTCCGGCAACAGATAAAATAGCATTATTTGGAGTATAAAAATTATTAAAAAAGTCTTTTACCTCCTGCATAGTAGCATTTTCAATGTGGCTAATTTCTTTTCCAATAGTGGCCCATTTGTATGGATGAGCTTGATAAGCTAGTGGCCTGAGTAAAAGCCAAACATCGCCATAAGGCTGATTTAAATAGTTTTGTTTAAATTCTTCAATCACTACCTGACGTTGAACTTCAAGGCTTTTTTCAGTAAAAGCTAAACTTAACATTCGGTCTGATTCTAACCAAAAAGCAGTTTCTAAATTTTCTTTAGGAAGGGTAATATAATAATTAGTAATATCATTAGAAGTAAAAGCATTGTTTTCTCCTCCTACTTTTTGGAGTGGTTCATCAAAGTTTGGAATATTTACAGAACCACCAAACATTAAATGTTCAAATAAATGAGCAAAACCAGTATGGTTTTCATCTTCGTCTCTTGCTCCTACATTGTACAATACATTAAAAGCTATAATAGGTGTTGAAATATCTTGGTGGACAATAACTTTTAAACCATTGCTTAAAATAAATTTTTCGAATTGAATCATATTAATTTTAAAATTGAAATTTAGGTGAATTGATTGCTGTTACTGCTTGATGGTATTCTTTAATGATGGTTTCAATAATTTCATTAACAGGTTTTATATTATCAATTAATCCGGAAACTTGACCAATTTCTAACTCTCCTTCCTCTAAGTCACCCTCAAACATACCTTTTTTTGCTCTTCCTCTACCTAATAGATTTTTTAGTTCTTCTGCATTCGCTCCATTTTGGATGGCTATCTGAACATCATTGAAGAATTTATTTTTTAATAACCTAACAGGAGTAACTTCTTTAAGTGTTAATAAAGTATCCCCTTCTTTGGCTTTTACAATTTCATTTTTAAATTTAATATGAGAAGAAGCTTCTTCAGACGCAGCAAACCTGCTTCCCATTTGAACGCCATCAGCACCAAGGTTTAAAGCAGCAAGCATAGCATTTCCAGTGGCAATACCTCCAGCTGCAATAATCGGAATGTGCAGTTCTTTTTTCACCATAGGAATTAAACAAAGCGTAGTTGTTTCGTCTCTTCCATTATGACCACCGGCTTCAAAGCCTTCAGCAACGATAGCATCAACTCCAGCCTCTTGTGCTTTTAAGGCAAATTTAACACTCGGGACAACGTGTACTACTTTTATCCCATGTTCTTGAAGATAAGAAGTGTAGGTTTTTGGATTTCCTGCTGAGGTAAAAACAATTTTTATTTTCTCCTCAAGAATGATTTTAATCATTTCATCCATTTGGGGGTACAACATTGGTAAATTAACACCAAACGGCTTTGTTGTAGCATTTTTGCATTTTTTTATATGTTCATGAAAAACTTCCGGATACATAGATCCTGCTCCAATTAACCCTAAGCCACCTGAATTACTAACAGCTGAAGCAAGTTCCCAGCCACTGTTCCATATCATACCGCCTTGTATTATAGGGTATTGAATATTAAAAAGTTTGCAAATTTTATTCATTGTATTGTAATGTATTTGTACATTTGCGAAATTACTAAATGAATTGATTGGACAAAAAATAACTTTTATTTAAACTATTAAAGTATTACATTTGTTCTTTTTTTGTAGATTTGCTTTTATGCTTAGAAAATTACTATTCGTTATAATCATCCTTTCAAGTAGCTTGAGTTATGGTCAGTACCTTACTGATTATGGCTTTTCTGTTGGAGCTTCAAACTATTTAGGAGATATTGGTGGTGGAGAAGGAACCAGAAGAGATTTTGTAATGGATATGAAGTTAAATGCTACGAGGTGGAATCTTGGTGGTTTTTATCGCTACAGAATTTCACCAAAGTTTGGTATTAAAGGAACGTTGAACTATATACGTCTTTCCGCAGATGATGCGAATACTACAAACCCACCTAGAAGAGCTAGAAACTTGAACTTTAAAAATGATATGTTTGAGTTGGCTGCTATTGGAGAAATATATGTTTATAAAGTAAATGATGTAGGAGGAACTGGTAGATATACTTCCGACTTTAATTTGTATTTATTTGCTGGAGCAGGGCTTTTTTACAGTAATCCAAAAGGACAAACTGATAATGGAGAATGGGTAGCGCTTCAACCACTTCAAACAGAAGGTGCAGAATATGGTAAGTTTAACTTTGCTATTCCTGCTGGTGTAGGATTTTATTACACCATAAATAGAAAGTATAGACTTGGGATGGAAATTGGTTGGAGAACCACTTTTACTGACTACATTGATGATGTTAGCGATAGATATGTAAATAATTATGATGGAATATCAAATAAGACAAATCAAGCTCATATAAACAATGTTAATCAGGATTTATCTGATGAGGAAAAGTTGAAATTAACCAATTTTATTGCAGGAAGTAAAAGAGGAGACCCTACTCATAATGATAGCTATTTAACAGCAACAGTTAATTTTAGTTGGGCAATTAGAAGTAGAAGTAAATATTATAGATCTAGACATGGTTGGGTGCTTGGTAAAAAAGGACCAAAACGAAGAAAGTCGAGAGCTAAATTCTAAATTTTAAAAAATAACTAAGAGCGTAATTTTTGTACGCTCTTTTTTTATAGCGTATTTTATAATAGCTATTTTTGTTTTTCGGAAAAATTATTTTAATGAAATCATACAATTTAACACATCTTGAAGAACTCGAGGCAGAAGCAATTTATATTTTGCGAGAAGTAGCCTCTCAATTTGAAAAACCAGCACTACTATTTTCTGGAGGAAAAGATTCTATAGTAGTAGCACACATGGCTCGCAAGGCTTTTTGGCCTGCAAAAATTCCATTTCCATTAGTTCATATAGATACCGGACATAATTTTCCTGAAACTATTGAGTTTAGAGATGAGTTTGTTCGAAAAATAGGGGCTAATTTAATTGTTGGATCTGTACAACAATCTATTAATGAAGGAAAAGTCGTTGAAGAAAAAGGCTTTAATGCGAGTAGAAATGCTCTACAAACAGTTACTTTACTTGAAACGATTGAACAACATAAATTTGATTGTGCCATAGGCGGAGCTAGAAGAGATGAAGAAAAAGCTAGAGCAAAAGAGCGTTTTTTCTCTCACAGAGATGAATTTGGGCAATGGGATCCTAAAAACCAAAGACCAGAACTTTGGAATATCTTTAATGGTAGAAAAAATATGGGGGAACATTTTAGAGTTTTCCCTATTAGTAATTGGACAGAAATGGATGTATGGCAGTATATTTTGAAAGAAAACATTGAAATACCATCTATTTACTTAGCTCACCAAAGAGAAGTCTTTATTAGAGAAGGTGTAATTATGAGTACTTCAAGTTTTATCCAACAACGAGATAATGAAGTTACTACTAACATGCAAGTTAGGTTTAGAACAATTGGTGATGCTACATGTACAGGTGCAGTAGAATCCAATGCAGATTCTATAGAAAAAATTATTGAAGAAGTCGCTGCTGCAAGAACAACTGAAAGAGGTACAAGGTCTGATGATAAACGTTCTGAAGCAGCCATGGAAGATAGAAAAAAACAAGGATATTTTTAAAGTTTAAGAAAGTAATAGATGGAAAATTCAACTATAAATATAAACAATGAAACATCATCTTATTTAGATATGGAACTTTTACGTTTTTCAACAGCAGGAAGTGTTGATGATGGAAAAAGTACTTTAATAGGAAGATTGTTGTATGATTCGAAATCCATTTTTGCAGATCAATATGAAGCTATTGAAGAAACAAGTAGAAGAAAAGGTGATGAAAATGTGAATTTAGCACTTTTAACAGACGGATTAAGAGCTGAGAGAGAACAAGGGATAACTATTGATGTTGCGTATAGATATTTTGCTACACCAAAACGTAAATTTATTATAGCAGATACTCCTGGACATATTCAATATACAAGAAATATGGTTACTGGAGCTTCTACATCCAATTTGTCAATTATTCTAGTAGATGCTCGTCAAGGTGTAGTGGAGCAGACTTGTCGCCATACATTTATTTCTTCATTGCTAGGAATTCCTCATGTAGTTTTTTGTATAAACAAAATGGATTTAGTTGATTATTCAGAGGAAGTTTTTGAAAAAATTAAAAAAGATTTAGAAGCATTTTCATCCAAATTAGAGGTAAGAGATATTCATTTTGTCCCTATAAGTGCATTAAAAGGAGATAATGTGGTAAATAAATCTGAAAATATGCCTTGGTATCAGGGATCAACTTTAATGTATTTGTTAGAGAATATACATATTGGTAGTGATTACAACCATGTTGATTGCAGGTTTCCTGTTCAGTATGTTGTTAGGCCACAATCGGATGAGTTTCATGATTTTAGAGGGTATTCAGGAAGAATTGCAGGAGGAATTTTTAAAAAAGGAGATGAGGTTGTGGTATTGCCATCAGGTTTTTCCTCTAAGATAAAATCTATTCACATCTATAATAATGAAATAGAAGAAGCTTTTTCGCCAATGTCGGTAACCATGACTTTAGAAGACGATATTGATATTAGCAGAGGAGATATGATTGTGAGAGAAAACAACCAGTCCAATGCTAGTCAGGACTTAGATTTAATGGTATGCTGGTTAAATGATAAACCAATGATTAATGGAGGTAAATATGCCATTAAACATACCACCAATGATGCACGTTGTATTATTAAAGAAGTTAAGTACAAAGTCAATATTAATACGCTTCATAGAATTGAAGATGATAAAGTTATTAACACTAATGATATAGCTAGGGTTACAATAAGAACTACTCGTCCGTTATTGTTTGATAAGTACAGTAGAAATAGGATTACAGGGAGTTTAATATTGATAAATGAAGCTACCAATGAAACAGTTGGTGCTGCAATGATAGTTTAATTATTAACTACTTAATATCGTATTTGTTGAAAAGTTGGCGTGCTATCGTGCCAACTTTTTTGTTTTTTAGCGTAAAATTTACCCAAATTTAATATGTTCATCATTATTAAATTCTATTAATGTGGTATCTTTATGGTTTAAATGTTAATTAATATAGATTAAAGTTATAATAAGGCAACCTAACTATTTGATTCTCGTCTGAGAATGTGAACTAACAAACTTTTTAATTATGAATAAATTTTTCCCACTATTACTTTTATTTTTTTTAATCCTAGTTGGAAACAATAAACTTAATGCACACTCTGTACAAGTAGGTTATTGCTATAATTGTAATGGAGATTTGCGTATTTGGGTAGAACATTGGCATGCTAATGCTTCAGTTAATTCTACAACAATGACTTTAAATGTTACAGTAAATAATGTAACTACACAACAAACAGGTAATCCTGTTTCAAATATACAAAATACTCCAGTTGGAAGTTTACCTGGTTGTAGTACTCCTATAACTATATTTGGTAGTTGTCCTGGTCAGGCAAACACCTATAATGATTGGGTGAATTTTGATTTTCCAGGAATGCCTACAGGAGTTCCAATTACAATAGAAATAGTATCAGGAAATACAGTATTCACCCAAGATGGTTGTGGAATGTATCCAGCATCAACGGGATTAATTATAATACCACCACCACCAACATATCCAGATATTACAGAATGTGGGGGGAATGGTAATACAGTAGGGCCTTTTAATTTTCCT
>JAPHUD010000041.1 GCA_026196775.1 Flavobacteriales bacterium
AAAGTTACTCTCCCATTTACATCAGTATTTTTTTGTTGTTCCAACACTCCTCCAGCAAACAAACCGTTTGAAGAAGTATATCCAAAATTTACAGGTATCCCTACCATGGGTTTATTCGTACCTTTTTCATATACAAATACATCAGCTGTTGTGTCTTTTTTACAGCCAACAGTACTTGCTAAAAAGGCAATACTAACAAGTATAAATATGGTTTTTAGGTGTTGCATAATGGGTGTTTTTGAGGTTTCGTTAGGCTAATGTAATCATTTTTAGTGACCTATTATAGGTTTCTTTGTTTGTGTTAAACTTTCCTTTAAAATAAACTTAGTAGTAATTGGAGGCTTCAATTCCACTATCCAACAAGCTTCCTCCTGAATAACGTAAAAGAATATTTTATTAAAATTATTTAATCTACCATTAAAAAACTAAAAAAATAGTTGTATAACTAGATTTTTAGTTATACATTTGCCTTATGATAGAATTAACTAAAGCAGAAGAAGAAATTATGCAAGTAGTTTGGCAGTTAAAAAATTGTTTTGTTAAAGAAATAATTGAACAACTTCCGGAACCTAAACCTGCATATAACACCGTTTCAACAATTGTAAGAATATTAGAACGAAAAAAATTTGTAAGCTACAAAGCATTTGGGAAAACACATCAATACTTTCCTATTGTAAATAAAGAAGACTATACTAAGTTTAAAACTAATAACTTGCTTAGCAACTATTTTGGTGGATCAGCAGAAAAAATGATGTCTTTCTTTATAAAAGAAAAGAAAATTGATTTAAAACAGATGGATGAACTACTTAAATCTATAAAAAATGAATAATATGGAATTACATATCTACTTACTAAAAAGCACTTTAATCTTTAGTGCAATGTATTTGTGTTATCATTTACTGTTTAGTAAAACAACTTTTTTTCAGTTAAATAGATTTTATTTATTAGCTATCATCCCTATTTCTTTGACATTGCCTTTTTTAAATATTGCTAATTCCACTATTATAGAAAATACTTTTTTGGCTCAATTGCCAGAAATTACAATAAATTCAAATCAAGAAACTGTTAGCAATTCTGTTATAAATTGGAAAAATTTATATTGGACAATAAGTTTTAGTTTAATGGCTTTGTACTTTTTTAAATTAACCCGATTGGTTTGGCTAATCTTTAAATTAAAAAAAGATGTTACTAAAAACATTCTGCCATTTTCCTTCTTCAACTTTATTTATATTCCTGAAAATATTGATAATGAAGCAAAAAATATGATTTTAGCTCACGAAAAAATTCATGCTAAAGAACTACATTCGCTTGATGTTTTAATTTATGAATTGTATAAAACACTATTTTGGTTTAACCCATTGGTTTGGATAGCCCTAAAAAGCGTAAAAAATAATCATGAATTTATTGCCGACAACATTGTTTCTCAATCAAATAAAAAACACTATTTTAATGTATTAATAGCCCAATTATTGGGTGCCAATTGCAGCGATTTAGTAAATAATTTTAACAATCAATTATTAATCAAAAAAAGAATAGCCATGATGAAAACACAAAAAACAAACAGCATTAAAGCATTAAACTACTTATTGATAATACCAATAATGGTAATCGCTTTGATGGGTGCAGCAACTTTAAATGCACAAGAAAGTAATGCTAAAACAGTTAAAAAGGCTGACAAAATTTACGACCAAGTTGATCAAATGCCCGAGTTTAAAGGTGGAATGGATGCCTTAATGAAGTACATGGGTGATAATGTTACTTATCCTGAAAAAGCTAAAGAAGAAAAAATTGAGGGAAAGGTTTTTGTTTCTTTTGTAGTAAATGAAAAAGGAAAAGTCACTCAAATTAAAATTGAAAAAGGAGTAGGTGAGCTTTTAGACAAAGAAGCGTTACGAGTAATTAATAAAATGCCCGATTGGGCTCCCGGAAAACATGAAGGCAAAAATGTAAATGTAAAAATGCATTTACCAATTAATTTCAAACTAGATGATAAATAGTTTAATATTAACACAAACAGAAAAGGCTGCAATAAATTGCAGCCTTTTCTGTTTTGTAATTTTTTTTCAAATCAATATTCATCCTCATTAAAAAAGAAATCTTCTTTCGTAGGATAATCCGGCCATACATCATCAATGCTATCATAAATCTCTTCATCTCCTTCTAACTCTTGAAGGTTTTCTATTACTTCTAAAGGGGCACCTGTTCTGATGGCATAATCAATTAATTCATCTTTATCTGCAGGCCAAGGTGCATCTTCTAAATGCGATGCTAATTCTAGTGTCCAATACATAATTTATAAGTTTTAGTAATATTTATTTAAGGTTTTATTGCTCTTTTAATCGTTACGCAAAAGTATATTTTTTGTTTACATAAGCAAGAAAAATTTTATTAACTATTTTTTAGCCTATTTACTGACTTATAAAAACAACTTAAAAACCTTTAATAACGAGGTTTCCAAGGTATTTCTTTAGCCTTAAAATCTTGTGTGAATTTTCTACTTAACACAAATAAATAGTCTGATAAACGATTAAGATAAATGATAATATCTTCATTTATTGGCTCTTTTTCCGATAAAAATACAACTAACCTTTCAGCTCTTCTACAAACACATCTGGCAATGTGACAATAAGAAACTGTTGGGTGCCCACCCGGCAAAACGAAAGAACGCATTTCGGGCAAGGTTTCATTCATTTTATCAATTTCTTTTTCCAGTAATTCAATATCTGATTTATTGAGTTGAGGCGTTTTTACTTTTTTATTACTTGGATCAGTAGCTAAATTAGAACCCAAGGTAAATAGCCTGTCTTGCACTTCCAATAAAATGTTAAAAGTAGCCTCATCAATAGCTTGGTCTCTTATTAATCCAATAGTTGAATTTAATTCATCAACCGTTCCGTAAGCTTCAATTCTATAATGATATTTAGGAACTCTTTCTCCTCCAAAAAGTGAGGTCTCCCCTCTATCACCTGTCTTTGTGTATATTTTCATAGTTTTTTTAAATAAAAGTTTTCCAAAATTATACCTTTTTTAAGGTATTGTTTATAATGATTCTAAATAGTATTTTTGCTTTATGAAAGCAACAACTCCTTCTAAATCTATTTTTGAACAAAAATCTCAAGAGATTTTTGATTTAAGAAAGAAGAAAAAGAAATCTACTTGTTGTGAAAAATTTAAGAAGAAAGGCAAGTTCTGTAAAAGCTGTCCTTGCAGTTGGGCTTAAATTTACTCTTCCTTCACTTTCTTACCTTCCTTAAAATACATTATTCTTTTTACTTTTCCTTGCTGTTTTTCATAAAATACCCATTTTCCTTCTGCTTGTCCATTTTTATAATTCTTTTCACTTTCTAAGGTTCCTATTTCGTACCAAGAGGTTACTTTACCCTCTTGTCTTCCTCCTACCATTGTTTGTTCGTACATTTTATTACCATTTTCGTAATAATACGTCCATTTCCCATCTTGTTCATTATTTACAAAAAACCCATCCGTTTTTGGTTTACCGTTTTCATACCACTCAAAATAAGCTCCTTCTTTAACGGAAAGCATATATTGATCATTTACTTCCATAAACTTATTATTTCTATCTTTATAATATTTCTTTTTATCTTTAGGAACAAGTGTATAAGTTTCTAATAACTCTTGTTTTCCGTTTTCGTACCAATGCTCCCAAATGCCGTCTTTCAATCCATTTTTATATTCTCCAATATAATCTTTATTTCCATTTAAAAACCAACCTTCCCACTTGCCATTCATTAAACCGTTTGTATAATACCCTTTATCTTTTTGTTCGCCCGAATCGTACCAAGATTGCCACAACCCTTCTTCTTTTCCATTTTCAAATTTACCTTGCATTATCAATTGGCTTTCTTCTGTATAAAAACTCCATAACCCATGTTTTAAATTATCTTTATAACTTCCTTGTTTCCAAACCACTCCGTTTGGATACCAATACGTCCATTCTCCATTTTTCTTGTCATTTTCATAATTTCCTTCATAACTTTTATTGGCTTTAGAGTCATAAAAAGTCCATAATCCATGTCTTAAATCCTCTTTAAAATGTCCTATAAAATCGGTATTCCCATTTTCTAATAAATAGATCCATTTTCCATCTTTTTTACCATTTTTATAATTTCCTTCTGCACTTAATTTTCCATTTTCGAACCACTCCTTATAAGTACCATTTTCTTCTCCGCCAACATAATTAACTTGTTTTAATAATTGTCCGTTAGCATACCAGAACTTCCAAGTTCCATCAAAAACGCCATCTTTATAGTTTCCTTCCGAAAAAATAGATTCATCAGGTCTAAAGTTTGTCCACTTTCCATCTCTTAAATTGTTTTTATAAGAGCCTTCTGTAATTTTAACACCATTATTGGCATATTCTATCCATAAACCAGTTTTTAAACTGTCTTTATATTTTCCTGAAATTTGAGGATTCTTATTTTCATGATATTCTATAAATTGCCCATTACCATTTACAACTAAACCTTTCCCATCATTACTCCAAAAACTTATCATTTTAGCAACCCCATTATCAAACAACATTTTACTTTTTATTTGCTTATTGTCGTACCATGAGGTCCATTCACCAACTCTTTCATCCCTTTTAAAATGTCCTTCTTCTTTTTTATTTCCAGATGGATAATAGAAAATCCATAAACTATCTCTGTAACCAATTTTGTTATATCCAACTAATTCAAGCTGACCGTTTTCATACCAAACTTTACATTCTCCTTCTTTCATTGAGCGAACAAAATTCCCTTGTTCTACTTTTTTACCTTCTTTATTATAGTTGATATATTCACCATGAAATTCACCATCTTTATAAGTAACTTCTTGCTGAATTACACCTTCTTTACTCCAAAAAGTCCACTTTCCCTGCTCAAGACCATCTTTAACAACCCCTTCGGCTTTTTTGTTGCCATTAGTCCATTTATAAGTGTGCAACTGTGCAAAAACAGAAGTGTTTAATAATAATAAAACTATAATTAATCGTATGTTCATGGTTTAAAATTTTGCTACGAATTTAACGAAAAAAGACAAACTTTATTGGTTTAAACAAAGCTTAGCAGTTTTATTGAAATAGATATTTTTAAGTTACCTTTGAAGCCAATAATTAAATAAATGTCTCCAACACTTGAAAATATAGAATTATTGTTACAATCTTCTTCGGAATTGATGGAAGACAATTTGCCCGAAGCTATTCTTAAAGCACGTGATGCAGAAAAAATTGCAACAGAAATTTTCGACACAAAAGCGTTAGCAGATTGTTCCAAACAAATCGCTCTTTGTTATTCTCAAGCTTCAAATTATATTGAAACGCTAAAAGCTGTTTTGCATGCTCAAGAACTTTATCAGTCCATTAACGATTATAAAGGCGAGGCTGATTGCTTAAACATTTTAGGTGGCGTTTATAATTTTTTAAAAGATTACCAAAAACGATTAGAGTGTAATTTAAGATGCTTAGAGCTTAGAAGAAAAGTAAACGATAAAAATGGACAACTCAGTACCTACAATAATATTGGTGATACTTACACCGTTATGGGCGATTATGATAATGCCCTACGTTATTTTAATATTTGTTTAAGTTTTCCTGATATTACCACTCGAATTAAAGCCATTGTCCATCACAATATTGGAGAGGTTAATTTTTTTAAAAAAGACTACCCCAATGCTTTAATTTATTTAAATCAAGGGTTAGAATTGGGGAAAGAAAGTAACTATTGGCAAATTATTATTGCTTCGAGTACCATGATTGGAGCCATACATAACATCCAAAACAACACTACCGAAGCTATTGAAATATTAAATGACGCGTTAAAAGTTACTAAAGAAAAAAGGTCTATTGAAGATGAAATTCCTATTTACAAAGAACTCTCCACTACCTATGCAAAACTAAACGACTTTAACAAAGCTTACGAATTTCTTAATATTCACAACCAATATAAAGAACAACTTTTAGCGGATAATAATGCTCAACAACTCAAAAAAATTGAATTTAATTTTCAATTAAAAGCAATAACTTCCGAAACCGAAGAAACAAAAAGAAAAAACACCCAACTTACTAAGGCTTTTAATAAAATTGAGCAACAACGAAATGAAATTGAATATAAAAACATAGCCATTACAGATAGTATTCACTATGCTAAAAGAATTCAATTAGCCATTATTCCCAGTGAAAACAAAGTTAAATCTTTACTTAACAACAGTTTTGTTTTTTACCAACCAAAAGATATTGTTTCAGGCGATTTTTATTGGACAGAAAAAATAGGTTCTAAAACCTTTTTTGCTGTTATAGATTGTACCGGACATGGAGTTCCTGGAGCTTTTGTTAGCCTTATTGCGTTTAATTTACTAAACAAAGTAGTATTAGAAAAACAAATCTCTCAACCATCAGAAATTTTAACCCAATTAGATGAATTATTAATACGATTATTTAAAAAATCGGATGAAAACATTAGAGATGGTTTTGATATGGGTTTATGTTGTTGGGATAGTGAAGACAACACGTTGAATTTTTCGGGTGCTAATCATTCGCTTTTTAGGATAATTAATAATGAATTACAGGAAATTAAAGGCACTAAAGCATCTATAGGTTATTCCTTATATGAAACCAAACATATTTTTGAAAACCATACCTTTAAGTTAGAAAATGGAGAAACTATTTATTTGTGCTCTGATGGATTACCAGATCAATTTGGGGGAGAAAAGGGCAAAAAACTAAAATGGAGAGGTTTTAAAAATTGGTTATTAGAAATTCAATCTACTTCTATGGATAAC
>JAPHUD010000040.1 GCA_026196775.1 Flavobacteriales bacterium
TATAGTTCAAGTTCTGGAGCAACAACAACTTTTAATGTTTGTGTAGGTACACCGCCACCACCACCATCTAATGATGAGTGTGCTGGTGCAATATCTGTTCCTGTAAACCCTAACGCTTCATGTGGTTCTGTTGTGAGTGGGACACTAAGTTCAGCAACACCTTCATCTCAATCTAATACTTGCTTTGGAACAGCTAATGATGATGTATGGTATTCTTTTGTAGCAACTAATTCAACTCATTATATTGATTTATTAAGTGTTGGCGGAAGCCCAACAGATTTATATCATTCTGTTTACGCAGGGTCTTGTGGTTCAATAGGGGCTCCATTAGTTTGTCGAGATCCAAACAGTACTACTATTAGTGGGTTAACACCAGGTAATACTTATTATATTCGTGTGTATTCATATAGTTCAAGTTCTGGAGCAACAACAACTTTTAATGTTTGTGTAGGTACACCGCCACCACCACCACCTAATGATAATTGCGGTAATGCCATAAGCTTAACCATGTCAACGGATGGTAGTTGTAATTCAGTTTCCTCAACTGTAGCTTCGGCAACTAATTCTATGGTTTCAGCTTGTGGGGGTACAGCTAATGATGATGTTTGGTTTTCATTTGTGGCAACTAATGATTCTGCCTATGTAGATAGAATTGCCGAGTTTGATTCTGAGGTAGAAGTTTTTAATGCGTGTTCAGGAACATCTTTAGGTTGTCAAGATTCTGAAACTTCATTTTTGGTTACAGGTTTAACCGTTGGGAATACTTATTTTATTAGGATTCATTCTTGGTCTTCCACAGTTCCCAATCCGAGTAGTGCAGATTTTACAATATGTGTTTTTGGACCGGCACCTCCACCTGCAAATGATTTGTGCAGTAAAATGCAACCAATCTGTGCAGATAGTCCTTATTCTTTTGTAGCCACACAAGGGGGGAATGATGCTAGTACTACAGAACCCGGGAATAATTATGATTGTTTGTCAACATCACCTAATCCAACTTGGTTTTATTTAGAAATTGATAGTGGTGGTGTAATGAGTTTTGATATAACTGCTGCTAGTGATATTGATTTTGCTCTTTGGGGACCTTATAGTAGTTTGGCTAATGCTCAAGCAGCTTGTGGGTCTTTGCCAGTTCCAGTAGATTGTAGTTATTCTTCTACAAATATTGAACAAGCAAATGCGAATGTTAATGCGGGAGATGTATTTATATTGTTAGTTACCAATTATGCTGATGTTCAACAACCGATTACTTTAAACTCTTCGTCTGCTAATACGGCTTCAACTGATTGTACCATTCTTCCAATCGAATTAATGAGTTTTGATGCAAATGCTTCAGAATATGGAAATGAACTTTCGTGGCAAACACTTTCTGAAATAAACAATGATTATTTTATTCTAGAAACATCAAAAGATGCACGAAATTTTCAAGCTATAGGTAGTGTTAAAGGAGCAGGAAATTCAAATGAATTGTTGAACTATTATTTTATAGACCAAAACCCAATAGCAAGTATTGCTTATTACCGCTTGAAACAAGTTGATTTTGATGGTAAATTCTCGTATTCTGATATTGTTTCTGTTAGAAGAATAGAAGAAGGAGAAGTGGTAATTTCTCCCAATCCTGTAAAAGATGTGTTGAATATTGAACTTAAAACAATCCAAGCAGGAAATTATAACTTTATGGTGGTAGATTTATTAGGAGCTGTGATAGAGAAGAACGTACACCTTAATAAAGGTACAAACAACATTAAACTGGATGTGTTTGCTAATTTGCCTCATGGGTTTTATATGCTTAAAATAGTGGATGAAAACAATGCCATTATCACCACCAAAAAGATTGTGAAAAACTAATAAAAAGTGGGGAAAACGCTTGTAGATAAATTTTCTTAAAACCATTTGTTTAATAAACAAAAAAAGATATCTTTGCACTCCTTTTTTAAGAAGGTTTTAAAGAAAACCTTTAATTAAAAATTTTGCGGGTGTGGTGAAATTGGTAGACACGCTAGACTTAGGATCTAGTGCTTCACGGCATGGGGGTTCGAGTCCCTTCACCCGCACAAAATAAGGAGTTGTTCCTTAAGAAAAAATAAAAGGTATAAGGTTAGCCTTATACCTTTTTTAAATTTAGTGAAACTCTGCTCCTTTTAAGGAGTAGTTAGTTGAATTTATTCCACTGAAAAGGGGAATTTTATCAAGTTATGAAAAATTAAACCTTAATATATGAACATTACACAAGAAAAAATTGATGATTTAAATGCAGTTATTAAAGTGCAGTTGAAAGAAGAAGATTATCAAGATAAAGTGGAAAATCAACTTAAAGAATACCGTAAAAAAGCTAGCGTTCCTGGCTTCAGAAAAGGACACGTACCTATGGGGATGGTGAAAAAAATGGTAGGAACCAACTTGTTAGTTGACGAATTAAATAAAATTTTGTCGGATACCTTACAAGAATATTTAACCAATGAAAAATTGGAGGTATTAGGAAACCCACTTCCTAAAATGGAAGATGATGAAACTATCGATTGGGAAAATCAAAAAGAATTTGAGTTTAAATACGAAGTTGGATTAGCGCCTTCTTTTAAAGTGGATAGTTTAGATAAACTTAAAGTGGATGCCTTTAAAATAAAAGTGTCTGACAAAGATGTTCAGAAATATGTTGATGATTTAGCTCGCAGATATGGAAAAATGACTAATCCGGAAGTAGCTGAAAAAGATGATATGGTTTTTGGAAAGTTTGAAGAGTTAGATGGCGAAGGCAAGGTGAAAGAAAGTGGGATTACTAACAGTTCTGTAATTATTATTAATGCAGTTACTGATAAAAACTTGCAAAAACAATTAGTTGGAGCTAAAGCAGGAGATAAATTTGTTGTTGATCCCAAAACTGTTTCTGAGCATGAAAGTGATCAAGCACAAGCTATTGGGGTTGATGTGAATGAGTTAAAAAATATCATCTCTAAATTTAATTATACAGTAGAAAAAGTAAACAGAGTTATTGCTTCAGACTTAAATCAAGAATTGTTTGATAAAATTTTTGGAGAAGGAGCAGTAAAATCTGAAAAAGAGTTTAGAGATAAAATTGCTGAAGAATTGAACAAAGGATTAATTGCTGATAGTGATAGAAAATTAAAAGCTGATGTTCAAGATGCTTTAATGGATTCGTTAAAATTAAAATTGCCTGATACTTTTTTGAAGAAATGGATTAAAGCCTCTAACGAAAAACCAATTACTGACGAGCAAATTGAAGCAGAATACGATATGTATTCTAAAAGCTTACAATGGCAACTAATTGAAAATAAAATTATTGAAGCAAATGAAATTAAAGTTGAATTTGAAGAAGTAATTGACTATACTAAAGGTTTATTGACTCAACAAATGCAAAGCATGGGAATGCCTGCAAATGATGATGAGCAATTAACTCAAACAGCTCAAAGCGTACTTCAAAACCAAGAAGAAGCTAGAAAAATTTACGGAATGTTATATGATTCTAAACTAATGGACTTATATAAATCAACTTGTAAACTGAAAGAAAAAGAAGTCTCTTTAGAAGAGTTTGAAAAGCTTTTAGCTAAAAAGAAATAAAACATTAAATGCCTCGATTTTTAATCGGGGCATTTTTTTTATAATTTTTTGTAAAAAAATAGAGAAATCATTTCTAAAATACTATCTTAGATGACTATTTTTACAAACCAATTCTAAAACCAAAAAAATATGTTCAATAAAGACGAATTCAGAAAATATGCAACAAAGCATGCAGGTATTAGCAGTACTGTTTATGACCAATATCAATCTATTTACGCAGATTATATTTCTCCAACAATTATTGAAGAAAGACAGCTAAATGTTGCGTCTATGGATGTTTTTTCAAGATTAATGATGGATAGAATTATTTTCTTAGGGACAGGAATAAATGATTATGTTTCTAACATTATACAAGCTCAGTTGTTGTTTTTAGAATCTGTAGATTCAAAAAAAGATATTCAAATATATTTAAACTCACCAGGTGGTGGCGTTTATGCAGGTTTAGGTATTTATGATACTATGCAATATATTTCTCCAGATGTAGCAACCATTTGTACAGGAATGGCAGCATCTATGGGAGCAGTATTGTTATGTGCAGGAGCTGACGGTAAAAGAACAGCTTTGCCTCACTCTAGGGTTATGATTCACCAACCTTTAGGTGGAGCTCAAGGTCAGGCATCTGATATTGAAATTACAGCTAGAGAAATTATGAAGTTGAAAAAAGAATTGTATGAGATTATTGCTAAACATTCTGGCCAAAAATATGAAAAAGTAGAAAATGATTCTGATAGAGATTATTGGATGATAGCATCAGAAGCCAAAGAATATGGAATGATTGATGAAGTATTAATTAGAGAGAAATAATCCTACACTTATAAACCATAAAATTTTAAACTAGCACAATGAGTTATATAGCACAAATTCATGCACGTCAAATTTTCGACTCTAGAGGAAACCCAACTGTTGAAGTAGATGTAGTTACACAAAATGGAATTTTAGGAAGAGCAGCAGTCCCTTCTGGAGCTTCAACAGGAAAATATGAAGCAGTTGAGTTGAGAGATAACGATAAGAAAAACTATCTTGGTAAAGGGGTTTTAAAAGCGGTTCAAAACATTAATACCGTTATTAACGATGAGTTGAACGGAGCTTATATTATGGACCAAAGTACTATTGATAAAACGCTAATAGCACTTGATGGAACTGAAAATAAAGCCAATTTGGGTGCCAATGCTATTTTAGGAGTTTCTATGGCTGCTGCAAAAGCTGCTGCTGAAGAAGCTGGACTACCATTATTCAAATATATTGGAGGAGTTAATGCTAACGTATTACCTATACCAATGATGAATATCTTAAATGGAGGTTCGCATGCTGATAACAATATAGATTTTCAGGAATTTATGGTAATGCCCGTTGGAGCATCTTCATTTAGTGAAGGACTAAAAATGGGAGTAGAAATTTTTCATCATTTAAAAGCAGTTTTAAAAGACAAAGGATATTCTACAAATGTTGGAGATGAAGGTGGTTTTGCACCAAATTTAAAATCTAACGAAGAAGCCATAGAAACAGTATTAAAAGCCATAGAAAAAGCTGGTTATAAACCAGGTGAAGATGTTTATATCGCTATGGATGCTGCAAGTTCTGAGTTTTATAATGCCAAAGAAAAAGTATATCATTTTCATCAGTCAACGGGAGACAAATTAACCTCTTCGGAAATGGTAAGCTATTGGAAAGATTGGACTAAAAAATACCCGATTCTATCTATTGAAGATGGGTTGGATGAAGATGATTGGAAAGGTTGGGCAGAACTGAATAAAACTATTGGAGATAAAGTGCAATTAGTGGGTGATGATTTATTTGTAACCAATACCAAACGATTAGCAAAAGGAATTAAAGAAAAGTCGGCTAATTCTATTTTAATTAAAGTAAACCAAATAGGTTCTTTGACAGAAACTATTAATGCTGTTGACATGGCAAATAGAGCTTCTTTTACTTCAGTAATGAGTCATCGTTCGGGAGAAACAGAAGACACCACCATTGCCGATTTATCGGTAGCATTAAACACTGGGCAAATAAAAACAGGGTCAGCTTCTCGTTCAGACAGAATGGCAAAATACAACCAATTATTACGTATTGAAGAAATGCTTGGACACAGTGCTCAATATCTTGGTAAAGAATTTAAATTTCTTTAACAAAAAGTGTAAAAAAATAGAAAGTAGTTTATTAATTTAGCAAACGTCAAAAAAATAAAGAAAGAAATATGTCAGAAATAGCAAAATTAGAATTAGACGGGAAAGTATATGAGTTTCCTGTTATAGAAGGAACGGAAAATGAAAAAGCCATTGATATATCTGCTCTTAGAGCAAAAACAGGATATATTACTATTGATAGTGGATTTAAAAATACCGGTTCTACACAAAGTGCCATTACTTTTTTAGATGGCGAAGAAGGTATTTTAAGATACAGAGGCTATCCAATAGAACAATTGGCCGAAAAAGCAGAATTTTTAGAAGTAGCTTTTTTATTGATATATGGAGAATTACCGACTAAAGAAGAGTATACTAAATTTAAAGATAACATTACTAAGCATACGTTAATTCATGAAGATATGAAGCATTTCTTTGATGCTTACCCCCCAAAAGCACATCCAATGGGTATTTTGGCAGCATCACTGTCTTCATTATCAACTTTCTATCCTGAATCTTTAGATCCAAACAGACCTAAAGAAGCAGTAGATTTAACCATGCAAAGATTAATTGCTAAAGTACCTACATTAGCAGCTTGGGCTTACAAAAATGCCATGCGTCATCCAGTAATTTATCCAAATAATAATTTAGATTATTGCTCTAATTTTTTAAATATGATGTTTGCTATGCCAACAGATGATTATGAAGTAGATCCAGTTGTTGCACGTGCTTTAAACAAGTTGTTAATCTTACATGCAGACCATGAGCAAAACTGTTCTACATCTACAGTAAGAATTGTAGGTTCATCACAAGCAAATTTATATACATCAATTTCAGCAGGAGTTTCTGCACTTTGGGGGCCACTACATGGTGGAGCAAATCAAGCAGTAATAGAAATGTTGGAAGCTATAAAAGCTGATGGCGGAGATACTGAAAAATGGATAGCAAAAGCAAAAGATAAAGATGATTCTTTCCGTTTAATGGGATTTGGACATAGAGTTTATAAAAACTTTGACCCAAGAGCTACGATTATTAAAAAAGCAGCTGATGATGTATTAGATGCTTTAGGAGTAGATGATCCTATTTTAGATATTGCTAAAAAATTAGAAAAAGTAGCTTTAGAAGATGAATATTTCAAAGCGAGAGGACTTTACCCTAATGTTGATTTTTACTCAGGAATTATCTACAGAGCATTAGGAATACCAACAGAAATGTTTACAGTAATGTTTGCTTTAGGAAGATTGCCAGGTTGGATAGCTCAATGGAAAGAAATGATTGAGAACAAAGAACCAATTGGTCGTCCTCGTCAGGTTTATACAGGTGCTACTAAAAGAGATTATGTTACTATAGAAAACAGGTAAATATATTGTCACAAAAAAAAGCTCAACTAACAATGGTTGAGCTTTTTTTTGTGACCTCGACAGGATTCAAACCTGTAACCTTCTGAGCCGTAATCAGATGCGCTATTCAGTTGCGCCACGAGGCCTAATTGAGTGCAAATATAGAAAAAATGGCTGTATTTTCTCTAATTTTATTATTTTTAGATTTTATAAAATCACTTCAAAAAATAGTTCAATATGTCTGTTTATGGGAAAATAACACCAACTATAATTCAACAATTACAAGAATTGGTTGGAGATAAATTTGTTTTGTGGGATGAAGAAACCATAGATAAGTATAGTCATGATGAAACGGAAGATTTAAAATTTTTCCCGGAAGTGGTTGTTAAACCAAGAACGGCAACAGAACTAAGTTCAATTTTTAAATTATGTAATGAACATTTAATTCCATTAACTCCTAGGGGAGCTGGAACAGGGTTGAGTGGAGGGGCATTACCTGTAAATAAAGGAATTTTACTTTCTATGGAGCGATTCAATCAAATTATTGAAATTGATGAGCAAAACCTACAAGCTACCGTTGAACCAGGAGTAATTACTCAAGTTTTTCAAGAAGCAGTGAAAGAAAAAGGGTTGTTTTATCCTCCAGATCCCTCTAGCAAAGGTAGTTGTTTTATTGGTGGCAATTTAGCTGAAAATTCTGGTGGACCTAAAGCGGTAAAATATGGTGTTACTAAAGATTATGTGTTAAATTTAGAAGTAGTTCTTCCCTCGGGGGAAATTATATGGACAGGAGCGAATGTGTTAAAAAATTCTACAGGTTATAATATTACTCAACTAATGGTAGGTAGTGAAGGTACGTTAGGAATTATTACAAAAGCCGTTTTTAAACTTATCCCTCATCCTCATTATGATTTATTGATGTTGGTACCTTTTTATTCTCCAGAAGAAGCTTGTAAAGCTGTATCTGCAATTTTTAGAGCAGGAGTTATTCCTTCTGGATTAGAATTTATGGAAAGGGATGCATTATTGTGGGGTGCTGCTTATCTTAATGATAATTCTATTGTAATTCCTGAAAATATACAAGCTCATTTACTTATTGAGTTAGATGGGAATGACCTAGATGTTTTATATAAAGAGTGTGAAAAAATAGTACAAGTATTAGACAGCTACCAATGTGATGAAATTTTATTTGCAGAGGACGCTACTCAGAAAGAAAAACTATGGAAAATAAGAAGAATTGTTGGAGAAGCCGTTAAAAGTCAATCCATTTATAAAGAAGAAGATACTGTAGTTCCTAGAGCGGAATTGCCCACATTGCTAAAAGGTGTAAAAGAAATAGGGGGTAAATATGGTTTTAAATCAGTTTGTTACGGCCATGCTGGAGACGGAAATTTACATGTAAATATCATCAAAGAAAACATGAGTGATGAAGCTTGGAACAATGAATTACCAAAAGGAATAGCAGAGATTTTTCAACTTTGTGTACAATTAAAAGGTACTATTTCTGGAGAACATGGTATTGGTTACGTTCAGAAATCATATATGAATATTCCTTTTGATGAAAAAACATTATCATTACAAAAACAAATAAAATCTATCTTCGATCCAAATAATATCCTTAACCCAAACAAAATTTTTCCATAAAAAAAGTCCCTCAAAAAAATTAAGGGACTTTAATTCAAAGGGAGGAGATTTTTTATGATTTAACTACCTATCTAATTAACTTTTAAAAATTTATCTCCTTAATACACTAAAAGACGAATGAAATTTATAAAAGGTTGCTTCATTATTTTTTTTATCTTAGGATTATAATAATTAAATAAACTATTGTTTTCTAAATAATATTATATCCGTAAATTTGGTAAGCATTAATTAAACTAAAACTTTCATGAAAAAAATTACATTATTAAGCTTATTTTCAATATTATTTACTGTTCTTTTAAACGGTCAAATTAATGGGAATAAAATTCAAGCAGACAAAACAAAGGCTAACACTGCTTTAGATGACAATTTAACTCAACAGTTAATTCAAGAAGCTCCAAAAACACCAAGTGGACATATTAGATGTTTTTCTGATGAAATGCATCAAGTTCATCAACAAGCAAATCCACAAATGGAATCGGTAGGCGACTTTGAAACTTGGATGGAAGAAAAGTTAAAAACTTATGCTCAAGATAATGCTAACAATAAAGCATCAAGAGTAATTCCTGTGGTAGTACATGTTTTGTATGGAAACTCAACTCAAAACATTAGCATGACTCAAATTCAATCTCAGATAAACGTGTTGAATAAAGATTTTTCTGCTACTAATACAGATATTTCTAATGTTCCTTCTACATTTCAATCGGCTATTGGCAATTGTGATATTGAGTTTTGTTTGGCTCAAATAGATCCAAATAATCAAGCAACTGATGGGGTAAACAGAGTGAATGTAGGAACATCTTCTCTAACAACCAGTCAAATAGATGGTACATGGAAGCCACAAACTCAGTGGGATCCTACTAAATATTTCAATATTTGGGTAGCTAACATTCAAGGTGGTGTTTTAGGGTATGCTCAATTTCCTTCTTCTTCGGGTTTAGGAGGTATGCCTGGGAATGGTGGTGCTGCTAACACTGATGGAGTGGTTATTCTTTACAATGCTTTTGGAACAACAGGTGCTGTTAGTGCCCCTTACAACAAAGGAAGAACAGCAACACATGAAATTGGTCACTGGTTAGGACTTCGTCATATCTGGGGAGATGCTACTTGTGGAAATGATTTTTGTAATGATACACCTACTCAACAAACGGCTAACTATAACTGTAGAACTCACCCTTATAATGTAGGAGCTTGTTCAGGAAATACAACAGGAGAAATGTTTATGAATTATATGGATTACGTACCAGATGCTTGTATGTATATGTTTACTGCCAACCAAAAAGCTAGAATGGATGTAGTATTACAAAACTCTCCAAGAAGAGGTTCTTTACTTACTTCTACTGTTTGTGGGGTAGCTCCATTAAATGCTAATTTCACAGCTAACAATACAACCATTACTGCTGGACAAACAGTAACTTTTACCAATACTTCTTCAGGTCCAAACCCTATTACTTCTAACTCATGGAATTTTGATGTAACTTCTCAAGGAGGTGTTACTCCATCAACCTCAACAGCTGCTACTCCTCCTACTATTACATATAACAATGCAGGGACTTACACAGTTTCATTAACTGTTGGAGATGGAACTAGTAATGATACCGAAACTAAAAATGGTTATATTACTGTATTAGCTGCAGGTAGTCAAGTTTGTGATTCTACTGCTGCAACTTGGGATCTTGGACAACATGGTAGTCAAACAGGGGCTTATATTTGGGGTGGAGGAAATGGCTACATTATGGGTCAAAATAGTTATGGAGATAATGGTTGGGCAGATAAAGTTCCTTACACAGGTTCTGGAACTTTCTTAACAGATGTTATTTACTATTTTAGCACTTCAGGAACTGGTAATGTAAACCTAAAAGTTTGGGGGTTAAATGCAGGTGCTCCTGGTAGTGTTATGGCTCAACAAACTGTTCAAATTTCTCAATTAGGTACAGGAGGTACTCCAACAGTTTGGTCTATTCCTACTCCTCCTGCTTTAAATGGAAATTTCTTTGTTGGTCACGATCATAATACACTAACAAATGGAGATACCGTAGCTCTTATGGCTGCTCCTACAGGAACAAATACTGTGTGGGCAAAAGAAACTACTGGATGGGTTGATTTATCAACTTATAGCTTAGATCATAGTGCTGCTGTAATCCCTGTTATTTGTAATAGTTCTACAACAGGCGAAAAAGAGATACTAGGTACAATTAATGAAATTTTAGTTTTTCCTAATCCTTCAAACGGAACATTAAATGTTGCGTTAACAGAGAAAAAAGAAACTACTATTGAAATTTACAACCTTGTTGGAGAATTAATTTACACAAGTGGCACCCCACTAAACACTCAGTTATTTACTATCAACATAGATAATCAACCTAATGGGATTTATTTTGTAAATATTAAATCCGATAATAATATCACCACTAAAAAAGTATTGATTGCTAAGTAGTGAGTTAATTATTATTAATTTTTTTAAGGAGCCTCATTTTTTTGAGGCTCTTTTTTTATCTTATGCTTACCTTTGTTAAAAATATTTCACCACTTATGGATAATACAACCATTAACTCACTGTTTTCATTAACAGTAACAGACAACCAATTAAAAGACATTTATAATAAGATATTGAATGAAGAAAGAGTTACTCCCAAAGAAGGGATATACTTATTTTATAATGCCGAACTAAGCCATTTAGGAACGCTTGCCAACTACATTAGAGAAAAAAGACATGGAAATAAAACCTATTTCAATAAAAACTTCCATATAGAACCAACTAATATTTGTGTTTTCGATTGTAAATTTTGCTCCTACTCTCGTTTTTTAAGAGAAAAAGATGAATATGATGCTTGGGAACTTTCTGAAGAGGATATTTATAATGCGATTAGAAATTATGAAGGAAAAGATATTACCGAAGTTCATATTGTTGGTGGTGTTCATCCAAAAATGGGATTAGCTTACTTCAAAAACTTAATTGAAAATATTAAACAAATTCGCCCAGATATACATGTTAAAGCTTTTACCGCTGTTGAATTAGACTATATGTGTAAAAAAGCAAAAGTAAGCTATGAAGAAGGATTGAAAATATTAAAAGATGCCGGACAAGGCTCTTTACCTGGTGGTGGAGCAGAAATTTTTGATGAAGATATTAGAGTGCAAATCTGTAAAGATAAATGTACTTCCGAACAATGGTTGCAAATGCACGAGGCTGCTCATAAAGTTGGGATGCCCTCTAATGCTACTATGCTTTACGGGCATCTTGAAAAATATGAACATCTTATTGATCATATGAACAGATTAAGAAATCTTCAAGACAAAACAGGAGGTTTTAATGCTTTTATTCCTCTAAAATTCAGAAATAAAAACAATCAAATGTCTAATATTGAAGAAGTAAGCATAATTGAAGATTTGAAAGTTTATGCTATGGGTAGAATTTTTCTTGATAATTTTAACCACATAAAAGCTTATTGGCCAATGATAGGAAGAAAAACAACTCAATTGTTACTTTCTTTTGGTGTAAACGATATTGATGGAACTGTTGATGATTCAACAAAAATATATACCATGGCTGGAGCTGAAGAGCAAAAACCAACCATGACTTCTGAACAAATGATTCAATTAATAAAAGAAGTTGGTAGAAAACCTATTGAAAGAGATAGTATATATAACGAACTGAATGATTATTCAGAACCTATTTTAGCTTAAGCTATTTATTTTGGAAAACAAAAACATAATTATTACCGGCCATAGAGGTGCAGCAGGACTAGCTCCTGAAAACACTTTAGCTGCTATTCAACTTGCAATAGAACTAGGAGTTGACAGAATAGAAATTGATGTACAACAAACTAAAGACAATAAAATTATTGTACTGCATGATAGAACACTTAGAAGAACCACAACAGGTCATGGCTTTGTAAAAAACCTTACATACGATGAAATTCTTCAATTTAGTGCTGGATACAAATTCAATAAATTTTACATTAATGAAAAAGTGCCTACTTTAGAACAAGTTATTGATTTAATTGACGGAAAAGTAGAGTTACTTATTGAGACCAAGTATAGTTACATGTATTACCCTAATATTGAAAGACATATTATTAATATCATTAAAAATAAAAATGCTAAAGATTGGTGCAAAATAATTTCTTTTAATGATAGAGCTCTTTTTAGAATTAATAAACTTGATAATAGCATTAAGCTGGGCAAATTGTTTGTTGGGAAACATGCACATCTCCCACTTTCTTTTGATAAAGGTTTAAATATCAGACCTTTAAAAAAATATAATTTTGTAGATGAAGTAATTGTAAAACACGATTACGCTACTAAAGCAATTATTGAAAAAGTACATGATTTCGGTAAGGAATTGCATGTTTGGACAGTAAATAACGAAGATACGATTCAAAAACTTATTGAAAGAGGTGTTGATGGTATCATCTCAGATTATCCTAATTTATTGATGAAGTATAGGTGAAAAATATTATTCCAACTCAAAGAATTTATTTACCAATAAAATGTGATCGGGATCACCTAAAAGGTAAAGTACGTCTTCTTGTAAAATCATATTATTACTATCTATGTCAGTAATATATTCTTTACCTCTTTTAATGGCTAAAAGTGTTACTCCATAATCACTTCTCAACGAAGATGCATTAAGCGATTTACCAACAATTTTATTTTTCCCTTGTGTAACATGTACAGTAGCAATTTCCATTTCATCATTATGCAGCTTCATTAAATCTTTTCCAGTTAAAATATCAACAGCACTAATATCTCTCAACATTTCATAATTATGAGACCTAATGTAATTTACAAATTGTTTAATTTCATCATTTGGCACTAAATATTTTCGCATTACACGGGTAAAAATTTCTATAGAGGTTTCAAATTCTTCTGGAATAACCTGATCTGCACCAGCTTTAATATTTTCTTCAATTTCACTAATATAACGCGTTCTTACAATTATATATGCAGTTCTGGTATAGTTCCTAACAGATCTAACAATTTTTTTAGTGGTTTCAGGAGAAGAAATTGCCACTACTACCACTCTTGATTCATGTACATGAAGGTGTTTTAAAATAACCTCATTTGCAGCATCACCAAAAATAATTGGTTCATTGTTTTCTTTTCCTTTTTTAATAGCTTCGGGGTCTAAATCTACAATTAAATAAGGAATATTAGCTCTTTTAGCGGCTTTAGCAACATTTTCACCATTTACACCATATCCAATAATTATAAGATGATCGTGATAATTTTCTTCCTCAATTTTATTGTTGTGAGCGTTATTTTTAGTAATATTCTTCAATCTTCTCCTTACATTTTTAGGTAAAGGAGTCTTAAATAAGAAGTCAGCAATTTTATCTGAAAAATCAATTACAAAAGGAGTTGCTCCCATACTCATAATAGATATTGCTAAAAAATGCTGATAAATAGTATTACTCATCAATTCATACTGCATACCAGTTGAAGAAAGTAAAAAAGCAAATTCTCCTACCTGAAAAAGACTAAGAGCTGTAAGTATAACTGTTCTAGGAGGATATTTTAGCACTAAAACGGTTATTACCAAAATAATAATTTTTAGGGCTACAACACCAAAAGCAATTAAGTGAATAGAAACGATGTTGCTAAAGAAAAATTCTAAATCCAATAACATTCCAATAGAAACAAAGAAAAAGCTAATAAAAATTTCTCTGAAGGGAAGAATGTTAGCCGTTGCTTGGTGGCTATATTCCGATTCGGATATAATTAATCCGGCAAAAAAAGCTCCTAATGCCAAAGATAAACCCACTGCTGAAGTTAGCCAAGCGGTAGCAAAACAAAGCACTACAGTTGTTAAAATAAATAACTCTCTACTCTTGGCTTTTACTACAGATTTGAATAATAATGGAACAACATATTTTCCTAATAAAAATAAGACTATCAGTACTCCTGCAAGTTTTACGACCAACATTAGTAAGTCATGCACAGGATCTTCTGATTGTCCTGCTAAAAGTGGTGTTACCAACATCATTAGCACCACGATAATATCTTGAAAAATTAATATTCCTACAGCTACTCTGCCGTGTGGAGAGGTTATTTCTCCTTTTTCTTGAAGCATTTTTAGTACAATGGCGGTACTGCTTAATGAAAATAAGAATCCAATAAAAATGGAGGTTTGTAGAGGTAAGCCCATCCATGTGGCACAAAGTGTTGTAAGTCCTATTGTCCCTCCAACCTGCATCATACCACCCCAGAGTACCGTATTTTTAATAGAAACTAATCCTTTTAAGGAGAATTCTATACCAATTACAAACAACAGAAAGATAATACCTATTTCTGATAATAACTCTACTTCATGTCCAGCACTCACTAAGTTTAGCCCGTGTGGACCGCTAATAATTCCGGTAATTAAAAATCCTAAAATGGGTGGGATTTTTAGTCTGTTAAAAAGTAAAATGATAAGTACAGAAAGTCCTAAAATGATGACAATGTCTTTTAAAATAGGAATTTCCATATAGTTATTTGAGTTAGGTTAGAAGTTGTTTAAAGTTAATTACAAGTCCCACACCGATCTTCTTTTTTTGAACTTAAAATAATCTTTATGTTCCAGAATAAAAGCCATGATAAGATAAATAATCAGTGGAGACCCCAAAGTTAAGAAAGAGATGTAAATAAAAAACATTCTTATTTTGGAACTTCTTAGTTGAAGTTTTTCGCCCCACCAAGCACAAACACCAAAAGCTTTTTCCTCAAAATATGCTTTAATTTTTTTTATCATGACTTAGGAATTATTCGTTGCGAAGATAATGATTTTTGAGGAGAAAAAAATTTGTTTTAATTTCTAAATTGAATTTAATAGTTTATTCCCCACATAACAACTCAAACATTTTTTTGGTGTGCAGTAATTATTTTTGAGTTCAATAAGTGCTTGTGTTTTAGCTGCATTGTTGGGTTCAATCCCTAAAGCTTTCCAGTTAGTTATAATTGAATTAGCTTCAGCGGGTGTTTGTTTTAATAGTTGTAAGGCTATATTAATGTGTTTTTCTTGTTGATGTTGTTTACCATAAACAAACAAAAACGGTGCTACCACATTAATTATCAAATTATTCAATAGGGTTTTGCCTACTTTTTTAGGTTTAGATTTAGCTTCAATACCAAATTGATAGTGAGTTAACCAATATGCTGATGCTTCAGTTTTAAATAATTGTTGAATAGACTTTACATCTTTTAACTCAAGAATTCTTGAAAATAATCTAGGATGTTTTTTCAATAACATTGCCAACTGACTAATACGAATAGTTGGAAAATTAGATGGACGTAACTTAGAGAATTTCCAAGTTACTTTGTCTATGGGTTGTAACTTAAATTTAGCTTGTAAAAAAGTATATTCTTTTTTTAATCGCTGAAAATATTCGTCATCTAAATCATCATTTAAAAATCCTGCCTGTCCGAACAACAAGGCTTCAACACTTATTTGTTGCGGATGTTTTTCAATAATTTTTAAGGGTGTGTTTTGAACCAATTGTTCAAAGGGAATAGCATTAACATTCAGCCCGAAATACTTAAATAAAAAGTGATAAAAAGTTTCATCTAAATTATTTTTATTCTGTTTTAAGTGATTAGTTATAAGAATTGTTTTTCTTTCTAAACGTTCTATAAGCAATCTTTCTAGCCAATTATTAAATTCAAATGCTGATATTTTATTCAACTGATTTCCACATGGAATTTTGTTTTTAGAATAAATAAGTTGATGATAATAGTGTAGTAAATCTAAATCAATGTTTTCTTTTAATTCTAATGTAGGAATAAGGTTGTTATTGGTGTTTTTTATTTCAACATTGTCTTCATAAACTACGTGCAAAATTACATTGTCGTAGGCCTTATCTTTTTGATGATGGTGGGCATTCCAATCGGAAGATTTTAAATGAATTTCTACATTTCCTGCCCAAGTGGTGTTGCCAATTTTAAGTTGAGCATTAAAAAAATCTGGTCCAGAATCTTGATTGTGAACACCAACTTTTATTATTTGTATAGTTTCCCCATTAGTGGTAACTAAATGTTGTGTTTTAAAGCGTTTAAACTTCCATATATAATGTAGAAAATCTTCTTTAAACATGGGAGAGTGGTTAATTGTTAATTGTTATTCGTTAATTGTTAATGTATATTAAATATTTCTAATCTCTAATTTCTAACCTCTAATTTTCGCTCCCCAACTCCACACCAACAATAATACAGAAAGTGCAGCTAATACTCTTCCTATCCAATCTCCCGAACGTACATAAAAAGTTTCTGCGGTATTTAAGTTGATATCTCCTTTAATTACATCTTTTTTCCACCAACCTATTGGTTGTAGTACATCGCCACGCTGATTAATAAAACATGAAACTCCTGTATTGGCACTTCTGGCAATAGTTCTACGTGTTTCTATGGCTCTTAACCTGCCATAAGCCAAATGCTGCTTATACCCTGGACTGTCATCCCACCAACCATCATTAGTAATAATGAAAGCCGCATGAGCTCCTTTTTTTACATAGCTGCCAAAATATTCTCCATAAATAGATTCATAACAAATTACAGGAGCTATATTTACTGTATCATTTACCAAATTAAACGCTTCTTTTTCTGTACCTAAGCTACCTAAAGTTCCACCCAAATTAATGGCAAATTTTTCTAAGGGGCTAAATAGTTTTGGATAAGGCAATTTTTCTACTCCTAATACTAGTTTAGACTTATGATAAATCTGCATTGGAGCATCGTGTTTCATTTGTAAAGCAGTATTATAAGCATCATACCAACCACCTGTTTGTCTGTCGGGACGGGCAGTTGGCGTTGGTTTTTTCGGGGAAGCTTTATACTCCCTGTAAGTTGATGCTCCAATAATTAAAGTAATGTGAGGGTTGTTTTTTAACCAGTTTTGCAACATTAGGTAAGCATTGCTTTCTTCCGGTTTGCTTTCTACGAAACCTCTTGGTATAGCCGTTTCAGGAGCTACAATATATTTTGTTTTTTGAGTAATTTTTGATTGAGCTAATTGTAAAATATTAGCAATTTGCTCATCTTCGGTCATTCTGCCAAACTTGTCTTTATAAGGATCTATGTTTGGTTGAACTACTACTACCTCTATTGGGTTTTCGGTTTCTATATAATTATTGTAAGTATTGTAAGAATAAATCATTGGTGCGAACAATAGTACTACTGCAACGATTACCATTTTTATATTGCTCAAAAAACTTTCTTTTCTTATTACATAAGCCTGATAAAAATGATAAACAACAATATTCATTAACAAAATCCATAATGAACCTCCCATCACACCTGTATATTCATACCATTGTATCCATTTTGGGTTGTTGGCAAAAATATTTCCTAAAGTATTCCAAGGGTGAGAAAATTCCCAATTGTAATGTAGCCACTCAAAGCCTATCCAAAAAGCTACTAAAGCAATATAACCTCTTTTGTTTCCCAAGTGTTTTTTAGCGGAATGAAACCACATAAATATAATGGTCATAAATAAGGAGTAAAGCACTTCTGCCATTACCATTCCTGCTTCCGAAGAATACCAAATCCACCAGGTGGTGTAAGTATTAAAAATTAAAAATGTAAGGTAAGTATAAAAAAACAAGTGCCATTTAGAATATTTTTCGGGCTGAGATGCAATTATTTCTTCCAACAATAAAAGTGGCACAAAAGCAACAAAAATTAAAATGGATAAACTTCCTGTTTCGGGCCAAGCTACACCCATTAATAAACCACTTAATACAGAAAGTCCTAAAAGTTTAAACTTATACATCATCAACATAATTTTATGATGTAAAAATACATAACTATAAATTTAAATAAGAATTTTATTTCTTACTTCCACTTTCCTTTAAATACTATTTCATCAATAGGTTTACGAGGGGTCTCTACAAAGTCACCATCATAATAACCTAGAGCAATAACAGTAACAGGTTCAAAACCTTCTGGTATATTTAAGTTATTAATGGCTTTTTCAGCAGAAAACCCTCCCATTTGATGCAAGTGCAATCCCATAGCTGTAGCCTGAGCACAAAGATTTCCTACTGCCAAACCTAAGTCATGTCGGTTGTGGGCATTTGCTTTTTCATTTTTAGTAAAGTTCTTTTTAGAGACAGTAATTACTAAGGCAGCTGCATTTTTTGCCCACTCTTGGTTACCTTCAACTAAACATTCTAAAATGTTTTTAAAAGCTTCGCTATCTTGTTTTAATGCATAAACAAAACGCCATGGTTGTTCATTATAAGAGGAAGCTGCCTTTCCGGCTGCGGTAAATAGCGTAGTTAGTTGTTCCTCTGATAATTCTTGTTCAGTAAATGTTGTAGGACTAAATCTATTAGTTATTTCTGGTATGATTTTCATGTTTTTTAGTTTATAAGGTTTATAAGTTTATGAGATTATAAGTTTAAGGTTATCCAATTAACGATTAACCAATAACAATTAACTGAATTTATTCAATTCTAAATAAGTTTTGTAACTTAATTTTTTTGCTACTTCAACAGTAAATATTAGCGTTTCTTCTTCAACATCAAAAGTTATTGTTCTTTCATCATCAGAGATAATAAAATCATGTTCTTTTAATGCTTTATTATTCGCATGAGCTTTTCCATCAATAAGGTAAAAAGTAGCTATTTTTCCTTCAGGAATTGCAATAATATGATTGCCTTTTGGGAGTGTAAGTTCACTTATGATAATATTTTCAGCATCCATTTTTACTGGCCCCCCCTTGCCAATATAGTTTTTTACTTTAATACCATTTTCTTCAAAATAATACATGTTTTCACTTTTGTAATCGCTGTAAGAAGCTTCTTTATTGTAAGTTACGTGCACATTTGGATCGAACCAGATTTGAAACATTCTGCCTCCAGGCATAATTTTTTCTGCATGTCGGATGCCATTTCCAGAACGGATTATTTGTACATCACCCTTTTTTAATGATAACCAACGGTCGAATTTATTATCGTAATGCTGAATTTCTCCTTCAATAACAAATGACATAATTTCAAACAATTGATGAGGATGTTCTCCAATTAAACCACCTTTCTCCGACCATGCATTAGCCCAGTAAAATAGATTTGAAAATGGTTTTTGAGTTCCTCTATCTTGAGGAAATCCGATAGGTTTGTTTTCTATGATTGCTCCACCATCAAAGGAGCCTTTTGCTTGATGTTCTTTAGTTAGTATTTGCATATTATATGTGTTTTAACATTTAATGTATATACATTTATTTAATTAAATTTTTTATTTTGGGAGGTGATGAAATACCATCGTTATCCCCTCATTTTGTCTAATAAGTCATTAATAGTGCTGGCTTCTTTTTCAGTAAGGTTATCACTAATTGTTTTAAAAGCATTCATTTCTGTTTTAACTTTTTCTAATAACTCTAATCCTTTTTTTGTGATTTTTACATCTACTTGTCTTCTGTCTTTTTCGCAAGTTACACGTTCAATCAATTCTTTTTGTCTTAGTTTTTCTACCAGCCTGCTGGTATTCGACATTTTGTCTATCATTCTTTCCATAATGTTACTTACCGAAATGGCTTTTGGCGATTGTCCTTTTAATATTCGCAATACATTATATTGTTGAGGACTAATACCAAATGGCTTAAGTATTTTAGTAGTGTTGGCAGTTAACCATTGATTCGTAAACAAAATATTTATCGCTAATTTTTGATATTCTGAGTAAAATTTGTTCTGTTTAATTTCTTCTTCTATTTTCATGTTTTTTATTTAGTCTTTCACTTTCAAAATCTGACACAAATATATACAAAAACATTTAATGTATATACATATAATATATAAAAGTTGTTAAAATATTTATGAAGATGATAAAAAGATGGGTGCTTATTAAAACTTATTACGAGATGTTAATTGTCATCATCATTAATAGGCACATAAAACCTAGTTAGATGTTTTTTAAGTTGTAAAAATCTAACGGTACCAATAACTATTAGTAAAGCACTTAATGAAAGCGCTATATACCCTAAGAATTTAAGGTCTTGAAAATCTTTTAACCCCAACAATGCAATACCACCTAAAAGAAGATATAGAGAGGTTCTTAAATAAGAAAGTAAAGTTCTTTCATTTGCCAATTTAGTTCTTTCCATGGCAAGATGGTCTCTTAAAATAATATCTTCTTTGTTTTGGTAATCTTTAGTAAATGTAATGAGTTTTTTAAATTGCCTTTTCATGTATTAATAATCGATGTTTTAATTCACATTTAAATTTTAGAATGGGAAAAATAAAGGTATTAAAAATGTTGCAGCAATCCAAATAATGATATTTAATGGAGTGCCTACCTTTAGATAATCGTTAAACTTATAATTTCCTGGAGAATAAACCATCGTGTTTGTTGGGTTAGCAATAGGAGTCATAAAAGTTAAGGAACAAGCTAGCATTACAGCAATTAGTAATGGACGTTCACTTACTTGAAGTGCTGTTGCCAAACTAATAACTATAGGAGTCATTAAACCAGCTGTTGCTTTACCAGAAATAATGTTGGTAGAAAGAAAGGTGATTAAAAATACTAAACCTAGTGTAATTCTATTATCTAAGTCGCCCATTACATCAAAAATAAACCCTGAAATTAAGGCAGAACCACCAGAGCTTTCTAATGCATTTCCCATAGAGAGTACTCCTGCTATCATAAAAATAACTTTCCAATTTATGGCTTCATAAGCTTCTTGAGGTTTAAGAATGGATGTGGTAATTAGTAACAAACAACCTATCATAGCACTCATTAAAATTGAAGTAATATTGAGTGAAGCTGCTCCTATTACACCAATAGCAATTAATAATGCTGGGATGGCTTTTTTATAGTTTACTTTTTGTTTTTCATAATTAGATAGCATAAAAACTGAATGTTGAGCAGTAAGTCGAGCAATGTCTTTTTCAGTTGAATAAACCAAAAGCATATCTCCCTCTTTTAATTTCAATTCACTTAGGTTTTGTTTTTGCATTATCATTTCATTTCTTTGCCTTATCCCTAATACAGAACTTCTGTAAACATCTCTAAAACTTAATTCTTTTAATGATTTTGATGCTAACTTAGAACCAATAGGAATAAGTACTTCATAAATTTTTCTTAGATTGTTGGGAATATTTTTAGTAGATTCTGTTGGACTAATATCAATTTCTTTAGCTTCATTCTCTCTTAGTTTATCTCCTTGTATACTATAACCTTTAGTATCTTTTAAATTAATTAGGTCTTCAGGACTAATAACTACTTTTAGTATGTCATTTTTTTTCAAAATAAAATCGGATGAAAAATCTCTAATCCTTGTAGTGCCTCTTATAACAGTTAGTAGTTGAATTTTGTAATCTACCACTAATTTTGTTTTGCTTATTTTTTTATTAATATCAGGACATGAATCGGTTAATATGATTTCTGCCATGTATTTTTCTGCCTGTTTAATTAATGTAGTATCATTATCTTTTTCTCTTTTTGGAAGTAAAAATGGAGCGATAACAAACATATAAAAAAAACCAATTGCTGCTAAAATTAATGCTATCGATGTAAGTTCAAACATACCAAACTCTGGTAAACCACTTTTCTGAGCATAACTGCTTATAAGTATATTTGTTCCTGTGCCAACAAGCGTACAAGCCCCACCAAAACATGCAGCGAATGATATAGGAATTAATAATTTAGAAGGATTTATTCCGGTTTCTTTACAAACCAATAGAGCCATAGGAATCATTATGGCAACAACAGCTGTATCATTAACAAATGCAGAAAAAAGAGCTGTTACAAATGTAAAAACTATTAAAGCTACAATATAATGGATTTTGGCAAGCTTGATGATTTTGTTACTCAATCCATCTATAATTCCTGATTTAAATATAGCAGCACTGATAACAAACATACAACCTAAAGTTAGCGTTGCAGGATGAATAAATCCTGAAAACCCTTCTTCGGGACTAAGTACTCCGCTTACAATAAACATTGCCATAATTAATAGCGAAGTGGTGTCTATGGAAAAAAACTCCTTAACAAACAAGAAGATGCCTATAGCTATTATTCCGAGTGTAAGATACAGTTCCATTTATAAGGTTGTTATTGTTTAATTTACGAGTATAAATTTAAACTTTTTTATTGCACTAGCAAATTGCAACCTCGTATATCACTATTGTCAAATCTGCCAAGAACCTCAAACTGACCGTGCTTGTTTATCTTGCCTAAATCTTGTGTAGCAATAAAACAGCACGAATCTATATTAGCAAGATCTATAATATTTATTGCTCCGGTAGTGTTGGCGGGCAAACTCTGAAAAGGATCATTAATATCTTTAATAATTATTTTCATCCATGGTGGAGTGGAGTAAAGTCCGTTATTTTTGGCATAAGCTTGCGAAAGCAGTTCTGTCATCCCATATTCTGAGTGTACTTGTTTAACTCCCGAAGCTTTTTTAATAAGCTGATGTAGCTCTTCTCTGGTAAGCTCTTTACGTTTTCCTTTCATGCCTCCAGTTTCCATAATAGTGGTGTGCTTAAGTTGAAACTGGTGTTTTTCAAATAAGTCGAGCAAAGCAAAAGAAACGCCAATAAGTAAGGTTGGTTGTTGATTTTTTTCTAATTCAATAAGTTGTTCGGCAAGTTCATCAATATTATGGAGGTAAAAACCACTTGAAGTATGTTTACTTTTTTCAATTAGTTTTTCTGTCATGTAAATTAAAGAAGAACCATCTCGCTCTAAATAGGAGGGAAGTAATGCTAAGATGCAATAATTTTCGGGTTTGCCATAAAATAATTCAAAACAAGTTGTAAACGATTTTTCGTAAAGTGTAATGTCTTTAACAAAATGTCGACTAGTTGAATTTCCTGTTGTTCCGCTACTGGTAAAAATTATTTCTTCTTTAAAATGCTTGGTTTTTATTTCGTGACTTTTAAAAAAAGAAACTGGTAAAAAAGGAATTTCATACAAGTTTTTTATGTTTTTTGGATTGATTTTTAATAAGTTACAAAAATTGTGATACACTGGGTTGTTGAGGTATTGATAATGAAAAGCGTTTAATGCTTCATCAACAAAATTTAATTCTGAAGCGTTAAAAATATGTTGATGATTTTCCAATAGAAATTATTTGTAATTTTATGTTGTGAACCGAGTTGTAAAATTAAGTATAATAATGTCAATTTTTTTTGCGGTAGCTTGCGAAAAAGATGACCCTACACCTGTACCGCCCGAAATTACTTTTTTGGATGGAGGGTTAGCTACAGATGGTTCTTTTGCGTTGGTTAGGTTTGAGTTTTATGATGGAGATGGTGATTTAGGTTTAAAGCAAGATGAAAGTGAAGGCGACCAACAATATAATTTGTTTGTTGATTATTATGAAAAGCAAAATGGCGTTTGGGTATTAAAATCGCCAATTATTACTTATAACGTAGGAGAGAATAAATACGATACGACAGATTTACATTTAAGAATTCCTTTTATAGAAAATGAAGCCAAACGCCCATTAGAGGGAGAGACAGAAGTGAAATTATTATACGATTTTAATGTAGATACTTTCCGCTACGAAATGTACATTACCGACAGAGCTTTTCAAAAAAGTAATAGGATTACTACTACCGATTTTGTGGTGAATTAGGTTGGTTTAAAAGTATTTTTAGGAATGACCGTAGTATATTGGGATTATAATTATTACAACTAATAATTTTTCAGTCTTTCTTTAATTTCAGCAATACGTTTTTCTTTATTGGCTCTACGTAAATTTTTGGCAGATTCTGTAAAGTAGCGATGAGCTTCTAAAAATTTTATTTGCAGTTCATCCCATTCTTTGTCGGAGTTAACCATACCTCTTTCCATTAGTTCTAGCTTAAGTTTGTCAGCGGTTTCGTGAAATTGGTCTCCACCTAAATAGTCTAAATCGGCATCACAAATAATTTGTTCTATATGATTTGATGGCTGATGAGGTATTTTTGTAACAGAAATCAATTTTTTAATCGTTTCTATTTGTTCCAAGGAATAACCAAACCTAGGCAATACCTCTACAGCTAATGCTGCTCCTATATCTTCATTTTTAGAATATTGTTTTATAAATCCAGCATCGTGATACAAAGCAGCAGTTTTTAATAAGAAGATATCATCACCTTCAACACCTTCCATCAGGGCTAAGCGTTCTACTGCAGCACAAACATCTTTAGTGTGGTTAATATCGTGATAGTGTAAGTTGTCGGGCAATTCTTTTTGTAGTCTTTTTAAGATGTATTTTTCAGCTTTACGGTAGTTAATGCTACTATAAATATGTAAATCTACATATTTTTGGAATAATTCATTTGGAATTATTCCTTCGCCATCAACAGAAAGCTCTGCTCTAATTCCATTAACAAAATACATGTCAATTAAGCCTTTATTTTTAGCTTTAATTTTTCCACGGTATTCGCAATTAAAGAATTCTTTGATATATTCATAAGTAGCTCCTGAGATGTTTACTTTACCAACTTCTCCGGCTTCTTCCATTCGGCTACCAATGTTTACACTGTCGCCCCAAATATCGTAAGCAAAACGTTTACTACCAATAACACCGGCAGTGATTTCTCCGGTATGGATGCCAATTCGTAATCCCCATGGATGTTTACCTTGTTCCACTCTTTCGGGGTTATGTTTGGCAACAAATCGTTGAATTTCTAATCCTGCTAAAACAGTATCTATTGGGTTGCTTTTATTTCTTAGTGGAATACCACCGGCACACATATAGGCGTCTCCAATGGTTTTGATCTTTTCTACGTGGTATTTTTCAATGATGGCATCAAAATTTACGAAATAATAATCTAGTTCTGCAACTAAATCTTGTGGCGAAATTTTCTCGGCAATTTTGGTAAAACTTTGAAAATCGGTAAACATAATGGAAGCTAACCTGTATTGTCTGGCAGTTGCTTTTCCTTTATTTTTTAGTTCAATAGCTATTTCTTCAGGAAGGATGTTGTACAAAAGTTCATCAGCCTTTTCCTTTTCTTTTTCTAACAGTTCTTTTTGAATTTCTATTTCTTCTTTTTGTTTGATTACCTCATGGGTTCTTTCTCTAACTTGTAATTCAAGTAATAGTTTCTGTGTTTTAATACGGTTAATTCTGGTAATGTAATAGGCATATATTAATAGTAGTATTAAAAGAATTACTATGGTTCTAAACCACCAAGTAGCCCAAAGTGGCGGCTCTACAATTACTTTAATTTGAGCTATTTCATCACTCCAAACGCCATCGCTATTGGCTACTTTTATTTTAAATAAATATTCTCCTGGATTAAGGTTAGTATAGTTGGCTCTTCTGTTATTATCAACATAAACCCAGTCTTCATTAAAGTTTTCAAGCATATAAGCATGCTTGTTTTTTAATGGGAAAGAGTAGTGGAGGGCGGCAAATTCAAATGAGATAACATTTTGCTTGTGTTTTAAAACGATGGCATCTAGCTCAGAGATGTGTTTGTTAAGGATAGAGTTTTCACCAATATGAACGGGTTTATTAAATAAATAAAAGTTGGTAATAAGAGGAATAGCTTTGGTTCTATTAATTTTCACATCTTCAGGAAAAAAAGAGTTAAAACCATTTATACCGCCAAAATAAATCTCACCATAATGATTTTTAAAAAAAGCTCCTGTATTAAACTCGTTGCTTTGCAACCCATCACTCTCTTCAAAATTTCTGAAAAACTTGGTGTGTGGATTAAAAAAGGAAATTCCTTTGTTGGTACTTATCCAAAGGTTATTGTTTTTATCGCCTAGAATTCCGTAAATTACATTGTTAGACAACCCTTCTTTTTCCGTAAAATGAGTAAAAGTTTCTGTTTTTGGATCAAACCTGTTGAGTCCACCACCAAAAGTGCCTATCCACAAAAAACCTTTTTTGTCTTCATAAATAGAAAGCACAGAATTGTTATTGAGGCTGTTAATTTTATTTTCGGCTCTTTGGTATATTTTAAAAGAGAAACCGTTTTTATTTTCTTTCATATTACAGAAACCACCACCATCAGTTCCTATCCACATAGAACCATTTTTTGTTTGTAGGATAACCCTTACCACATTGTTGGGTAAATCATTTTTTATATTTTCGGAGGCGGTTATGGTTTGGCAGGTTGTTCTATCTTCAGAAACAATTACAATACCTTCCTTGGTGCCTGCCCAAAGCCTGTTTTTATCATCTTCGGTAATGGTATAAGTTCTGGCATTATGGAAGTTTTTTATTTTTAATTGAGCAATTTTATTGTTTTTAAAAGTAAAAATTCCGCCATCTGTACCCAAATAAATAATCCCTTTTTTATCTTGATAGATACTATAAATACCAATATTTTTAAGGTTGTTTTCTTGTGAAAAATCAGGTTTTAGATGAATTACTTTACCTTTAATGTTATCAAAAAAAGTAAGTCCTTGATCGGTTCCGACATATAGGTTTTCATCTCTATCTTGAAAAATAGACCAAACCATATTACTGCTAATGGTATTAGGTAGGTTAGGCCAATGTTGGTAATGTTTGAAAAATTGTTTTTGCTTGTCAAATTTATTTATTCCGGCTTGGGTTCCTATCCAAATAATTCCTGAACGGTCTTCTAAAATAGTATTTATTTTATTGGAACTAAGGCTTGTAGAAATGGTGGCACTATAAACATAATGGTCAACATTTTTTAATGATTTTAGTTTATATAAACCGTCAGTTTCAGTACCTATCCATAATATTCCGGCTTTATCTTCATAAAGTATTTTAATGATATTGTTTCCTATTAATTGGTCGAGTTCTTTGGGAATAGTTAGGCTGCTGTTTTGATGGTTGTAAAAATTGATGCCATTATTGGTGGCGATGGTAACAAATCCATGAATATCTTTATGTATATCCCATACGATATTGCTTTTTAATCTTGAGTTTTCTGAGGTATATTGGGTAAAATCTTTGGTATGGATATTATAAAGCAATAATCCATTATTTTCTGTGGCAATCATTAATACGTCTGGAGTTACAAAAACTAATTTTCTAATATTAAGTTTTTTAATATTAGTACTAAATGGGATGTTAATTTTTGAGATATGAAAATTTAGTGAATCTGTTTTTGATTTTGAAAGCTTGTATAACGATTGATCTGTTCCTATCCAAAGGCTTTTGTCATCTTCATTTTCTGTAATTGTCCAAACATTATGTTTCTTGGCATTTTTAGTTTTGTTTTCATTAAGGTAATGTGTAAAAGTTTGGTAATCTCTATTGAATAAATTTAGTCCGTTTTCTGTGCCTATCCATAGGTTACTATCACTATCTTCATAAATTACATGAGCAAAACTGTTAGAAATAGTAGAACTATCTAATAAATCATGGGAAAAAACAGTAAATTCATAACCATTATATTGATTAAGCCCGTCTTGTGTTCCCATCCAAATTAAACCCTTATAATCTTGGATAATGCAGGTAACATCGCTTTGAGAAAGTCCGTCTTTGTAGTTAATTCTATCAAACTTTATATTGCTTTGTTGTGCCAAAACAAAAAGCGATAAACAGATAAAAAATAAAAGACTTCCAGCTTTTTTAAACATAGGGTAAAGTTAGTTTAAAAACTTAATTTGTAAAAAAAGTTGGTATTTAATTTTATGAATAAAACTTTGACTGATATTATCAATTACTTTATCTTAATAACTTTAAACTCAGTCCTTCTGTTTTTAGCTCTACCCTCAGGATTATCATCCCCATTAGGTAATTTGTTAGGAGCGATAGGGTGAGCTTTTCCATAGCCTTTGGCAATAATTCTTTTTTTCTCAATACCTTTAGAAAGGATATATTCTACTGCAGCATCAGCTCTTTTTTGAGATAAATCTAGGTTAAATTTAGCACTACCAATATCATCGGTATGCGAACTTAATTCAACACCAATACCTTTATTTTTCTTAAGTATGGTAATTAGTTTGTCGAGTTCTTTTTTAGAAGCTTCGTTTATTTCGTAAGAATCGTAATCGTATAGAATTTTAGAGATGATGAAGTTTTCATTTTCGGCAATTTTAATTACTTCATCAATTTCGTTGATGAGGGTAATAATGGTTTTGTCGGAAGTTAGTCTGTGATATTTAAATTTACCACCGGTTTTTTTGGCAGCATCTATTACTTTACCATTTTCATCTAAAACAATTACATTAAAATTACCATCACCTTCTTCAAGCATAAACATATAAACTTCATCTGGAGCAAGTTTGTCAAAAATAAACTTTCCATCTTTGTCAGTTCGAGCTTTTCCAATTACATTACCTTCTTCATCAAGAATTAGAATTTCCATTCCTTCAGAATAATCACCAGGTAATTTTTTATATACTTGACCATAAATATTGATGGTTAATAAACTTTCATCAACTTCTTCTAGCAATTCTAATTCATCATAATAGGTGTAAGGTAAAGCTTTAAAGGTAAATTTTCCTTTGCCTAATTTATTGGCTAAAATAACTTTTTCACCATTAGAATTGGTAATATAAAGCTTTGCTTGATCCAGCTTAGATTCATCAGACTCATCAATTTTTATGAGGTAATTTTCATCCAAGCTTAATTTATCAAATTTGAAATTACCATTTTTATCTGTAGTGGTAGATTGAATAACTTGGTCATTTTCATCTAATAAGTCAATTTTTGTATTATCGGCAGATAATTTTCCATATTGAAGTACACCAGTTATGGCAGTTTTTTCAGTTAAACCTTCCCATTTAAAGCTGTAAATGTCGTCACTTCCAATACCTCCTGGTCTATTAGAAGAAAAGTATCCTGTATCCTTATCTTGAAAAGTAATTCCAAAATCGTCAGCAGGAGAGTTGATAGGAGCTTTTAAATTTTCAGGGTTTCCTTGCGCTTTACCATTTTTAAACACAATAGAATAAATGTCTAAACCTCCATAGCCACCATGTCCATCTGAAGCAAAATAAAACAAGGTATCTTTTATATAAGGAAATACTTCATCTAATGCTGTGTTGATCTCTTTGCCTAAGTTTACTGGTTTTCCCCATTCTTCATCTGTTTTAGAACTCATGTACAAATCCATTCCGCCAAAACCTCCAGGCATGTTAGAGGTGAAAAATAATGTTTTTCCATCTTCAGTTATCCATGGGTGAGCAACAGAATAATTTTCGCTATTAAAAGGCATAGGCGTAATGTCCTTCCATTTATTACCTTTAGCAGATGCTTGATAAATTTTAGAATGGTTGATTGATTTTTTTGATAACTCACCTTTTATTGAGCGAGTAAAATAAATAGTATTTCCATCTTTTGAAATAGAAACGGGACCATCATGATATTCAGTACTTAGTTGATTTGAGAACTCTTTTACTTTTTCAAAATTTTTTTCTTTTTTAGAATAAAAAATAGACAAATAAGGTCTGTTAGTTGAACTGTTAGTTTTTTCATTTACAAAGTCTACTTGTCTTTCAGAAATAAAAATAAGAGCATCCTGATAAACCAAAGCACAAAAATCTGAGTACTTAGAATTGATGTTTTCAACCAAATTTATTTCAAAAGCTTTATCTTCTTTTTCCCAAACGGTAATTTCTTCTATAGAATTCAGTAATACTTTTCCTAAAAAGCTGTTAGGTTCCTTTTCTAAAAATAATTTGAATTGTTTTTTTGCCTCAGTAGGCTTGTTATTGTTTTTTAATACCTGTCCATAGTGTAAATGGTCTGAAGCTAATACATTTCCAAGAGAAGTTGCTTTTTGATAATATTCTTCAGCTGCGGTATAATTTTTAAGTTTTTTATGAGAAAAAGCAATGTTTCTTAAAGCCTCAGCATTATTTGGGTCTTTTTTTAATGTTTTTTCGTAATATTTTATTGCTTCAGGGTAGTTGGTTAGCTCAAAATAGCCATTGGCTTTTTTAAGTTGAGCAAAACATGAAACAGTTATTACTAAAAACGTTATAAAAGAAAAGTAATATTTTAAAATCATCTATCTTCGTTATTAAAAATATCTAGGTGAAACAACTTGTGATTTATGCTTAAGAAAATCGTAGCCAATAAAAATTTCGTGAGAACCTCCGTTAGAAAGTTGTGTAGCGGTATAATCATAAGCGTAGCCTATTTTAAATTGGGAAGAGATGTTAAACTCTGTTAGGAAAATGAGTGTTTGACGAGAGGTTAGCGTTATACCGAATAGAAATTTATTATTAAACAACATACTGGCATTAATATCGAGAAAGCCTTGTTTGTTTTGACCTCTCATTATGGCAGAAGTTTTTAATGTAAGTTTTTCAGTTAAACCAAAAGCTCTACCAACTGTTGCTGTTCCGTTAATGTATTTTCTAGCAACAGATGTTGCTGTATCAACAACAGAAAGTTTAAATTCGGGTTTATTGAGGTGGTCAAAAGAAATTCCTGCATAAAATTTATTGGTATTGTAATAAACTCCAAAATCGAAGTTGGGCAAAATAAAACTTTCGTTGGCGGTAGTTGGAATAGCATCATCTTGGTCACGGTATTCAATTTTAGCCCAATCATATTGATAATTTAAAATTCCACCACGCAATCCAAAAGCTAACTTCCCTTTGCCTAATTTAATTTTATAAGCATAAACCAAAGAGATATCTTGGGTAGTTCTTGGTCCAATTTTATCATTAATTAACTGGAAACCCAATGCCATATTTTGGTTTTTTAATGGAGAATGAATAGACAAAACTTGTGTTGTGGGTGCCCCATCTAAACCAACCCATTGACTTCTGTGGACAAGTACGCCACTAATAGCATCTCGGCTACCAGCATAACCGGGATTTACGCCTAAAGGGTTAAACATATATAAACTGTACTGAGGATCTTGTTGAGCAAAACCCTGTAAGCTTATTATAAACGTTAGTATTAGTAGTGTTTTTTTCATTTTCAATTATTCATTATTAATTGTAAATTACCTTGTTATTTCTACCCAGCCTTTATAAATAGTTCCGTCTACATCAGCAATATAAAAATAAGTGGAACTTGAGAGTAAATCTCCTCCTTTATTACTTCCGTCCCAAACAACTGTTGTATTATCGTAATTTTCTCCGTACCATACTTCTTCTCCCCAACGGTTAAATATTTTCACAACATTTTCAGGGAATTGGTCGATATTTTCTATAATCCATACATCGTTTTTACCATCGTTGTTAGGTGTAATTCCAGAATAGAATTTTAATAAACAATCTTCATCATTATCAATTCCAACAGTAATTTGTGTGTTATAAGAACAATTGTTTCCAGTAATTTCTACATTATAGGTTCCTGTGGAGAGCTTATCTGCTTCCCAAATGGTTACGCTGTCATCAATAGCCATAATAATCAATTGGTATGGGCCAGAACAGCCTAATACGTTAGAAATAAAAATTGAACCATTTTGAGCTCCTCTACACGATTCGTTAATTACTTCATAAGTAACAATAGAATCAGTAGTAGTTTCGGGTTGTTGAAAACCTTGTGTTAGAATTTTAGAGGTTGAAAATAGGGTTTGTACAGTAGCTTCTCCAATTGTGGAAGAAAGTGTAATGTTAGCACCTGTTTGATAGCCACCCGTAGTACCAATTACTTGACGTGAAATAGTGGTTTGGGCAGTTGCTCCTAAGGAGAATAAGATGAATAAGTAGAGTATTTTTTTCATTTTTAATGGATTAATCAGTTATTAATCAGCTTTGTTTACAGTATAGGTTATTCTAACACCATATAATCTAATGTTACTTCCAGCATTTCCTTCACTTTGAAATTTTAAATAGTAAGCATTTTGGTTGTTAACAGTATGATTGGTTGTAATAGATAACGCTTGAGGGGTAGTTGATGCTGAATTACCAGGTAATGTACCACTTCCAACTATTCCATAAGACCCAGTGGCCATGTAAATTGTGTATAAGTAAATTCGAGGTTGATAGGTAATAGTTCCGTCATTATCATAGATATAAGCAGTAACATCAGTTATGACTGCATCATCAGGTAAATTTATCGGAGCTACAGCTATAGGATATGTTCCAGAGCCAGAACTCCATTGCCCATAAATAAGATTTAATGAAGCATTCCATAAATCTAATCCTTCTCGTGTTCCTACAAATGAATTACCAGCAACAGAATAATAATGAGTTTTAGGAGTTTCGTAAGTGTATTCTCCATCTACTTCAATACTGCCACCACCATCAACATCTAGTTTTTGAGACGGTGTAGATGTTCCGATACCAACATTACCTGCTTGGTTGATAAACATTCTTACATTTGATAATGTTGTGGTTGATGTTGCTGAATTATCGGTTGTAAATGCAATACCATCGTAACCTGAAACTACTAATCCATCAGAAAATCCAGTTCCTCCTGAACTATGGTCATAAGTAACAATTCCTAGATGAAACGGACGAGCTATTGTAGTGTAACCCTCTCTAAAAGCTAAACCACCAATATTACCAGTACTACTGGCTGCGTTTATCATTATACCATTAGTTCCTCCAATATGTAAATTCATTGTGGGAGTTGTTGTTCTAATACCTACATTGCTATTTCCAGTAATTCTCATCACTTCATTAAGGTTTGAAGAATTTCTGGTCATAAATACCATATCACCTTGAACGGATCCAATTGTATGATTAACATTTTGAACAACAATTTTACCCATTTCAGCACTTGCTGAATTTGATAGCATGGTTGTAAAAGCAATACTAGAAAAATTATTTGGAGTCATATCTGTATTGAACAATCTCAAAGCTGTTTCTGGAGAACCTCCATAGGCATTTAGTGTTGTTGATGTATTTGTTCCTTGTATATGTAGGGCAACATTTGGTGCAGATGTTCCTATACCTACATTACCACTGTTATTGTTGTAAATATCAGTACCATTTAGACTCCATAATGCAGTAGGTAAAGTAAGTACAGTATTAGGGTCAGTCCATGTCATTGTTCCATTAGCATCTGATACTGGGATATAACCGTTGGTAGCCCCGTTTCTCATGGTGATTTTCCCATGAACATCTAATGCAGAGTGGAAAGCATTCCCTCCAATTCCTACTTGTCCTGAAGGATTTATATTAAAAGGTTGAAGAGAGTTAGTAGCATTTTCTATTCTAAAAGTCCCTGATTCATTAGAAAGTAATACGTATTGATTCATACTTTCCATGACAAAGGCAGCACCATTTGTTGGGACAACTTCTTTCAACATCATTACAGCAGAAGCATTTTCTTCTACGTGAAGTTTAGCTAAAGGAGTAGAAGTACCAATACCAACATTACCTGCTGTGTTAATTCTCATCCTTTCGGTATTTTGTGTGCCAATTACCAAATCACTAACGGAGTTAATAAAAGAATTACCAGGAAAAAGACTATAACTTGTATTTGCATATCCTATGAATAGCATTTCAGCTGCTAAATTATCTTGAAATGAAATTGAGGAAGGACCAGAAACATTTGTGTTCTCTATTTTTGTAATATGTCCTGTTACATTATTGGTTATATGAAGTTTGTTTGTTGGGTTAACGGTTCCAATACCAACATTATCTCCAATTATTGCAGGGTGTAAAGTTGTACCTGTTTTTGTCCAAGGAGAAGATGGTAAGGTAACAGTATTACCATTAGAGATTGAAAGTATATTAGCATTAATAGATAATGTTTGAGCATCTGTATTATCTAAATAAGGAGATAAATCTACTGGAGTTGGGTCGTTGGTTAATGATAAGGTGTTTCCTGTTAAAGATAAATCTTGATTATCAGTTAAAACACCATTTACACCAAGAGGATTAGCTGCAGTTCCATTTCCGTTTAGTGTTGCATCTGAAATTACAACTTGTGTACCCCAGTTGTCGTTACCTAACCCGAGTGTATTTGGATCTGTCCATTTTGCTTGACCAGTTCCATCATTAGCTAAAATCCAGTTGGTATTTAAAAAATTATTTCCAAGAACATATAAAGAATCTGTTAAAAAAGACCCTGAATTAGCGTTGATAATTGGACCTGTAGAGGAGTAATTATAAATAGTGTCTGTGTTGTTATATATAGCAGTTTGTGCCTGATTGGCAATTTTTTGAGCTTGATTTGCGATAACTAAAGTTTGATTAACTATTGTACTATCAGAGTTTATAAAAATATGACCATCTGTGACACCATTTATTACAGATAAGGTTTTATTCGAAGGGGAATAACCTATATAAGCATTTGAATTACTGCCATTAACAAAAGCGACTCCCGAAGATCCAGTTGTGTTTGCATTTATAACAGAAACTACTGCTATATTAGGATCGTTACCAATAAAACTTGCAATTGTAGAGTCGGTTGAAGCAACTGTAAGCTTACTTAAAGATAAGGTTGAACCTATACTTACATTTCCTGAGTTGGAGTTGTTATTATTATAAATAGTATTTCCTGATTGAGACCAAAACCCTGCAGAACCAACATTTCCTGAGACTAAGGTGTCCCAAGTTGTGCCGTTATAAATGTAAGAGGTATTATTAGTAGAGTGATAAAATGCATCATTTTCATTGTTAGGTGCAGGAGGGAAGTTAGTTCCATTTCCTAACCAATTTACACCTAAACCTGTTGCACCACTATCTCCATTACAAACATAGTAAGTAAAATCAATTTCAAGTGGTTGAAGAATATTGTCTCCATTATCATCAGTACCAACGTCAATTTTGTTTCCACCATTTTGGCAGTTTATTCCAGTAGGTTCAGGTGTAACAATAGAAATGCTGTTTTTTCCA